>NZ_JAUCZG010000033.1 GCF_030373225.1 Hydrogenophaga sp. | reverse complement strand
GTCTTTTGCCCCCACGCTCCCCCGCTGCGCGAGGTCCGCTGCCCCCCGAGGGGGCTGATCCGGCTTGGGGCGGCCCGGCGCCGGATCTGTGTGCCCCCACGCTCCCCCGCTTCGCGGGGTCCGGGTCTTATCATCCCTGCATGCTTGCCGAAACGCTGGGCGCCGCCCGTGACATGGGCCGACTCAATACCATCCTGGGTGTTTTGATCCGCCATGGCTTCAGCGACAGCGTGCGCCGGCTCGGGTTGGCCGACTCGCTCGAGCGGGCCGGGCATGCCCTGCGATGGGAACATGCCGCCGACCTCGCCCGCCTGGCACCACCGGTGCAGGTGCGGCTGGCGCTCGAAGAACTCGGTCCGGCGTTCGTGAAGCTGGGACAGATCCTCGCGGGGCGGGCCGATCTGTTCGGGCCCGAATGGATCACCGAATTCGAGAAGCTGCACAGCCGGGTGCCCTCGGTGCCGCTGGAATTGCTGCGGCCCCAGCTGCGCGAAGACCTTGGCGCCGAGCCCGAGGCGGTTTTCGCCCGTTTCGACCAGGAGCCGCTCGCCGCCGCCTCGATCGCGCAGGTGCACGGCGCGCGGTTGCTCGACGGCACCGAGGTGGTCGTCAAGATCCGCCGGCCGGGCATCACCGAGACCATCGCCGCCGACCTGCGCCTGCTGGCCCGCCTCGCGGCCCTGGCCGAGGAAAGGCTGCCCGCGCTCAAACCCTACCGGCCGCAGCAGCTGGTGCGTGAACTCGCCCGCTCGCTCAAGCGGGAACTCGACCTGGCGTCCGAATGCCGCAGCGCAGAACGCATCGCCGCCAACATGTCGGGTCTGCCGTGGATCGTGGTGCCGCGCGTGCACTGGGCCTACACCAACGAGCGCGTCAATGTGCAGGACCGTGTGGATGGTGTGCCAGGCGATGCGCTTGAGCGTCTCGACACGGAAGACATGGACCGCCAGCTGCTCGCGCGCCGCGGCGCCCAGGCGGTGCTCAAGATGATCGTGCAGGACGGTCTGTTCCACGCCGACCCGCATCCCGGCAACGTGTTCTACCTGAGCGGGAACCGCATCGCCTTCATCGACTTCGGCATGGTCGGTCGCCTGTCGCAGCGCCGCCGCGAAGAGCTGCTTCAGCTGCTGCTGGGTCTGGTGGAGCACCACCCACAAGCGGTGGCCGATGTGCTGATCGACTGGACCGGCGACGAACACGGTGTCCAGCTGGCGCTGCTCGAAACCGAGATCGAGGCTTTTGTGGACCAGTACCAGGGCGTGCCCCTGGCCCGGCTCAGCCTGGGTCAGATGCTGGCGGATGTGACCGCCATCCTGCGCGACCACCATCTGGCACTGCCCGCTGATCTGGCCTTGCTGATCAAGGCCTTCATCACGCTGGAGGGCATGGGCCGCGGCCTCGACCCCGACTTTCACATGGCCACCGAGGCGCTGCCGCTGTTGCATGAAGCGGTGCGCGCGCGGTACCGGCCCAAGGCGGTGGGCAAGCGTGTCTGGCAGACGCTGCGCCGCACGCTGAGCCTGGCCGAGCAGTTGCCGCACGATGTGTCGCGCCTGCTGCGCAACGCACGGCGGGGTCGGTTGCAGGTGGGCATCGAACTCGCCCATCTCAAGCGCGTCGGTGACCAGATCGACCGCGCCGCCAACCGGCTGGCCATGGCGCTGGTGATCTCGGCGCTGATCATCGGGTCTTCCATCGTCATGACCGTCCAGGGTGGTCCCACGCTGATGGGTCTGCCCTTGTTCGGCTTCCTGGGCTTCGTGGGTGCCGTGCTCGGGGGGCTCTGGCTGGTGCGCGCCATCCGGCGCAGCAGCCATGGGGGCGACGGCGGCGACGTCTCCTGAACGCGCCGATGCCCTCGGCGTGCTATCATGCGCGGTCGCCCTGAGCGACCAGCCGCGTCCAAGCCCACAGGCCCATACGCACCGCCCCCGGCAGAGGGGCTGCTGGTCCAGTCCCTCCAGGGCGCGCCACCCCGCTTTCTCACAGCACCGTGGCCTTCCCCTCACTGCCTTGCCCGAATCCCTGCCGTGGTTCGCGTGCCGGTCCCGATCGTTCGCCCAGCGCGGCGGCCCCGGGCCCGGACCCAGCGGTGAGACCCCCCGGCGCTGGGGCTGCCAACGGTCTTTTGATTTTTGATTCGGGTTTTCCGACGCAGCGGCGAATGCCGCGCGCCCAGACCCACCGACGTTTTTTGATGATTCACACGATTTCCACGATTCCCTCCACGAATCCCTCTCCCCTCACCCTGGGCAAGTACCGCATTGCGGCATTGCCACGCCCCTTGCCGTGCGGCCAGTTTGCCGCCCAGGTGTCCATTGCCAGCGGCGTCGGCAGCGCGTCGACCGCCCGCGTGATGCGCTTTGACAGCGCCTTTCCCACCCATGCCGCCGCCGCCGACTACGGCCTGGCGCAGGGCATCGATTGGGTGCACGACACCACCCGCCTGGCGGCGCGCCCGAACTGAACCGTACACTTCAAGCAAAGGAAACACCATGGCCAAAGAAGAACTGATCGACATGATGGGCATCGTCAACGAGGTGCTGCCCGACACGCGCTTTCGTGTGACGCTGGACAACGGTCACCAGCTGATCGCGTATTCCGCCGGCAAGATGAAGAAGAACCACATCCGCATCCTGGCGGGTGACCGTGTTTCGCTCGAGCTCTCGCCCTACGACCTGAGCAAGGGCCGCATCAACTTCCGCCACATCGAAGGCCGCGGCCCGATGGTGCCGCGCAAGCCGCGCTGACCTCCCGCCCGCGCCGGGCGCCCAAGCCCGCCGCCGTCGTCAAGCCCGGGCTGTGCACCTCGCCCTGCGTGCGCGCACCGCGCCCGCCAGCTGCTGCAGCACAGGCACGGTCTGTTCGAACGAGATGCAGGCATCGGTCACGCTCACACCGACCTGCAGGGCCTGACCGGGCACGATGTCCTGGCGCCCCTCACGCAGGTGGCTCTCGATCATCACACCCATGATGCGGCCGTCTCCCGCTGCCACCTGAGCCGCCACATCGGCCGCCACCTCGATCTGGCGTCGGTGCTGCTTGCTGCTGTTGGCGTGCGACACATCCACCATGACCTGTTCGCGCAAACCCGCCTTTTGCAGCAGGGCACAGGCCGCAGCCACGTCGCCTGCGCCGTAGTTGGGCTGCGCGCCGCCGCGCAGGATCACATGGCAGTCATCGTTGCCGCGGGTCTCGAAGATCGCCGCCTGCCCCATCTTGGTCATGCCCATGAAGGCGTGTGAGGCCTGCGCCGCCTGGATCGCGTCCGAGGCGACCTTCACGCCGCCGTCGGTGCCGTTCTTGAAGCCCACCGGACAACTCAGACCGCTGGCCAGTTGCCGATGGCTCTGGCTCTCGGTGGTGCGCGCGCCGATCGCACCCCAGCTCACCAGGTCGCTGATGAACTGAGGGCTGAGCAGATCCAGAAACTCCGTGCCCACCGGCAGCCCCAGCGTCAGGATGTCCAGCAGCAGTGCGCGCGCCATCTCCAGCCCCTCGTTGATCGCAAAGCTGCCGTCGAGGTGCGGGTCGTTGATGTAGCCCTTCCAGCCCACGGTGGTGCGTGGCTTCTCGAAGTACACGCGCATCACCACCAGCAGGTCCTGTTGCAGCGCGTCGGCCTCTGCCTTGAGCAGGCGCGCGTAGGCCATGGCCTGGTCGTGGTGGTGGATCGAACACGGCCCGACGACGACCACCAGTCGGTCGTCCTGCCCGTGCAGAACCCGCGAAATGGCGGCCCGGCTGTCCTGAACGGTGGTTTGGGCCGACGCATGGGCGGGCTGCCATTCCTGCAGCAGCGCGGGCGTGATCAGCGGACGAACGGCACCGATGCGCAGGTCGTCGATGCGGGTGGTGTCCAGCGTGGTGGGCGGGGTGGGGTGGGTTTTCATGGGGTGGGTGGCAGCGGCCGGGAAAGGTGAGGAAAAACGCACGCTTTGGCGCTTCCCCGCCGATTCTGAGGCCACCCGACCTCAAGAAATCGTCTGCGCGGGCCGAAACCACAGTGAACCCGCTGTGTCTGGCGGACCTTTTCCGCGAGGCCCCCATGAACAAAATGTCTTCTTCCTGTGCCCTGATGCTGGTCATGCTGGGTGCCTGCTCGGCCGCCGCCGCGCAGTCCGGGCCGGTCGTGCTCGACCTCCAGACCGAATCAAAAGCCTCGCTGTGGCTCAACGTGGGCGGGTTCTCGCGGCATTTCGACCGGCAGGCGGGTCACAACGAAAACAACCTCGGTGTGGGTATCGAGTACCGCACCAGCAACGAACTCTCGTTCATGGCGGGCAACTACTACAACAGCGTTCGCAAAAACACCACCTATGCGGCGGCCAACTGGCAGCCCTGGTCGATCGGGGCGTTCAAGCTCGGCGCAGCGGTGGGGATCATGAACGGCTACCCGGCCATGAACCGGGGCGGCAACTTCTTCGCGGCCTTGCCCATGGTCACCTACGAGGGTCGCCGCTTTGGCCTGAACGTCGGCCTCATTCCATCGCTGAAGGATGTCGATGGCGCGGTGATCGTGCAGTTCAAGGTGCGCGTGAACTGATCAACCGGGCCAACGCGCCGGTGGTTTCCAGGCCGATGACGGCCGTGGTTCAGAGCAGGCGTTCCATCATCCGGCCCAGCACTTCCCTCGCGCGGTCGTTCAGGCCGCGCCGGCGCCATTCTTCCAGCGTGATCGCCCGCGACGATGCACGGTCGCGCTCGAACAGCGCGTTCATCTCGTCGCCGAAGTCGTCGCCCAGCACGATCACGTTGAGCTCGCTGTTGGACACGAAGCTCAACCAGTCCAGGTTGCTCGAACCCACGGTGGAGAACACACCGTCGATCACCGCGGTCTTGGCGTGCATCAGGGCGTGCTCCATCTGGTAGATGCGCACGCCCGAGCTCAGCAGATCGTCGTAATACCAGCGCCCGGCGTGAAACGCCAGGCTGGAGTCGCTGCGTCCGGGCAGCACCATCTCCACCAGCACCCCGCGTCCTGCCGCGTTGCGCAGTGCAGAGACGAAGTCGGCACCGGGGGCGAAATACGCCATGGTGAAACGCACGCTGACCCGTGCGGCGTCCACCGCCGAGAGCAGGGTGCTGTAGATCCGGTTGTCCTTGTCGCGCGGGTCGCTGGCGATCACCTTCACCACGCGATCCCCGGGCTCGCTGTCGGCGCGTTGCGCGGCCGGCTGGCCCAGCGCTCCCTTGCAGCCCTGTTCCTGCCACGTGGCCTCGAACACCCGGCCGATCACCGGCACCACGGGGCCGCGCAGCTCGATCTGCGTGTCGCGCCAGCCATCATCGAGCACACCTTCGCCCGTGATCTGGCCGCTTCGACCGAACGAGCTGGAGCCGTAGACGCGGCTGATGTTGATGCCGCCAGTGAACGCCACGTCCTCGTCCACCACCAGCAGCTTGCGGTGGTCGCGGTGGGTCAGGCCCCAGTGGCCGGGGCGCCGGGTCGGGTTGACCGGGTTGAAGGCGCAGACCGACACGCCACCGGCCACCAGCCGCTGGAAGAAGGCCTCGGGCGTGCGGATCGATCCCACCGCGTCGTAGATCAGGGCCACGCTCACACCCTGGGCTGCGCGGGCCAGCAACAGCTCGGCGACCTCGGCCGCCACACCCTCGTCTTCCACGATGTAGCTCTGCAGCAGCACCCGTCCGCGCGCCTGCGCAATGGCGGCCTTCATGGCGCCGAAGGTGGCCGGCCCGTCGACCAGCAGGCGGGTGCGGTTGCCCCGGTACAGGTCGGCGTCGCCGCTGTCGGTGAGGGTCTTCAGGTGGTGGATCAGCAGGTCCTTTTTCCCCTCGCCCGCCAGCCCGCGCAGCGCCTGGCGCTCGGCGCGCTCCGACACCTGGCCGCCCGCCCCGCTCACGCTCACCATGCCGGCTTGTTCAGCGGGCAGGTCCGCGGTGCGGGGGGGCAGGCTGGAACAGCCCGCCACCGTGAGCAGCATGGCGGCGAGGATCGGGCCACAAAGCCGGCGCGGGCTGGGGGCTGTCGGAGGGCGTGTCGTTTGCATGGGGGTTCGACGAAGGAGAAGACGGCCGGTGCCGCGGCAACGGGAGTGCCGCAGTGTGCACGTTCAGGGCGGTGCCTCGATCTGCCGGGCCAGCCGCCAGATGGCCAGGCGGTGGGCAGCGGCCAATGTGTCCACCGAGGGGTCGGGCAGCCTGATGTCGATCACCGCGGTGCCGCTCGCGGGCGACCCGGTGGGGGCGACCTCGCTCAGCCACCAGCGCGCCCGCAGCCTCAGCACCGTGCGCGCCTCGTCGGCCACCAGTGTGTCGATCTCCACCCGCAGGCGCTGTGTCACGCGCACCCCGGCCGGCGCCGGCGACAGCCACGCGCGTCCTGCGCCGCGCAGCCGGGCCAGATCGTCCGCGAGCCGGGCCGGGATGCTGGCGCGCAGTGGCTCGACCCAGCGGTGACCGCTCAGCGGCGTGACGCCGGCCGCGCCGCTGGCCACCACCAGCGTGTCCCGGTCGAGTGCGCCCGGCAGCCGCACGAGCGCCGACAGTTCCCACACCGAGCCGTCGTCCGCGCCGGGCGCGGGCACGGCTTCGGGTGGTGCGCTCTTGAGTTCGTACCAGTGCGTGGCGGTCGGCGTCGACGCACAGCCCGTCAGCAGCAGCGGCAGCAGGCCCACGCAGGCCAGCGCGTTGCGCCGCTTCATGGCGTCACCTTGCGCCCGCGCAGCACGGCATCGGGTTGTTGTTCCAGCGTCTCGGCCAGGTCGCGCAAGGCGCGTGCTGCCCGCGAGAGGTCCTGCAGTGCCCGGTCCGCGCCCAGGCGCAGGCTGGAGTCGTCGGCGGTGGCCTCGCGCAGCGAGGCCGCGCTGCGGCCCACCTCGTCGGCGGCGCGCTGCAGGTTCTGCACCAGCGGCGCGTCGGGCGCCAACAGGCCCGACACCTGTTCGGAAGTGCTGTTCACCGAGCCCGCCGCGCGGCCCAGGCTGTCCATCGCGCTGCGCGCCGACGACAACGAGCGCTGCAACTCGTTGGCCAGCGGATCGATGCGCTGGTCCAGCCGGGTCGAGACGCGCTTGAAGGTGGCGGTGATCTCGGCCAGGTCGGTCAGCGCCTGCCGGAGTTCGGGGCCGGAGACCACGGCGCGGGCCGAGGCCGCGATGGCGGAGAGGTCTTCGGCGATCTTGCGGAAGTCCATGCCTTCCAGCTGGTTCTTCAGGGCCTGGATGGCGGTGGCCGTGGTCGGGATCTCGGGCACGTCGCGGTAGGTGCCGCGCAGCTGGCCCGGGCGGGCGGGGCGCAGGTCGAGGTCGACATAGAGCAGGCCGGTCAGCAGGCTCTGCATGGCGAGCTGGGCACTGAGCCCGCGCTGCACCAGCGCCGGCAGCGCCAGACCCACGCCCTTGGTTCTGCGGCCATCGAGCCCGCTCACCGCGTCACCGTCGAGCGCCACCAGCACCGGGATCGAGAAGTCATCGGTGCGGCTGTCGTAGAAGACGGCGATCGACTCCACGCTGCCCACGCGCACACCGCGAAACACCACCGGTGCGCCCTCCTGCAGGCCGTAGACCGAACCGCTGAAAAACATGACGGCTTTCTCCTTGCGTGTGAACAGGCTGTTGCCCGCCAGCGCGATCACGGTGGCTGCGATCAGGGACAGGCCGACCACCACGAAGGTGCCGATCAGGGTGGGGCTGAGCTGGCGCTTCATGGGGTGTGGGTCTCGGGCTGTCCTGCGCCGCGGCGCAGGAAGGTCTGCACCCCCGGCGGGCCGTGGTGCAACAGGTCGTCGGGTGGGC
Organism: Hydrogenophaga sp.; assembly: GCF_030373225.1. Taxonomy (GTDB): domain Bacteria; phylum Pseudomonadota; class Gammaproteobacteria; order Burkholderiales; family Burkholderiaceae_C; genus Hydrogenophaga. The sequence continues at coordinate 41,999 of NZ_JAUCZG010000033.1, read as the reverse complement.
CGAGTGCCGTCATGGTCTTGCTCTGCGCGTCGAGGAACAGCAGGCGGTCGGCCAGCGCGAAGATGCTGCCCAGCTCGTGGCTGACCATCACCACGGCGGTGCCCAGGTCGTCGCGCAGGTGGCGAATGAGTTCGTCGAGCTGGGCCGACGACAAGGGGTCCAGCCCGGCCGAGGGTTCGTCCAGGAACAGCAGTGGCGGGTCCAGCGCCAGCGCCCGCGCGATGGCCGCGCGCTTGCGCATGCCGCCGCTGAGTTGTGAAGGCTCGGCCTCGAAGCTGTCGGCCAGACCGACCAGTGCCAGCTTGAAGCGCGCGTCCCGCGCGCAGGTGGCTGCATCGCGCCCGGTGAACAGCTGCATCGGCAGCATCACGTTTTCACCCACCGTCATGCTGCTCCACAGGGCGCCGGCCTGGAACGCGACGCCAAAGCCCTGGCGCAGCACGCCCAGGGTCTTCGCGTCGGCCGTGTACAGGTCCTGTGTGCCGTGCAACACCCGGCCGGCGGCCGGCGCCTGCAGGCCGATCAGGTGGCGCAGCAAGGTGCTCTTGCCGCAGCCGCTGCCACCCGCGATCGCCAGCACCTCGCCAGGCAAGACGTCGAAGTCGAGGTCGCGCTGCACGACGTGGTCGCCGAAGGCCATGGTCATGGCCTGCACGCGGATCAGGGGAGACGTCATCGCGTCACCAGTCCAGCTGCTGGAACAGCACGGTGAGCACCGAGGCCACCACCACCATCCACACGATGGCCTGCACCACCGCAGCGGTGGTGGCATCGCCCACGGCCTGCGCACTGCGCCCGGCCGACATGCCCTGCAGGCAACCCGCCAGGGCCACCAGCACGGCGTACACCGTGCCTTTGAGCAGGCCCACCAGCACATGCGGCAGGGTCAGCGCCTGGGCGCTGGCGACCACATATTCCAGCGGTGTCACGCCGTAGATGCCCACCGCCACCAGCCAGCCCACCGCCATGCCCACAAGTGCTGCGAAGGCGGTGAGCAGCGGCCCCACGACCAGCAGCGCGAGCACGCGCGGCAAAACGAGAAAGTCCACCGGGTTCACGCCGAGCGTGGCCAGCGCATCGACCTCTTCGTTGGCCCGCATGCTGCCGATCTGGGCCGCGAACGCCGCGCCCACGCGGCCGGCCAGCACGATGCCCACCAGCAGCGCTGCCACTTCGCGCACCACGCCCACCGTCACCAGGTCGGCAATGAAGTTCTGCGCGCCGAAACGCTGCAACTGCGCCGCGCCCATGTAGGCCACGATCAGGCCCACGAGAAAACTCACCAGCGCCACGATGGGCAGGCTGCGCGGGCCGGTCTGTTCGATCTGCCAGGCCAGGTCGCCCCATCGCATGCCGCTCCTGCCGCGCAGCAGCCGAGCCACCGACAGCAACACCTCGCCGATGAAGGTGAGCGAGCGGCGCCCGTCGTCCCACCAGGCCTGGGTGCCGACACCCAGGGTCTGGATGCGCCCGGCCTGGGCCCGGGGCGCAGTGGGCGCGGGAGATTCCTCGGTCAGCGCCATCGACAGGATGTCGCGCAGGCCCTCGGGCAGGCCCTGCAGATCGATGCGCACCGGCGGCCGGGTCAGCGCGCTCAGGCGTTGCCAGAGGATCGATGCGAACGCCACGTCCCATGAACGCAGTGCCGTGGTGTCGAAACGCACCTCGCCGCGCACCAGCGCGCCGGGCAGGTCGGGCAGCACACCCTGGTGTCCGCGCCATTCGCCGCCCAGGCCCAGCACCCAGGCGTTGTCCTGCGGCAGCCATTGCGCACTGGCGGCGCCCGGGCCGCCCGCAGGCAGCCGGTCGTGCGGCGCGGTGGCGGTCGGCGGTTCGGTCATTGCCACAGACTAGCGGGGCCGACATGGGCCGGTCAGTTCGTTGCCACACATACGGCCGGCGGCCCGCCGACCAGAACCCCTGCGCAGAGGCGAAAGCCCCGGCCGCGGCCCGCAAGCCCTGAGCGTCAGTCCGCCGTGGGCTTGACGGGCGAGCGTTCCGAGCTGGACGCGCGACCGAGCTGGCTGTCGATCAGCCGGGCCAGTTTTTCCACCGCACCCCGCACCGCCTGGTCCTGCGAGCCGGCGATTTCGGTGGCGGCCACGGGTTGGCGTCCCTCGAGGCGGGCTTCCATCACGCAACGCTTGTCGGCTTGCCCACCCTTGTCGCCGTTCAGGTCGCTCAGGTGCACCTCCACGCGGGTGACGTGGTCCTGAAAGCGTTTGAGCACATGGCTCACGGTGCGGGTGACACCCTCGCTCAGCAGTGCGTGTCCGTCGATGTGGGCGTCGGTGTTGACCTGAATCTTCATGGTGCTGTCCTCGTTCGGTGGTGTGTCCCAGTCGGAGAACGCCGAGCGCGTGAAGTTCAGTTTCATTGGTCAGACCTTGGGGTACAGCACCATCTGCGTGCAGCGAAACAGCGCGATCGTCTTGCCGGTCTCGCGGTGCGTCACGGTGGCGTCCCACACCTGCGTGGTGCGCCCGATGTGGGCCGGCCGTGCCACGCAGTCGATGGTGCCTTCGAGCGCCGTGCCCAGGTGGTTGCTCTTGAGTTCGATGGTGGTGAAGCCGGTGGCCTCTTTGGGCAGGTTGGCCATGCAGCCGTAGCCGCAACTGGTGTCGGCCAGCGTGACCACGCTGCCGGCGTGCAGGAAACCGTTGGGCGCCATGGTGGTGGGTTTCACCGCGAGCTCGGAGCGCACCTCCGTTGTGCTCACGTGGGTGATGACCAGGCCCAGGTGGCCGGGCAGCGCGCCCGCGCCGCGGGCGTTGAAATCATCGGCGAGTGTTTTCATGTTGTCTCCGTTTGAGGGGGTTTTCATCGGGTCCAGCTGCCCAGCCGGATGGCGATGGCGATGGTGGAGCCGTACACCACCAGGCTGAGTGCGACGACGGCAAAGAGGCCTGTGGCCGAGGTCTGGAACACGTGAACGCACAACCAGCCACCCAACACCAGGATCACCAGCCGCGCCATGCTGCCGGCCAGGGGCCAGAACATGCGGCCCGCGCCCTGCGACGCAAAAAACAGCGCCAGGCCGAGACCGAAGAAGGCGTAGCAGCCACCCACGATGTTGAGGTAGCGTCCGCCGAAGCCCAGCACCTCGGCATCGGTGGTGAAGAGGTTCATCCACAGCGCCGGTGCCATCGCTGTGACCACGCCGATGGCACCGGTGATGGCTGCCACCACCGCACCACCCACCCAGGCCACGCGCACCGCACGCGCCGATTGCCCGGCACCCATGTTGGTCGCCACCATCGCGGTCAGCGCCGTGCCGAAACCGAAAGCGATCGGCACCAGGATGTACTCGAGCCGCGCGGCCACACCGTAGCCCGCCAGGGCAGCGGTGCCGAAGCTGCCGACGAACGCGGTGGCCACCGCGATGGACGCATTGCTGATCACCGGGCTCAACGATGCCGGCAGGCCCACGCGCAGGATGTCGCGCAGCGAGGGCCCGTGCAGCCGCCAGGGTGAGTGCTGCAGCTGCACGGCGCCGTCGCGGCGCAGCAGGTGGGCCAGCATCACCAGGGCAGAGGCGCCGTTGACCACCAGCGTGCTCACCGCCGCGCCGGCCACGCCCAGCGCGGGCACCGGTCCCCAGCCGAACACCAGCAGCGGACACAACACCAGGTGCAGCACCGCCGTGCCCAGCATCAGCACCGAGGGCAGCAGCATGTTGCCCGCGCCGCGCACCACGGCGGCCAGCACGTTGGTGAACCAGATGACCACCGCGCCGCTGAACAGCACGTTCGAATACGCCAGTGCCGCCTCCAGCGCCGCGCCCCGGCCGCCCATGCTGCTGAAGATGCCGCGCCCGACACCCAGCAACGCCAGCATGAACAGCGCGGCCATCAGCAGGGCAATCAGCAGGGCCTGTTGCGCCAGGCGGCTGGCGTCCCCGGCGCGGCCAGCGCCCAGCGCGCGCGCCACGGCGGCGGTGGTGGCCCCACCGATGCCACCGGCCGACATCTGCACCATCAGCATGGACAGCGGAAACACCAGCGCGATGCCGGCCAGTGCGTCCGCGCCGAGCCGCCCGAGGATGTAGCCGTCGTAGCCGATCACGATGGTCATGGCGAACAGGCCCATGACGTTGGGCGTGGCCAGGCGCACGAGGGTGGGCAGCAGTGGCGCATGCAGCATCTGTTGCAGGCGGACCTGCGCGTGGGAAGCGGTCAAACCAAACCTTCGTGTTGCGCCAGCAGGGCGTTGCGGTTGGCGGCGAGCAGCGCGCGGCCTTCGGTGTTGTTGCCCAGCACGCGCGCGAGCTGCAGCGCGCCCACCATCTGGCTGGCGATCGAGGTGGCTGCGTCTGCAGCGGCATGTTCCGGCAGCGAGTCGCGCACCCGATCCAGCAGGCCGCGCACTCGCAGCGCGGCTGCGGCCCTCACCTCGGGCGCCTGGCGCGGCGCTTCCGACACCAGTGCCGCCACCGCACAACCGCCTTCGGTATCGGCCAGGTGGCGGTCCGACAGGTAGCTCTCGACCAGGGCGCGAAACGCGCTGGCGCCGCGCGCCTGCCGCAGCATTCCGCCCTTGTCCAGCCGCTGCGCGCTTTGCCTTCCGGCGTGCTCCAGGGCTTCCACCAGCAGGGCGTCGCGTGAGGCGAAGTGGGCGTAAAAGCCGCCGTGCGTCAGCCCCGCCTCTTTCATGATGTCGGCCACACCGACCCCCTGAAAACCCGCGCGGCGGATCGCGCGCGCGGCCGTCTCCAGAATGCGCTCGTGGGTCAGGGCTTTGCGGCCAGGTCCGGTTTCCATGCCGGCAGTGTAATGCCAGATATGACGATCGTCATATCTGTCGACCCGTGCAGCACCGGTGCGGTTCCGAGGTCAGAGAAAACGTTCGAGGAAACGGCGCGAGGCGCGGTCCAGCGCGTTGCGGTCGGGGATGTCGAACACCACGCCGTGGGCGCTGGTGATCAGCAGGCGGCGCTGGCCCGGCAGGCGGCGGATGTCTTCTTCCACCTTGAGCACCAGCTCGGTGGGTCCGCGGTCGGTGTCGACCTGCCAGGTGCTCGGTGTGGCGAAGGTGCTCACCTCGCGGATGCGCAAGACCACGGGCGAGAACTCGCGCTCCATGAGCGCCTGCTCGAGTGCGGTCCGCTGGCGCCCATCGAGCGCATCGAGCCGGCCCACGAACACCAGCTCGTGCCCGTCCGGTCCGATGATGGAAATCGCCTCCCGCGGTGCGCTCAGCGGAAAGGCACGCACCACCTGCACGCCGACCTGCGGCTCCCCATCGGCCCGCTGGCACACCCAGCGTCCCTGGTCGTCGCAGTGCAGGTGGAAGTCGGCTTCGGCCTGGGTGGAGGTGTTCATGGCTGCAGGTTGCCGGTGTGCGCCGACGGCTGGGGCAGGTGGTGCGCCAGGGCGTTGTCGATGTGGTCGGGGTCTTCGGCGGCGGCCTGGCGCGCCTGCGCTTCGTGCAGGCGCCAGTAGTGGCCCTGGCGCGCCATCAACTCGTCGTGCGGACCGACCTCCACCACCTCGCCCCGGTCCATCACCACCAGCCGGTCGGCCTTGCGCAGCGTGGACAGGCGGTGCGCGATCGCGATCGTCGTGCGGCCCTGCACCAGGTTGTCCAGCGCCTTCTGGATCTCCTTCTCGGTCTCGGTGTCCACCGCCGAGGTGGCTTCGTCGAGGATCAGGATGCGCGGGTCGATCAGCAGCGCACGCGCGATGCTGATGCGCTGGCGCTCGCCGCCCGAGAGTCCCTGGCCGCGCTCGCCCACCAGCGAGTCGTAGCCGTGCGTCAGCCGCAGGATGAAGTCGTGCGCATGGGCGGCGCGCGCGGCCGCCACCACCTCGTCGCGTGTGGCGCCGGGCTTGCCATAGGCGATGTTGTCGGCGATGGTGCCGAAGAACAGGAACGGCTCCTGCAGCACCAGGCCGATGTGGCGGCGGTAGTCGGCCACGCGGAAGCTGCGGATGTCGGTGCCGTCGAGCTCGATGCGGCCTTCGCTCACGTCGTGGAAGCGGCAGATCAGGTTGACCAGCGTGCTCTTGCCCGAGCCGCTGTGCCCGACCAGACCGATCATCTCGCCGGGCCGGATGCTCAGGCTCAGGTCGCGGATCACGGAGCGGTTGCCGTAGCGAAACGCGATGCCGTGCATGCTCAGGCCACCGTGCACCGGCACGCCCTGCACCGGCTCGGCCGGCTCCGGCACGTTGGAGACATGGTCCAGGATGTCGAAGATGCGCTTGGCGCCGGCGGCGGCCTTTTGCGTGACCGAGACGATGCGGCTCATCGAGTCGAGCCGGCCGTAGAAGCGACCGATGTAGGCGATGAACGCGGTGAGTACCCCGACCGTGATGTCGCCCCTGGCGATCTGCCAGATGCCGAATGCCCAGACCACGAGCAGGCCGATGTCGGTGAGCAGCGTCACCGTGGGGGTGAACAGGCTCCAGGTCTTGTTGATGCGGTCGTTGACCACCAGGTTCTGCTGGTTGGCCTCGTGGAAACGGCCGGACTCGCGCCGCTCCTGGGCGAACGCCTTGACCACGCGGATGCCCGGAATGGTGTCGGCCAGCACGTTGGTCACGTCGCCCCACACGCGGTCGATCTTCTCGAAGCCGGTGCGCAGCCGGTCGCGCACGCGGTGGATCATCCAGGCAATGAAAGGCAGCGGCAGCAGCGTGACCAGCGCCAGCCAGGGGTTGATGGAAAACAGGATGGCCGAGGTCATGAGCAGCATCAGCACGTCGGTGGCGAAATCGAGCGCGTGCAGCGAGAGAAACACAGAAAGCCGGTCGGTCTCGGAGCCGATGCGCGCGATCAGGTCGCCGGTGCGCTTGGCGCCGAAGTAGTCGAGCGAGAGACCCAGCAGGTGGTCGAAGGCGCTGGTGCGCAGGTCGGCCGCGATGCGCTCGGACACCAGTGCCAGCAGCCAGGTGCGTGCCCAGCCCAGGCCCCAGGCCACCACCCCGGCACCCAGCAGCCCCGAGAGCAGCAGCGCCACGTAGCCGGTGTCGATTCTCTGCCCGTTCTGGAACGGAATCAGCACATCGTCCATGAGCGGAATGGTCAGGTAGGGCGGCACCAGCGTGGCGGCGGTGGAGGCCAGCGTGAGCAGAAAACCCGCCAGCAACTGCCAGCGGTACGGCCGCGCGAAGCGCCACAAGCGCAGCAGCACCCAGGTGGAGGGAATCTCTGCCAGCTGGCGTGCGCAGACCTCGCAGGTCTCGCTGTCGGGGTTCACCGGCGACTGGCAGGAGGGGCAGCGCAGCCCGGTGTCCAGCACCGGTGCGGCCCCGCCCTGCAGGCGGGCCACGGCCTGGTCGAACTGGCGCACCAGCCGCAGCGCCGCCGGGTTCTGCGCCAGCGTGAAGCGCCAGCGCCGGCGCAGCCCGTGGCCATCCAGCAGGTCCAGCGTGGCCACGCCGGCCAGGTCGGTGTGCTGCAGGCGCAGCGCACTGCCCAGCGCCCAGGTGTGGGTGTCACCGGCAGCGGGCAGCTCCACCAGCTCGCCGGAGGTGAGCAGCAGCTCGCCGCGGCCGAAGCGCCCCTGCGCGTCCAGATCGAGCGTCATGCGGGCCAGCACGTCCGACGGGCCCGGGGCGGCAGAAGCGGGGCCGCTGGCGGCGGGACGGGGGGTGGCGGCGGAGGTTTGCATGAAGCGGAAATTGTGCGCCATGTCGCCGGTGTTGCTGGCGTGACATCCGGCCACAAATTGTCGCGCCCGGCCCGGTTGCAAGGCCCCGGGACGGCGCAGAATGCGGTGAGCGGGTGCCTGAGGTGCCCGCACCGGACGGCGCCCGAGCGCGTGCGTCCACCGTTGACAGCCGGGCCCTGTGCCCGGCTTTTGTGCGTTCAACCCCGGGTTTTATGGATTCAAACCGTTTTGCGCTGACCGTGCTTCGCCACCGCTTCCTCGGAGGGCCCAACATCTGGACCTACCGCTCGACGATGGAGGTCTGGCTGGATCTGGGGACGCTGGAGCAGCGCCCTTCCCACACCATCGAAGGCCTGACCGACCGGCTGCTGGCCCTGTTGCCGGGCCTGGATGCACACCACTGCGGCGTGGGCGAGGTGGGCGGCTTTGTGCAGCGGCTGCGCGAAGGCACCTGGGCCGGCCATGTGCTGGAGCACTGCGTGATCGAACTGCTGAACCTGGCGGGCATGCCCACCGGTTTTGGCCAGACGCGCAGCACCAGCCAGCCGGGCGTCTACCGCATGGTGTTTCGCGCCCGCAACCGCGCCACCGCCGAGGCGGCCCTGGGCCACGGCCACGCGCTGCTGGAAGCGGCGATGAACAACGAGCCCTTCGACGTGGCGGGCGCGGTCAAGGCCCTGCACCAGGTGGTCGATGCGACCTGGCTCGGTCCGTCCACCGCAGCGATCGTGAGCGCGGCCACCGAGCGCGGCATTCCGCACATCAGGCTGACCGAAGGCAACCTGGTGCAACTCGGCCAGGGTGCGCGCCAGCGGCGCATCTGGACGGCCGAGACCGACCTCACCAGCGCGATCGCCGAGAACATCGCCAGCGACAAGGACCTCACCAAGTCGCTGCTGCAGGGCTGCGGCGTGCCGGTGCCCGAAGGCCAGGTCGTGGCCAGCGCGGCCGAAGCCTGGGAGGTGGCGCAAGACATCGGCTTGCCGGTGGTGGTCAAGCCCAGCGACGCCAACCACGGGCGCGGCGTCTCGCTCGAACTGGCCGCGCAGGCCGACATCGAGCGCGCCTTCGCGATTGCCGACGCCGAAGGCAGCGACGTCATCGTCGAGCGCCACATCGCGGGCAACGAGCACCGCGTGCTGGTGGTGGGCGGGCGGGTGGTGGCGGCCAACCGGGGCGAGAGCCTGTGGGTCACGGGTGACGGCGTGGCCGATGTGAAAACCCTGATCGACCAGCAACTCAACAGCGATCCGCGGCGCGGCGAAGCAGAAGAATTTCCGCTCGAGACCATCCGGCTGGAGCGCGAGCCGGCCATGGCCTTGCTGCTCGAGCGCCAGGGCCTCGGCGCCGACGCCGTGCCCGCACAAGGCCAGCGGGTGCTGGTGCAGCGCAACGGCAACATGGCCTTCGACTGCACCGACGAGGTCCACCCCGAGGTGGCCTTCATGGCGAGCCTGGCGGCACGTGCCGTGGGCCTGGACATCGCCGGCATCGACATGGTCACGCAGGACATCGGTCGCCCGCTGCACGAGGTGGGCGGCGCCATCGTGGAGGTCAATGCCGGTCCCGGCCTGCTGATGCACCTGCGCCCGGCCATCGGCCAGCCCCGTCCGGTGGGTGAAGCCATCGTGGCCCAGCTGTTCGACCCGGCCACGCCCATGGCCGGGCGCGTGCCCCTGATCGGCGTGAGCGGCACCCGGGGCACCGCCCTGCTGGCCCGCGCCGCGGCTTTCCTGCTCGACCTGGCCGGTGCGCCGGCCGGCCTGGCCTCCAGCGAAGGCATCCACATCGGTCGCCGCCGCATCGAGCGCGCGGGCGCCGATTACTGGGAGCAATGCCAGCGCCTGCTGATGAACCGCGAGATTTCGGGCCTGGTGGTCGAGACCACGCCTGCGCTCATCCTGGACCACGGCCTGCCGTACGACCGCTGCCTGGTCGGCGTGGTCACCGACCTCGGCGGCTGGGAGGGTCTGGCGCAGCACGACATCCTCGATGCGTCGGGCATGCCGCGGGTGCTGCGCACCCAGGTCGACGTGGTGCTCGAGCCGGGTGCCTGCGTGCTCAACCTCGACGAACCCGGCGTGGCCGAGCTGGCCGTGCATTGCGACGGCCAGTGCCTGGGCTACGGCCGCGGTCCGGTGCCGGGCGGTGTGTTGATGCCGCGCACCGTGCGCTGGCAGGACGAGGCGGTCTGCCTCATCGACAGCGGCGAGGTGCTGGCCCGCGCACCGCTGGCGGGGCTGGCCGACCCGGCGGTGGCCCACATCCTGTGCGGCGCGGCCGCCGCCGCCTGGGCCGCCGGCCTGAGCCCGGCGCTGGTGGCCGCCGGCCTGCAGCGCTTCGACGCCCTGCCGAGCGCCTGAGCCCCCGAACCGCAACCGTCCCCGACCGAACCCCAACCGAATTCGCCCCTGCCATGGACATCTCCCGCATCCGTGCCCTGCGTGGTCCCAACCTCTGGACACGCCAGACCGCCATCGAAGCCATCGTTCACTGCGAAAGCGGCGAGCGCTCCCTGAGCGACCTGCCCGGTTTCGAGGCGGCCTTGCGCGAGCGCTTTCCCCAGCTCGGGCGCTGGCCCCGACCGGCCAGCGAGCTGTCACTGGCCAATGTGCTCAAACTGGTGGCGCTGGCCTTGCAGGCTCAGGCCGGCTGCCCGGTGAGTTTTTCGCGCTGCACCGAAACCGTGGAGCCGGGCACCTTTCAGGTGGTGGTCGAGTACACCGAGGAGCCCGTGGGGCGAGCGGCCTTCAAGGCCGCCGAGCAGCTGATCGCACTGGTGCGGGGTCAGCGCGACGAGGCGTTTGACGTGGACGCGGTGATCGCCCAACTGCGCGAGATCGACGAAGACGTGCGCCTGGGTCCGTCCACCGGCGCCATCGTCAGCGCAGCGGTCGCCCGCGGCATTCCGTTTCGCCGCCTCACGCAGGGCTCGCTGGTGCAGTTCGGCTGGGGCGCACGCCAACGGCGCATCTGGGCCGCCGAAGTGGACAGCACCAGTGCGGTGGCAGAGAGCATCGCGCAGGACAAGGACCTCACCAAGAACCTGCTGCGTGCCGCCGGCGTGCCGGTACCCCTGGGGCGTCCGGTGGACAGCGCCGACGAGGCCTGGGCGGTGGCCGGACAGATCGGCCTGCCGGTGGTGGTCAAGCCGCGCGACGGCAACCAGGGCAAGGGCGTCACGGTCAACATCGTCTCGCGCGATCACCTCGAGATGGCCTTTCGCGTGGCCAGCGAATACGGTCAGCCCATGGTGGAGAAATACCTGCCCGGCAGCGACTACCGCCTGCTCGTCGTCGGGGACCGGCTGGTGGCCGCGGCCCGGCGCGACCCGCCGCAGGTGATCGGTGACGGCCTGCACACCGTGGCCCAGCTGGTGGACGCGGTCAACGCCGACCCGCAGCGCGGCGACGGCCACGGCACCGCGCTCACCCGCATGCGCATCGACGACATCGCCCTGGCGCGCCTGCAGATCCAGGGGCACACGCCCGACACCGTGCCGAACAAGGGCGAGCGGGTCGTGTTGCGCAACAACGCCAACCTCTCCACCGGCGGCACCGCCACCGACGTGACCGACGACGTGCACCCCGAGGTGGCCGCGCGCGCGGTGGCCGCGGCCCGCATGGTCGGGCTGGACGTGTGTGGCGTGGACGTGGTGTGCGAGACCGTGCTGACGCCGCTGGAGGAGCAAAGTGGCGGCATCGTGGAAGTCAACGCCGCGCCGGGCCTGCGCATGCACCTGAGCCCGTCCTACGGCAAGGGCCGCGCGGTGGGTGAAGCCATCATCGACCACCTGTTCCCGCCCAACCAGAACGGCCGTGTGCCGGTGGTGGCCGTGACCGGCACCAATGGCAAGACCACCACCGCGCGCCTGATCGCGCACCTGCTGCACACACAAGGCATGCGGGTGGGCCTGACCAACACCGACGGCGTTTACGTGAACGGGCGCCAGACCGACAGCGGCGACTGCGCAGGCCCGCGCAGCGCGCGCAACGTGCTCATGCATCCCGACGTGGACGCGGCGGTGTTCGAGACCGCGCGCGGCGGTGTGCTGCGCGAGGGCCTGGGTTTCGACCGTTGCCAGGTGGCGGTGGTCACCAACATCGGCTCGGGCGATCACCTGGGCCTCAACTACATCACCACCGTCGAAGACATCGCGGTGCTCAAGCGCGTGGTGATCCAGAACGTGGCGCCCGACGGCTACGGCGTGCTCAACGCAGCCGACCCGCACTGCGTGCGCATGGCCGAGGTCTGCACCGGCCGGGTGATCTTTTTCGCCAGCGACGCCCACCACCCGGTGCTGGCCACGCACCGGGCGCAGGGGCACCGCGCGGTCTGGCTGGAGGGCGCGCACATCGTGGCCATTCAGGGCGAACGCCGGCACGAGGTGGCGCTGGCCGACATACCGCTGACCATGGGAGGCCGCATCGGCTTCCAGGTGGAAAACGCCATGGCCGCCCTGGCCGCGGCCTGGGCCCTGGGCATGCCGTGGGCGCGCATCCGCAAGGGCCTGGCCAGCTTCCAGAGCGATGCCGCCAGCGTGCCCGGGCGCTTCAACCTCATGAGCCTGCGCGGCGCGACCGTGATCGCCGACTACGGCCACAACCCGGACGCCATGCGCGCCCTGGTGGCCGCTGCCGAAGCCTTGCCGGCCCGCCGCCGTGTGGTCGTCATCAGCGGCGCGGGCGACCGGCGTGACGAGGACATCCGCGAACAGACCCGCATCCTGGGCGCGGCCTTCGACGACGTCGTGCTGTTCGAGGACGCCTGCCAGCGCGGCCGTTCCGAGGGAGAGGTGACCGGGCTGCTGCGCCAGGGGCTCGAAGGCGCTGCCCGCACCCGCCGTGTCGACACCATCCAGGGCGAGTTCAAGGCCATCGACACCGCGCTGGCGCGACTGCAGGCGGGCGACCTGTGCCTGGTGCTGATCGACCAGGTGGAGGCCGCGCTGGCCTACCTGCGCGAACGCTGCGACCCGGCCGGCTCCACCGCCGCCGCCGCCGTCGCCGCCGGCTGAGCCCGCAGGCTCAGCGGCTGGTCGGCGTTGCGCCGTCCCGGCGCAGCAGCCGCTGCTCCACCCCGTGGTGGAAGGCGGCGCCGGCCAGGTTGCACGCCAGCCAGGCCACGGCCACACCGAGTGTCTGCACACCCGCATCGGGGCTGGCGTAGCGCGTGAACCAGGCGTTGACCACCAGCGCCACCGGGAAATTCAGCAGGAACACCGCGTAGGAGATGCGGCCCAGGTAAGCCAGCGCGCGGCTGCGCGGCCAGCGAAACAGCCAGCCACTGCGGTGCGCCCAGGCCAGCGCCAGCGCCACGCCGAGCGCCAGCGCGATGCGGGTGCGCCAGTCGAGTGCCAGCGCCAGCGCGGTGAACAGGGCCATGGCCGCCAGCCAGGCCGGCGCGCTGTGGCCTGCGTCCGCACGGCTCACCCAGAAGGCCAGCGCGCCCAGGCCGTAGGCGCCAAAGAAGTAGATCGCCCAGTTGTCCCAGGCGCTGTCGCGGTTGAAGTGAAACAGCGAGGCCAGCACCACCGCCGCCACCAGCAGCGGCGCCGCCGCTCCCCAGCGCCGGCCCAGCCACAGCAGGCCCAGCAGCAGCGCAAACAGCTGCACGTCGATGGCCACGTACCAGACGCCGGCCGAGAGCGAATCCACGCCCAGCAGGCTGTGCACCAGCAAGGCGTGCGCCACGAACTGCCACAGGCCCGGTGGCGCCGGCAGCGAGTCGTGCGTCATCCATTGGCGGGCGACCTCGGTGCACACCATGGCCAGCAACAATGCGGCCATCAGCGGCAGGCTCACGCGCACGAAGCGCTGCCCGAGCAGGGCCAGCGGCCGCCCGGTGCGCAGCGAGCCGTCGGGCGCCAGGCTGCGCGCCGCCAGGAAACCCGCGACCACCAGGAAGATCTGCACCGCCATGCGCGCGTGCTGGCTGAACCAGCCCACCAGGCCCGGGGCGAGCTGGTGGGTCCAGTCCGACATGGGCCCGTAGAACGCGAGGTGGTGCAGCACGATGAGCTGCGAACCGATCGCCTTGAGGGCGTCAATGAAAGGCAGGCGCGCATCGGCCGACGCGGCTTGGGCGGAGGTGTTCACGGTGACGCAGTCTAGGGCCTGGGCCGTCAGCGCCGCCGAAGCAACTTTCGCACCTCGCCGAACCAGAGCACGCCGCTGGCCATGGCCACACACACGCCCCACTGGCCGACGGAGAGCGGCACGGTGCCGAAGGCCAGGTTGAGGAAGGGCAGGTGCACGACCGCCACCTGCAGCGCCGCCGACACCACCACGGCGGCCCACAGCCAGCGGTTCGAGAACATCGACGGAAACGCCGAGCGGCTCGCCGAGCGTGCGTTGAAACCATTGAACAGCTGCGTGAGCACCAGCACGGTGAACGCGGCGGTGCGCGCGAGCTCCAGGCTGTGGGGACCGGTGCCCAGCCAGCTGCCCGGCGGCTCGATCAGCCCGCCGGGCAGGAACAGGTCCAGCGTCAGCAGGGTGAGTGCTGCCATCACGACGCCGGTCTCCAGCACGTTCAGTGCCATGGGCGCGTCGATGATGCGCTGGTTGCGCGCACGGGGCTTGCGGTCCATGACGTCATCGGCAATCGGGTCCACGCCCATGGCCAGCGCGGGCCCGGTGTCGGTGATCAGGTTGATCCACAGGATCTGCGTGGCCAGCAGCGGCAGCACCACCGCACCACCGGATCCGGTGGCCGTGGCTTCCAGGCCGATGACACCGGCCCCGACCACGCCGACAAACACGGTGAGCACCTCGCCCAGGTTGGACGACAGCAGGTAGCGCAGGAACTTGCGGATGTTGTCGAGCACGCCCCGGCCTTCGCGCACGGCCAGCACGATGGTGGCGAAGTGGTCGTCGGCCAGGATCATGCGGGCCGCTTCCTTGCTCACCTCGGTGCCCGCCACGCCCATTGCCACGCCGAGGTCGGCGGCCTTGAGCGCCGGTGCGTCGTTGACGCCATCACCCGTCATGGCCACCACATGGCCCTTGCCTTGCAGCGCCTGCACGATGCGCAGCTTGTGCCGGGGCGCCACGCGGGCGAACACCGAGGTCTTCAACGCGGCGGCGGCAAAGGCATCGTCGTTGTCCAGCTGGTCGAGCTCGATGCCGGTGAGCACCGGCGCGCCGGCATCGACGATGCCGAGGTCGGCCGCGATGCGCGCCGCCGTGCGCGGGTGGTCGCCGGTGATCATGATCACGCGGATGCCGGCCTGGCGGGCCTGGGCAATGGCCTGGCTGGCTTCCTCGCGCGGCGGGTCGATGATGCCCACCGTGCCGAGGTACTCCAGATGCTGCTCGAGCGCAGCGGCCTCGGCGGCATCGCCCGGGATCTGCGCGTCGGGTGCCAGCGTGCGTCGCGCCACGCCCAGCGTGCGCAGCGCGTCACCGGTCATGGCCGCCACATCGGCCAGCACCTGCGCGTGCAGGTCGGCATCGAGCGCCACCGTGGCCTCGCCCCGGCGGGCGTGGGTGCAGTGCGCCAGCAACACGTCGGGCGCGCCCTTGGTCAGCAGCACATGCGCGTTGCCGTCGGCCGGGTCGATCACGAGCACCGACATCATCTTGCGCTGCGAGGTGAAGGGGATTTCACCGATGCGCTCCAGGCGCAGCGGCTGCGCGGGCGTGTCCGGGTCCGCCGGGGCCAGCTTGCGCTCGGCGACCAGAAACGCCGCTTCGGTCGGGTCGCCCTGGATGCCCCAGCTGCCGTCTTCGGCCTGCTGCAGCTGGGCATTGCCGGCCAGGCTGCCGCCCTGCAGCACCGCCTGCAGTTCGGAGCGCAGCGGGCCGTCCGGCAGCTCGGCGCCCGCGGTCTCGGCGTGGCCCTCGGGGACATAGCCCACGCCGGTGATGTCGCTGCGCCCGGATGCGGTCATCACGCGCTGCACCGTCATCTCGCCACGGGTCAGCGTGCCGGTCTTGTCCGACGCGATCACGGACGCCGACCCCAGCGTCTCGACCGAGGCCAGCTGCTTGACGATGGCGTGGCGGCGCGCCATGCGGCGCACGCCCATGGCCAGCACCACCGACAGGATGGCCGGCAGGCCCTCGGGCACGGCGGCCACCGCCAGCGACACGCCCAGCAGCAGCACCGTCACGACGTCGGCCAGGCTGTGGAGGTCCGAGATGAGCAGGATGGTGCCCACCACGACCGCGGCGATCACCAGCGCCGCGATGCCCAGCGTCTTGCCCAGATGCGCGATCTCGATCTGCAGCGGCGTGGGCGCGTCCGGGGTGGTGTCCAGCAAGGTGGCGATCCCGCCCATCTCGGTCTTCATGCCGGTGGCGGTGACGACGGCGCGCCCGCTGCCCTGCGCCACCGCTGTCCCCTTGAACACCATGTTGAGCCGGTCGCCCAGCGTCACCGCGGCGGGCAGTGGGGCTGTGTCCTTCAGCACCGGTTCGCTCTCGCCGGTCAGCGGTGCTTCGAGCAGCATCAAGGCGGCGGCCTGGCTCAGGCGGGCATCGGCGCCCACGGCATCGCCCTCGGCCAGCACCAGCACGTCACCCGTCACGAGTTCGGCGCTGGGCACACGAGTCACGGCACCGTCGCGCAGCACGGCCGAGGTGGCCGTGGTCATCTTCGCCAGCGCCGCCACCGCCTGCGCCGCCTTGACCTCCTGCAACCAGCCCAGCACCGCGTTGAGCACGACCACGAAGGCGATGACGATGGCATCGAGCGGCCAGCCCGCCACACCCGGCGAGCTGCGGCCCTCGAACCACCAGGCGGCCAGGGCCACGGCTGCGGCTGCGCCAAGCAGGTACACCAGGGGGTCCTGCAACTGCGCCAAAGCCCGGCGCCAGACCGGCACGGGCGGCACGGCGCGCAGTTCGTTGGGGCCGTTCGCGCGCAGGCGCCTGGCGGCCTCGTCAGCGCCCAGGCCGCTGTCGGCGTCGGTGCCCAGCGCCGCGATCACGTCGGCGATGTCGATCAGCGACGGTTCAGGCGGGGCAGACGCGGGCGGTGCCCCGGTCGCCTTCATGATCCCCGGCCCGTTGGTGCCCGGGCTGCACGCCGGTCGGTCGGCGCAGGCGGCAGGGGGAGGGTGAGCGTGGGCGTCATGCAGCCGATTGTCGTGTCCAGGGCGCCGGGCACCGTGCGCTGCCGAACGGATGCGCCTGTGTTCGTTGGCCGGGCGCGGTGCTCGCGCGCGGTGTCAGGCGCGTCGCCGGGTGTTCCCGGCCGACAGGGCGGTCATGAATTCAACGACGAAGCGGCAGTCTGCATCCCGCAGCACGCTCATGTCGCCCGCGGCCACCGGTGCCACATAGTTGCGAATGACCTGCAGGCCGGCCATGCGTTCGTCGATCTTCGACAGGACCTCTGCGGCCAGTCCCTCCATCGCCTGTTCATCGAGCCGACCGTGATCACGGTCGGACAGCAGCAGCGCGATGTCGGCCAGCGTGAAGCCGAGCTCCTTCAGGTGCCGGATGGCCTTGAGCCGGTCCAGCGTGTCGGTGCCGTATTGGCGGTAGCCGGCTGGCGTGCGGCTCTGCGGCGCGATCAGGCCCTCTTCTTCATACAGGCGCAACTGGCCGCGGGTCACCCTGGCCGCCTTGCACAAGGCGCTGGTGGTCCGCGAAGACGGGAACGCCGTGACAGTGATGACGGTTTTCATGCTTGGGGGGTGTCGGTTGGACGTGGCGTGGATTCACAAACCTCCGCTCCATCCTAAACCCGGCACCACGGTGCCAGGTCAAGGCCTTTCCATGGCCCGCATTCCGGCCGTCAAACCGCTTGACATGGCACCTTGGTGCCGGGCTTTCAATCCTTCCATCGTCACAAGCCTCCTGGAGATTGCACTTGCCCACCCATCCCGCACCCCACAAGACAGCCCTCATCACCGGTGCGTCGTCCGGCATCGGCAAAGCGCTGGCCCGTCACTTTGCGCAGGACGGCTACCAGCTCATCCTCGCAGCCCGCAGCGTGGCCAGGATGCAGGCCCTGGCCGATGAGCTGCAAAGGGAATTCAAGGTGACCGTCATCGTCATGGGCGCAGACCTCGAGACCAGCGATGGGGCAGCGAAGCTGCACGCCGGCATCCAGGCGCGCGGCATCGTGCTGAGCGCCCTGGTCAACAACGCCGGTTACGGGAGCTATGGCGAGTTCAAGGACTCGGCGCTGGCGCCGGCGCTGGCCATGATGCAGCTCAACATGAACACGGTGGTCGTGCTGACCCGGCTCTTCCTGCCCGACCTGCTGGCCACGCGCGGCAAGATCCTGAACACGGCCTCCACGGCGGCCTTCCAGCCGGGCCCCTGCATGGCGGTGTACTGCGCCACCAAGTCGTTTGTCCTGAGCTTCTCCGAGGCCATCGCCTGCGAACTGGAAGGCACCGGCGTGACCGTGACGGCGCTGTGTCCCGGACCCACCGCCTCGGGCTTTCAGGACAAGGCCGAGCTGGGCCAATCGGCGCTGGTCAAGGGCAGGCATCTGCCCACGTCGCAACAGGTGGCGGCCTTGGGCTACCGCGCCATGCAACGGGGGCAGCGGGTCTACATCCCCGGCTTCGTGAACTGGGCCATGGCGCAAAGCATGCGATTCACACCGCGCAACCTGGCCACCCGGGTGGTCAAGACCCTGATGAAACCCGTCGCATGAGGACCGCAACATGATCAACCACATGAACAGCTATTTCAGTGCAGAGAAGCAGGAGAGCCTGATCTTCATGGCCGTCGGCCTGTTGGCCATCGGCCTGGGCGCCTGGCTCTGGATGAACGGACACCGCCTGAAATCCATGGCCTGGCCGCTGGTGCTCATCGCGCTGATGCAGATCGTGGTGGGCGCCTCGGTCTACCTGCGCACCGACACGCAGTTGTCTGCCCTGAGTGCACAGCTCACCGCGAACCCTGCGGCGCTGAAGGTGGAAGAAACCACCCGGATGCAGGTGGTGCTGGCCAACTTTTCAATCTACAAGGCGGTCGAGATGGTGCTGCTGATCGTCGGCGTGGGCATGATCGCCTTCCTGCAGCGCCACGACCTCGCAGCGGGCATCGGCGTGGGCCTGGTCCTGCAGGCGGCGTTCACCCTGACGCTGGACATCTTTGCCGAGGCCAGGGGTGCGGATTATCTGTCTGCCCTCCGATCGATTCCGGCGTGAGGCGCGGACCCGGGCGATGAACCGGCGCGGTGGCGTCAGCCGCGCTGCAGATACGCCACCAGCAGATCCAGCGAGTCCACCCGACCGTAGTCGGCTTCCGGAATGTCCACACCCACCGTCTCCTGCAGCGTGATGAGCAGCTTGAGGAAATCGAACGAGTCGAGGTCGAGCTGCTCCCTGAGCGAGGCTTCGGGGTTGATGCGCTCGATATCGGCTTCGGGTGCGATGCCTCGCAACGCGCCGGCCACCGCCTGGCGCAGGGTTTCGGGGGTGTTCATGATCCGGTCTCCAGGGTGCTCAGCCGGGCCGACAGCGCGGCCAGAAAGCGCGAACCCACCAGTCCGTCGCTCACCCGGTGGTCGCCCGTCAGGACAGCGTGCAGGGTGCGGGCCGCGACCACCTGACCGTCGACCACGGCCGGGCGCAGCGCCACACGCCCCAGGCCGACCAGTGCCACCTGCGGCGGGTAGATCACGCCCTGAACCGACTCGGCGCCCAGATCGCCCAGGTGGCTCACGCTGAGCGTGGAGTCGGCCAGGTCGGAGCTGCGCAGCTGACCGTTGCGGGCTCGCTCCAGCACCGCACGCAGTGCGGCCATCAGCTCGCTGAGCGAAAGACGGTGGGCGTCGTGCACCGTGGGCACCACCAGGCCACCGCCGCGCAGCGAGGTGACCACGCCCAGGTGCACCGCCCCGGCGGGCTGGAACCCGCCGTTCTCGAAGCGGCCGTTGAGCGTGGGTGTCTGCGCCACCGCCTGCGCCACCGCACGCAGCAGCACCGCGGCGAACAGCACCCGCTCGGCCACCGGGCGCTCGCGGTTGAAGTCCTCCAGCGCGCGCAGGGGCGCCTCCACCACGATCTCGCAGCCCACGTGGTAGTGCGGAATCTCGCGCCACGAGCGCGTCATCGCCGCGCCGATGGCCGCGCGCATGGCGGTGCTGCGCGCCGGTGCCGCGGTGGGGTTGCTTGCGGCGCGCTCCACGTCGGCCAGCGTCACCGCGCGTTCGCCGGCCTGTGCGGCCAGCGCCTCGATGTCCACCCCCAGCGCCTGCGCGCGCTGCCGCGCCGCCGGCGACACGCGGGTGTGCCGACTGGCCGCGGGCGCCGGCGCTGGCGGTGCGCTGGACGCGGGCGGCGCGGGTGGTGCCTCTGCCGTTGGCGCGGTGGGCACGGTCACCGGTTCGGCGGCGAGTGTCTGCCAGTCTTCGCCTTCACCCGCGAGCACGGCCAGCATCCCGCCCACCGGTATCTCCTGCCCCGGCTCTGCCACCAGGCGGGCGATGGTGCCGTCGTGCCACAGCTCCACGTCGATCGCGCCCTTCTGGGTCTCGACCACCGCCACCACCTCGCCCCGGTGCAGCGCCTGGCCGGGCTGCACATGCCATTGCACGAAGCGCGCCGCTTCCATGTCGGCGCCAAAGGAGGGCATGCGAAGTTCGATCACGGTGCCATCAGCGCACGCGCCGCCTCGACGATGCGCGCGGCATTGGGCAGGGCCGCGTCTTCCAGGTGCCGGGCATACGGCATGGGCACCTCGGCGCTGCACACGCGCGCCGGCGGGGCGTCGAGCTCATAGAACACCTGTTCCACCAGCAGCGCCATGATCTCGGCCGCCAGGCCGCAGGTTTTCCAGCCTTCGTCCACCACCAGCGCGCGGCGCGTGCGGCGCACGCTGTCGGCGATGGCGGCCACGTCCAGCGGTCGCAGGCAGCGCAGGTCCAGCACCTCGGCCTCGATGCCTTCGCTGGCCAGCTGCGAGGCCGCCACCAGGCAGCGCGGCAGCGAGCCGCCGTAGGTGATGAGGCTCAGGTCGGTGCCGCTGCGGCGCACCGCCGCGCCCTCCAGCGACACGGCGGGCCGCGGGTCGGGCAGCTCGCCCTCGGTGTTGAGCAGCATCGTGTGTTCGAAGATCACCACCGGGTCCGGGCACTGCAGGGCCGCCAGCAGCATGCCGTGTGCGTCTTCCACCGTGGCCGGTGCCACCACCCGCAGGCCGGGCACATGGGCGTACCACACCTCCAGGCTGTGGGAATGCTGGGCCGCGAGCTGCCGGCCGGCGCCACTGGTCATGCGCAGCACCACCGGCACACCCACCTGCCCACCCGACATGTGGCGCAGCGTGGCCGCGTTGTTGACGATCTGGTCCAGCGCCAGCAGGCTGAAGTTGACCGTCATCACCTCCACGATCGGGCGCATCCCGTTGATGGCCGCACCGATGCCGCAGCCCACGAACCCCGACTCCGACAGCGGCGTGTCGCGCACCCGGTGTGCCCCGAACTCCTCCAGCAGGCCTTTGCTCACCGCGTAGGTGCCGCCGTAGCGCCCCACGTCCTCGCCCATCAGGAACACGCGCGGGTCGGCCTGCAGGGCCTGGCGCAGGCCCTGGCGCAGGGCTTCGCGGTAGCTGGTCAGCATGGCATGCCTGACGCGCCGGCGTCGGCCAGCACGTGCCGGGTGAGGTCCTGCAGCGGCTCCAGCGTGCCCGCCTCGGCAAACGCCACCGCGTCGTCGATCTCGGTCTGCACGCGGGCCTCCAGCGCCGCACGGTCCAGCCTCAGGCCCAGCGAGGTCGCGTGCGCCATCAGCGTGTCGATCGGGTCGTGCTGCTTCCAGGTGTCCACCTCGGCCTTGCTGCGGTAGAGCTCGGGGTCGAACATCGAATGGGCCCGGAAGCGGTAGGTGCGCAACTCCAGGAACACCGGGCCTTTGCGGGCCCGGGCATGGGCCAGCGCATGGCGCGCGGCCGCGCTCACGGCGGACACGTTCATGCCGTTGACGGCGATCGCCTCCATGTTGTAGCTGCGGGCCTTCGCACACAGGTCGGTGCTGGACTCCGAGCGCGCCAGCGACGTGCCCATGGCGTAGAGGTTGTTCTCGCACATCAACAGCAGCGGCAGGTGCCACAGCGCAGCGAGGTTGGCGGTCTCGTGGAACTCGCCCTCGGCCATGGCCCCCTCGCCAAAGAAACAGGCCGTGACGCGGTCGTTGCCGAGCAGCTGGTCGGCCAGTGCAAAGCCTGCCGCCATCGGCAGCGCCCCGGCCACGATGGCGTTGCCGCCGAAGAAGCGCCTGGAGACGTCGAACAGGTGCATCGAGCCGCCGCGTCCGTGGCTGCAGCCTTCCTGCCGGCCGAACATCTCGGCCATCACCGATCGCATGGACACGCCGCGCGCCAGCGCATGGCCGTGCTCACGGTAGGTGCACAGCAGGTGGTCGTCGGCGCGCAACTCGGGCACGGCCGCCGCCGCGATCGCCTCCTCTCCGATGTAGAGGTGCAGGAAGCCCCGGATCTTGCCGGCGCCATACAGCTCGGCGCAGCGCTCCTCGAAGCGCCGGATGCGCAGCATCTGGTGCAGCCAGGTGGCGGCGTCGTCGGCGCTCAGCGTCATGCGGCCTCCAGCGTGGACGTGTCGCCCTCGGGCAAACCCAGTTCCCGAGCGCGCAGCAGGCGGCGCACGATCTTGCCGCTGCGCGTCTTGGGCAGCGTGTCCACCAGCTCCAGCTCCTTCGGCGCCACCGCCGCGCCCAGGCGCACGCGCGCGAAGCCCAGCAGGTCGCGCGTGACCTCGTCGCTGGCCCTGGCACCCGGGCGCAGCACCACGAAGGCCTTGACGAGTTCGCCCAGCAACGGGTCGGGCTTGCCGATCACACCGGCTTCCAGCACGGCGGGGTGCTCCATCAGGGCCGACTCCACCTCGAACGGGCCGATGAGGTGGCCGGCGGACTTGATCATGTCGTCGTTGCGGCCCACGAACCAGTAGTAGCCGTCGGCGTCGCGCCATGCACGGTCGCCCGTGAGGTACCAGTCGCCGGCAAAGCACCGGCGGTAGCGCTCCTCCTCGCCCAGGTAGGCGCGGAACATCGAGGGCCAACCCCGGCGCAGCGCCAGTTCTCCTTCGGTGCCGGGCTCGGTGATCTCGCGCACGCTGCCGTCGTCGCTGCGCTCGACGATGCCCGCGGTGATGCCCGGCAGGGGTTTGCCCATCGAGCCGGGCCTGATGTCCATGCTCAGGTAGTTGGCGATCATGATGCCGCCGGTTTCGGTCTGCCACCAGTTGTCGTGGATCGGCAGACCGAAAGCCTCCAGACCCCAGCGCACCGCTTGCGGGTTGAGCGGCTCGCCCACGCTGGCAATGAAACGCAGGCACGGGAAGCGGTGCGAGCGCGCGGCGGTACTGCCGCTGCGCATCATCATGCGAACCGCCGTGGGCGCGGTGTACCAGACGCTCACGCGCTGCTGCTCCAGGATGGTGTACCAGCGCTCGGCGTCGAACTCGGCCTCGTCCACGATCAGCGTCACGCCCAGCGCCAGCGGCGCCAGGATGCCGTAGCTCGTGCCGGTGACCCAGCCCGGGTCGGCGGTGCACCAGTACACGTCGTCGTCCTGCAGGTCCAGCGCCATGCGGGCGGTGGCCACGTGGGCCACGATGGCTTCGTGCACATGCACGGCGCCCTTGGGCTTTCCCGTGGTGCCGCTGGTGAAGTGCAGCAGCGCAGGGCTCTGCGCATCGGTGGGGCGGGTCTGGTAGGTGGGCGAGGCCGCATCCAGCAGGGCGCGCAGATCCTGCGTGCCGGGCGGTGGCGGCGCGTCGTCGTCGGTGATCAGCAGCACATGCTGCAGCTCGGGCAGGCTTTCGCGCAGGGCCTGCACCTTGCGGCGGTACAGCGAGGAGGTGGTGACCAGCACCCGGCCATGGCCCAGCGTGAGGCGGGTGGCGATCGGCTCGGGCCCGAAGGCCGGGAACAGCGGCGTCACCACGCACTGGTGCTTGAGCGCGCCGAGCATCGCCACATACAGCTCGGGCAGACGGGGGCACAGCAGGAACAGGTGGTCACCCGCGTCCACCTGCAGGTCCTTGAGCACGTTGGCAAAGCGGTTGCTCAGGCGCGAGAGCTCGGCATAGGTCAGGTCGCGCCGCGCGCCCGCCTTGCCCAGCCAGCGCAGCGCCAGCTTGGCCGCGTGCGGGCTGCGGGCATGGCGGTCGACCGCCAGCGTGGCCATGTTGAAGCCGGGCCGGCCCTCCAGGCTCTCGTCCAGCGCGCGTCGCGCCTGCGCCCAGCTGAAGGCCGCGCAGGCCAGCCGGTGGTCCTCCAGATTGGGCGGGCGCACCGTCTGGGGCTTGTGGATGGTTTCAGCGGTGGTGGCCATGGCTTCAGTGGGCAGGCACGCCCAGCTCACGCGGCTCGCGCAACTCACGCAGACGTCGATCGAGCGTTGGTGCGTCCAGACCGGTCAGGTCCGCGTCGTGCGTCCACTTCAGCCGGCAGGCCACGCCCCGGTTCAGATGGGGCTTGATGTCGCTCAGCAGCGGGCTGCAGGCGATCAGCCAGAACGACTCGTATTCGCCGTCGACCACACCTTCCTCCAGCCGCCGGGCCAGTTCCAGGGCGAACGGGTGCACCGCTTTGCTGCGCATGCCCGGCAGCGGCCCGACATGCATGGCCTGGCCGCTGTGGTCGCGGCTCCCGGGGCCGGGACAGTCGCTCCCGGGCCCGTGGCCATTGAACCCGGCTTCGGGGAAACGCAAGGTCTCCAGAGCCACCAGGGGTTCGCCCGCACCGGTGCGGCCGAAGAAGCGGGCGAGGGACCCGTTGGCAACCACAACCCACTGCTTTTTCATGACGGGTCCTTCCGTGTTCGAGGGCATCCAATCTATGACCCGTGAGAACACCCGGCGTTGAGTTCGCTCAATCTGCGCGGGAACGCCGACCCGCGCCGTCATTGAGCGCGCTCAAGCCGACTGTTGGCTGCACCGCACAGACTGGGGCTCCGCTGCACGCAGCGACATTGCCGGACCCCTCTGCCATGAACACTTCTTTCCTGAAACGTCGGTTGCCCGTGGGCGGCACCGTGGGCCGATTGATGCCCGGACGCGACCGTTGCCTGACGGCAGCGTGACCACCATGTTCAAGGTCCTGATCGCGGTTGACGGCTCCGGACACGCCAACCACGCCATCGAAGCGGTGGCCCGGCTCCCGCACGAGGCGGGTGCCCTGGAGGTGGTGCTGGTGAACGTGAGCAACCCGGTCTACTACGGCGAACTGCCGCCCTCGGTGCTGCAGGACGTCGAGCTGGCCCGTTGCACGCTGCAGGAGCGGCTGCTGGAAGAGGCCGCGCAACGGGCGCGGGCCCGGGGCCTCACGGTGGTGGGTGTGCACGGCACCAGCGGCCCGGTGGCCATGGAGATCGTCGGACTGGCGCGTCAAACCGGTGCCGACCAGATCGCCCTGGGCACACGCGGCATGGGGGCGGTGGGCAGCCTGTTCCTGGGCTCGGTGGCCCTGGGCGTGGTGCACCGCTCGCCTGTGCCGGTGCTGCTGGTCAAGTGAACCCGCCGTTTGAAAGGAACATCGTCGTGAGCCGGATCCTGGTGGTTTATCACTCCCGCAGCGGGCACACCGAATTTGTCGCCCGACAGATCGCAGCCCGCTGCCACGCCGATCTTGAGCACATCCAGGACAGCCGCAACCTCGAGGGGGTGCCAGGCTATCTGCGCTGCGCCCTGGAGGCCATCCTGGGGTGGCGCCCGCCCATCGAACGCGCACGCCACCGTCCCGGCGACTACGACCTGGTGATCGTGGGCACGCCCGTGTGGTTCTGGAGCGTGGCCAGCCCGGTGCGAACCTGGGTGCAGCGACACCACGCGGCCTTGAACAACGTGGCGCTGTTCTGCACCTGCGGCGGCTCCGGCCACGCCAAGGTGCTGGACGACCTGGAGCGCCTGTGCGGGCACCCGGCGCTGGCGCGGCTGGCGCTGACCGAGCGCGCGGTGCCGCAATGCCAGCGCGACCCGGCGCTGCGGCGCTTCCTGCTGGAACTCAAGCGGGTGCCGGCGGTGTCCGTCTCGCTGCCACCGATGCAGGACCAGGCGCCCGCCTGAGACCCCATGAAAGCCACGCTGCTGCTGGTTCTCGGTCTGTCCGTGGCGGGAGCCTTCGCCCAGCCGGTGGAGATCGAGCGCAACGTGCAGGCGTTCGGCTCATCGGTGCGGACCGACGCCACCGTGAAAGGCGACTTCTCGGCGGCGGGAGGGCGTGTGGTGGTGGATCACCCGGTCAACGACGACGCCCTGCTGCTGGGCGGCACGGTTGACGTGCGCGCCCCCGTCGGCGATGACCTGCGCGCGGCCGGTGGCGACATCTCGGTGGAGAGTTCGGTCGGCGGCGACCTGATGGCCGCGGGCGGGAATGTCAGGCTCACCGGCACCGCACAGGTGGGCGGGCGCGCCGAGCTCGCCGCAGGCGATGTGCGGGTGGATGGCCGGGTGAACGGTTCGCTCAAGGTGCGCGCGCGCCGGCTGGTGCTCAACGGGCCGGTGGGCGGCAGCGTGCAGGCCGACGTCGGGCAGCTCGAGCTCGGACCGCAGGCCCGTGTGGCGGGTGGGGTGCGCCACAGCGCTTCCACCCTCGCGCAGGACCCGGCCGCCGTGGTCTCCGGTCCGCTGCAGCGTGTCGAGAGCCTGTTTGATGAGGACACCCGCCGGGGCCGCAGCGGGCGGCACCCGATGCACGAAGACGGCTGGCCCGCCCTGTCGGGGTGGTGGCTGCTGGTGCCGCTGTCCATGGGTCTGCTCGGCGTGCTGGCCCTGGCCGGTGCGGTGCTGTTCGTGTTTTCCCGTTTTGCCGGCCAGGCCGCGCACCGCATCGAAACCGAGCCCTGGCGCGCGCTGGGCCTGGGCGCCGTGCTGCTGCTTGCGCTGCCGGTGCTGGCGCTGCTGCTCTTCTTCACCGTGCTGGGCATTCCGCTGGGGCTGCTCGTGCTGGCCCTGTACCCGCCGCTGCTGCTGCTGGGCTGGCTGATCGGGGCCTTGTTCGCCGCGCGCTGGCTGTCTTTGCATGTCTGGCCGTCCGAGGCCAAGGGCGCGGTCGTGCCTTACGGCTGGATGGCCGTGGCCGTGATCGCGCTGCTGGTGCTGGGTGCCATGCCCGTGGTGGGGCCGCTGCTGGTGACGGCCACCATGGCGGCCGGCCTGGGCGCCTGCGTGCTGGAGTGGCGCCGCCGACTGGCCAGCCGGCCCGAAGGCGCACCGTGAACGGCAGCCCAACAGCGCTGCGGGTCGCCACCATGGAAGGCCCGGGCAGTTGGCGCATTCACGCCCTGAACCTGGCCCTGCGCCTGACCCCGGGCAGCGCCCTGAACAACCCTGCCGACGTGGCGGCGCTGCGCGAGCGATACCAACGCCTGGATGCGCGCTTCCCGCTGCATCCCTCCGTGCACCGCGAGCCGGTGGACTGTGACGGCGTGCCTGCCCATTGGGTGAGCGTGCCGCAGAGTCTGCCCGGGCGCCACGTGTTCTATCTGCACGGTGGCTCGTTTGCCTTCCGGTTTCCCAATGCCCACACCGCGTTCGCCGCGCGCCTGTGCCGCCAGTTGCGCGCCCGTGCCCTGGTTCCCGACTACCGGCTCGCGCCCGAGCACCCCTTTCCGGCCGCGCCCGACGACTGCGAAAGTGCCTGGCGCTGGGCGCAGTCCCATGGTTGCCCGCCTGCCCAGACCGTCTTCGTGGGCGACTCGGCCGGCGCAACGCTGAGCCTGGTCACGCTCAACCGGGCCCTGCGCCACCGCGAGCCGTTGCCGGTCTGCGCGGTGCTGCTCTCCCCCGCGGTGGACTGCACCCTGACCAGCCCCGGCCTCACCAGTTACCACGGTTTCGATCCCGTGATCAGCCTGCCCCGTCTCATGGCCCTGAGGCAGGGCTATGTGCCCAACCCCGAGCTCTACCGCCATCCCGACGTCTCGCCCTACTTCGCCGACTTCACCGGTTTCCCGCCGCTCTTCATCCAGGCCGGCAGCACCGAAATGCTGCGCGACGAAGCGCTGCGCGTGGCCGACAAGGCCCACGCAGCCGGGGTGGAGGTGGACGTCGAGCTGTGGCCCCGCGTGCCCCATGCCTTCCAGCTCGCCGCCTTTTTGCCGGAGGCCGGGCGAGCGATCGACAGAATCACCGACTTCGTGGCGGCCAGGACAGGGTGGACCCGTTGAGCGGCGGCGTCCTCAGCAGACCACCAGATCCGTGTGCCCGAATCCCTTGCTGTAGTCCAGCACCGAGATGACGAGAGGCGTCACACGGAAGATGCGGACCTCGTCCGGCGTCGGCATCTTCAGGGGAAGCGCCTGTGCCTGGGCCTGCGGGTACTTCAGTGGCATCAGGCGCAAGACCTCTTCTGCTTCCGCCCGGTCGTGCACCGCCCGGGCGCGCGCCGCCATGGACAGCCCGGTGATCGCCATCAGCTCCGGTGTGTCGTGGTCGATGGTGAGCGAAAGCCGATTGTCCCGCGCCAGGTTCCTGGCCTTCTGGCTGTCCGGGCCGCAGAGGAAGTACAGGATGAGGTCCTTGTTCACGTAGCCCACGGTGGTGGCCTGGGGCCAGCCGTCCGGACGCAGTGTCGCCACCGTCATGATCCGGTGCTGCTCCAGCAACAGCAGGATTTTTTCCCGGGTCGTGATGTCCATGGCGGCCTTGCTCCCGGCGGGTTCAGTCGGCGGGCCAGCCCACGGTCCGGGCCAGCACGCCGCGCTGTGTGGGGCGCAGGCACAGGTCGGGTGTGAACTGTCCCATGTCAGCCACTGACCTTGAGTTCGTTGAACACCGTGGTGATGCCCGGTGCCGAGAACGCCGCGCCCTGCGCCGCATTGCGCTCGGCCCAGGAATGCACCTGGCCGCGCAGCGTGGCCGTGCTGCCACGGACCGTCACCTCGATGGCCCGGGCCTCGCGTTCGGCCTGGCGGCTCAGCGCCTGCTCGATGCGCTCGGTGATGTTCGACGGCGTGGAGGTGGTCTTGAGCGTGATGCTGTTGGTGACGCCGCGCACGCCGGTGATGGGCCGCACGGTTTGCTCGGCCACGCGGCGCTGGTAATCCCAGTTGACTTCGCCGCCGAGCGTGACCCAGCCCTGCTCGACCTTCAGCTGGATGCGGTCGGCCGGTATCAGCGTGTGCCACGAAAACGCGCCTTCGATGGCCTGTGCGATATCGGTGTCGCTGCGCACATGGCCGCGGGCCAGCTTCACGTCGATCTCTTCGGCGATCGCGCGCACGCCGGCCACGCGCCGCACGGCGCGCTCGGCCACGTACTTTTCGGCAAAAGTCTCCAGGTGGCCGGTGAGCGTGACCACGCCGTCCTTCACCGCCACGCCGATGTGGGCGGCGTCCACCGCCGGCTCCCACTCGAGTTCGGCTTCGACATCTTTCTTGAGTTGTGCATCGGTTTTCATGACAAGGATCTCCTCGGACCAGCCATTGTTGAGGCGCGGTTTTCCGGTGCATTGAGTCTGCGCAATGCGGCGGCCGATGTGGCCCTCCGGCGCTTCCTGGGTGTTGAGCGTGCTCAACACGCCCGGACACGCGAGCGATAGGCTGTGTCCGCTGGTGGGCCAGCCGCGGGGCCGTTCCACGGCCCCGCGGCCGGGGTGTGTGCAGGTTCACCAACATTGCCGAGGAGCCGCAACGACCATGACCGCTCGACAACTGCTGTTCCGCGTCGAAGCCCGCGCCCGCGTCCGCCGTGGGGTGGATGCCCTGGCCGAAGCCGTTCGGGTGACGCTGGGGCCCCGTGGGCGCACCGTCATCCTGGAGCGCGACTTCGGCGCGCCGCCAATCGTCAACTCGGGCGTCATCGTGGCGAAATCGGTCGAGCTGGAGGACGGCGCCGGCCTGAGCAGCGAGCTCGAAGCGGTGGAAGCCCTGCCGTTCGAAGCGGCCCTGCCGAACTTCTGAACGCATCGCTTGCCCTCGCGGGAAACCTTCATGCCCAGACGCAAACCACAGCCGTCGCGCCAGCACCTCCCCGTGCCCGGCTCCGGTGCGCCGGGCAGCGGCGCACCCGAAGCCACTTTGCGACCGCAGCGCACCAGTTCGAGCGACATGGAACGCGCCTTGCCGCACCCGGCCAGCTCGGAGGAGACCGGCGATCACGGTGCCCGTGACGAGCCGGGTGTGCCCGGTTTCCTGGAACCCGGAACACCCGAAGCCGGCAAACCATAGCCCTGACCGGGCATCGGGCTTCACACGACCCGGGGTTTGGTTGAGCCTGCTCAATCGGCTCGCGACGGGGCCCGCGCACATTGGCATTGCCGTTGTTTGTCCGGATAGAACCGGAACACAAAGGCCAGGTGAGGATTCCCCCTGAGGGGGGCGTTTTCATGGTGTGTTTCCCACACCATGGAGGGATGAAGGCAAGCTCAGACCGGCTGCACCCGAGAGGGCATCGCCGGGGACCTTCACCATGGCCCGCCCTCCGCAAGGAGGGCGGGCCATCTTTTTTCCGGAACCCCTCTGACGATCCAGCAGAAAGGTCAAACATGAAAACCGACGCACAACTCAAGAAGGACGTGGAAGCCGAACTCGAATGGGATCCCTCGATCAACGCGGCCGAGGTGGGCGTGGCGGTCAAGGACGGTGTGGTGACGCTCTCCGGCCACCTGGACAGCTTCGTGGAGAAATACGAGGTGGAGAAAGTGGTGCAGCGCGTGGCGGGCGTGCGCGCCGTGGCGGTGGAGATCGAGGTCAAGCTGACCGCCGGCAGCGCGCGCAGCGACTCCGAGATCGCCCATGCGGTGGAGACGGCGTTCGCCTGGCACAGCTCGGTGCCGGCCGAGCGCATTCAGGTGAAGGTCGAGAAGGGCTGGGTCACGCTCAGCGGTGAAGTGGACTGGGAATACCAGCGCGCGGCCGCCGCCAACCTGGTGCGCCCGCTGGTCGGTGTGGTGGGTGTCAACAACGGCATCGTGCTCAAACCCCGCACCACGCCGGACAACATCGGCAAGCGCATCCGCGACGCCCTCACCCGCCAGGCCGAGCGCGAGGCCAAGGG
Organism: Hydrogenophaga sp.; assembly: GCF_030373225.1. Taxonomy (GTDB): domain Bacteria; phylum Pseudomonadota; class Gammaproteobacteria; order Burkholderiales; family Burkholderiaceae_C; genus Hydrogenophaga. The sequence goes on along the minus strand of NZ_JAUCZG010000033.1, from coordinate 11,452 downwards.
CATCGAGGTGCATGTCAACGGCTCCACCGCGGTGCTGCGGGGATCGGTGCATTCGCTGGCCGAGCGGGTGGCTGCCCAGGGCGCGGCCTGGTCGGCGCCGGGCATCACGCGGGTCGACAACGAACTTCGCATCAGCCCCTGAAAGGGGTCTGATGCTGCCCCCATCGTTGCGTGTCCCTGCATTGCGTTGACTCAATGGCGAAGGGGCGTCACCGGCGCAACATGGCTCCCGCGCCCGCGTTGCGCCGGGTGCACGAGGCCCTGTCAGGCAGGCCTCATTCACTGTTCTCAAGGAGCATCACGATGAACGAACTTCGCACCATTGACCCGTTCGCCCTCGACCCCTTCGACGACACCTTCCGTTCGCTCATGCGCCCATGGCGCTTCGAGATGCCGGAAGCCGCGCCGCGCATCAAGATCGATCTCTCCGAGCAGAACGGCAGCTACGCCGTCAAGGCCGAGATTCCCGGCGTGAAAAAGGACGACATCGATGTGCGCGTCGACGGCAACGTGGTCACCATCAGCGCCGAGGTGAAGACGGAAAAGGAAGAAAAGGACAACGGTGGTCGCATGCTGCGCCAGGAACGCCAGGAGGGCTACGCCAGCCGCAGCTTCACCCTGGCCTGTCCGGTGGATGAAGCCAAGGTGCAGGCCAGCTACCAGGACGGCATCCTGGCGTTGACCCTGCCCAAGAAGGCCGACACCTCCAGCAAACGCATTGCGGTCCAGTGAGGCCATGAACACGCTCACAGCACCCTGGCGGCAGGGCGTGCAACACGCCTGGGCTTCGCTGGCAGAAGGTTGGCGTGACCTGCGTCGGCGCGCTGGCGGGGCGCTCACGCGTTTCCGCCACGACGCTGCGCCGGACCGCGAGGCCGGCGCAACCTGGGGGCTGGTGTCGGCCGACCTGCGGGTGGAGGACGACCGCATCATCGTGCGCATGGAGCTGCCCGGCATGAACCGCGAAGACCTGCAAATCGACATCGACGGTGAGCTGCTCAGTGTGTCGGGCGAAAAGCACATCGAGCAAGAGAGTGGCGACGGTGGATACCGCCTGCTGCAGTGCGCCTACGGCAGCTTCCGGCGCGATGTGCGCCTGCCGCACGCGGTCGACGCGCAAGGCACCCAGGCCCGCTACCGCAACGGCGTGTTGCGCATCGACATGCCGCGTGTGGACCGCGACCGCGGCCGGCGCATCCCCGTGCACGGCGCCTGAGTGGGTGGGACCCGGAGACCGGCGCGAACGCGCCGGGATCCTGCGGGAGACGTCCGCTGCGCCACCCACATCGGGCCACATGGTTCGCGCGAAAGGCGGGCCTGGGGCCACCCGCCGCCGGCAGAGGTTGCAGCGCGTCGGCGCATCCGGGATCTGCTGAACCACCTCGAACGGTTGCAATCAGCCTGTGGCGTCCCAGCGCGCCTGTGAGAGGGCGTTCACGAACGGGCCCAGCGCGTCGGGCGGCAGCGCGTCGATGCCGGCAGCAGCGGCCCGACCGCTGCCACCAAAGGCCTGGCACAAGCGGTGAGCGCCCAGGGGCGATGCGCGCGGCGCACGCACGCTGACCCGGTAGTGGCCGTCGGGTCGCTCGGTGAGCACGGCCTGGGCCTGTTCAGGGTGCACCGCCGCCAGTGCATTGGCCAGGAAGCCCGAGACGCGGCGGCTCCAGGCGGCCGAAGGCAGCACCACCACACGGGCCTGCGCACTCTGCCAGTGGGGCTGGATCCCCATCGCCAGGCGGAAGTCGCGCCGCCGGCAGGCCTCGATGTCGTGGATCACCGGCTCGTCGCGCAGCAGGGTCCACGGCGAGGTGTGGCGCGCCAGTCGCTCGTACAACGCGGCCGGGGTGATGCACACGTCCGCGACGTCTTCGCCGTAGGCGTTGTAGTTGATGGCCAGGCCCAGGCGGCGCAGCAGCGCACGCTGCAGCGGGCCGAGCCCCGAGGCCACGCCCAGGCGGTCGGCCACGGCGGTGAGCTCGTCGCCGTAGGCGCCCACCAGGGCCCAGGCGCGGAAGCGCCCCCCCAGGTACCGGTCCACCAGCAGGCTGGTGCACACCTCGTGGCTGAAATCGAGGTGGGCGTCGAGCCGGTCGTGCACCGGCACCTCGGCACTCCAGTGGTGATCGAACCAGCGCACCCGCGCGCCGGCGTCGAGCAGCCGGTCCAGCGCAGGGCGGTTGCGCTGCACCGACAGGTCGCACACCAGCACTTCGCTGGCCGCCACGCAGGGCACCTGCTGCAGCAGGGCGATGTCGCGCTTGAGCCCGGTGATCAGTCGCGCAGCCGACGGGTCGTGAAGGCGCCACTGCCGCACCGCGCACAGGCCGTCGGCGTCGCCGTTGCACACGTCGAAACGGGCCGCAGCCTCAACCTGGGTGCCGTGCTGATGAGTGGGCATGAAACTCTCCCGCAGCGTGACAGCAAGGAGCTCACTCTACGGAGCCACCAGGCCAGTCGCTTGAGCGTGCTCAATGCAGGCGCAAGCGCCCGTGCAACGGCGTTCAGTGCGCCATCAGGACGGGGAGCGTCATCGTTGTCAGGACCGTGCGCGTGGCGCCCCCGAGCACCCACTCGCGCGCGCGCCCATGGCCATAACAGCCCATCACGAGCAGGTCCGCCCCGACGTCCGTCGCCATCGACAACAGGCGGTTGCCCACCTCTGCGTCTTCAGGACCGCCTGCGTGCATGGTGAGGCCCACACCATGCACCTTCAAACAGGCTCGCAGCGAATTCAAGGGCGCTTGCACGTCCTCTCCGAAGCACACCGCATGCACGCTGTCCGAGCGTTGCAGCCAGGGCAGCGCGGCCGACAGGGCTCGCGCCGCTTCCCGGGTTTCCTTCCACGCCACCAGCACGGTTCGACCCACGGGACCGATCACGCCGGTGCGCGGCAGGACCAGGGCCGGCCGCCCGCTCTCCAGCAACAGGCTGGACACAAAATCTGCGGGCAATTCGCCGCCTGCAGGGTCGTCCGGATCGTGCTGACCCAGGATCACCAGGTCGGCATACAGCGCCTGCCGCGCGAAGCCCCAGGGGCCGTCGGCCAGCGGCTCCAACCAATGCAGTCGACCATCGCTGCCAGCGAGCTCGACGAAGGTGGTGTGCATCTTCTCGCGACAGTCCTGGTCCATCTCCTTCAGGATCGCGACGGCAGCGGCAGCGCCCTCCATGGCAAACGGGTAGCGCACCAGCGCGGTCAGCACGCAGGGTTGACCAAACACCTCGGCGCCGAAGTCGCTGGCCAGCTGGCGCGCGAGCTTGATGCGCTCGGGCGTGCGGGCAGAACTGTCGAGGTGCAGCAGGATGGATCCGGGGGTCTGCATGGTCATTCCCTTGCAAGTGAAAACGCACTCGACACAACTTACGCCCGCTCCCGACGTCCCGCGTTGCGCGGGATCAATGCGGCACCCAACGGCCTGGGGCGTGCCAGGGCGCAACGGTTCAAACAAGAAGGCGATTGAGCAGCCTCAATCGGTGTGGCTGGCGTGCTGCCTAGCATCACCTTTCGGTTGCGCGGTCCCGGACCGGGCAGACCGAACATCTCGCCAAACCACCATTGGAGTCACACCATGAACACCTTCCAGAGCGGCCTTCTGGCCCTTCTCATTGCATGCGGCGGTGGCGCCGCGATGGCCCAGCCTGCTGTCTACGATCCCGGCAAGCTGGAGTTTTCAGAGAACTGCGCCAGTTGCCATGGCATCGACGGCAAGGGCAACGGACCGCTGGGCGAATTGCTGCGCAAGAGCCCGCCCGACCTGACGCAGCTGGCGAAGAAGAATCAGGGCGTGCTGCCGGTCAACCGCCTGTACGCCGTGATCGAGGGCGCAGGCATCGCCAGCCATGGGTCGCGCGACATGCCGGTGTGGGGCCGCGAGTACCAGCTCGACAATGCCCAGCAGATGCGTGAGGCGCGAGGACACTACGATTCGGCCGGTCTGGTGCGCGCGCGCATCCTGGTCCTGCTCGAATACATCAGCCGCATTCAAGCGCCTTGAAGGCGCCGAGGCCCTGGTGCCGGGCACCGGACGGCAGCCCTGCCGCCACCGGCGGGCCTTGACCCTCGCCTTCAGCCGCACCGCGAACCAGACAGGCCCGATGGGCCTGTCTGGTTTTTTGACGGAACGGGTTCGAGCCCGGCAGACCCTGTCCGGGCACCGGTGGTTCGACGCGCGGCTTTCAGACCACGGCAAGGATCCGATGGCGGGCCTGGCTCGGGTCAACCTTCTTGCGGCGGGACTTCGGCCACTGACCCCGACCGCTGCCTGGCGAAACCAACCGGCATCCACGACACCCGGGGCAGGTCAGGTGGAGATCCGCCCCGGCGAAGGACCATGTCTCACCAAAGGCCGCCGACAGCCGACGACAAGGCACGGCCGAGGCCAATGTTCACGGTCTCAGTACGCGCCCATGTAGTCGCGTTTGCCGATGGGCATGCCGTTGTGGCGCAGGATCGCGTAGGCGGTGCCAACGTGAAAGAAGAACTGAGGCAATCCATAGTTGGCCAGATAGGCTTGGCCGCTCAGCTTCTTTTCCTTGGGCGTCCCTGGACGGAGGACGATCTCGCTGCCCTCCTTGCCTTCAAACTGCGCCGGGTTCAGGCTGTCCAGAAAAGCCAATGTCTCCGTCAGCAGTGCATCAAGATCCGCAAAGGTCGTCTGGCTGCCTTCGATGCTTGGAATGTCCACACCTGCGAGCCGGGCGGCAATGCCGCGCGAGAAGTCAGCCGCAATTTGTACCTGCTTGATCAGTGGAAACATGTCCGGGAACAGGCGCGCCTGCAGGAAGGCGTCGGGTTCGATGGCTTTCGCTGACGCATGCTCGGCGGTCTGCGCAAGGATGCTCTGCAATGCGGTCAGCATTTGCTTCAAGACCGGAACAGAGTGGCTATACATGGGACTGGTCATTTGGATCCGGGTCGGTGTGGGGTTGGGGCCGAACGCGCAAACCGCACGGCGCCTGGATGGTTCAGGCGGACGTCGTCTTTACGGCATTCAGATGGCTTGGGTGACTGCACCGCACTGTACCCCGTGTGCAGAAAGGCCAACGGCAGGCGTTCGGCCCCGATTCGCCTTGCCGACGCAGGGAAAACCACGAGGGAAGTGCGGCCTCGAGATTTGTATGATGACCTTATAACCAGACACATCCGGATCAACGCCCCACCATGAGCGACGTCCTTCAAGCGCCCGAACGTCTCACCGACAAACTCGCCGGCTTGCTCTTGCAGCGCATCGAATCGGGCGAGCTGGCGCCCGACGAACGCCTGCCCACCGAACAGCGCCTGTCGGAGCTGTTCGGGGTGTCGCGCACGGTGGTGCGCGAGGCTGTAAGCCGGCTCAAGTCCATCGGCCTGCTCACCTCGCGTCAGGGCTCCGGCGTCTTCGTGGCGCCCCGCCACCAGGCCCGCGCGCTGGCCTTCGACCCCATGGTGGTCACCTCGATGGAAAGCGTGCTTCAGGTGGTGGAGGTCCGCCGCGGGCTCGAAGCCGACGTGGCCGCACTCGCCGCGCAGCGCATGACCCCGGAAAAGGCGCGGACCATTTCCCAGGCGCTGGCCCAGCTGGAGGCCTGTCCGCCCCAGGGCGCACAAGGGGTGGAGGCCGACCTCGCGTTTCACCGCAGCATCGCGCGCGCCACCGACAACCCGCACTACGAGCGTCTGCTGGGCTTCCTGGAGCAGTACCAACGCGAGGCCATGAGCGTGACGCGCACCAATGAAGCGCTCGACAACGGCTACATGGTGGAGGTGCGCGAGGAACACCGCGCCATCGCTGCTGCCGTGATGAGCGCAGACGCCGCGGCCGCACGCGAGGCAGCCATGTGCCACATGAACAACGCGGCCCACCGCCTGCACCATGTTGCGCCCCCCATCCGCCGCGCCCTGGGGGCGCTGCTTTCCCCCACCTCACCCGGATCCTCCACATGAACAACGATTCCCCTCACACACTCGGCGTCGTCGGCCTGGGCTCCATGGGCATGGGTGCTGCGCTCTCGGCCTTGCGTCAGGGCGTGACCACCTGGGGCTGCGATCCACGGGCCGAAGCCCGCGCTGCCTTCGAGCAGGCGGGTGGTCGCGCGACTGCCGGCGTGGCCGAACTGGCCCGCCACTGCGATGTGGTGCTGGTGCTGGTGGTCAACGCCCAGCAAACGGAGGACGTGTTGTTCGGCGCAGAGGGTCTGGCATCCAGCTTGAAGCGCGGCAGCGTGGTGGTGTGCTCGGCCACCGTCGACCCTGCCCTGCCCCCTGTGTGGGAGCAGCGACTGGCCACCAGTGGCCTGTGGCTGATCGACGGCCCGGTGTCCGGCGGAGCGAAGAAGGCCGCGGCGGGGCAGATGACGGTGATGGCTTCGGGCCAACCCGAGGCCTTCGCCGCAGCCGGCCGTGTGCTCGAAGCCTTTGCCGGCAAGGTCTACCACCTGGGCGACCGGGCTGGCATCGGATCCACCGTGAAAATGGTCAACCAGCACCTGGCCGGTGTTCACATTGCCACCGCATGCGAGGCGATGGCCCTGGGCATGCGCGCCGGCGCCGAGCCGCGCCAGCTCTACGAGGTGATCTGCAATTCTGCCGGCATGAGCTGGATGTTCGAGAACCGCGTTCCCCACATCCTGGATGGCGACTACACGCCTTTGTCGGCGGTGAACATCTTCATCAAGGATCTCGGCATCGTGCTCGACGCTGCACGCCAGCTCAAGTTTCCCTTGCCCCTGGCCGCCGCGGCGCACCAGCTGTACCTGGCCACCGCCGCCATGGGGCTGGGCGCTGAAGACGACTCGGCGGTGGTGAAGTTTTATGCACAACTGGCCGGCATCGAGCTGCCCTCCGCCACACCAGCAGCACAGGCCCCAGCATGATCCTCGGCGTCATTGCAGACGACTTCACCGGCGCCACCGACGTGGCCAGCATGCTGGTGCGCGCGGGCATGCACACGGTGCAGGTGCTGGGCGTGCCCGAAAGCGGCCTGCCGCAGGCCGATGCGGTGGTGATCGCGCTCAAGACGCGCACCTCAGCCCCGGGCGACGCCGTGGCGCAAAGCCTGAGGGCGCTGGCCTCCTTGCGAGCAGCGGGTGCGCGGCAGATCTACTTCAAGTACTGCTCCACCTTCGACTCCACGGCGCAGGGAAACATCGGCCCGGTGACCGATGCGCTCATGGCTGCGCTTGGCACCGACTTCACGATCGCCTGCCCCGCATTTCCAGAGAACGGCCGTACGGTGTTCCGCGGCCACCTGTTCGTGGGCGATGTGCTGTTGAGCGATTCGGGCATGCGCCACCACCCGCTCACGCCCATGACCGATTCGAACCTGGTGCGTGTGCTGCAAGCGCAGACAAGCCACCCGGTGGGCCTGCTGCGCCACGACACGATCGATGGCGGCGCGACCATCACGCAGGCCCGCATGGCGCAACTGCGCGCTGAAGGCTTGAAGATCGCCGTGGCCGACGCTTTGAGCAACGAGCATCTGATGACGCTGGCAGAAGCTTGCGCCGAGTTGCCCCTGCTCACCGCCGGATCGGGCGTGGCCCTGGGCCTGCCGTCCGCCTATGCCCGGCGAGGTTGGTTCACCCCGAACGCAAACGCTTGCGATCTGGACACGCTGCAAGGCCCCGCCGCTGTGGTGTCGGGCTCTTGTTCCGAAGCCACCAATGCGCAGGTCGCGCAGTGGCTGGCCGCCGGCCGCATGGCTCTGCAGGTCGATCCGCTGGCGCTGCACTCCGGCCAGCAAACCGCTGACACGGTGCTGGCTCAGGCGACGCAGGCACTGGCCCAAGGCCCCGTTCTTGTCTACGCAACCGCCACGCCCATGAGCGTGCGCGCCGTGCAGCAGGCGATCGGCGTGCAGGCCGCCGGCGAGCAGGTGGAACACGCGCTGGCCCACATCGCACAGGGCCTGGTGCAAGCCGGCGTGCGCCGATTGGTGGTGGCCGGTGGAGAAACGTCGGGTGCGGTGGTGCAGGCCCTGGGTGTGCAGCAACTGCGCATCGGCGCGGCCATCTGCCCGGGTGTTCCCTGGACACAGTCCACCCTGGCTGGCAGTGGAGAGGCCGTGCAGCTGGCCCTCAAGTCGGGCAACTTCGGCGGCGCGGATTTCTTCGCGCAAGCGCTCGAGCGAGCGGTAGTGGCGCTGTGAGCCTGCACGCAAACGCCGCCCAGAACGCCGTGCGGGCCGAGATCGTGCGGGTGGGTGCGAGTCTGTTCCAGCGGGGTCTGGTGCACTCCACCGCTGGCAACATCAGCGTGCGACTCTCGCTGGAACAGGGCGGCGGTTTTCTCATCACCCCCACCGACGCCTGCCTCGGGTTTCTTGACCCTGCACAACTGGCCTGGGTGGGCGAAGACGGGAGCGCACTGGGCGGCGCCCGAGCCAGCAAGACGCTCGCCCTGCACCGTCGCATCTATGCCGGCGCACCCTCTGCCCGTTGCGTGCTGCACACGCATTCCACCCACCTCGTCGCGCTCACACTGCAAGGTGTCTGGCGCAGCGACGACATCCTGCCGCCGCTCACGCCTTACCAGGTGATGAAGGTGGGCCATGTGCCGTTGGTGCCCTACCGGGCGCCGGGCGATGCGGGCGTGGCCGACGACGTGGCTGCCCTCATTGCCAGCGCCCGGCACCCCTTGCGCGCGGTGATGCTGGAACGCCTCGGCCCCACCGTGTGGCACGACAGCCTGGCTAGCGCCATGGCTCTGCTCGAAGAGCTGGAAGAAACCGCACGCGTGTGGCTCCTGACCGATGGCCGCGCTGCACCCCTGCAGGACTCGCAGATAGAGGACCTGCGCACGCGCTTCGATGCACCCTGGTAACCGACCCACCGCCTCCAACATGCCCCGATTTGCCGCCAATCTTTCGATGATGTACACCGAGGTACCGTTCCTTGATCGCTTTGCCGCCGCTGCACGCGATGGCTTCGATGCAGTGGAGTACCTCTTTCCATACGACCACTCACCGCACGACATCGCCTCGTGCCTGAAGGACAACGGCCTCACACAAGCCCTGTTCAACTTGCCACCCGGGGACTGGGCCGCCGGTGAGCGCGGCATGGCCTGCCACCCCGGTCGAGAGGCCGAGTTTGCTGCTGCACTGGAGCAGGCCCTGCCCTACATCGAAGCCACCCGTTGCCGGCGGGTGCATGCGATGGCGGGCCTGGTGCCGGCCGGCAGCGAAGCCTCTGCGTGCCGGAACGCGTATGTGAACAACCTGCGCCAGGCCGGCGCACGCCTGGCACCGCTGGGCGTGAACCTGCTGATCGAACCGATCAACAGCCGCGACATGCCGGGCTATTTCCTGAACCTGCAACAGCAAGCCCACGACGTGCTGGCCGAGGTGGGCGCGCCCAACCTCAAGGTACAGATGGACTTCTACCACTGCCAGATCATGGAAGGGGACCTCAGCAAGCGCTTGCAGAAGCACTTTGCCGGCGTGGGCCACATCCAGATCGCGGGTGTGCCCGACCGCCACGAGCCCGACCTGGGCGAAGTGAACTTTTCCCACCTGCTCGACCTGCTGGACACCCTCGGCTACAGCGGGTTCGTGGGCTGCGAATACCGCCCCAAGGCGGGCACCAGCGAAGGCCTCGACTGGCTGCGCAGCTACAAGGCAGCCCGGAAAACACAACCATGAACATCCTCATCACCGGCGGTGCCGGCTTCCTCGGCGACCGACTTGCCCGCACCCTGCTGAAGCAAGGCACGCTGCGCCATCGGCCCATCGAACAACTGATGCTGGCCGACCTGGTGGCCCCGCGCGACGCCACCCTGCTGGCCGACCCGCGGGTGCGACACACCACGGGTGACTTGCTGGCGCAGATTCCTGCACTCATGACGCAGCGTTGGGACGCGGTGTTCCACCTTGCGTCCGCCGTGTCTGGCGAATGCGAAGCCAACTTTGACCTGGGTCTGCACGCCAACCTTGACACCACGCGCAGCCTGCTCGACGCCTGCCGCGCGCAAACGCTGGCGGGTCATCCACCGACCTTGTTCTTTTTCTCGAGCTCGGTCGCGGTGTTTGGCGGCGACGCCGACGTGCCCCTGCCGGCCGTGGTGCGCGACGACACCTTGCCCACGCCGCAGTCGAGCTATGGCATCCACAAGTTCGTGTGTGAGCAGCTGGTGGCCGACTACACCCGCAAGGGCTTCATCGATGGCCGCGCCGCACGCCTCATGACTGTCTCGGTGCGTCCGGGACGCCCCAACGGCGCAGCCTCGGGCTTTCTCTCCGGCCTTTTTCGCGAACCACTGGCCGGTCTACCCAGCGCGTGCCCGGTGGACCTGGAGACACGCGTGGCGCTGTCGTCGCCTGCGAACACCGTCGCCGGGATCGTGGCCGTGGCCGAAGCCAGCCGCGAGGCCTTCGGCGGCCGCACGGCGCTCAACCTGCCGGCGCTCACCGTGAGCGTGCGCGAGATGCTGGCCGCGTTCGAGTCTCTGGCGGGACCCGAGGTGATGACCCTGATCACGCACAAGCCCGACGCCACGGTGGCCGGCATTGTTTCGGCCTGGCCCTCGCACTTCGAGAGTGCCCGCGCCCCGCGCCTGGGGCTCAGCGCCGACGCCAGCTTCACCGACGTGCTGCGGCAGTACGCGCACGATCAGCCCGACGCGGTGAGCCACCCCCAGGCCCGCAAGCGGCTGGGCCTGACGACTTCCAGCTTGAATTCTGTTTAATACTTCTTCATGAAACCCCTTGAAGTTCGTCCAACTTCTGGGGGTCAGTTCAAATACGGGGCGGTTCATTCCTCGTACGCTTGGCTCAGCTGGGCACCCGTGAGATCGTTCATGCGACCCGGGTGATCATGCCGGGCCTTCCAGATCCATTGCCCGCCTATGAGCAGTTCTTCGGCGCGTCAGTGGTGAAGGGAAAATCGCCCAGCATCACGTTCTCTGCCGCCAACGCCGCGCTGCCCTTCCTGACCGCCAACGACTCGATTTGGCAGGTCTTCGCGTGCGACCTGCGCCGCCGCTTGGCCGAGCTGGAAGAAACCGCCACTGTAAGCGAGCGGGTGCGGGCCTTGCTGCTGGAGTCGCTACCCGGCGGCCAAGCTTCAATGAACGCCATGGTCGGTAGGCTGGCAATGAGCAAGCGCACCCTGCAGCGCCGGCTTGGCAACGAAGGGTTGACGTTCCAGTCGCTGGTCAACCAGACGCGCGAAGAATTGGCGCGCCACTACCTGTCGCAAACCAAACTTTCAAACAGCGAGATCTCGTTTCTGCTCGGAATCGAAAATTCGAACTCGTTTTTCAGAGCTTTTCACGACTGGACAGGCACCACGCCGGAGGCCTTGCGGCTGGCCGCGGCGCACTCGGCGACCTCGGGGGGGAAATCGGCGTTCCTTGATAGTTGACAATATAGAAAAACTAAACCTATCGCTGAGTATTCCTGCATTGTCTCGGCAGTTGAGGCGGTCTAGGGATGGTGTTCAAAACCGGCGCAGCGAAGCCTGCTGAGCGCATGAATTT
>NZ_JAUCZG010000032.1 GCF_030373225.1 Hydrogenophaga sp. | reverse complement strand
TTTCGCAATCTCCTTCAAACGCCCACGCTTATCGGCTGTATATTTTTAATGAACCCGCAAACCCGGCGGCATTTACCACCTTCGTCTGCTTGCTTAGCTGCGATCAGCTGAGCCTCGTATTATGACACAGTTTTTGGAGTGTTGTCAAAAGAACCAGGGTTTTCACTCAGTTTCTTTTCACTACCTTTTCTGCGTCTCCGCTTGCCCTGCGAGCCACCTTGCGGTTGGCTCGCCGTGTTCAGCGAAGCCTTGCAGTATATGCCAGATTTTGGGCTCCGGTCAAACAGCCTGCGAAAAGTTTTTCAGGCGCGCCTTTCGTGAAGCCTCCCCTCACGGACCAGCATCACACGATGCACGCTCCGAGGGCACGGCATCGCAGCCTGGCTCTCCCTTCACCTTCCTATAGTGCACGTGCCCGGGCTCAGGAGGGGGGCGCAGATAATCGGGGCTCTTTTGTCTCAGGCTTTGCATGGCACTCATCACTCTTCAGAACGCTCAACTGGCCTTTGGCCATGTGGCGCTGCTTGACCACACCGACTTTGCGCTGGAGGCCCAGGAAAGGGTTGGCCTGATCGGTCGAAACGGGACGGGCAAGTCTTCCCTGCTCAAGATCCTGGCTTCGCTTGAGAAGCCGGATGACGGCACCTTGCAAGTGCAGACGGGCTTGCGCATCGCCTACGTGCCGCAGGAACCCATTCTGGATCTGCAGTCCTCCGTGTTCGAAGCGGCAAGCGTTGGTTTGGCCGACGCCAGCGCAGCGCGCGATCTCTATTTGAGTGGCGCAGACGGTCTGGATCTGGACGCGCTGCAAAACCGGATCGAAGCCCTCGATGCCTGGAACTGGGAACAGCGGGTGGAAGAAACACTGCACCGTCTGCACCTTGACGGAGCGGTCAGGGTGGGAGAGCTGTCAGGGGGCAACAAGAAGCGCGTGGCGCTGGCGCAGGCGCTGGTGAGCCGCCCTGACGTGCTGCTGCTGGATGAACCCACCAACCACCTGGATCTGGACAGCATCACATGGCTCGAGGACCTGATGCTGGAATACAAGGGCAGCCTCGTGACGATCAGCCACGACAGGGCATTTCTGGACCGGGTGGCCACGCGCATGGTGGAGCTGGACCGGGGACGGCTGCTGAGCTACCCGGGCAACTTTGCGCAGTACCAGCTCTTGAAAGAAGAGCAGATGGCACAGGAAGCGGTGATCAGCGCGCGCGCCGACAAACTGCTGGCGCAGGAGGAGGTGTGGATTCGCAAGGGTGTGGAAGCCCGCCGCACGCGCGCCCAGGGCCGGATCACGCGGCTGGAGCGCTTGCGCGAACAACGCGCCCAGCGGCGCGACGCCCTGGGCAGCGTGAAGCTGGAGGTGGCCAGCGGCAGCTCCAGCGGAAAGATCGTGGCCGAACTGGAGAAAGTGACGCAATCCTTCGCCACGGTGGACGGCGGCCAGCGCACCGTGATCCGTGACTTCTCCGCCACCATCCTGCGCGGCGACAAGATCGGCCTGATCGGCCCGAACGGAGCGGGCAAAACCACGCTCCTGAAGATCATCCTCGGCGAGTTGCAGCCCACCAGCGGCACCGTGCGGCAGGGCAGCAAGGTCAGCGTGGCGTACTTCGATCAGATGCGTGATCAACTGGACCTGGACGCCACGCTCGAAGACTTCATCAGTCCCGGCAGCGAATGGATCGAGATCGGCAACAAGCGCACGCACGTGAAGAGCTACTTGAGCGATTTTCTGTTCTCGCCGGCTCGGGCCAACGCGCCGGTGCGCACGCTCTCGGGCGGCGAGCGCAACCGGCTGTTGCTGGCGCGCCTGTTTGCGCGCCCGGCCAATGTGCTCGTTCTGGACGAGCCGACGAACGATCTCGACATCGACACGCTGGAGTTGCTGGAAGATCTGCTGCAGCAATACGAGGGCACGGTGTTCCTGGTGAGCCACGACCGGCGCTTCCTGGACAACGTGGTCACCAGCACACTGGTGTTCGAAGGCGAAGGCCGCTGGCGCGAATACGTGGGTGACGTGCAGGACTGGCTCACACAATCCGCGCGCTCGGAGGCCCTGCAGCGCGGGAAAGACGCGCCTGCGGCAACACCCGCTGCAAAAACCGTGGCAGTGACGACGTCACCCCCCGCAGCCGCCTCCGTGGCGAGCAGGAAAAAACTCAGCTACAAGGAGCAGCGCGAGTTCGACGCCCTGCCGGCACGCATTGCCGAGCTGGAAGCAGAACAGGCGAACGTGGACAACGAGTTGGGTGGTGGTCAACTTTTCAGCACCGATCCCGCGCGCGCGGCTCAACTTGGCGCCCGCCATGCCGATATCGAGGCTGAATGGCTTCGGGCAATGGAGCGCTGGGAGGTATTGGGCGGCAGCTGACGCCCCTCTCGGGGTGGGCCGAATCAGCACCAAACTTCACAATGGCTCATGACACCTGACCGCCTGGCACTGGATCTGCAGCGCACGCTCAATGAACTGGCGCAGGAGAAGTCACGCGTCCAGCAACTGCTGGGCGAGGTGGAGCACCAGAACCGCCAGCTCGACCGGCTGCGCAGTTCGGTGCATCGCGAATCCAACAGCCGCCTGCTGGCCGAAGAAGCGCTGGACGAGACCCGCGACCGGCTCCAGATGGCCGTGGAGGCCGCCGGACTGGCGCTGTGGGACTGGCAACTGCCTTCCCGGCAGGTCTTTCTCACTGCGCGTTGGGGCGAACTGGTGGGCGACATCGCCCGGGACGCGTCCTGGTCGTTGAAGGATCTGCAGGCTCGCGTCCACCCGGAAGACAAGCCCCTGCTTGAGTCGGCTATGAACGCCCTGCTCAAGGGTGGCGATCAGCGGGCCGTGGTTCAGCACCGGGTGCGCACCGCCACTGGCTGGATGTGGGTGGAGACCCACGGCATGGTGGCCGAGCACGACGCCAAAGGCCAACCCCTGCGGCTCATGGGCACGCTGGCCGACATCGAAGAGCGCAAGCGCATCGAACAGGACGGCGCGCGGGCGCGCGAACTGGCCGAACAGGCCAGCCGGGCCAAAAGCGAGTTTCTGGCCAACATCAGCCACGAGGTCCGCACGCCGCTCAACGCGCTGATGGGCCTCACCCGCATGCTGATGGACTCCCCGCTGAACGCCGAGCAGGCCAGCTGGCTTGCGCTCATGGACAGCTCAGCGCATTCGCTGCTGGGTCTGCTCAATGACATCCTCGATCTGTCGCGCATTGAAGCCGGCAAGCTGGACATCGAACACACGCGCTTCGACCTGCACCGGGCGCTGCGGGAGGCCACTGGTCCCCATGCCGAGCAGGCACGGGCGAAGCCCCTGGCGTTCCAGCTGGTGTTGCACCCCGACCTGCCGCAATGGGTCATGGGTGACGCAGGGCGACTGGGCCAGCTGGTCGTCAACCTGTTGTCCAACGCGATCAAGTTCACGCCGCGCAATGGCCGCATCGACGTGACGGTGTCCAGCCCCAGGCCGGAGGGCCAGTCACTGCGGCAGCTCCAGTTGAAGGTGCAGGACAGCGGTGTCGGCATCGGACGCAAGCAGCAGGCCACGATCTTCGAAGCGTTCACGCAGGCCGATGCGTCCACCGCCCGCAGGTACGGCGGCAGCGGGCTGGGACTGGCCATCTGTTCACGTCTGGCCAGCCTGATGGGCGGCAGGATCGACCTGCAGAGCGAACTCGGCCAGGGGAGCACGTTCACCCTCACGCTGCCCTTGCAGGAGGCCCCGGTGGAAAACGGTGGCCCCCTGAGCGCGCCCATGGAACTGATCGAGATCGCCGACGCCGGCCCGCGCTACGCGGGCATGGTGGTGCTGCTCGCTGAAGACCATCCGGTGAACGAAATGATGCTGCGCCAGTTGCTGCTGCGCCTGGGATGCATCGTTCGTGTGGCACGCGGTGGCGCACAGGCCGTGGCGCAATGGGAACAGGGGGGCATCGACCTGGTGTTGATGGATGTGCAGATGCCCGGCATGAGCGGGCTGCAAGCCACCCAGTTGATCCGCGAGGCGGAATCCAGACGGCGCTTGCAGCGCACGCCGATCGTGGCGGTCACGGCCAATGCCATGCCGGGAGACCGAGACAGTTGCCTGTCTGCGGGCATGGACGGCTACACCCCCAAACCCGTGAGCCCTCAGGCCTTGATGCGCGAGATGGACCGTGTGCTGGCGCTGCTGGCCGGTGAACAGGCGCCGGACCTGCCGGCCGGCAGCCCGCTCGCCATGCCCCCCGGGCAGCCGCTGACCCCTCCGCAGGCGCTGGATGTGGAGAAGCTGCGCCGCCGCCTCGACGGTGACGAAGAAACCCTGCGGCAACTGGCCACGGCCATGCGCAGCGACCTGGCATCGCGGCTGGAGGACATGGAGCGCGCGCTGGCGGCCCGCGACGCCGCCGCCGCCGTGGCACATGCGCATGGCCTCAAGGGCTCGCTGGGCAGCATGACGGCCGAGCGTGGAGCCCGACTGGCCAAGGGCCTGGAACTCGCAGCCCGCGCCGGTGACTGGAGCCTGTTCGCACGCGCCTTGCCGCTCATGCGGGCCGAGGCCAGAAAGATCGACCGCATCCTCGCCCGCATCCTCAACGCCGAGGGCAGCGACCTCTTCGGCAGCACCGATCCACCGCCCACCGCCTACTGAGCCGCAGACCGGTGGCTTCGGGTCAGCCGGGTGAACACGCGCCAGAAGGCTGCGTCCTGCGTGGTGGCGAAGTTGATGCGCATGAGTGTGCTGGGCGTGCGTGCCGCGTGAAACAGGGCGCCCGGGGCAATCAGGTACCCCTCGTCCAGCATGCGCTGCGCGAGCTCATCGGTGTCCACGCCGGTATCGACCCAGCCAAACAAGCCCACCGGCTCGGCCGCAAAGCTGCACCCCGCCGCCAGTGCCAGTTTCACGCTGCGTGCACGCGCCGCATCGAGCCGGCTCCGGATGCGTTCTGCGTGACGCCGCAGCTGGCCCTGCTCGATGCACAGCGCCAGCGCCTTTTCCAGCAGCGCTGGCGTGGTGAGCGTGCTCAGCAGCTTGGTGTCGAGCAGCGACTCCACCAGCGCGGGTGGGGCGGCCAGGTAGCCGATGCGCCAGTTGGGCGCCAGGATCTTGGCAAAGCCGCTCACATAGATGGTGCGTTGCAGACCATCCAGAGCGCTCAGGCGGGTGGCGTGCTCGGGCGCGATGTGGCTGTAGGTGTCGTCCTCGACGATGTGGAAATCGTGCTGGCTGGCCATTTGCAGCAGGCGGTGTGCGCTGCCCGGCGAGAGGCAATAGCCGGTGGGGTTGTGAAACACGCTCACGCTCACGTAGAGCTTGGGGCTGTGCAGATCGCAGTACTTCGCCATCACCTCCAGATCGGGCCCGTCCGCGCGCCGGGGCACCGGCAGGATGCGCATGCCCAGGGACGCGAGGCGCGCGAACTCCACCGCCCAGCCTGGCTCCTCCACCATCACCGGGTCGCCGGCACGCAGCAGGGTGCGGCTCACGATGTCCAGCGCGTGGGTGGCACCCACCGTGGTGATGATGTGGTCGGCCTCGGTATGGATGCTCAGCGTGCCGAGCTTCTGCGCCAGCACACGGCGCAGGCCGCTGTCGCCCAGCGGCTCCCCGTACTGAAGGGAGAAATCCTGCAGCGCCCGCGTGCTGGTGACCTTGCGCACCGCGGCCGGCATGAAGGTGGACTCCAGCCAGTCGGCAGGAAACACGCCCATGCCCGGGTGCGGCTTGTTGCTGACCTTGTGGAACATGCCCCGGATCAAGGCCGTGGCGTTGACCGGCGACACGCCCATGCGCACTGCCGTCTTGACCTCGGGCACTGCGCCATCGGCGCGCGCGCCGGGCATTTCGCGCACAAAGAAACCGCGGTTCTTGCGCGCGTGCACCAGTCCCTGGGCGAGCAACTGGTCGTAGGCCGCGACCACGGTGGCTGTGCTCACGCCGTGCTGCGCAGCGCACTGGCGCACCGACGGCAGGCGTGCGCCGGGCGGCAACAGGCGGCTGCGGATGCGGTCGGAAAAACGCACGGCGAGTTGCTCGGTGAGCGACTGTGCGGAGGTCTTCAGCAGCATGTCGGATGCGTCCTGGCGGGTGGGTGTGTACTGTTGAGGCAAGCAATACAGATTCACAACTGCGTTGGCGATCTGTATTGGTTGTGTATTGGCGCAAAAGATTACATTGATGCTCCTGCATTGACAAGCTCCACGCCCTGCTGCCCATGACCACCGCCGAATTGACCGCGCTGCTGCTGTTCTGCACGGCCATGAGTTTTTCGCCCGGACCCAACACCACGTTGTCGACGGCGCTCGCGGCCAACCTGGGCCTGCGACGCGCGCTGCGCTTCTGCCTCGCCGTGCCTGCGGGCTGGACGCTGCTCATGCTGGTCAGCGGCCTCGGGCTGGGTGCCCTGGTGCTGGGTGTGCCCGCCCTGAGCTGGGGCGTGAAGTTGCTGGGCGTGGGCTACATGGTCTGGCTGGCCTGGCAGCTGGCGGGCGCCTCGACGCTGTCCGAGGTGGCGGCATCGCGCCTCGACGTGAGCTTCCTGCAGGGCGTGGGCTTGCAGTTCCTGAACATCAAGGCCTGGATGCTGGCACTCACGCTCACCGCGGGCTGGGTGGTCAACGCCAACGGCGAGCCCGCCACCAATCCCGGGGAGCGGCTGGCCATCATCTGCGTGGTGATGGTGTTCTTCGCCTTCACCAGCAACTTCACCTACGCGCTGGCTGGCGCCCTGTTGCGGCACTGGCTCGCACAGGGTCGCCGGCTGGTCTGGTTCAACCGCGTGCTGGCCGCCGTGCTGGTGGCCACGGCGGTGTGGATGGCGACGGCATGACCACCGGGGCGACGCCCGCACTGCGCTGGCGCGACCAGCCCGCCAACCAGGGGCTGCTGCTGGGCCTGCTGGGCGTGACCCTGTTTGCGCTCACCCTGCCCATGACACGGCTGGCCGTGGGCACGGTGGATGCGCCGCAAATGTCGGGCGTGTTCGTGGCGCTGGGCCGCGCCGTCGTCGCCGCACTGCTCTCGGTCGCGTTCCTCGTCGCCACGCGCGCACCCTGGCCCCGTCGCGACGACCTGCTGCCGCTGGCCATCACCACGGCCGGCGTGGTGTTCGGCTTCCCGCTGTTCACCTCGGTGGCCATGCGCCACGTGGAGGCGGTGCACGCCAGCGTGATCGTGGGCGTGCTGCCGCTGGCCACCGCCGCGGTGGGCGCCGTGCTGCACCGGCAGCGCCCGTCCGCCGGCTTCTGGCTCTGTGCGGCGATGGGCAGCGCGCTGGTGGTGGGTTTTGCGGTGCTGCGCTCGGGCGGTGAAGGCCTGTCCATCCACCCGGCCGACGCGTTGCTGCTGGCAGGGATGCTTTGCGCCGCCGTCGGCTACGGCCATGGCGCGCGGCTGTCGCAACACATGCGCGCCGACCACGTGATCTGCTGGGCGCTGCTGCTGGCCCTGCCGCTCACGCTCCCGCTGGCCGTGCTCACTTTCCCTGAAACATCGCTGAACGCCTCGGCCTGGTGGGGCTTTGCCTACACCGCGGTGTTTTCCATGTGGCTTGGCTTCTTTGCCTGGTACCGAGGCCTCGCCCTGGGCGGCACGGTTCGCGTGAGCCAGGTGCAACTGGTGCAGCCCTTCCTGGGCATGCTGTTTGCCGTGCCGCTGCTCGGCGAACGGCTGGACGCCACCACGCTGGGTTTTGCAACCGCCGTCATCGCCACCGTCTTCACGGCCAGGAAAATGCCGGTACACGACACCGCACGCCTCACACGAACCTGAACGGAGAACCCATGAAACCCGACGACCTGCCCAGCTCGCCCTTCACCCTCGCCCGTCGCACCGATCGCATGAACCCATCGGTGATCCGCGAGTTGCTCAAGCTCACCGAACGCCCGGGCATCATCAGTTTCGCCGGTGGCCTGCCTTCACCCGACACCTTTCCGATCGAGGCCATGCGTGCAGCCTGCGACCGCGTGCTGGTCGAGGACGGCCGCAGTGCCTTGCAATACGCTGCCAGCGAAGGTCATGCCCCGCTGCGCGAATGGGTCGCTGCCAGCCTGCCCTGGCCGGTCGACCCGGCGCAGGTGCTGATCACCAGCGGCAGCCAGCAGGGCCTGGACCTGGTGGCCAAGGTGCTGCTCGACAGCGGCAGCCGCGTGCTGGTGGAAACGCCCACCTACCTCGGTGCGTTGCAGGCGTTTGCCCCGATGGAGCCGCAGATCGAGGGCGTGGCCAGCGACGCCGGGGGCGTGGACGTGGACGCCTTGCTGCAGCAACTCGGCGCCGGCGAAGACCAGCCCGAGAACATGGAGCGCCGCCGCCTGCTCACGCTCGACCTGGATCCGGCCAGCAGCCCCCAGGCCGCGCCGCGTTTCCTCTACGTGCTGCCCAACTTCCAGAACCCGACCGGGCGCAGCATGGGCCTGGCCCGACGCCAGGCGCTGGTGGCCGCGGCCGCGCGCGTGGGGCTGCCGCTGGTGGAAGACAACCCCTACGGCGATCTGTGGTTCGACCAGCCACCGCCCACGCCGCTGACCGCACTCAACCCCGATGGCTGCATCTACCTCGGCTCCTTCTCCAAGATCCTGGCGCCCGGCCTGCGCCTGGGCTTCATGGTGGCACCCGCTGCGATTTACCCCAAGCTGCTGCAGGCCAAACAGGCCGCCGACCTGCACAGCCCGAGTTTCAACCAGCGCGTGGTGGCCGAGGTGCTCAAGGACGGCTTCCTCGAACGCCATGTGCCGACCATCCGCGCGCTCTACCGGCGCCAGTGCCACGCCATGCTGGCCGCGCTGCGCAGCGAAATGACGGGGCTGGACGTGCAATGGAACGAGCCCGACGGTGGCATGTTCCTGTGGGTCCGGCTCCCCGACGGCATGAACGCCACCGAGCTGCTGCCACACGCGATCGAGCACGGCGTGGCCTTCGTGCCGGGAAGCGCCTTCTATGCCGACCACGCCGACCCGCGCACGCTGCGCCTGAGCTTCGTGACGGCGACCGTCGAACAGATGGCGGTGGGCATCGCAGCGCTGGCACGCGCCATCCGCGAGCAGCACGGGGTCTGACCCATGACCCCACGTCCGTTTCAACAAGTCGATGTCTTCACCGCCACGCCCTGCCTGGGCAACCCGCTGGCGGTGGTGCTCGACGGCAGCGGCCTCGACACCGAGGCCATGCAGCGCTTCACCAACTGGACCCACCTCTCCGAATGCACCTTCGTGCTGCCGCCGTCCGACCAGGGTCGCGCAGCGGGGGCCGACTACCGCGTGCGCATTTTCTGTCCGGGGCGCGAGTTGCCGTTCGCCGGGCACCCCACGCTCGGCACCTGCCACGCCTGGTTGGCTGCGGGTGGACAGCCTCGCGCCGAGCATGTGGTGCAGGAGTGCGGTGTCGGGCTGGTGCACATCCGCCGCGAAGGCACCCGGCTGGCCTTTGCGGCGCCGCCCCTGCGCCGCAGCGGGCCGCTGGACGAAGCCGACGTGGCCTTGATCGCGCGCGGCCTCGGGCTATCGCGCGCCGACATCGTGGCGCACGCCTGGTGCGACAACGGACCGCCCTGGCGCAGCGTGATGCTGCGCACGGCGGCGCAGGTGCTGGCGGTGCGGCCCGACGCCGCGGTGCTGGCGGGGCTGGACATCGGCGTGGTCGGACCGCAGCCCGAAGGCTCGGACACCGCGCTCGAGGTGCGCGCCTTCTTCCACACGCTCGACGGCCTGAGCGAAGACCCGGTCACCGGCAGTCTGAACGCGGCGCTGGCGCAATGGCTCATGGCGGCAGGCCTGGCGCCGCCGCGTTACCTGGCCGCGCAGGGCACGGCCATGGGCCGTGCCGGACGCGTGCACATCGAGCGCACGGCCGACGGCACCGTCTGGGTCGGCGGCTCGTCCGTCACCTGCATCAGCGGACAGGTCACGCTGTGACGCCCCGCATCGACCACCTCGTGGTGGCGGCTCGCACGCTGGACGAGGGCGTGGCCTGGTGCGAAGCCACCCTGGGCGTGACGCCGGGCCCGGGTGGCGAACACCCCCTGTTCGGCACCCACAACCGCCTGCTCAAGCTGCAGGGCGAGGCGTCACCAGCGGCCTATCTGGAGATCATCGCCATCAACCCGGCGGCCACGCCCACGCGCGGCAACGGGTTCAAGCGCTGGTTCGACCTCGACGACCCGACCCTGCAGGCGCGCCTGGAAAAGGACGGGCCGCAACTGGTGCACTGGGTGGCCAGCGTGCCCGACATCGACGCGGCACTGGTGGCATGGCAGGCCATCGGCATTCAACGTGGGCCGGTGCTCGACGCCTCGCGCCAGACGCCCCACGGCCCGCTGCACTGGCGCATCAGCGTGCGCGACGACGGCCAGCGGCTGTTCAACGGCGCGCTGCCCACGCTCATCCAGTGGGGCCCGGTACACCCGAGCCTGCAGATGGCGGAAAGTGGCATCGCGCTGCACCGGCTGCGCCTGCGGCACGCCGGTGCGGCCGGGCTGCGCGCGGCGCTGCTGGCCCTGGGGGGGCTGGAGGACATGAACGTACTGGATGTCCACGAGGGTCCCGCCAGTCTCTCTGCCGAGCTTCACACCCCGGCCCGCGGCCGCATCACCCTGCTCTCGCCCCCATGAACACACACCTGCCCACCCTCGCCGACATGCAGGCCGCCGCCGCCGTGGTCTACCGGTCGTTCCAGGCCACGCCGCAGTACCGATGGGCCACCCTGAGTGCCCGCCTGGGAACCGATTGCTGGGTCAAACACGAAAACCACACGCCGGTGGGCGCCTTCAAGATCCGCGGCGGCCTGACCTACTTCGACCAGCTGCAACAGCGGGGCGAACTGCCGATGGAAGTGATCTGCGCCACCCGCGGCAACCATGGCCAGAGCATCGCCTGGGCCGCGCGCCTGCACGGAGTGGCCTGCAGCATCGTCGTGCCGCACGGCAACTCGGTGGAGAAAAACGCCGCCATGCGCTCGCTGGGTGCCACGCTGATCGAGCACGGCGAGGACTTTCAGGAAAGCCGCGAGCATGCGATGGCGCTGGCCAGTGCGCGCGGCGCGCACATGGTGCCAAGCTTCCACCCCGACCTGCTGCGCGGCGTGAGCACCGCCTGGTGGGAATACTTTCAGGCCGTGCCGCAGATGGACGTGGTGTACGTGCCTGTGGGCCAGGGATCGGGCGCCTGTTCGGCCATCGCCGCCAAGCTCGCGCTGGGCCACCCGGTGCGCATCGTCGGCGTGGTCAGCGCCCACGCCACCACCTACGCCGATTCGCTGGCCGCCGGCCGCGTGGTGGCTTCGCCCGTGAGCACCGTGCTGGCCGACGGCATGGCCTGCCGCGTGGCCGACCAGGCCGCTCTCGACGTGCTCGCGCCACACCTCGACCACATTGTTCAGGTCACCGACACCGAGGTGGCCGCGGCCATGCGGGCCCTGTTTGCCGACACGCACAACGTGGCCGAGGGAGCCGGCGCCGCGAGTTTTGCAGCGGCCTGGCAGGAGCGGGATGGCCTCCAGGGGCAGGTGGTGGGCACCACCCTGTGCGGCGGCAACGTCGACAGTTCGGCGCTGGCGCGCGTGCTCGGCGCCGTTTGATCCGTTGCGAGACAGCCGCGCTCAGCCAGGTTCCGGGCGAACCAGCCGCGCAACCACTTCGCAGAACGCCTCGACCGCGTCGGTCTTGAAGACCACCTCGCGCACCCCGGCGGCCCGGGCCTGCACCTGCAACTCGTCGGTGATGTAGCCCGACGCCACCGCCACCGGCAGTTGCGGGTTGATCTCCAGCACCGCCTTGGCCACCTCCAGCCCCGACATGCCGGGCATGTTGAAGTCGGTCAGCAGCAGCTGGAAGCCGTTGGGCGATGCCCGCACCGCGTCGATGGCCTCGGTCTGCGAGGTGAGGGCCGTCACACGGTAACCCCGGCGTTCCAGCAGGCGGCGCACGAGAAACACCAGGGTGTCGTCGTCGTCGAGGTAGAGGATGTGGGGTGGAACCGCGGTGGGATCTTCAGCCATGGCGTGGTCGGATAGGGGGCTGGTTGCGCTGGAGGGCACGGGTGGGATCGAGTCCATTGTGACGGGTTCAACCCGGTTGTGGGCAGAGGATGTCTCGCCCGGGGCATCGGGCAGCTCGGGAGCTGCGGGGAAATACAGCGTGAAGGTGGTGCCCCGGCCAGGCTCGGTGTCGACCTCGATCGCACCGCCGTGCACCTGAACGATGCCCAGCACCACCGGCAAGCCCAGGCCCGTGCCACGGCCCACCGGCTTGGTGGTGAAAAAGGGCTCGAACATCCGGTTGCGCACCGCCTCCGCCATGCCGCAGCCGTTGTCGCTCACGCGCAGCCGAACCGCCTCCACACCGAGTTGCACGCAGGCCTTCGCCAGCTCGGGCGGCAGCAAGGAAGAGTGCCCGGGCAATGCGTCGACAACACACTCGATGCGCCCGGGGCGGCCGTCCAGCGCATGGATGGCGTTGGTGCACAGATTGACCACCACCTGCCCGATCTGGGTCGCGTCCGCTTCGATGGACAAGGTGTCGGGCGCGCAGCTTTGCACCAGCTCCACCTGGGGCGGCAGGGCGCCGCGCAGCAAGGTGCAGGACTCGGCCAGAACGGTGCACACGTTGACCCGCGTGCGCTCCACCGGCTGCTGGCGGCTGAACGCCAGGATCTGGCGCACGAGTTCGCGGCCGCGGCGCGCGGCGGTGCTGATCTCGTGCAGGCTTTCGCGCGAGGCCGAATCGGGTGGCAGATCCTGGCGCGCCAGGTCGGCATTGCCCAGGATGGCGGCCAGGATGTTGTTGAAATCGTGCGCCACCCCGCCCGCCAGCGTGCCCAGCGCTTCCATCTTCTGCGACTGCGCCAGCTGGGCCTGCAGGTGTTTCTGCTGCGCCTGGGCGTTCTTCAGCGGAGTGATGTCGATGAAGGTCAGCACCACATGGCGAAGGCCGCCTTGCGCGTTGTTCTCGGGATAGGCGTTGCACACCGCCCAGTTGACGCCCTGCGCTGTGCCTTGTGGCATGCCGATCACCACGCTGCGCACCGGTTGACCGGTGGCGAGCACACGCTCGAACGGCATCTCGTGACGGCGCATCGGCTGACCGTCTTCGCGCAGCATCTTCCAGCCGTCGACCGACGGTTCGGCCACGGCCGGGTTCGCACCCCCGTCGCTCCAGCCCAGGAAACGGCGGGCAGCGGCATTGATGCTCGACAAGCTGTGATCGGGTCGGAACACCATCACGCCCGCGCTGAGGTTGTCGATGAGGGCCCGCGAGTCGGCCTCGCGCTGCAGCAGGCCCTGGCGCGCCCGGTCACCCTCCATGCGCAGCCGGAAAGACACCAGCGCGCCGTACAGCACCACGCGCAGCAGCTTCGTGAGCAGGAAGAAGAAGATGAACGGCGGCACCACGTCCGCCTGCGACAGGCCGTCGGTCCGCAGGGCCACGGCAAACCCCACCAAACCGAGGAATTCAACAACGGTGAGCCACCTGAGCGCCTGCATCTCGGGCACCCGGCGCTGCGGGTCCGCGCGCCGGATCTCCAGAAACGAGAACACCGTGATGGCCAGCATCGAGGCGGTGAACGCCGCCTGGCGGGCGGCGAGCACGTCCCACCCGATCAGGAAGAACAGCGTCACGCAAAAGAATGCCGCCGACGCCGCCAGGATCGGCAGCAAGGGCCTGGAGGCGCCGACGTAGCTGCGAAAACCCATCCAGGCGCACAGGGCACTGACCGCCAGCGCGGTGTTGCCCACGGAGAAGGTCACTGCGTCGGGCAAAACGCCGCGTGACCACAGCATCACCGAGCCCAGGATGGCCAGCACCGACGAGAACGACCACCAGCCCGGCCCACCGATGGTGGGGTAGCGGCGCATCTGCGCCCAGAACGCCAATGCGATCAGGAGGTCAATGCCCAACCGCAGCGCCAGCAGGGTCGGCAGGTCAAATGACATGGGGGCAGAGAACGACAAACATAGCTTTTCATTGAAGCACAAGGCCGGGGCTGAAGCCGCCCGATAAGCACCCCAAAGGCCCCGGTGTTCGGATCACCGCGCCCGATGCCGGACGCCTGCGCGACTGCAGCGGGCACGGTCAGTCGCTGCCGGGACAAAGCCCATCGGGCGCGCTGAAACAGAATGTGCTGCATGGGAACGCTCTACCTCGTGCGCCACGGCCAGGCCTCGTTTGGCGCCGACGATTACGACCAGCTCAGCGAGCTCGGCCAGCGCCAGAGCCGACGGCTCGGGGAACACTGGGCCGAGCGCGGCGTGGTGTTCGACGCGGTGATCACCGGCACGCTCAAGCGCCATGCCCAGACCTGGGCCGGGATCGCCGAAGGTGCGAAGCTGGACCACGTGCCGCTGGCCTGGCCCGGCCTCAACGAGTACGACAGCGAAGCGGTGATCCGGGCGATCCATCCGCACCCGCTGCAAAAACCGCGCACCGCGGCGGAGGCCCCCGAGCTTTACCGCCACCATTTCCGCCTGCTGCGCGACGGCCTCACCCAATGGATGGCCGGCACGGTCAGCCCGCAGGGCATGCCCGACTACACCGGGTTCGTGCACGGCGTCACCAGCGCGCTGGACCACGTGCGGGCGCATCACCACGGCCAGAACGTGCTGCTGGTCTCCAGCGGTGGGCCGATCTCCACCGCCGTGGGCCAGGTGCTGGGCCTGAGCCCGGAAGCCACGATCGAGCTGAACCTGCGCATCCGCAACAGCGCGGTGACCGAGTTCCAGTTCAACCCCAAGCGGCACACCCTGCTGACCTACAACACGCTGCCGCACCTCGACCACCAGGACTTCAAGAGCTGGATCACCTACGCATGAGCCTCTTCCGCCCGGGCCGGGCTGGTCGACGCCGGCGCACGACGGTCCGGCGAGCCCTTCGACAGGCTCAGGGCGAACGGGTATCGGGGGTGTCTTTCTGGTACGCGGTGCGATCGGACAGCGTGTCGGCGGGCAACCGATCGATCTCGCCGAGCAGGCGGGCCAGTGCGCGGCCTGCGGCTTCGAGCACCGCGTGGCCCTTCCCGGCGGTGGCGGCTGCCGCGTCGCCCACGGCTCCGTGGGCGTTGTAGTCCTGCATCTGCCAGCCGAGCTTGGCGCTCCTGCCGTTGCCCAGGATCTCGAACTGTCCGGCGCGGTCCTGCGCCTTGGACCGGAAGTTGGCGGCGTGCTCCATGCGCACCTTGCCCGGCGCGATCGCCCGCAGCAGCGAGGTTTCGATCTCGCCGCCGTGGATGCCGAAGCGGTGTTCGTCGGTGCTGAACATCGCATTGAGGTCCCGCCCCTCGGCGTCGAGCAGCGGCAGGTGGAACCAGTTCACGCTGTAGACCAGCATGCCCAGACGCGCGCGCAGGTCGCGTGCCACGAGGTCCATCAGGCCCACCTGTCCGCCGTGCGCGTTGAAGATCACCAGCTTGTTCACGCCGCTGGCCGCCACGCACTCACCGATCTCGGTCCACAGGCGCAACACCGTCTCGGCCTTGAGCGTGAGCGTGCCACCAAAGCGCGCGTGCTCGGGCGAATAGCCCACCGCCTGCGTGGGCAGGAACAGCGCGGGGGAGTCCGGGGCGAGGTGGGCAAGGGCGGACGCGATCACACCGTGGGCAATGTCGGTGTCCACCGACAGCGGCAGGTGCGGGCCGTGCTGCTCGATCGCCGCCACCGGCAGCACGGCGATGGTGCGCGCCTTGTCGAGCGAGGCGAAGTCGGCGGTGGTGAGGTCGGACCAGAGGCGGGTGGGGCTTGTCATGTGCCGATCTTACGGTCGGCATAGATCCACCGGCGTGACCAGGGCAAGCCGCTGGCGCTCTGCCCGGCCGCGCGGCACAGCACCTGGTAGATCGCCACCTCGTCATGCTCGAACGCCCAGGCGCAGCCGGCGAGGTAAATGCGCCAGATGCGCCAGCGTTTTTCGTCCACCAGCGGCTTGATGCGGGCCGTGTTCGCCTCGAACGCGTCGCTCCAGAGCTGGGTGGTCCTCATGTAGTGGCGGCGCAGGTTTTCCACGTCGAAGGCTTCCAGGCCGCCCTCCTGCAGGGTGCGCAACACGGTGCTGATGTGCGGCACCTCGCCGCGCGGGAACACGTAGCGATCGATGAAATGACCGCCCCCATGGCGCGTCTCGCCGTCTAACGCATCGGTGCTCGTGATGCCGTGGTTCATGGCCCAGCCCCCTGGCTTGAGCAGCGCGCGGATGCGGGCGAAATAGGGCACGAGGTGGTCCAGTCCGACATGTTCGAACATGCCCACGCTGGTGATGCAGTCGAAGGGTTCGTCCTGCACGTCGCGGTAATCCTGCAGCCGGATGTCGATGCGGTCCTGCAGCCCGGCCGCGCGCACCCGCTCACGGGCCAGATCGAACTGGTTCTGCGACAGCGTCACGCCCACGCACTGCGCGTCGAAGCGCCCGGCCGCGCGCAGCACGAGCGCGCCCCAGCCGCAGCCAATGTCCAGCAGGCGCTGGCCCGGTTGCAGGCGGACCTTGGTGAGGATGTGATCGATCTTGCGAATCTGCGCCTGCTCCAGCGTTTCGTCGCCCTGCTCGAAGTAGCCGCACGAATACACCATGCCCTCGCCCAGCCACTGGGCGTAGAACGCGTTGGACACGTCGTAGTGGTACTGGATGGCCTCGCTGTCGCTCTCGCGCGTGTGGCAAAAACGCCGCCTCAGGCGGCCCAGCAGCCCGCCTTCGGGTTGCGCGTTTTCGGCCAGTCCGTGTGCCACGGCCAGGATGTCGGGCACCGAGCCCTCCACATCGATCAAACCTTCCACATAGGCCTGGCCCAGCGTGTCGAGCCCCGGATCGATCAGCAGCGGCAAGGCCGAGGCATCGCGCACCCGGATCTCCACCTGCGGCTGCTCGAAGTCGCCCAGGGCCAGGGAAGAGGCGCCGCGCTCGCCCCAGCTCAGCCGAACCGGCAGGTTCACCCGGGTTTTCATGCGCTGCGCCCACGGCAGCAGCGCGCGTTCCACGATCGATCCCATGCGCACCTCCATGCAGACCCGTCCCGGCCCTGGCCCGGTTGTACCCAATCACCGCGGGGCTGTGAAGGGACAGTGGCCCGGCCGGTTCGTGCAAGACAGAAAAACAGTGTTGACTTATATTCAAACGGCGCTGCCCGAGCCCCCCAAGGAACTTGGTCGAGCCGCTTCGCTCAGACCTTGCGCCCTCACCCTGTCCACACCCCATGCCGATGCCTTCTCTCTCCGTCTTCAGCGCCCGTGCCGCCCTGCGCTGGCTGGGCAGCTGCCTGCTCGCTGCCGCACTGCCCCTGGGTGTGGCCGCACAGGGCCTGCTTGGCGGCCCGGCCGCCACGGCAACCGTCGTGCAGAGCGACCAGGCGCGCGCCGAACTCGTGGCGCACGCGCCCGACGGTGCCGGGCCCGGCCAGACGGTCTGGGTCGGGTTGCAGCTCACCCATGCACCCGAGTGGCACACCTACTGGAAAAATGCCGGCGACTCCGGATTGCCGACCGAACTGCGCTGGACGCTGCCGCCCGGGGTGAGCGCCGGCGACATCGCCTGGCCCACACCGCGCAAGTTCCCGATCGGCAACCTGGCCAACTACGGCTACGACGGCACGGTGGTGCTGCCGGTGCCGCTGACCGTGGGCCCCGACTTCCAGGGCGAGGCCATCGCCGTGCAGCTCGATGCCGCCTGGCTGGTGTGCCGCAAGGAATGCATTCCGGAAGAAGGCCGCTTCGTGTTGAGCATCCCGGTGCAGGGCTCGACCGGCAGCTCCGGTGCGGCGTTCGCGGCGAGCTTTGCGGCCGCGCCCAGAAACCAGTCGGCCGCCGGCAGCCTCCTGCAACCCGAAGACGGCTTCCTCAACGTCTCTCTGGCCCGGCTGCCGGCCGACTGGCGCGGCAAGACGCTGGAGTTCTACCCCGAAATCACCGGCCTGATCGAGCCGGGCTCCCCCTGGACCCAGGCCTGGGACGGCGACCGCTGGACCGCGCGCGTGCCACTCTCGCCGCACCGCAGCGACAGCCCGGCGCAGCTTGCGCTGGTGGTGGCCGAGGCCAACCCGCCCGGCCAGGGGCCGGGTCTGGCGGGGGCGCGACTGGAGGTGCCGGTGCAAGGCGCCTGGCCGGCGCCGGCCCCGCTGCCGGTTGCCGTGCCCGATGCCCTGCAGGCCGCGCTGGACGCCAACGCCGCGCGCGTTGCAGCACCACCCCCGAGCGGCGCCAGCACGATCACGCTGGGCGCTGCGCTGCTGGGTGCGTTGCTCGGCGGCATGCTGCTCAACCTCATGCCCTGCGTGTTCCCGGTGCTGGCGATCAAGGTCATGGCCTTTGCGAAACACGCCAACGACCGCGCGGCCCACCGGGCCAACGGGCTGGCCTACACCGCCGGCGTGGTGCTGTCGTTCGCCGCGCTGGGCGGCCTGCTGCTGGGCCTGCGCGCCGCTGGCGAGCAGCTCGGTTGGGGCTTCCAGCTGCAAAGCCCGGCGGTGGTGGCTGGTCTCGCGGTGCTGTTCACCCTGATCGGCCTGAACCTGGCCGGTTTGTTCGAATTCGGCAACATCGTGCCCAGCCGCCTGGCCAGCCTGCAGGCCAAAAACCCCACCGCCGACGCCTTCCTCACCGGCGTGCTGGCCACGGCCATCGCCTCGCCATGCACCGCGCCGTTCATGGGCGCTTCGCTGGGCCTGGCCATCGGCCTGCCGGCGACACAGGCGCTGGCCGTCTTTGCGGTGCTGGGGCTGGGCATGGCGCTGCCGTATCTGGCCGCCAGCTGGATACCCGCGGTGGCGCGCGCCCTGCCCCGCCCCGGCGCCTGGATGGACACCTTCCGGCGCGGCATGGCGTTCCCGATGTTCGCCACCGTGGTCTGGCTGCTCTGGGTGCTGGGACAACAAAGCGGCATCGACGGCGCGGCCGGTCTGCTCATGCTGCTGGTGGTGCTGGCCTTGCTGGTCTGGGCGCTGGGTCTGCGCGGGCGCGGGCGCGCCGTGCTGGCGAGCCTGTCGCTGGCCGGCCTGGCCTGGCTGGGCTGGGTGGTCGGACCCAGCGTGACCCGTCTGCAGGAATCCACGCCGGGCCCGTCGGTGGCCACCGCCGTGCAGGGCGTGAGCTGGCAGGCCTGGAGCCCGGAGGTCCAGGCCGCCCTGCTTGCCGAAGGCCGCCCGGTGTTCGTGGATTTCACCGCGGCCTGGTGCGTGACCTGCCAGTACAACAAGCGGACCACGCTGGCCGACGCCGATCTGCTGGGCGACATGGCCGGCAAGAACGTGGCCTTGCTGCGCGCCGACTGGACGCGCCGCGACCCCGCAGTGACCGCTGCGTTGGCCGGGCTGGGCCGCAACGGCGTGCCGGTGTATGCGATCTACAAGAACGGGCAGACACCCCGGGTGCTGTCTGAAGTGCTGAGTGTGGAGGAGGTCCGCGCGGCGCTGTCCAGGCTCTGATCCTGTGCATCGCCATCCTTGTCCCGACATCAGGAGTCATCACCATGCAACGCCGTCCCATCATCGCCCTGACCGCCCTGTCACCGTTTGCCAGCCTGCTGCTCCCGGCCACCGCCCAGGCCGCCACGGTGGGCCAGCCCGCCCCCGACTTCACGCTGATGGACACCGCCGGCCAGCCGGTGACGCTCTCCCGCTTCAAAGGCCAGCCGGTGGTGCTGGAGTGGAACAACCCGGGCTGCCCGTTCGTGAAGAAACATTACCAGGGCAACATGCAGGCCTTGCAGAAAGAGGTGGCCGCCCAGGGCGGCGTCTGGCTGGCGATCAACTCGACGCGCGACGACAGCGGTGACCACATGGCGCCGGCCCAGCTCGGACGCTGGATGGTCGAGCAGAAGGCCAGCCCCACCGCCACCCTGATGGACGAAGACGGCCAGGGTGGGCCAGCTCTACGCGGCTCGCGTCACACCGCACATGTACATCGTCAACGCCCAAGGCGTGCTGGTGTATGCCGGCGGCATCGACAGCATCGCCTCGGCCCGCGTCGACGACATTCCCAAGGCCACCAATTACGTGCGCCAGGCCATGTCCGAGATCAAGGCGGGCAAGGCGGTCAGCACGCCCAACAGCCGCGCGTACGGTTGCAGCATCAAATACCAGTCCGCCTGAACGGCACCCCGATGCGCCGGGGCCTTGTCACTCACGTTCAGCGCGCAGCGGTGCTGCCCGGATAATGGTTGCCATCGCAGCCAACCCGCCAGCCGAACCATGCCCTTTGCTCCTCTGAAGAACGACACCTTCCTGCGCGCCTGCCTGCGCCAGTCCACCGACCACACGCCCGTATGGCTCATGCGCCAGGCCGGGCGCTACCTGCCCGAGTACTGCGCCACACGCGCCAGGGCCGGCAGTTTCATGGGCCTGGCGACCAATGTGGACCACGCCACCGAAGTCACCCTGCAGCCGCTGGAGCGTTACGCGCTGGACGCCGCGATCCTGTTCAGCGACATCCTCACCGTGCCCGATGCGATGGGCCTGGGCCTGTCGTTTGCGCTGGGCGAAGGCCCGAAGTTTGCGAAAACGGTGCGCACCGAGTCCGATGTGGATGCACTGGCTGTGCCCGACATGGAGAAGCTGCGCTACGTCTTCGATGCCGTCACCTCCATCCGCAGGGCCCTCAACGGTCGTGTGCCGCTGATCGGCTTTTCGGGCAGCCCCTGGACGCTGGCCTGCTACATGGTCGAGGGCGGCGGTTCGGACGACTACCGCGCGGTCAAGACCCTCATGTACAGCCGCCCCGACCTGATGCACCGCATCCTGGCCATCAATGCCGACGCGGTGGCCGCCTACCTGAACGCCCAGATCGACGCCGGCGCGCAGGCCGTGATGGTGTTCGACAGCTGGGGCGGCGTGCTGGCCGACGGCAATTTCCAGGACTTCAGCCTCGCCTACACCCGGCGGGTGCTGGCACAACTCAAGCGCGAGCACGAAGGCGTGGTGATTCCGCGCATCGTGTTCACCAAGGGCGGAGGCCTCTGGCTGGACGACATGAAGGGCCTGGACTGCCACGCGCTGGGCCTGGACTGGACCGTGAACCTGGCCAAGGCGCGCGCGCAGGTGGGCGAAGGCCCCCAGGGCAAGGCGCTGCAGGGCAACATCGATCCCAACGTGCTGTTTGCGCAGCCCGGCCAGATCGATGCCGAGGTGGCGCGCGTGCTGGAGAGTTTTGGTGCACCCCACCAGGGTCCCGGAACGGGCGCCACCCACATCTTCAACCTCGGTCACGGCATCAGCCAGTACACGCCGCCCGACCATGTGTCGGCCCTGGTGGACGCGGTGCATGCGCATTCGAAGCGTCTGCGCGCAGCCGGCTGAAGCCTTTCAGGGCAGGTGAAATGCTCCCGTTTTGGGAGCTTCACCGGCCATTCGG
Organism: Hydrogenophaga sp.; assembly: GCF_030373225.1. Taxonomy (GTDB): domain Bacteria; phylum Pseudomonadota; class Gammaproteobacteria; order Burkholderiales; family Burkholderiaceae_C; genus Hydrogenophaga. The sequence goes on along the minus strand of NZ_JAUCZG010000032.1, from coordinate 28,760 downwards.
GTGCGGTCCCGGCCCGGGTCACCGGCCTTTCTGACCCGACTTTCCGGGGTCCTGAAACCGTCAATACCGAGCGCTCGGGGCGGCCAATAACACAAAAATTGCCGAAATTGGCGCTTGACAAGCTCCACTTATGCACAAATTTTGTGCTGCGGTGCGCCATGACAACCAAGGCACCCCTTCATCCACCTGTCTTCTGACATTTCGCTCCAAGTCGTTGATTCATATGGTTTTTACAAACTGCTTTTTTTAAAGGCAGTTTAAGAAAAGCCTTGATTTTCAAGGGCTGTCACGTCGGAAAATGAAGCTATCAACAAAGTTATCCACAGAAAGTCTGGATATGTCCCGATGCTGAGCCAAATCAACGACTTACGCCGCATTCCGACAGTTCGACTGAGGAAGAACCGCTAACCATGCACTTCTGGCCCAGCGTCGTGGTCGCCACCCCGGCTCACAGCGGGGTGGGCGCGAGCCTGACCTACCGAAGTGAGCTGTTGCTCGCACCCGGCACGCTGGTGCGGGTGCCCTTGGGTGCGCGCGAAGTGCTCGGCGTGGTCTGGGACTGTCCGCACGAGCCGCCCGAAGGCCTGACCGAGGCCCGGACCAAGGCGGTGGCCGGCGTGCTGGAAGGCCTCGAACCCCTGAACGCACGGTGGCGCCAGCTGGTGAAATTCGCCGCGCAGTATTACCAGCGCGGCCTGGGCGAGGTGGCGCTGGCCGCACTGCCGCCGCAGTTGCGCGACCTGAGCAACGTGCAGCTGGCGCGCCGGCTCAAGCGCCGCCCGGCAACCGGAACGGGTGACGCCGCGGTGTGCGGCGCCAGCCCCGATGGCCACGACCTGAGCGTTGAACAGCGCCTGGCGCTCGATGCCCTGGCCGACGCGCAGGCGCCGGTGTTGCTGTTCGGCGCCACCGGCAGCGGCAAGACCGAGGTCTACCTGCGGGCCACGCAGCGTGTGCTGGCAGCCCAGGGCGATGCCCAGGTGCTCGTGATGGTGCCGGAGATCAACCTCACGCCGCAGCTGGAAGCGCGTTTTCGCGAGCGCTTCGAACCGCTCTGCGGCGCGGGTGCGGTGGTGTGCCTGCACAGCGGCATGACGCCGGCGCAGCGCCTCTCGAGCTGGCTGTCTGCCCACACCGGCCAGGCGCGCATCGTGCTGGGCACGCGCATGGCCGTGCTGGCCAGCCTGCCCGGCTTGCGCCTGATCGTGGTCGACGAGGAACACGACCCGAGCTACAAGAGCCAGGAAGGCGCCCGCTACTCGGCACGCGATCTCGCGGTCTATCGGGCCAAGGTGGAAACCCAGGCTTTGCCCGAGGGCGAGCGCTGTCTGGTGGTGCTGGGCTCGGCCACGCCCTCGCTGGAGAGCTGGCACGCGGCCGACCAGGGCCGCTACCTGCGCCTGGCCATGCCGGCGCGCATCGGCGGGGGGGCGCTGCCGCGACTGCGGCTGGTCGACATGAACCACCAGCCCAAGGGTGCGGTGCTGGCGCCGCCGCTGATCGACGCCATGGCCGAGCGCATCGGGCGCGGCGAGCAATGCCTGGTGCTGCTGAACCGGCGCGGCTACGCACCGGTGCTGGCCTGCCACGACTGCGGCTGGAAAAGCCAGTGCGCGCATTGCAGTGCCTTTCGTGTCTTCCACAAACTCGACCGCACCCTGCGCTGCCACCATTGCGGCTTCACCGAGCGGGTGCCGCGCGCCTGTCCCGACTGCGGCAACCTGGACATCGCGCCGGTGGGCCGCGGCACCGAACAGGTGGAAGAACAGCTCGTCAGCCTGCTGGCCGAGGTGAAGCGCCCCGATGGCGCTGCGGCGCGCGTGGCCCGCATGGACGCCGACTCGACCCGCCTCAAAGGCAGTCTCGAATTGCAACTGGCCACCATGCACAGCGGCGAGGTGGATGTGCTGGTGGGCACCCAGATGATTGCCAAGGGACACGACTTCCGCCGCATCACGCTGGTGGCCAGCATCAATGCCGATTCGGGCCTGTTTGCCAGCGACTACCGCGCCCCCGAACGCCTGTTTGCCCTGCTCATGCAGGCGGCCGGCCGGGCCGGGCGCGACGCAGCGCAAAGCGCCGCCAGCGAAATGTGGGTGCAGACCTGGTATCCCCAGCATCCGTTGTTCGCCTCGCTCAAGCAGCACGACTTTCCCGCCTTTGCCATGACACAGCTGGCCGAGCGCCTGAGCGCCGGCATGCCGCCCCACGGTCACCAGGCCCTGCTGAGGGCCGACGCGCGCACCCAGCAGGCGGCCCAGGCCTGGCTGAATGCGGCTGCGCAGGCGGCGCTGGGCCTGCCCCATGTCGAAGACGTCACGCTGTACCCGGCGGTGCCGCTGACCATCCAGCGCGTGGCCAACGTGGAGCGGGCACAGTTGCTGGTGGAGGCCGCTTCGCGCGGCGCGCTGCAGCGTTTTCTGGCGGCATGGCAGCCGGTGCTGCTGGAGACCCGCAGCCTGCCCGAGGCGCGCGGCTTGATCCGCTTTGCGGTGGATGTCGATCCGCTGGTGATCTGAGAACCGCCGTCGTCAGACGGTCGACTTCTCCCTGGCCGGCCACAATTGTTCGACCGTCTGGATCACATCGCGCAGCTTGAAGGGTTGCAGCAGAAAGCGTCGAACATCGAGTTCCTTCAGGCGCTGGAGAACGGACGCGTCGCACGCCGGCGCCATCGCTGCCACCGCAATGTCGGGTTGGCAGAGAAACTCGCCAGCGCGCACCCGCGCCAGAAGCTGCAGCGCGGCCTGCGGTTCGGCCAGCGACAGGATCAGCCCGTCGGTCGGCGAAACCCGCAACCACTGCTCGCCCTGGCCCAGCGTCGTCGCCTGATGGATGCGGACGATGTTGAGCTCCCGGCAAGCGGAAGCCATCGTGCTGCGCACAAGCCCGTCACGTTCGATCAGCAAGACATGGGTCGACGGGGAAGCGGCGGAGGCATTCACGTCAATGCCTCCTCGCGGCGGAACAGTTCTTCCACCACCAGGTCGCGCAGTCCGCCCAGGATCGCGACATCGAGCCGGTCGAAGGCGCGGGGACGCCGGTCCATGATGCAGAAGGTGCCGACGATCTGGCCGTAGGGCAGACGCAGCAAGGCGCCGGCGTAGAAGCGCACATGGGGCTTTCCGGTCACCAGCGGGTTGTCCGAAAAGCGCGGGTCTTTCAGGGCGTCGTGCACCACCAGCGTCTCGGACATCGTGACCGCATGGCCGCAGAACGAGATGTCGCGCGCGGTTTCGCACACGTCCACGCCGAAGTTGGACTTGAACCACTGGCGGTCCCGGTCCACGAGCGAAACCAGCGCCATCGGCACATCGAACTCCCTGGCGGCAAACGCCGAGATGCGATCGAAGCGCTCCTCGGGCGGGGTGTCCAGGATCAACAGGTCGCGCAGCGCCTGCAGACGCTGCTTTTCGTTGTGGGGCAGTGGTGCGTGGATCATGAGGGTTCTCCGTGCGCGGGTCGGTGGTCGTTGACCACCCGGGCGCCTTCAACAAGCGCCTTGGCTTCTGTATCGGCGCCGGCGGCGCCAAACTGAAGCCCGGCGCTTCAGGTCAGCAGGCTGACGGCGCCCGAAAAAGTGAAAAATGCCGCGACGGTCGTGACCAGGATGATGCGGGCGATGCGCCCGTTGTCGGCGCCGAAGCGCTCTGCCAGCAGCGAGACGTTGCTCGCGCTCGGCAAGGCCGCCACCAGCACCATCACCGTGAGCGCCGCTGGCGAGAGCGGCACACCCAGCTGAATCGCGGCCGACCCCAGCGCGAGCACCAGCAGCGGGTGCAGCACCAGCTTCATGAGCGTCACCGGCAAATAATCCGACACAGGCATGGGGTGGCTGGACCGCATCTGGGCACGCGCCAGCACCGCGCCGATGGTGAACAACGCCACCGGCGAGGCGGCGTCGGCCAGCAGCCACACGGTCTGCTCGACCGGCTTTGGCAGGGTGAACGCGAAAGCAGAGGCCACGGCACCCAGGATGATCGACCAGGGCATGGGATTGGCCACCACGCCGCGCAAGGCCTTTTTGCCCGCCTGCAGCATGGCCTGCCCGCCGTGACCCTGGCTGCCGTCCAGCCGGGACAGCGCGATGCACAACGAACTGGTGATCACCATGTCGACCAGCATGGTCACGATCACCGTGCCCGCCACCTGCGGGCCCAGCAGCGCCGCCAGCAGCGGCACACCCATGAAGCCGGTGTTGGGAAACGCCGCCACCAGGGCACCGAGCGAAGCGTCGTTCCAGCGGATGCGGCTGTTCAGCGTCATCGCCACGGCAAACGCCACCATCACCAGCGCGCACAGCAGGTAAACACCCACCACCGACGGATCCAGCAATTCGGCTATCGGCGTGGTCGAGCCGAAGCGGTACAACAGACACGGCAGCGCGAAGAACAGCACAAAACCGTTGAGGCCGGGAATCGCGTCCAGCGGCAGCATCCCGCGCCGCGCGGCCACGAATCCGGCCAGCACGAGCGCAAAGAAAGGAAATGTGACGAGCAGGATGTTGAGCACGGGCGCCATTGTGTCAGTAGCGGCGCGCCCGGCCCGGCGCCGGTCAGAAAGGGACCGGGTCGCTCACCCTGCCCGTGCCCGGGTCAGGCGCCGCAGAGCTCCGGTGCCGAACCGGCGATCGCCGTCCACTCGTCCAGGCTCAGGAACTGCGGCTGGTCATACACACCGCCGGCCGTCTCCAGCGCCCGGTTGAAGGCCCGCAGGTGGTTGCGCGAGCCGCAGAGCAGGTTGTCGTACACGGCCACGATGTCGGGCTCGTCGAGCACCTCCCGTTTTTTCTCCTCGATGTCCACGATGTCCTTCTCTTCGACCAGGCAGCCCACCTTGAGCGCGTCGATCAGGCTGGGCTGGCCCATGGCCACGAGCTGGTCGTACAGCCGTTGCAGCTCGGCATTCACGAACACGCCGGGCGGCGTGGTCGCCGCCGGATCGGCCAGGCCGTGGGCCAGGATGAGCTGGCGGACGGCTTCGGTGTGTTGCGCCTCGCTGGGCACGATGTTGCTGAACACCTGCGCGCCCCAGAGGCCGTACAGCGCCACGTAGACATCGTGCGCGAGCTTCTCCTCTTCGCGCATGAACAGCAGGCCGGCGATTTCTTCCGCCGAGAGCTCTTCCCCCTGCAGCGGCTCCAGCGCGGTGCGGTCAAGCACGGGGACTGAAGCGTCGATGGCCGCCTCGTCGCCGCCGCCACACGCCGTCAACACCGGCGCGAGGGCGATTCCACCCAGGGTGATGCCTGCCAGTCGCAGGAATCGTTTTCTTTGCATTGCAAATCCTTGCTTGCGGCACGAAGGCGCCGCGCATTCCCGCAGGATGGGGACGAGGGGGCCGGACCAGCGTGAGAAAAATCAAGCGGCGTCGCGGCCGGCGGCGTTTTGTCAGTCGTAGGTACGCAATCCTCACGCGCCGTTACAGGTTTCACATTCGCGACGCGAGCGGTGCGGGGCCATGGGACGGCCCGACAGTGCGGTCGGTATGATCCAGCCTCCCCCCAACCCCTGCGCTCCTGGCCCCCGCCCCGGCTCACCCGGACGCCCGCCCCACACCCATGTCCGCTCCCACAGGCTCCGGCCTGAACCTTGCCCAGCTCGAAGCCGTGAACCACCTGGGCGGGCCGTGTCTGGTGCTGGCGGGCGCCGGTTCGGGCAAGACGCGCGTGATCACCCACAAGATCGGCCGCCTGATCCAGGCGGGCCTGGCCGCCGACCGCATTGCCGCCATCACCTTCACCAACAAGGCCGCCGCCGAAATGCGCGAGCGGGCCGGGCAACTGGTGGGGCGGGATGCGAAAAAGGTGCTGATCTGCACCTTCCATGCGCTGGGCGTTCGCCTGCTGCGCGAGGACGGCTCGGCACTCGGCCTGAAGAAGCAGTTTTCCATTCTCGACACCGACGACATCACGAGCCTGCTGAAAGACTGCGGCGGCACCACCGATGCGGCCACGGCGCGCGGCTGGCAGTGGGCCATCAGTGCCCTGAAGAACGCAGGCCTGAATTCGGCCCAGGCGCTCGCACAGGCGAAGGACGAGAACGAACGCGTGACCGCCACCATCATGGGCCGCTACGAGGAGCGCCTGACGGCCTACCAGAGCGTGGACTTCGACGACCTGATCGGCCTGCCGTTCAAGCTGCTCACCGAGCACCCCGACGTGCGCGAACGCTGGCAGAAGAAGATGGGGCATGTGCTGGTGGACGAATACCAGGACACCAACGCCACGCAGTACGAGCTGCTCAAGCTGCTGGTGGGCGAGCGCGCGCGTTTCACGGCCGTGGGCGACGACGACCAGTCCATCTACGGCTGGCGCGGGGCCACGCTGGACAACCTCAAGCGCCTGCCGCAGGACTACCCCGAGCTCAAGGTCATCAAGCTGGAGCAGAACTACCGCTCCACCAGCGCGATCCTGCGCGCGGCCAACAACGTGATCGGACCCAACCCCAAGCTGTTTCCAAAGACGCTGTGGAGCGACCTGGGCGAGGGTGAGCCGGTGCGCGTGGTCGACGCCGACAACGAGGAGCACGAGGCCGAGCGCGCAGTGGCGCGCATACAGAGCCTGCGCTCGAGCTCGCAGCACAAGGAGTTCCGCGACTTCGCCATCCTCTACCGGGCCAACCACATGGCGCGCCCTTTCGAGCAGTCGCTGCGCCGCGCGCAGATTCCCTACAAGGTCTCGGGAGGCCAGAGCTTCTTCGACAAGGCCGAGATCCGTGATCTCTGCGCCTGGCTGCGTCTGCTGGTGAACAACGACGACGACCCGGCATTTCTGCGCTCGGCCACCACGCCCAAGCGGGGCATCGGCCACACCACCCTGCAGGCGCTGGGCACCTTCGCCACGCAATACCGGCTCAGCCTGTTCGAGGCGCTGTTTTCGAACTCCCTGGGCACGGCCCTGCCCGCCCGGGCCGTGGCCACCCTGCATGAATTCGGCCGTGCGGTGAACGAACTCGAATACCGGGCCAGGCACACCGTCGGCCACGAAGCAGCGCGCGCCTTTCTCACCGAGTGGCTCAAGGACATCGCGTACGAAAAGCACCTGTTCGAGAGCGAGGACAACGAGAAAGTCGCCGCTGCGCGCTGGACCAACGTGATGGACTTCTGCGACTGGGTCGCGGGGCGCTGCGGCGGTCAGATCGAAGACGAGGCAGGCATGCAGGTGGAGGGCGAGCGCACGGGCACCGCCGGGCCGCCCGAGGGAGCACGAGCCTCCTCGGGGGGCAGCGAACCCAACGCGGTGGGGAGCGTGGGGGCCAAGTCGCTGATGGAAGTCGTGCAAACCATTGCCTTGCTCTCCACCCTCTCCGAACGCGAGAAGGACCAGAACGTGGTCACGCTGTCCACCCTGCATGCGTCCAAGGGCCTGGAGTGGCCCCACGTGATGCTGGTCGGGGTGAACGAAGGCCTGCTGCCGTTCAAGATGACTGATGAGCCCGGCCAGAGCGACGTCGCCACCGAGAGCATGGCGCAGCGCCTGCAGGAAGAGCGGCGCCTCATGTATGTGGGCATCACGCGCGCCCAGCGCACGCTCGCGGTGAGCTGGCTCAAGCGGCGCAAGAAGGGTCGCGAAAGCATTCCGGGTCAGGCCAGCCGCTTCATTCAGGAGATGGCACTGGACCAGAACACGGTGAAGGAAGACCCGCGCGAGAAGCTGCGCGCGCTGCGTGCCGAGTTTGCCCAGCGCGCCACCGAGCAGGCAGCCCAGAAAGCAGCGGACATCGCACCATGAGAGACCTGGTTCCAGCCTGGCTGTCTGCCGCCGCGCTGATGGCCTTGTGCCCGGCACCCGCCGCCGCACAGACGCCCGCCGTCGCCTGCACGCAGGCCGGCGAGATGGTTCCGGCCCAGCTCTACGGCCTGTGGCAACTCGTGCTCTGGCCGCAGGAGGGCGGCAGCGAAGCCACGCCCTCCTCCAGCGGCGCGGTCCTGTTCGAGCGCCACCCCGAGTACCCGGGCAGCGTGCGCGGCAGCCTCAAGCGAACCACCCCCGGCAACGATGTCCAGGCACGGGTCTCGGGCGACGTCACCCAGGGTGCATTCAACCTCGATGAATCGGCCGACGGCGTGACCATGGACGCGGTGTGGGAAGGCGAGGTGACGCCGTCCGGGTGTGCGCAGGAACTGCGCGGCATCCGCCGCCCGGCCGAAGGTCGACCCACCGGCGGGCCGGTGATGAACTTCGTGCTCAAGAAGGCGCCTGGCTGGCGCTGACGGGGTCAGCCCTCAGTAGCCGTTGGCCAGCGGGTCGGCCCGCTGCTGTGCCCGCTCCGCCGACTTCTGCAGCTCTTGCTGCACCTGCTCCTGCGCCAGGCGGCCCCGCTCGATCTCTTGTGTCTGCGCCGCACCGATCGCAGCCGCGGTGCCCGCGGTTTCAACGCCGCATCCCGCCAGCCACAGACAGGTCGCAGCCAGCCAGACCCTGCGGGTGCGAACCAGGGCGACGAGGAAGGAAGGGTGAGCGGCCATGACGGTTCCCTGAATGGACGGGTCACAAAGCACGCAGCATGCACCGGGCCGGCGCGTCGTGCAAGTGCACAACGGGGCGAACGCTTCGCGTTGTCAGGCCGCCAGCAAACCGCTCAGCCGGTCCGCGACATCGTTGTCGAAACTCATCAGCACATCGGAGGCCTGCGCTGCCGCCACCGCGGCCAGCACCGCCACCAGGCTGGCCTGTTGCGCCGAACTGGCCGGGCGATCGAGCCGCTGCTCCAGCGCCGCCAGGCTGCTGCTGCGCAGTCGCTCGGAACCCAGCACCTGCCAGGCAAAGTCGATCTCGTAACGATCCACCATCTGCTCGAGGCTCTCGCCATCCCGACGCGCTTCGTCCGCCACCTGGCCCAGGGTGCGCGTGACAAGGCATTGGGACAGGTCGGCAACGATGGCTGCGTGCTTGTGATCAAGAAGTTCTGGGTTCATGGGCGTCCTGCGCAAGGCGTGGAGCACAGCCCCGCGAGGGGCGGCTCGGAAACGAAAAAGCCCATCGCGATGGATGGGCTTTTGCGAGATGAGTGGTGGCCTGGGACGGAATCGAACCATCGACACGCGGATTTTCAATCCGCTGCTCTACCAACTGAGCTACCGGGCCTTCGGGAGAAGCGAGATTGTAGCAGCTTCCAGGGGCTGGTCTTGCCGGCGGCCGGGCTCACAGCGCGTTGCGTTTGCTGCGCGCCAGGTCCACGCCGAGCTGCTTGAGCTTGCGGTAGAGATGGGTGCGCTCCAGCCCGGTCTTTTCGGCCACGCGGGTCATGGAGCCGGCCTCTTTGGCGAGGTGGTACTCGAAGTAGGCTTTCTCGAATTCGTCGCGGGTTTCACGCAGCGGGCCTTCGAGGTTGAAGGACTGCGAGGCCTGCGGCCCCATGTCCATCACCAGTTCGGGCAGGCTGCCGCCGGTCATGGCCGCTTCGACCGTGAGCTCCATGGCCAGTCCTGTTGCCATGCGAAGCGGCGCCACGATCGGGCTGGTTTTGGGGGCCGTCTTGTTGAGTCCGTGGTCAACCGCCTTCAGCAGCTTGGCCATGGTGATCGGCTTTTCGAGGAAGGCCGTGGCGCCGATGCGCGTGGCTTCCACCGCGGTGTCGATGGTGGCGTGCCCGCTCATCATGATGACCGGCATCGACAACAGGCCGGCGCTGGCCCACTCTTTCAGCAGGGTCACGCCGTCGGTGTCGGGCATCCAGATGTCGAGCAGCACGAGATCGGGGCGCAGCTGGGCGCGAACCGCCCGCGCCTGGGCCGCGTTTTCGGCAAGTTCGACCGTGTGGCCTTCGTCGTTCAGGATTTCGGAAAGCAGGTCCCGGATGCCCAGTTCATCATCTACAACCAGAATTGTTGCCATGGCGCGGTGTGTGTCCCTCGGTGCTTGTTGTCAATTGGCAACTGCGAATGATAACGACACTTGTGCGCCGATCACCTTGCCATCGGTCACGCGGTTGCCGAGGTCCACCCGCCCGCCGTGCTCGTCCATGATCTTCTTGACCACCGCCAGGCCCAGACCGGTGCCCTTGACCTTGGTGGTGACGTAGGGTTCGAACGCGCGCTTGAGGATGTGCTCGGCAAAGCCAGGCCCCTGGTCGAGCACGGACAGGCGCACCCACTGGCCGGATTCCGAGCGGCGCGTGCGCAGGATCACCTCGGCGCCCACCTGACCGGCCATGGCGTCCTGGGCGTTCTGCACGAGGTTGTGCAGGATCTGCCGCATCTGCTGCGGGTCGGCCTGGGCCATGGGCAGGTTGTCGGCGGCCTCCAGGCGCACCGGCACCTCGGCGTTGTCATACAGCGAGAGGATGTCCCGCGCGAGCGCATTGACGTCCACCGGCTGCAGCTGCGCAGCGGGCAGCCGCGCGTAGTCACGAAACTCGTTGACCAGGCGCTTCATGGCATCGACCTGGTCGACGATGGTGCGCACCGACTTGTTGAGGATCGCCTGCTCGGCGGGCGGCACCTTCCCGTCAAGCTTCATGGCCAGGCGTTCGGCCGACAGCTGGATCGGTGTGAGCGGATTCTTGATTTCGTGCGCCAGGCGCCGGGCCACCTCACCCCAGGCCTTGGCGCGCTGGGCCGACACCATTTCAGACACGTCGTCGAACACCAGCAGGCGCTCGTTGTTGGGCAGCAGCGCGCCGCGGGCGATCAGGGTGATGCCTTCGTCGAACGGTGTCGCGCCGTTGGCGCTGAGTTCGAACGATTGTTGCCAGTAGCCGCCCTCGTTCGGGGTCTGGTCCGAGAGGAAGCGCTCGAACTGCTGCAGCACGGCGGAAGAAAAGGTTTCCAGCCCGGCCACGGTGGCCAGAGGCTGCCCCAGGTGCCGCGTCAGCGGGGTGCGCAGGATGCGCGCCGCGCCAGGATTGACGCTTTGCACACGGCCTTGCTGGTCGAGCACCACCACGCCGGCGGTGAGGTTGTCCAGGATGGTCTGCAGGTTGCCGCGCGCGGCATCCACCTGCTCCATGCTCTGCTGCACGGCCGCGCGCGCGTCCGAGAGGTCCTGCGTCATGAGGGCAAAGGTGCGGGTGAGGCCGGCGAGCTCGTCGCGCGAAGTGAGCGCCTTTTTGGGCGACAGGTCACCGGTGGCCACCTCGCGCATGCCTTCGGCCAGCACCAGCAGTGGACGGATCAACTGGTTGCCCAGCAGCACCGCCAGCAGCACCGCGCCGAAGACCGCCAGAAACAGCGCCAGGGTCAGGGTGCCGATGTACATGCGGCGCAGGCCCTCGCGCGCCAGCGCACGCTCCTGGTACTCGCGGTTGGCCACCTGCACGGCCAGCGCGTCGGCCACCAGCGCGGCAGGCAACGGCGCCACCACCTGAAGGAAGCGGGGTTCGGCGTCAAAGCCGAAGCTGGGCGGACTCACCAGCGCCAGCACCTTGATGCGCGCCTGGTTGATGGCCATGGCCGCCTGGAGCTCACCGTCCGAACCTTCGTCCAGGCCCTCGATCTGTGCCACCACGCGGGCACTGCGCACCGTGCGCAACTGCGCCGCACTGGGCCGCTCGGGCGTGAGGTCGAAGCGCGACATGCCGGAACTGCCGAGCGCCTGGCCCGAGGCGCTCCACAGCACCAGGTCGGTGACACCCAACTGCTCGCGCAGCCGTTCCAGCGCCAGCACCGCGGACGAGTTGGGCGTGCGGCCCAGTCCTTCGGCGGCCACGCGCGTCTTGCTGCCGAGGTCGGCGGCGAGCGTGTCCAGCGTGGTGCGCCCGAGGTTGAGGCCTGCGGTCAGCGCCGACTCCACCCGCACGTCGAACCAGCTCTCGATCGAACGCGAGACGAACTGGTAGGAAACGGTGTAGATGAGCAGACCGGGCAACACACCGACCAGTCCGATGATGGCGGCCAGCTTGATGAGCAGGCGGCTGCCGAACTTGCCGCGCCTGAACCGCAGGACCAGACGCGCACCCAGCCACACGATGACCAGAAGGAGAAACCCCGCCACCGCCACGTTGATGGCCACCAGCCAGCCGAAGTTCTGTTCGTACAGCGCCCGGTTGCGCGTGGCCAGGGTGAGCAGGAACAGCAGCACCATGCCCACACCGGTCATGAAGACCAGGCCTGCGCCGATGGCCCAGCGCACCGCGCCGGGCCGCTGGTGAAGGGTCGACGTGTCGGGCTGGGCGTTCACGGGTCTGGCCGCTGGCTTGCAGGGCTGTCGGCTCAGCGGGCCGGCGTGGCCGCTTCCGCCTCGGCGGTGGCACTGGCGGGCACTTCCTGTGCTTCCAGCCCGGGCGCAGGCGCTGTGGCCGGCGCTCTCTCGGGTTCGGCCCGCTGGGGCACGTCGATCTGGTCGGTGACCTCGATCGTCCAGCCCGGCTGGTTGCCCAGGCCGATCTGGAACGGCCGGGGCAACAGCGACAGGTCGAGCCGGAAAGCAAATTCGACGCGGTGGTTTGCATCGGCCGGCAGGCGGGCAGCATCGGCGATTTTCCAGCGGCTCACCCGGGCCACGCCGGCCAGGGCGTCGGACAACGAGTCGTAGTTCTGGTGCAGGGCGTACTGCAGGCCCGCACCACTGGCGTTGACCGCTGCATCGTTGGACAGGCTCACCCGCCAACGGCGCGTGAGGGGCTGGTAGGCCAGTCGCAGGGTGCGCGTGGCGCTGGCAACGCGCCGATCGGTCCAGTACCACCGCTCCCTGTAGACGTCGGCCTGCCAGACGAAGTACAGCGGGACCGACTTGAGGAGGGCCTCCTCCACCACCTGTTGAGGCGACAGTTCCATGCGCCCCGAGAGGTAGAGCGCCTCGGTGGTGCGCTGCAGGCTGACCTGATGGGGCCGCGGCGTCTGGCCTTGCGCGGCAGCGCCCAGCGCCAGCATCAGCATCAGCAGCAAGGCAACGAACAGGGCCAGGTGTCCCGGGCGCACGACCCGCAGACCGCTCATGCTGCGCACCGACCGCGTCGGGCGCGATCCCGGGTCAAGGGGCGGCCTTGTCGATGCAGGTGTAAAAGAATCCGTCATATCCACCTGACGGATTGTCGTTGAACTCCCCCGCCACAGCGGCCAGGCCGGGCAGCAAATGCCCCGGAGAAGGCTTGTGCACCGCATTGGTGTGGCGCTCAAGGAACGATTGCACCTGGTCGGCGCCCTCTGCGCGAAACACGGAGCAGGTGGCATAGAGCAGGCGCCCCCCGGGCTTGAGCAGGGGCCAGAGCGCCTCGAGCAGGCCGCGCTGCACCAGCACCAGCTGCTGCACGTCGGTGGGCCGGCGCAGCCAGCGCACATCGGGGTGCCGGCGCACGATGCCCGAAGCGGTGCAGGGGGCATCGAGCAGGATCGCGTCGAAGGCGCGGCCGTCCCACCAATCCTGCGGCCTGGCCGCGTCGGCGCAGCGCACCTCGGCCGCCAGCCCCAGCCGTTGCAAGGTGGCCGTGACGCGTTCGCAGCGCCGGGCGTCGAGGTCCAGCGCCAGCAGGCCGACATCGGCGCGCTCCAGCAGGTGCGCCGTCTTGCCACCGGGCGCGGCGCAGGCATCGAGGATGCGGTCGGCCGGGCTCCAGTCGCGCCCGGCCAGCAGCAGGCCGGCCGCGAGCTGGGCCGCGGCGTCCTGCACCGAACAATCGCCCTGCGCAAATCCGGGCAGGCGCTCCACGGGTTGCGGCGCATCCAGCACCAGGCCGTCGTCGCCCACCGGCATCGAAGCCACACCCATCGCCTGCAGCGCCTGTTGGCAGACCGCCCGGTCGATCCGCCGGCGGTTGACCCGCAGCGTCATCGGGCCGGGCTGGTTGTTGGCCACCAGGATGGCCTGCCACTGCCCGGGGTGGTCGCGCTGCAGGCGTTCGATCCACCACAAGGGGTGGTTCCAGCGGGCCTCGGGCTGGCGCATGGCGGCTTCCAGCAGCACCGGACGTTCGCGCAGGAAGCGGCGCAGGCAGGCGTTGACAAACGCAGCCTGACGCGCGGTGCTGCGGTCGTGCCGGGCCGCGTCCACCGCCTGGTTGACCACGGTATGGGCCGCGTAATGCAGGCCACTCGAGGTGCCGGCCTCGGCGTCTTCGAGCATCAGGCTCAGCGCGCAGCAGAGCAGGCTGTGCAGGGCGGCATCGGGTTTGCGCTGAACCAGCAGGGCCACCAGCGCGCGCACCGTGCCCAGGTGGCGCAGCGCATGAAAGGTGAGCGCCTGCACGCCGGGACGCAACTCGGCGGCGACCTGCGGCATCACCTCGCTGAGCGAATGCCCCTGTTCCACGGCCCGCACGCAGCGCGCGGTGTGGTGCAGCTGGGTGGCCAGGCTGGGACCGAGGGGTGCGCCGGGCGGACGCGCGGCGGGTTGGGAAGGAGCGGCCGTGGCGGTCAATCGGATTCCGGGCAAAGGTGGGTGGGACCGATGAGGGTACCAGCACTGCCCGCCGGGGCACCGACCTCAGACGAGCGTCCAGCCCGGCGCGTCAATGGCTGGCCCGCTGGCCGCCGGCGTCGGCCCGGCCACCTCGTCCCGCTGCAGCGGCAGCGGGCCGGCGTCGCGACCGTAGATGCGGCGAATCCGCTCGGTCAGGGGTGGGTGTGAGTCAAACCAGCCCGCGACCTTGCCCGACTCGTTGGCCACCAGCAGCATGTGCTGCACCACCGACCCCACTGGGCGCGTTGGCACGCCTGCTTTCTGCTGGGTCAGGATCTTGCGCAACACACCGCCGAGTCCGTCACGGTTGCGTGTCCATTGCACCGCACGGGCGTCGGCCAGGTGCTCGCGCTGGCGGGACACCGCCGCCTGCAGGGCATGGCCCGCCAGCCAGCCCAGCCAGCCTGCGACCATGATGGCCAGGCCGATGAGCGAGGCCACCATGCGCCGGTCCCGGGTGTCCGGCTCGAACAGGGTCTGGCCCATGCGGTAGAGCATTTCCAGCCCGAACACCATGCCGACCAGCCGCATGTTCAGGCGCGTGTCGCCTTCGCCGATGTGACTGAACTCGTGGGCGACCAGTCCCTGCAACTCGTCGCGCGTGAGGTGCTCCAGCGCCCCCTGGGTGACCGCCACCACCGAATCGTCTTCGTCCCAGCCGGCGGCAAAGGCGTTGATGCCGGGGTCACGGGCCAGCACCATGGCCTGGGGCCGCTTCACATTCGACGAGATGGCCATTTCGTCGACGATGTTGCAGAACCTCTGCTCGTCAAAGCCGCCCGACGGATACGCGGCCCGCGCACCCAGTTGTTCGGCCAGTCGCACGCCACCACCCTCGCCCAGACGCGAGGTCTCGACCCACCATCCGCCCAGCACGAAGAGCAGCGTGACGCCGGTGTTGACCGCAAAAAAATGGCGCGGGAAGCTCAGGTCTCCCGGCATCCAGAAGCCCCAGGTCAGGCCCCAGGCCAGCGCCAGCGCGGCGTTGACCGCCACCAGCAGCAGCAACACGGTGAGGCCGAAAGCCAGCAGGAGGCGCGTGGTCTGCCCACGCGCCTGGCGCTGGAACTCGAAGAAGCGCATGGGCCGGCTGTCGGGCGTGCGTCAGATCTCGATCCGCAGCGTCTGGCGCTCGGCGTCGCTGGTGGTGGACTCCAGCATGGGTTGCGGCAGGAAATTGAAGAGGCGCGCCACGATCAGGGCCGGAAACTGCGCAGCGGCGTCGTTGAACTCGAGCACGTTGTCGTTGTAGGCCTGGCGCGCGAAACCGATGCGGTTTTCGGTGCTGGAGAGCTCTTCGCTGAGCTCGCGCATGTTCTGGTCGGCCTTGAGGTCGGGATAAGCCTCGGCCACCGCAAACAGGCGACCGAGTGCTCCCCCCAGCAATTGTTCAGCCCCGGCCAGCGCACCCAGCGCGCCGGCATTGAGCGGGCTGGCGGCCGCGGCCTGTTCTGCGGAGCGGGCCTGGTTTCGCGCCGCAATCACCGCCTCCAGGGTCCGGGATTCGTGAGCGAGGTACTTGCGCGCCACCTCCACCAGGTTGGGGATCAGGTCGTAGCGGCGCTTGAGTTGCACGTCGATCTGTCCAAACGCATTGGCGATGGCGTTCTTCAGGCGGACCAGGCGGTTGTACGCCCCGACACCCCAGAAGAACACGGCCAGACCCAAACCCAGCAATACCCACATCGACACGGCCATGTTGGCTCTCCTTGGTTGCAAGCTTGCCGCCCGGCAGGCCGCGCCAATATACCCGCGGCCCGCTGTCCGACGGCGAGAACCGGCCATGAAAAAAGCCCCCGGTCGGATGACTGGGGGCTTTTGAGGGGGCGACGGCGAAGCCGGCGCGGGGGTGAACCCTTACTCCGATTCGTTGGTGCTCGACACGTCGGCCTGCTCGGCCTGCTCGGCCTGGTCGGCTGCCAGCGACACGGCGTCGGCCTCGGCGATGGCACGGCGTTCTTCGTCGTCCATCTTCTCCTTGACCTTGCGCGCTTCGTGGTAGGCCATGCCGGTACCGGCCGGGATCAGGCGACCCACGATCACGTTTTCCTTCAGACCCCGCAGTTCGTCGCGCTTGCCCATGATGGCCGCTTCGGTCAGCACCCGGGTGGTTTCCTGGAAGGACGCCGCCGAGATGAACGAGTCGGTCGACAGCGAAGCCTTGGTGATGCCCAGCAGGATGTTGCTGAACACCGCCGGCAGCTTGCCATCGGCACGCAGCGCGTCGTTGGTGTTGAGGATTTCCGAACGCTCGACCTGCTCACCGGCGATGTAGTTCGAATCACCCACGCTGTCCACGACCACGCGGCGCAGCATCTGGCGAACGATCACCTCGATGTGCTTGTCGTTGATCTTCACGCCCTGCAGGCGGTAGACGTCCTGCACCTCGTCGACGATGTAGCGGGCCAGCTCCTCCATGCCGAGCAGGCGCAGGATGTCCTGCGGGTCGGCCGGGCCGTCCACCACGCTTTCGCCCTTGTTGACCACCTGGCCCTCGTGCACCAGGATGTTCTTCTCCTTGGGGATGAGGTCGTCCCACACCTTGCCTTCGGGGTCGGTGATCTGCAGGCGAACCTTGCCCTTGGTCTCCTTGCCGAACGACACGGTACCGGTCATCTCGGCCAGCATGCCCTTGTCTTTCGGGCTGCGGGCTTCGAACAGCTCGGCCACACGCGGCAGACCGCCGGTGATGTCGCGCGTCTTCTGGCCTTCGACCGGGATGCGGGCCAGCACTTCGCCAGGGCCCACGTCCATGCCGTCGCGCACCTGGATCAGCGAACCGATCTGGAAGCCGATGGTCACCGAGTGGTCGGTGCCCGGGATCTTCACTTCGTTGCCCGTTGCATCGATCAGCTTGACCTGGGGGCGAACCACCTTGGTCACGCCGCGGCGCTTCGGATCGATCACGACCAGGGTCGACAGACCGGTGACGTCGTCCACCTGCTTGGCCACGGTGAGGCCTTCCTCGACGTTCTCGAAACGCACCTGACCGGCGAATTCCGTGATGATCGGGCGCGTCAGCGGATCCCAGTTCGCCAGGATCGCGCCAGCCTTGATGCTCTGGTCGGCCTTGATCGACAGGATGGCGCCGTACGGCACCTTGTGGCGCTCGCGCTCGCGGCCGTGTTCGTCGTGAATGATGATTTCGCCGGAACGCGAGATCACCACCAGTTCGCCCTTGGTGTTGGTCACGTAGCGCATGGTGGCGTTGAAGCCGATCACGCCGCTGGACTTGGCTTCCACGCTGGAGGCCACCGCCGCACGCGAGGCCGCACCACCGATGTGGAAGGTGCGCATGGTCAGCTGCGTGCCGGGCTCGCCGATCGACTGGGCGGCAATCACGCCGACCGCTTCGCCGATGTTGACCAGGCCACCACGACCCAGGTCGCGGCCGTAGCACTTGGCGCAGATGCCGAAGCGGGTTTCGCAGGTCAGTGCGGTGCGCACTTTCACTTCGTCCACCGCAGCGGCTTCGAGCATGTCGAGCATGTCCTCGTCGAGCATCTCGCCGGCGGGCACCAGCAGGGCACGCGTTTCGGGATGCATCACTTCCTCGGCCGTGGTGCGGCCCAGGATGCGGTCACGCAGTGACTCGATGACTTCACCGCCTTCGACGATGGCACGCATCAGCGTGCCGTTGGTGGTGCCGCAGTCCTGGGTGTTGACCACCAGATCCTGCGTCACGTCGACCAGGCGGCGCGTGAGGTAGCCCGAGTTCGCGGTCTTCAGCGCCGTGTCGGCCAGGCCTTTTCGAGCGCCGTGGGTCGAGATGAAGTACTGCAGCACGTTGAGACCTTCACGGAAGTTCGCCGTGATGGGGGTCTCGATGATGGAGCCGTCGGGCTTGGCCATCAGGCCGCGCATGCCGGCGAGCTGGCGGATCTGCGCCGCAGAGCCACGAGCACCCGAGTCGGCCATCATGTAGATGGAGTTGAACGACTCCTGATCCACTTCCTTGCCGTGGCGATCGGTGGTCTTCTGCTTGGCCAGCTGGGCCATCATGACCTTGGAGATCTCGTCACCGGCCTTGCCCCAGATGTCCACCACCTTGTTGTAGCGCTCGCCAGCGGTCACCAGACCGGAGGCGTACTGCTGAGCAATTTCCTTCACCTCGTTTTCGGCGCGGTCGATGATGGCCGGCTTTTCCTTGGGCACCAGCATGTCGTCCACTGCGATCGAGATGCCGGCGCGCGTGGCCAGACGGAAGCCGTTTTGCAGCAGCTTGTCGGCGAACACCACGGTTTCCTTCAGGCCGCACTTGCGGAACGAGGTGTTGATCAGGCGCGAGATCTCCTTCTTCTTCAGCGCCTTGTTCAGCACCTCGAAGGGCAGGCCACGCGGCAGGATCTCGGAGAGCAGCGCGCGGCCCACCGTGGTGTCGACCAGCGTGGTCGACGGGGTCCACTCGCCGGTGGCCTTGTCCAGCGTCTGCTGGGTCAGGCGCACGCTGATGCGGGCGGTGATTTCCACCACCGCGTTGTCGAGCGCGCGCTGCAGCTCGGACAGATCGGCAAAGATCATGCCCTCGCCCTTGGCGTTGATGCGCTCGCGGGTGGCGTAGTACAGACCCAGCACCACGTCTTGCGACGGGACGATGGACGGCTCGCCGTTGGCCGGGAACAGGATGTTGTTCGAGGCCAGCATCAGGGTGCGCGCTTCGATCTGCGCCTCCACCGACAGCGGCACGTGAACGGCCATCTGGTCACCGTCGAAGTCGGCGTTGAACGCAGCGCAGACCAGCGGGTGCAGCTGGATCGCCTTGCCCTCGATCAGGATGGGCTCGAACGCCTGGATGCCCAGGCGGTGCAGCGTCGGTGCGCGGTTGAGCATCACCGGATGCTCCTTGATCACCTCTTCCAGGATGTCCCAAACCACCGGCGTGCCGGCTTCAACTTCCTTCTTCGCGGCCTTGATGGTGGTCGCGATGCCCATGGCTTCCAGGCGCGAGAAGATGAAGGGCTTGAACAGCTCCAGGGCCATCAGCTTGGGCAGGCCGCACTGGTGCAGCTTGAGCGTGGGGCCGACCACGATGACCGAGCGGCCCGAGTAGTCGACGCGCTTGCCCAGCAAGTTCTGGCGGAAACGACCGCTCTTGCCCTTGATCATGTCGGCCAGCGACTTGAGCGCGCGCTTGTTGGCGCCCGTCATGGCCTTGCCACGGCGGCCGTTGTCCAGCAACGAGTCAACGGCTTCCTGCAGCATGCGCTTCTCGTTGCGCGCGATGATCTCGGGCGCCTTGAGTTCGAGCAGGCGACGCAGACGGCTGTTGCGGTTGATGACGCGGCGATACAGGTCGTTCAGGTCGGAGGTCGCGAAACGGCCACCGTCCAGGGGCACCAGCGGACGCAGGTCTGGCGGCAGCACGGGCAGCACGTCGAGCACCATCCACTCGGGCTTGATGCCCGACTTCTTGAAGGCTTCCAGCACCTTCAGGCGCTTGGCGTTCTTCTTGATCTTGAGCTCGGAGCCGGTCAGGTCGTTGCGCAGCTTCTCGATCTCGATGTCGAGATCGATGGCCTGCAGCAGTTCCTTGATGCCTTCGGCGCCCATCTTGGCCACGAATTCATCGCCGAACTCCTTGCGTTTGGCGTCGAAGTCGTCCTCGGACATGATGCCGAACTTCTTCAGCGGGGTCATGCCGGGGTCGGTCACCACGTAGGCTTCGAAGTACAGCACGCGTTCGATGTCGCGCAGCGTCATGTCCAGGATCAGGCCCAGGCGCGACGGCAGCGACTTCAGGAACCAGATGTGGGCGCAAGGCGCGGCCAGATCGATGTGACCCATGCGCTCGCGGCGCACCTTGGTCTGCGTGACTTCAACGCCGCACTTCTCGCAGATGACACCGCGGTGCTTCAGGCGCTTGTACTTGCCGCACAGGCACTCGTAGTCCTTGATGGGGCCGAAGATCTTGGCGCAGAACAGGCCGTCGCGTTCGGGCTTGAAGGTGCGGTAGTTGATGGTCTCGGGCTTCTTGACTTCACCAAAGGACCACGAGCGGATTTTTTCCGGCGAGGCCAGACCGATGCGGATCGCATCGAAATGTTCGTCGGGCGTGAACTGCTTGAACAGGTCGAGCAAGGATTTCATGTGAATTTCCTTAAATTACAGAGACAGCGAATGAGGAGCGAAGTGACTTGACCAGGAACACCGCGGAACTGGCTTCGCCAGGCCGCAGGTGTTGTCCCCCTGGGGGGACGCCGCAAAGCGGCGCAGGGGGGTCAGCTTCTTTCCAGTTCGATATCGATACCGAGCGAACGGATTTCCTTGACCAGCACGTTGAACGACTCGGGCATGCCGGCGTCGATCGTGTGCTCGCCCTTGACGATGCTCTCGTAGACCTTGGTTCGACCCTGCACGTCGTCCGATTTGACGGTGAGCATTTCCTGCAGGATGTACGAGGCACCGTAGGCTTCCAGCGCCCACACCTCCATCTCGCCGAAACGCTGACCACCGAACTGCGCCTTGCCGCCCAGCGGCTGCTGCGTGACCAGGGAGTACGGGCCGGTGGAACGGGCGTGCATCTTGTCGTCGACCAGGTGGTGCAGCTTCAGGAAGTGCATGTAACCCACGGTCGTCTTGCGCTCGAAAGCGTCACCCGTGCGGCCGTCGTACAGCTG
Source organism: Hydrogenophaga sp. (assembly GCF_030373225.1). Classification (GTDB taxonomy): domain Bacteria; phylum Pseudomonadota; class Gammaproteobacteria; order Burkholderiales; family Burkholderiaceae_C; genus Hydrogenophaga. The sequence continues at coordinate 7,805 of NZ_JAUCZG010000032.1, read as the reverse complement.
CGCCTGGGTGCGGGTGGCGGTCAGGCCCTTGATCTCGGCAATGTCGTCCGGGTAGGCCAGCTTGAGCATGGTGCGGATCTCGTCTTCCGAGGCACCGTCGAACACCGGGGTGGCGAACGGCACACCGGTGGTGAGGTTCTCGGCCATCTCGACCACTTCGGAGTCGCTCATGTCGCCAAGCGACTCTTTCTTGCCGGCCTGGTTGTAGATGGTGTCGAGGAAACCGCGCAGCTCCGAGACCTTGGCTTCGGCCTGCAGCATGTCGCCGATGCGCTGGCCCAGGCCCTTGGCGGCCCAGCCCAGGTGGACCTCGAGCACCTGACCCACGTTCATGCGCGAAGGCACGCCCAGCGGGTTGAGCACGATGTCGGCAGGGGTGCCGTCGGCCATGTAGGGCATGTCTTCCACGGGCACGATCTTGGAGACCACACCCTTGTTGCCGTGACGGCCAGCCATCTTGTCACCGGGCTGCAGGCGGCGCTTGACGGCCAGGTAGACCTTGACCATCTTGAGCACGCCTGCCGGCAGCTCGTCGCCCTGCGTGAGCTTCTTGCGCTTCTCTTCGAACGCGAGGTCGAAGCTGTGGCGCGTCTGCTCCATCGAGTTCTTGATCGACTCCAGCTGGGCAGCGACGGTGTCGTCGGCCGGGCGGATGTCGAACCAGTGGTACTTCTCGACGTCGTCCAGGTAGGCCTTGTCGATGGTCGTTCCCTTGGAGAGCTTCTTCGGGCCACCGTTGGCGGTCTTGCCCGTCAGCAGCTTTTCGATGCGGTCGAAGGCGTCGGCTTCCACGATGCGCAGCTGGTCGTTCAGGTCAAGGCGGAAGCGCTTGAGCTCGTCGTCGATGATCTGCTGGGCGCGCTTGTCGCGCGTGATGCCTTCGCGGGTGAACACCTGCACATCGATGACCGTGCCTTGCGAGCCCTGGTCCACGCGCAGCGAGGTGTCCTTCACGTCGGAGGCCTTCTCGCCGAAGATGGCGCGCAGCAGCTTCTCTTCAGGCGTGAGGGTGGTCTCGCCCTTGGGCGTGACCTTGCCGACGAGCACATCGCCGGGCAGCACTTCGGCGCCCACATAGATGATGCCGGAGTCGTCCAGGCGGTTGAGCTGCTGCTCGGCCAGGTTGGGAATGTCGCGGGTGATTTCTTCCGCGCCCAGCTTGGTGTCGCGTGCCATCACGACCAGCTCCTCGATGTGGATCGAGGTGTAGCGGTCTTCCGACACAACCTTCTCGGAGATCAGGATCGAGTCCTCGAAGTTGTAGCCGTTCCAGGGCATGAAGGCGATCAGCATGTTCTGGCCGATCGAGATCTCGCCCAGATCGGTCGATGCGCCATCGGCGATCACGTCACCCTTGGCCAGCATGTCGCCCTTCTTGACGATGGGGCGCTGGTGGATGTTGGTGTTCTGGTTCGAACGCTGGTATTTGATGAGGTTGTAGATGTCCACACCCACTTCACCGGCCACCGCTTCGGCATCGTTCACGCGCACCACGATGCGGGTGGCATCGACATAGTCGACCTTGCCGCCGCGGGTGGCGGTCACCACGGTGCCGGAGTCGATCGCAGCAACGCGCTCGATACCGGTGCCCACCAGTGGCTTTTCAGGGCGCAGCACAGGCACGGCCTGGCGCGACATGTTGGCGCCCATCAGCGCGCGGTTGGCATCGTCGTGCTCCAGGAAAGGCACCAGCGAGGCGGCCACCGACACGATCTGCGCCGGCGACACGTCCATGTACTGGATGGTGTCGGACGGGGTCAGGATCGACTCGCCTTTTTCGCGCGCGGAGATCAGGTCGCCGGTCAGACGGCCTTCGCCGTCGAGCGTGGCGTTGGCCTGCGCGATGACGTACTTGCCCTCTTCGATCGCCGACAGATAGTCGATCTGGTTCGTGACCTTGCCTTCGATCACCCGGCGGTACGGGGTTTCAATGAAACCGTACTCGTTCAGGCGGGCGTAGAGGGCCAGCGAGTTGATCAGGCCGATGTTCGGGCCTTCAGGCGTCTCGATGGGGCAGACGCGGCCGTAATGGGTCACGTGCACGTCACGCACCTCGAAGCCGGCGCGCTCGCGGGTCAGGCCGCCCGGGCCAAGGGCCGACACGCGGCGCTTGTGGGTGATCTCGGCCAGCGGGTTGGTCTGGTCCATGAACTGCGACAGCTGCGACGCACCGAAGAACTCCTTGAGGGCCGCGGAAATCGGCTTGGAGTTGATCAGGTCGTGCGGCATCAGCGGCTCTTGCTCGGCCTGGCCCAGACGCTCTTTCACGGCTTTCTCGATGCGCGCCAGACCGGTGCGGTACTGGTTCTCGGCGAGTTCGCCCACGCAGCGAACGCGGCGGTTGCCCAGGTGGTCGATGTCATCGACTTCGCCGCGACCGTTGCGCAGGTCCACGAGGATCTTGACCACGGCCAGGATGTCTTCGTTGGACAGCACCATCGGGCCGGTGGATTCGTCGCGGCCCACGCGGGCGTTGAACTTCATGCGGCCCACGCGCGACAGGTCGTAGGTGTCCGGGTTGTAGAACAGGCGGTGGAACAGGGCCTGCACCGCGTCTTCGGTCGGCGGCTCGCCGGGGCGCATCATGCGATAGATGGCCACGCGCGCGGCGAACTCGTCGGCGGTTTCGTCGATGCGCAGGGTCTGCGAGATGTAGGCGCCCTGGTCGAGTTCGTTGGTGTAGAGGCACTGGAGGTCCTGCACGCCGGAGGTGCGCAGCTTCTTCAGCAGCACTTCGGTCAACTCTTCGTTGGCCTTGGCAATGATCTCGCCGGTGTCCTCGTCCACGATGTTGCGCGCAACCACGCGGCCGATCATGAAGTCTTCCGGCACGCTGATGTGCGTGGTGCCCGACTGCTCCAGTTCGCGGGTGTGGCGAACGGTGATGCGCTTGTCTTTCGCAACCACGACCTTGCCGGCCTTGTCGGTGATGTCGAAGCGGGCGACTTCACCGCGCAGGCGCTCGGGCACGAACGCCATCTGCGCGCCGCTGTCCATCACGCGGAAGTGGTCGTTGACGAAGAAGTTCGCCAGGATGGTTTCGGGCGTCAGGCCGATGGCCTTGAGCAGGATGGTGACCGGCATCTTGCGGCGGCGGTCGACACGGAAGAACAGCACGTCTTTCGGGTCGAATTCGAAGTCGAGCCAGGAGCCGCGGTAAGGAATGATGCGGGCCGAGAACAGCAGCTTGCCCGAGCTGTGCGTCTTGCCCTTGTCGTGTTCGAAGAACACACCGGGCGAGCGGTGCAACTGCGACACGATGACACGCTCGGTGCCGTTGATGATGAAGGAGCCCTTCTCGGTCATCAGGGGCACCTCGCCCATGTAGACCTCCTGCTCTTTCACTTCCTTGATCACCTTGGACTGCGCGGTCGAGGACTCGCGGTCATAGATGATGAGCTGAACGCGGGCGCGCACGGCCGATGCGAAGGTCAGACCACGGGTCTGGCATTCGCGCACATCGAAGGCTGGCTTGGCCAGGTTGTACTCAACGAACTTCATCTCCACAAAACCGTTGTGGGAGACGATCGGGAAAGCGGCTTCAAACGCCGCCTGCAGGCCCTCGTTGGTGCGCTTTTTCGGCGCGTTGTCGGCTTGCAGAAACGCGGTGTAGGCGTCCTTCTGCATCTGCAACAGGTACGGAATCGCGAGAACGTTTTCGCGGGTACCAAAGCTCTTGCGGATGCGTTTGCGTTCGGTGTATGAGTATTTCGATGCTGGGGCCATGAGATCTCCGGGCTTGAGGTCTGCGGCGACTGTCTTGCCTACCAGGAGGACGGATTCCTGGTGGCTTTCTTGGTGGCTGGCCTCTACCAACCATTGGCGGACGGCCTGCGCATTGCACACAGGCCCGAACCAAGTCGTTTTCTGCAGTCGGGGTCAGAAAACACTGGTAAGCAAACTCGTGGAATTTGCTTGCCGGTGTTTCAACAAAACACTCGAAAGCGGGGTGAGAGACCGGGCTTTCGGGTGTGCTCTGAAAGCACAGAAGGCTGGAGGCCCTTTCAAGCACTCCAGCCTCGGGACACGAGCGAATTACTTCAGCTCGGCCTTGGCGCCGGCATCCACCAGCTTCTTCATCGCGGCTTCGGCATCGGCCTTGGCCACGGCTTCTTTCACGTTCTTCGGTGCGCCATCGACCAGGTCCTTGGCTTCTTTCAGGCCCAGACCGGTGATTTCGCGAACGGCCTTGATGACCGAGACCTTGTTGGCGCCTGCCTCGAGCAGAACGACGTTGAATTCGGTCTTCTCTTCAGCCACGGCAGCAGCACCGCCACCACCGGCTGCGGGTGCAGCCATGGCGGCCGCGCTCACGCCAAACTTCTCTTCGATGGCTTTCACCAGGTCGTTGAGTTCCATGACCGTCATGCTGTCCAGCGCGGTCAAAAATGCGTCTTTATCGAATGCCATTTTGATTTCCTAACAATTGGTTGAATGAACGGTGCACGCGCTTACGCGGCAGCCGCTTCCTCGGCTGCCACCGGGGCAGCGCCTTCGCCTTTTTTCGCCGCCAGCGCGCCCAGCACAACGGCCGTACGCGACATGGGCGACATCAGCAAGCCACACAGCTGGGCCAGCAGCACTTCTTTCGAAGGGATGCTTGCAAGCTGCTTCACGCCATCGACGTCCAGGACCTTGCCGCCGTACACACCGGCACGAATCACCAACTTGTCGTTGGTCTTCGCGAACTCGGCCACCACTTTTGCAGCGGCCACGGCGTCGACAGAAAATCCATAGATCAGCGGACCGGTCATCTGGTCTGCGGCCACTTCAAATGCGCTGCCTGCCACTGCACGGCGGGCCAGGGTGTTTTTCAACACGCTCAGGCTCACACCGTTGCTGCGGGCTGTGACGCGCAGTTTGTCCATGTTCGCGACCGTGATGCCACGGTACTCCGCCATCACGAGCGTTTGAGCTTTTGCGGCGAGGCTGGTCACTTCGGAAATGACCGCTTCTTTCTCACTGCGATTCAGACTCAAGGTCTACTCCTTAAATGTGCCCTCGGTCCTGCGACCTCAAACACGCCTCATTGCAGCGATCAACTGTTTCGGAACGAATTCCTTTTGCAGCGGGATCGCCATCTGCGTTGGCTTGTCACAATTAAGTCGGGCCGCGCCCCGAGGGGTTTGACCCGACACCAACGGTCTTGGATGGCCCCCGGCGACGGTCATGAAAACCGCCACCGGAGCCCACCACACCCGGGCGACCGCGGTCGCCCGAATTCTTCTGTTCCCCGCGTTCCCCTTGCGAGTTACGCCGAGATCGATTGCATGTCCACGCGAACGCCGACACCCATGGTCGACGACACGGCCACCTTGCGCAGGTACACACCCTTGCTGGTGGCCGGCTTGGCCTTGGTCAGTGCGTCGAGCAGGGCCACCAGGTTGCCCTGGAGCTTGTCGGTATCGAACGAGCGACGGCCGATGGTGCCGTGCACGATGCCGGCCTTGTCGACGCGGAACTGGACCTGACCGGCCTTGGCGTTGCGCACGGCCTGGGCCACGTCGGGCGTCACGGTGCCGACCTTGGGGTTGGGCATCAAACCGCGCGGACCCAGGATCTGACCCAGGGTACCGACCACGCGCATGGCGTCCGGCGAGGCGATCACCACGTCGAAATTCATGTTGCCGGCCTTGATGTCGGCAGCGAGGTCGTCCATGCCGACGATGTCGGCGCCGGCGGCCTTGGCTTCTTCAGCCTTGGCGCCCTGGGCAAACACGGCCACGCGCTTGGTCTTGCCGGTGCCGTTGGGCATCACGACGGCGCCACGCACCACCTGGTCGGACTTCTTGGCGTCCACGCCGAGCTGGATCGCCACGTCGATGGATTCGTCGAACTTGGCGTTCGCGCATTCCTTGATGATGGCAATGGCGTCGGTCAGGGGGTACAGCTTGTTGCTGTCGACCTTGCCTTCGAAGGCTTTCTGTTTTTTCGTCAGCTTGGCCATTTACACGCCCTCCACAATCACGCCCATCGAGCGGGCCGAACCGGCGATGGTGCGCACGGCGGCGTCCACGTCGGCAGCGGTCATGTCTTTCATCTTGACTTTGGCAATTTCCTCGAGCTGGGCGCGCGTGATCTTGCCGACCTTGTTCTTGTTGGGCACCGAAGAGCCCTTGTCGAGCTTGATCGCCTTCTTGATCAAGGTGGTCGCCGGCGGCGTCTTGATGATGAAGGTGAAGCTCTTGTCGGCATATGCCGTGATCACCACAGGCAGCGGCAGACCGGGTTCAACGCCCTGGGTCTGGGCGTTGAACGCCTTGCAGAACTCCATGATGTTCAAGCCGCGCTGACCCAGTGCCGGGCCGATCGGAGGGGAAGGGTTGGCCTTGCCAGCTGGGACTTGCAGCTTGACAAAGCCGACGATTTTTTTCGCCATTTTTTAGCTCCTGCGAGTGCAGACGGCTGCCATGAAAGACAACCTCCTCGCGGTTGGGGACCCGACACATTTCAACAGCGCTGGCGTCGGGCCGACCCGCCAGCACCTGAAAAACTCAGGTCTTTTCGACCTGGCTGAACTCGAGTTCAACCGGTGTGGCGCGACCAAAAATGGTCACCGACACGCGCATCTTGTTTTTCTCGTAATTGACTTCTTCGACCGTGCCGTTGAAGTCGGTGAACGGGCCTTCCTTGACGCGGACATATTCGCCCACCACGAACTCCACCTTGTGGCGGGGCTTGTCGGTGCCTTCCTGCATCTGGTTGACGATCTTCTGAACGTCTTCCTCGGAGATCGGCGCCGGGCGGTTTTTCGCGCCACCGACAAAGCCGGTGACCTTGTTGGTGTGCTTGACCAGGTGCCAGGTGTCGTCGTCCATCACCATCTCCACCAGCACATAGCCGGGGAAAAACTTGCGCTCGGTGGTGCGGCGCTGGCCGTTTTTCATCTCGACCACCTCTTCGGTGGGCACGAGGATGCGGCCGAACTTGTCCTGCATGCCGGCGCGGTTGATGCGCTCGACGATGTTGCGTTCCGCCGCCTTTTCCATGCCCGAGTAGGCATGGACCACATACCAGCGCATGCCCTCTGCGGCCACACCGTCGGTCACGGGACTGTTTTGCTCGGTCATCAGTTTCTCCAGCCCAGGATCAGGTCGTAAAACAGCCATTCGACGGTCTTGTCGGTGAGCCACAAAAAGAGCGACATCACCAGCACGAAGGCGAACACATAAGCCGTCATCTGGATGGCTTCCTTGCGGGCAGGCCAGACAACCTTTTTCACTTCACGCCAGGCATCGCGGCCAAAGGCCAGCAACTGTTTGCCCGACTCGGACACCGCGAAGACCACCACCGCGGCCAGCATCAGCGCGATCAAGGCGCCCCACTGCACCAGGGCACCGCGGGACGACAGCAGGTAAAAGGCCACAAACGAACCCAGCAGCAGTGCGATGGCTGCCGCCAGCTTGGCCTTGTCGGCGCCGGTGTGAACGGTTTGTACTTCGGAGGTGGCCATGAAAATCCAGACAAAACTTTGCAGAAAACGCGCTCAAAAACCCGAAAGCTTGAGACACGCAAGCCCACCAGAGGTCTCGTCGACTTCGGTGGGCTTGTCAACCACTCAACCGGCCGGAATCATTTTCCGGAAAACCCTGTTGGGTGGCAGGGGCAGTAGGAATCGAACCTACAACCTTCGGTTTTGGAGACCGACGCTCTGCCAATTGAGCTATACCCCTACTGGCGATGCCCCTGAGGGCTGTTAATCAGCTGGGTCAGGGCACATCGCTTCGCGAGTGGTCCGACCCTCAATTCACTTACGCGATGATCTTGGCAACGACGCCGGCGCCAACGGTGCGGCCACCTTCGCG
>NZ_JAUCZG010000031.1 GCF_030373225.1 Hydrogenophaga sp. | reverse complement strand
TCTTGAAAAGTTGCACCGACTTTGCTCACGTATCAGCGGGACAGGACACTAGGTCGATATACCCTATAGGGGTACCGCATGGAGCATCTCCATCTTGAGAGCTTGAGCTGCGGGTTCGAGGGTGGGAATGGGTTTTAAAGCATCGGATGGTTCACCAAACGCTTCCAAAGAAGCCTCCTGGTCGGATGAAGAACTGCAGAGCACCATCGCAGCCTATGTCGAAATTCAAGAAGCAGAAAGGGTGGGAGCTGCCGTCAACAAGGCCCAAACTTATCGTCTCCTCAGCGCTAAGTTCGAACGGTCTCCCGGCGCGTTTGAGCGAAGAATGCAAAACATCTCTGCGGTGCTGGACGCTTGGAATCTCCCCTGGATCGACGGACTTAAACCGATGCGAAACATCGGCGCCAATGTCCGACCTCGAATCGCAAAACTGTTGAGGCGGGCCTACGGAGAATTGGCCAAGAACACAGAGGCATATGAGGCAGAGGTCTTGCTCCACCTTGAAAGCACTCCGGCCGTGGCACCGACAGGTTCGGTGAGTCCCGCCTTGACGGTTCGGACGGTCACCACGTTTGTTAGAGATGCCGCGGTCAAGGCATGGGTATTGGAAAGCTCAAAGGGAAAGTGCGAATGCTGTGGTGAGCCAGCCCCCTTCCAAACAGTCGATGGATATCCGTACTTAGAAGTGCACCATCTTCGAACGCTAGCCAGTGGAGGCTCAGACACTCCGTCCAATACGCTGGCAATCTGCCCCAATTGCCATCGACGGCTGCACTACGGTGAGGACGCGGGCGACCTTCGGCGCCGACTGCTGCAGACTCTGCCCCGACTCATACGCGAATGAATCGTCTGGCAGGTTCGAACGCTGCTGTCATCTACCTGCGGGTCTGCATGCCAATACAAACCTTCGCCCACATCTCCCAAACCCCTCCTCACTCATACCAAACACCCCTCCCCGCCCCCCGTTGAACCAGCTGTCCCCGTGCAACCAAGGCGCGGAAATGTTGCTTGAGGGTGTTGCGGTTGCTGCCGGTCAGCCGCATCGCTTCGGCCATGGTGATGCGGCCATGCTCGCGCGCGAACTCGACGATCTGCAGTGAGCGTTCCGGCAGCACGGCCAGCACGATCCTTTCGCGTTCCACCTTGCGGTTGAGCCGGCTCACTTGTTCGGCCAGTGCCCGAAGAAAAAACATCAACCAGGGTTGCCAGTTCGGTGAAGCGGTGCGAATCGTCCCCTGCGTTTGCCGAAGCGCAAGGTAGTAGGCCTCCTTGCTCGACTCGATCACGCTCTCCAGCGAGCTGTAGGGCACATAGGCATAGCCCGCCTGCAGCAACAGCAAGGTGGTCAGGACCCGGCTGAGGCGTCCGTTGCCGTCCTGAAACGGGTGGATCTCCAGAAACACCACCACCCAGATACCGATGAGCAGCAAGGGATGGAGACGGCCTGCATCGCGCTCTTCGTTGAACCAGCTGACCAGTTCGCTCATGAGGCGCGGCGTGTCAAAAGGCGTCGCGGTTTCAAACACCACGCCCAAGGGTTTTCCGTCGTCATCGAAGGCAACCACGTTGTTGGTGGAGGTCTTGTAATTGCCCCGGTGCCAGGCGTCCTTCTCGCTGTGCGCGAGCAGGTCGCGGTGCAGCTGCTTGATATGGTTCTCGGTCAGCGCAATGTCTTGCGAAGACGAGAACACCAGCTCCATGACCTCCGCATAACCGGCCACCTCCTGCTCGTCGCGCGTCGTGAAGGATTTGATCTGAAGCCTGGAGAGCAGGCGTTCAACGTCCCGGTCAGACAGCTGGCTGCCCTCGATGCGGGTGGACGAGCCGATGCTTTCGATGGTGGCCACGCGCCGCAAGGCCGAGAGGCGGTCTGGCGCCAGGGTGCCCAGCGCGCGCCATGCCCCCTTGAACTCATCGATGCCGGCGATGAGTTTCAGCACCTCCGGGGTGATCTGAACGGTGTGGATGGCCAACATGGGAACCGATAATACGCCCGATTACACCCATTAATGCCTGTCAGATGAGCACTTGGACGGAAATCACCCATTCCAACACCCAATGACACCCATTTCGCGAAGAACGGATGCCTGCGTGCCCGCCCTCACGAAACGATATAAGCCCCCGCCCCGGTCGACAACAGCTTCCCGTCCGCCCCCAGAATCTCCATGCGTGTGCTGGCCACGCGCGAGCCCAGGCGCATGACTTCGGCGCGCAGTTCAAAGTGGTCGCTGATGCCGGGGCGCAGGTAGTCGATGCGCAGGTCGATGGTGCCGAGCTTGCCGAAGCGGTGCAGGCGCTGCAGCGGGGGTTCGTCCATGTGGCGGGCGCCGATGGCGGCCATGCAGGCCAGGCCGCCCATGGCGTCCAGGCAGGCGCTGATGACGCCGCCGTGGATGCGGTTGTGGCTGTAGTGGCCGACCAGCTGCGGCTTCATGTCGATGCGGCCGGTGACCTTGTCGGGCGTGATGCTGGTGATCTTCAGGCCCAGCACCTGATTGAAAACGATCTTTTCTTCAAACAGCTGCTTGAGCGCGTTGACAAACTCGGGCTCGAATTCAACCGGGGCGGCCGGGGTCGTTGTTGTTTTGGTCATAGCGCCCATTGTCGTGCGGCGAGTTCCTTCATGATCTCCTCGGCGCCGCCGCCGATCATCATGACCTTGACTTCGCGGTACACGCGCTCGCTCACGGTGCCGCGCATGTAGCCCATGGCACCGAGGATCTGCACGGCAGCATCGGCGCAGTGCTGCATGGTCTGGGTGGCGTGGTTCTTCAGCAGGCACACCTGTGCGACCCAGTCGGCGCCATCGTCACCGTCATCCACGCGCGCGCCCAGCGCGTCCACCCAGGCCTGGGTGGACTGGATGCGCATCTGCATGTCCATGAGCTTGTGGCGGATCACCTGGCGTTCGATCAGCGGTGCACCGAAGGTGCAACGCTGGCGGGCCCAGGCCAGGGCTTCGTCATAACAGGCTTGTGCAAAACCGAGTGCCATGGCCGACATGGCCAGGCGCTCGCCGTTGAAGTTGCCCATGATCATGCGAAAGCCCGTGCCCTCCGCGCCCAGCCGGTAGCGGGCGGGCACACGCACACCGTCAAAGCGCAGGTGTGCGGTGTCGCTGCAATGCCAGCCCATCTTGTGCAGCTTGCTGCGCGAGATGCCGGGGGTGTGGCAGGGCACGACGATCATGCTGATGCCGCCTGCGCCCTTGTTGTTCACATCCGTTCGCACGGCGAGCGTGATCCAGTCGCAGCGCATGCCGGAGGTGATGAACACCTTCTCGCCGTCGATGACGTACTCGTTGCCCTCCAGCCGCGCGGTGGTGCGCAGCGCGGCCACGTCCGACCCGCCGCCGGGCTCGGTGATGCCCAGGGCCGCAATCTGCTCGCCGCGCAACACGGGCGCAATCACCTCGGCCTGCAGCTCGGGTGTGCCGTGTGCCAGCACCGGTGGCAGGCCGATGTTGTGCGTGAACAGGCTGGCCATCACACCGCCACTGCCGCCATGGCGTGCCAGCGTTTGCGACATGGCGTTGCGCACGCTCCAGGGCGCGGGCGTGCCACCCAGGTGCTCGGGGTAGCCCAGGCCGAGCAGACCGAGCTCGGCGGCCTGGTGGTAGAGGCCGCGAGGGAACTCGCCGGCCTCGTCCCACGCGCCCACGTGGGGTGCAATGGCTTGCGTGGCGAAGCGCTGCACGGTGTCGAGCAGGGCTGCGCGGTCTTCGGGGGTGAAGTCTGTTGAGGTCATGCGGCAAAGGTGACAAGGAGTTGTCCGGGTGCAAGCTGTTGACCTGTGGTCACCAACACGCCCTCCACCATCAGGTCGCGCGGTGCGGCCAGGGTGTGTTCGAGCTTCATGGATTCGATGACCAGCAGCGGCTCGCCCTTGGCCACCGAACCGCCGGGCTGGGCGTGCACGGCGATGAGCTTGCCGTTGAACGGGGCGCGCAGTTCGCGGGCGCGGTCGGCGCCGCCGGCGCGTTGGGCGGGCTGGTGACTCCGTTCGGTGAGCCAGAGGTCCACCGCGGGGCCTGCGCCCTGCACCTGCACATGCCAGCGTCCGGCTGCGGTGGCCACGGCAGAGGCGGTCCAGCGCTGGCCATCGAGCGACACGCGCACTGTCCCGCCGCCCGGGGCTTCCAGCTGGGCAGTGTGTGCGGTTTCGCCGTGGCCGATGCGCAGCTGGCCGGCGCCGAGTTCCTGCACGTCGAGGGTACACACCGCGTCGTCGAGGCCAAAGCGCAGCGGCCGGTTGAACGGAACGGCCAGGCTGGTCGCGGGCGGTGCCAGCGCGTGCTGCACCGCGAGCATGGCCACCACCAGCGCGGGCTGGCCGGGTGCACGCTGCGCGGCCAGTTGGGCGCGCAAGTCTTCGCCGTGCCCGGCCAGGAAGGGAATGAGCGCCTCGCCCGCGCCAAACACCGGATGGCGCAGGCAGGCGGCCAGAAACGCGCGGTTGGTGGGCAGGCCCAGCACCTGCGTTTGGTCGAGCGCGTGGGCGAGCTGCCCGATGGCCTCGGCGCGTGTGGGTGCATGGGCAATGAGCTTGCCCAGCATCGAATCAAAGTGCGGCGTGACCTCGCTGCCGGTTTCCAGCGCGTGGTCGAAGCGCAGGCCGGGGGTCATGGGCGGTTGGGTGAAGCGGGCCACGCGGCCGGTGTGCGGGGTGTGGTGGTCGTCTTCGGCGCACAGGCGCACTTCGATCGCGTGGCCGTTGAAGGTGATCTCTTCTTGCGTCAGGGGCAGCGGTTCACCGCGCGCCACGCGCAACTGCCATTCGACGAGGTCGAGGCCGGTGAGGGCTTCGGTGACGGGGTGTTCGACCTGCAGGCGGGTGTTCATTTCCATGAGGAAGAAGGCCCCGGAATCCTCCACCAGAAACTCCACCGTCCCCGCCCCCACATAGCCCGCTGCCTGCGCCAGCGCCACCGCGCAGCGCCCCAGCTCTTCGCGCAAGGCCGGTGACACCGCCGGGCTCGGTGCTTCTTCAATGATCTTCTGGTGCCGCCGCTGCACCGAGCAGTCGCGCTCGCCCAGGTGCACGCAGTGACCGTGGGCGTCGGCAAACACCTGCACCTCCACGTGCCTGGGGCGCAACAGCGCGCGCTCGATCAGCAGGTCGCCGTTGCCGAAACCGCTGAGGGCTTCCGAACGTGCACTGCGCAGGGCGGGCAGCAGCTGGTCTTCGCGGTGCACCAGGCGCATGCCGCGCCCGCCGCCGCCCGCCACCGCCTTCACCATGAGCGGGAAGCCGATGCGCTGCGCCTCGGCGACAAAGGTGTCTTCGCGCTGGTCGGCACCGAAGTACCCGGGCAGGCAGGGCACGCCGTGCTCTTGCGCCAGCGCCTTCGCCGCCGACTTGCTGCCCAGCGCACGAATGGCCGCGGGCGGCGGGCCGACCCAGGTGAGGCCGGCGTCGATCACGGCCTGGGCGAAGTCGGCGTTCTCGCTGAGGAAGCCGTAGCCGGGGTGCACCGCATCGGCGCCGGTGGCGCGTGCGGCTTCCAGCAGCCGCTCCACCCGCAGGTAGGACTCGGCCGAGGTGGTGCCGCCCAGGGCAAACGCGGTGGTCGCTTCCCGCACGTGCAGGGCATGGCGGTCAGGCTCGGCGTACACGGCCACGGTCTGCATGCCCATGGCGTGCGCGGTGCGGATCACGCGGCGCGCGATTTCGCCGCGGTTGGCGATCAAAAGGCGTTTCATTTTTTGCTGGTCCAGGGGGGTGGCTGCTTTTTGGCAAAGGCCGACAGGCCCGCTGCGGCTTCGGGGCTGCGCAGCGCGGCCGCGAAGGCAATGGCGGCTTCGTCACGCAGCTCGGGCACATCCCCGCGCAGGCGCTGCAGCAGGCGTTTGGTGCTGGCCACGGCGCCGGGCGCGGCGCGCTTCAGGCGCGTCAGGCGTTCCTGCAGGCCTTGCTCGAGCCCACCGTCGTCGGCCACCTCGTCCACCAAGCCGAGCTGCATGGCGGCCTCGGCGCGAAAGCTCAGGCCTTGCAGCAAACACTGGCGGGCACGGGTCTCGCCCAGGCGCATCCACACGAAGGGCGCGATCTGCGCCGGCGGCAAACCGAGCGTGACCTCGGGTGTGCCGAACACCGAGCGCTCGGTGGCGATCACATGGTCGGCGCAACACACCAGGCCAAAGCCACCGCCCATGGCCGCGCCGTCCACCGCGCACACCAGCAGCTGAGGCAGCGCACACAGTGCGTGCAGCACATCGCCAAAGCCCCGGTTCATGGCGATCAGCGGATCGTCCTCGCCGGGCTTGAGCGGCTGGCCGATGGCGCTGGAAAACCCGCCCAGGCTGCCACCGGCGCTGAAGGCACCGGGCGCGCCGGTGAGCACGACGATGCGCAGGCTGTCGTCGGCCTGCGCGCGCAAGGTGGCCTCAAACAGGCCGAGCACCATGGCGTCGCTCAGGGCGTTGCGGGTGGCGGGGTCGTTGAGCGTCCAGCGCTCGGTATCGCCCTGGCGTTCGACCAGAAAGCTCTGGCTCACTTCATCGGCCTTTTGGCGATGCCCATGGTTTTCGCAAGAATGCCCAGCATCACTTCATCTGCCCCACCGCCGATCGACGCCAGGCGCCCGTCGCGGTACATGCGCGAGACCTTGTTCTCCCAGGTGAAGCCCATGCCGCCCCAGAACTGCAGGCAGGTGTCGGGCACGGTGCGGTTCAGGCGCCCGGCCTTGAGCTTGGCCATGGTGGCCCATTCGGTCACGTCCTCGCCGGCGATGTAGTGCTCACACGCCTGGTAGGTCAGCGCGCGCAGGCTCTCCACCTCGGTCTTGAGCTCGGCCAGCTTGAACTGCACCCATTGCTGATCGGCCAGGCTGGCGCCAAACAGCTTGCGCTCCTGCGCCCATTCCACCGTCCATTCGATGCAGTTGGTGAGGCTTTGCAGGGTGCTGGCCGCGCACCACAGGCGCTCTTCCTGAAACTGCTGCATCTGGTAGATGAAGCCCGCGCCCTCCTGGCCGATGCGGTAACGCTGCGGCACGCGCACCTCGTCAAAGTAGATGAGGCCGGTGTCGCTGCTGTTCATGCCGATCTTGCGGATCTTCTGCGCCACCTCGATGCCCTTGACGAGCTTGCCGTTCTCGCGCATGGGCACCATCACCAGGCTCTTGTTCTTGTGCGCCGGGCCGTCGCTGGTGTTGACCAGCATGCACATCCAGTCGGCCTGCAGGCTGTTGGTGATCCACATCTTCTGGCCGGTGATCACGTAGTCGTCGCCGTCCTTGCGCGCCACGCTCTTGATGCCGGCCACGTCGCTGCCGGCGGCCGGTTCGCTCACACCGATGCAGCCCACCGAGTCGCCGGCGATGGCCGACGCCAGAAAGTCGCGCTTGAGTTCCTCGCTGCCAAAGCGCGCCAGCGCGGGCGTGGCCATGTCGGTCTGCACGCCGATGGCCATGGGCACACCGCCGCAGTGGATGTGGCCCAGCGTCTCGGCCATGGCCAGGCCGTAGGAATAGTCGAGCCCCGCGCCACCAAAAGCCTCGGGCTTGGTCAGGCCCAGCAGGCCCAGCTCACCCAGGCCCTTGAACACCTCGTGCGCCGGAAAGATCTCGGCCTTCTCCCACTCGTCCACCTGCGGGTTGATGTGTTCGTCGATGTAGCGCTTGAGCGTCTTCTGGATCTCGCGGTGCTCGTGGGTGAACTGCATGGCTGGTCTCCGGTGGTTGTGATGGAAGGGCTTACATGCGGGCCACGCCGAACTGCATGGGCCGGGGCTGGTGCGCGGCGGCCTCGGCGCAGGTGTCCAGGCAGAAGGCCAGCACGGCGCGGGTGTCGCGCGGGTCGATCACGCCGTCGTCGAGCACCAGGCCGCTGGTGTGGAAGGCGTCGGCCTGGCTCTCGAACACGTTCACGATCTGGTCGAACTGAGCCTGCATCTGCACCGGGTCGGGCGTGATGCCTTTGCGCGCCATGCCGGCCTCGGCCACGATCTGCATGGTGCGTGCGGCCTGTTCGCCGCCCATCACGGCGGTTTTCGCCTGCGGCCAGCTGAACAGGAAACGCGGTTCGTAACCGCGCCCGCACATGCCGTAGTTGCCGGCGCCGAACGACGCCCCGCACTGGATGGTGATCTGCGGCACGGTGGCGCTCGTCACGGCCTGGATCATCTTGCTGCCGTGCTTGATCATTCCGCCCTGCTCGCTGTCCTTGCCCACCATGTAGCCGGTGGTGTTCTGCAGGTAAACGATGGGGTGGCCGAGCTGGCACATCCACTGGATGAAGTGCGTGGCCTTGTTGGCGCCGGCCACGTCGATCGGGCCGTTGTTGCTGATGATGCCCACCGCGTGGCCGTGGATGCGGGCCTGCACGCACAGCGTGGCGGCACCGAAAAGGGCCTTGAACTCCAGCAGCTCGGAGCCGTCGACGATGCGGGCGATGACTTCGCGCATGTCCACCGGTTCGCGGTGGTGGGGCGGCATGAGGCCGAGGAGTTCTTCGGCGGGGAAAGTGGGCTCCAGGCCATCCGCTCGGGCCGAGCCTCCCTCCCGAACGGATGAGTGAGGCTCGGGGCGGAGTGAAGGGTGAAGTCGAGGGCGAAGGGAAGCGAGGAGTCTGCGCGCCATCCCCAGCGCCTCCCGGTCATCCTCCGCCAGATACTCCCCCAGCCCCGACACAGCGGTGTGCATCTCGGCCCCGCCCAGTTCTTCTTCGGTGGCCACTTCACCGGTGGCCGCCATCAACAAAGGCGGCCCCGCGAGAAAGGCCCGCGAGCGCCCCCGCACCATGATCACCACGTCGCTGAGCCCCGGCATGTAGGCGCCACCCGCCGTGCCCGAACCGTGCTGCACCGTGATCACCGGCAGGCCGGCGGCAGAGTGGCGCGCCAGGTTGCGGAACAGCGTGCCGCCGTGCACGAAACCCTCGACCTGGTATTTCATGAGGTTGGCACCGGCGCTCTCGACCAGGTGCACGAACGGCAGCCTGTTCTGCAAGGCCATGTCCTGCACGCGCAGGATCTTCTCCAGGCCACGCGGCTGGATGGCGCCGGCCTCGATGCCCGAGTCGCTGGCCACCACCATGCAGCGCACGCCGGCAATGAAGCCGATGCCGGCCACCATGCCGCCGCCAGGCACCGACTTCGCCGGGTCCCGGGTGTCCTGCAGAAAGCCCGCCAGCGAACACAGCGGCAAGTAGGGCGCGCCCGGATCGAGCAACAGCGCCACCCGTTCGCGCGGCAGCAGCTGGCCGCGTTTGTCGAACACCGGTTTTGACTTGGCCGAGGCCTGTGCGGCCCGGTCTTCGAGCGCCCGCAGCTGATGGATGCGCGCGAGCATGGCGTCGCGCCGTTGCTGCGCCTGCGGGCTCCGGGGATTGAAAGACGATTCAAACATGGCAAGCCACCGATGTCCGCTCGGGCTGAGCCCACCTCCGTTCGGGCTGAGCCCACCTCCGTTCGGGCTGAGCCCACCTCCGTTCGGGCTGAGCCTGTCGAAGCCCTGGCCCAGGTGTAGGTGAACCCTTCGACAAGCTCAGGGCGAACGGAGCTGCGCTCAGGGCGAACGCAGAGTGGCTCCGCACGAACGGATCTTTTTTCATTCCTGAAGCACCCTCGGCGTCACATACCGATGAAAACCGTCGAAGGGTTTCACCGCGTCGCGGCCCTGCACCTCCACCGGTGCGGCCACCTGGCCCCAGCCCATGCGCACCTGCGGTCGCGCTCCGTCCACCCTGAGCACGCTGCCGCTGATGAAGCTCGCCGCGGGCGAGAGCAGGAAGACGATGGCGGCGGACGTTTCGGCTTCGTTGCCGAAGCGCCCGGCCGGCACGGTCTCGCGCATTTCGCGCAGCATGGGCCCGGCCTCGGCGGGGTAATGGTCCATGCCGCTGGAGGCGATGTAGCCCGGGGCCACCGCGTTCACGCGCACACCGCTGCGCGCCCATTCCAGCGCGGCCGTTTCGGTGAAATTCACCATGCCCGCGCGCGCCGCGCCGCTGTGACCCATGCCGGGCATCGAACCCCACATGTCGGCCACGATGTTGACGATGGATCCACCAACGGCCTGCATGCTCTGCACGTAACACTCGCGCGCCATCAGGAAGCCGCCGGTGAGGTTGGTGTCGATCACCGCCTGCCAGCCCTTGGCGCTGATGTTCTCCAGCGGCGTGATGTACTGGCCGCCCGCGTTGTTCACCAGGCCGTCGATGCGGCCATGTGCGGCAACCACCGCCGTGACCACGGTGCGCACCGTGTCTTCGTGGCGGATGTCGCAGGCGTGGAAACTGGCGCGGCCACCGTCGGCCACGATCTCGCCGGCCACCAGCTGCAGCTTTTCCAGCTTGCGCCCGATCAGCACCACGTGGGCGCCCAGGCTGGCCAGTTCGTGCGCGGTGCAGCGGCCGATGCCGGAGCCGCCGCCGGTGACCAGAATCACCTGGCCCCGCAGCAGGCCGGGGGCAAACGCAGAGCGGTAATGTGAAGCTGGGTGCGAAGTCATGCGGCCTCCTTGAGAAAGAGTTGCAGGGCAGCGGTTGTGAGCTCGTCGAGCGAGGCGCGCGCACGCGATCGGGCAGTGCGCCCCGAGGGCGCTGCGTACCATTGCACCGACCAGTTCAGCGCACCGAAGATCATGAGCCGCGCCAGCAGCGGATCGCCCGCCAGTTGACGGGTGGCATGCAGCGCCTCCAGCACCGGCACCCACGCCGCTTCGTAGTCGTCCTTCAGGCGGTTGACCTCGCTGCGCTGCGTCGCGTCGAGCGAGCGCCACTCGTACAGCATCACCGGAATGAAATCGCTGTCGGGCCCGAGCAGCACGTCGAAGTGGTTGCGCACCAGCACGCGCAGGCGCTCGCGCAACCCGGCATCGGGCGCCAGGCGGGCCAGCGCGGCATTCTGCCGCTGCAGCGCACCCTGCATGCCCTCGAGCATCACCGCGGCCAGCAGGGCTTCCTTGCTCTCGAAATGGTAGAAGGGCGAGCCCGATCGCATGCCCGCGGCGGTGGCGATGTCGCGCGTGCTGGTGCCCGCAAAACCCTGCGCCCGGAACAGCCGCGCCGCACCCGTGAGCAGCTCGCGCCGCCGGTTGCCATCGTCGCGCTCATCGGCCGTCTTGCGCGGTCGCCCGCGCGAACGCCGCGGCGCTTGGGCAGCCCCCTCGGTGGCCAGGGTTTCGGGTGTGTCCACGGTCATGGCCGCAGACCTTAACAGCGCAGGTGAATTTCAACAAGCAATTGCTTTGTGAAAATGAAGACCGCTGTCTCCGGCTCGACATCGAGGCCCCGTGCATACCCTGATGGCGATGACGGGCCGGCCGCGTTTCTGCGACCATGCCGCATGGACAAAGCCTTCGACATCATTGTTTTCGGTGCCACCGGCTTCACCGGCCGACTGGTCGCCGAGTACCTCCACCAGACTTACGGCGAGGGACGCGGTGTGGCCTGGGCCATGGCCGGGCGCAGCCTGGAGAAGCTCACGCAGGTGCGCGACGAACTCGGCATCGGTCCCGCCCTGCCCCTGCTGGTGGCCGACGCGACCGATGCCACCGCGCTGGCCCGGCTGGTGGCGCAGGCGCGGGTGGTCATCAGCACCGTGGGGCCGTACCAGTTGCACGGCCAGCCGCTGGTGGACGCCTGTGCACAGGCCGGCACCGACTATGTGGACCTGTGCGGCGAGCCCGGCTGGATGGCGCAGATGATTCCTCGCCTGCAAGGCCCGGCGGCGGCCAGCGGGTCGCGCATCGTCTTCTCGTGCGGTTTCGACTCGATCCCGTTCGATCTTGGCGTGCTCTTCCTGCAGCACGAAGCGATGCAGCGGCTGGGCGCTCCACTGGTGCGGGTGCACGGCCGGGTGAAGGTGATGAAGGGCGGCTTCTCCGGCGGCACGGCGGCCAGCCTGCTGGCCACACTGGAGGCCGCCGGGCGACAGCCGGGGTTGGCACGCACGCTGGGCGATCCGTTTGCGCTCACGCCGGGTTTTCGCGGCCCTCGCCAAGCCGACGACAACACCGCCGCTTTCGACGATCTCGCACAGTCGTGGACCGGGCCTTTCGTGATGGCGCCGATCAACACCAAGAACGTGCACCGCACCCATGCACTGCGCGGGCACCCCTGGGGCACCGATTTTGTCTACAGCGAACGCATGCTCACGGGTGCTGGCGCCGGCGGCGAGAAGCGCGCGCGAACGATGGCGCGCAACACCCGGCTGCAGAACGCGCTGCTGGCGTTCGGCCCCACGCGCGCGCTCATCCGCCGCTTTGCGTTGCCGCAGCCCGGCCAGGGCCCGACGAGGGAACAACGCGAGAAGGGCTGCTACGAGGTGCTGTTCATCGGCCAGACCGCCGATGGCCGAACCCTGCGCGCGAGCGTCAAGGGCGACCGCGACCCGGGCTATGGCTCCACCTGCAAACTGATTGCCGAGGCCGCCCTGTGCCTGGCCCGCGAGACCGGCCCCGACATGACGCCCGGCGGCGTGTGGACGCCGGGTGCGGCCATGGGCCTGACGCTGGTGCGCCGCCTGCAGGAGCGCGCGGGCCTGGGCTTTCGGATCCTTGACGAGCCTGCGCACGCCTGAGATGAGGGAACAGCGCGTCAGCATTGCCCACGCCGGCGACATTCCGCCCGCCTGGGGCCCCCTGCGCACGGCCTCGCGCCGCTTCACGGTGGCGATTCGGGAACCCCGCGGCATGGAGCGGTTTGAAGTGGCCTGGGGCGAACTCACGGCCGACCCGGGCCTGGACTGGGTGGTGGTGCCGGACCACGGCGCACCCTGGCCGATCAAGAAAGCCTTGTTCGAGCGCAGCTACGAGGCCGTCGGGCCCGGACGCTACCGCAAGCTCGAGCGCAGCCGGCTGGTGCAGGTGCCGCCCGGCACCGTGGCGCTGCTGGCCACGCTCGAGGGCCCGCTCGAGGTGCGACACCCCGACCACGTGGCCGTGGGCTCGGCGGGTGAGGTCTACGCGAACGCGGACGACTGGGTGCGCGAGCACCTGCGCTTCGACACCGACAACACGCCCTGAACGCGCCCTCAACGCGCTCCCGATCGTCCCATTCACCGTCTCAAGGAACCCCGTGAGCCAGCTTTTTTCTCCCCACGACATCGGTCCGTTGCACCTGAAGAACCGCATCGTGATCGCGCCCATGTGCCAGTACTCGGCCGAACACGGCAACGCCACCGACTGGCACCTGATCCACCTCGGCCACCTTGCGCTCTCGGGCGCGGGGCTGTTGATCCTGGAGGCCACGGCGGTCACGCCCGAAGGCCGCATTTCACCGACCGACCTGGGCCTGTGGAACGAGGCGAACGAGCACGCGCTGGGCGAGGTGCTGCGCAAGCTGCGCCAGCACTCGGCCATGCCGGTCGCGATCCAGCTCTCGCACGCCGGGCGCAAGGCGTCCAGCCGTGCGCCATGGGAGGGTGGACAACTCATCGCCCTGCAAGACGGCGGCTGGGACACGCTGGCGCCCTCGGCCATTCCCCATCTCCCGCACGAAGCGCCGCCGCACGCGCTCGACGCGTCCGGCCTGGCGCGCATCCAGCAGGCCTTCGTGGACGCGGCCCTGCGCGCACACCGCATCGGCATCGATGCGATCGAGCTGCACGCCGCTCACGGCTACCTGCTGCACCAGTTCCTTTCGCCCTTGTCCAACCAGCGCAGCGACGAATACGGCGGCTCGCTGGAGAACCGCATGCGCTTCCCGCTGGCGGTGTTCGACGCGGTGCGCGCGGTGCTGCCGCCCGGCATGGCGCTGGGCCTGCGGCTCTCAGCCACCGACTGGGTCGACGGCGGCTGGGACGTGGCGCAGAGCGTGGTCTTCGGGCAGGCGCTCAAGGCGCGCGGCTGCCACTTCCTGCACGTCTCCAGCGCGGGCATCTCGCCGCTGCAGCAGATCCCGCTCGGCCCGGGCTACCAGGTGCCGCTGGCCGAACAGCTCAAACACGAGGTGGGCCTGCCCACCATCGCCGTGGGTCTGGTGACCGAGCCCGAACAGGCCGAAGCCATCATCGCCAGCGGCCGGGCCGACCTGGTGGCGCTGGCGCGCGCCATGCTCTACGACCCGCGCTGGCCCTGGCACGCTGCGGCCGCGCTCGGCGCCCGGGTGGACGCCCCGCCCCAATACTGGCGCAGCCAGCCGCGCGGCGTGAGCCAGCTGTTCGGCGACGTGAAGATCGGCCAGCGCTGAGGCGACTCAAACGGCCCGGGCCGAGCGCCGTGCGGCGGCGCGCGAGCGATCCAGCTTCGGCAGGTCCAGCGCCTCCAGGTTGGCGCGCGCGCGCTCGGCCAGGCGCTGCACCAGCGCGTCGAGCTGCGCCACCTCGTCGGGCTCCAGCGCCAGCAGCAGCTGCCGGTTGAGCTCCACCACCACCGGCAGGAACTCGTCGTAGAGGGCGCGGCCTGCCTCGGTGAGCGACACCCGGGCCTGGCGCCGGTCGCTGGGGATCACCACGCGCGCGATCAGCTTCTTGCCGGCCAGCGCGGTGATGATGCGCGAGGTGCGGGCGCGGTCGAGCTGCGCCAGATCCGCCAGCTCGGACGACAGCATGGGCGCGTGCCGGGCCAGCATGACGATCAGCCGCCATTCGCGGCGCGAGATGCCGTAGCGGGCCTGGCACAGGCGCCCCACCGGCGCCACGGCCACCGCCTGCAGCCGGGACAGGCGGTACAGGAAGAGTTCGCTTGCCGCCTGGGCGGGGTCGCTGCGGAAATCGGACACGTGCACTCCTCTGGGTGAATACCCTGAGCTTGGTTGTATTGGTCAATCAAATGGTCCGGGCATAGATTCGACGCTCACGCCCGAACCACCCAGGAGACAACATGTACACCATCCTCTCGTCCCCGTCGACCACCCGCCTGGCACGCACCGCCTGGCTGGCCCTGGCAGCGGCCTGTGCCGCGCCCCTCGCCCTGGCCCAGGCCTGGCCGGGCAAGGCCGTCACGCTGGTGGTGGGCACACCCGCCGGCGGCTCGGTCGACGTCTATGCCCGGGCACTGGCCGACCAGCTCGCCCGCCAGACCGGCGGCACCTTCATCGTCGAGAACAAGGCCGGCGCCAACGGCAACCTCAGCGCCGACCAGGTGCATGCCGCCGCGCCCGACGGCCACACGCTGTGGATCAGCACACAGGCCATGTTCACCATCAACCCGTCGGTCTACGGCAACCTGCGCTGGAAGCAGTCGGACTTCAAACCCATCGCCAAGGGCATCGAGAGCCCGCTGGTGCTGGTCACGCACCCGTCGGTGCCAGCCAGAACCCTGGCGGAACTCGCCAAGTGGGCAGCGGCCAACCCGAAGAAGGCCGCCTACGCTTCGTTCAGCCCGGGCACGCCCTCGCACTTCCTGGGCTTCCAGCTCAACGAACGCCTGAAGCTCGACATGGTGCACATCCCCTACAAGGGCAGCGCGCCGCAGATCGCCGACCTGCTGGGCGGCCAGGTGCTGCTCGGGTTCACGCAGCTGCAGGCGGCGCTGCCGCAGGTGCAGGCCGGCAAGCTCAATGCCATCGCCGTCACGTCCAGGGAGCGCACCCGGTTCATGCCCGAGGTGCCGACCCTGGCCGAGCTCGGCCACCCCGACCTCAGTTCCACCGTCTGGTTCGGTGTGGTGGCGCCGTCGGCGGCCCCCAAGGCGGTGCTTGACCAGATCATGGCGGCTGCGGTGAAGGCCCAGGCCACGCCGGAATTCAAGGCCCGGCTGGAGGCCCAGGGCTTCGACGTGCCGCAGGAGAACGGCGACGCGTTCGCGGCCACCATTGCCGCCGAGACCGCGCGCTGGGCGCAGGTCGTCAAGGCCACCGGGTTCCGCGCCAATGAGTGACGCTGGCCACCCGGTGTCGCCCGCACCACCCGAACTGGACTTTTTCGCCACGCTCTCGGTGCAGGTCGCGGCGGCCCACGAGGTCGGTCAGACGCCTGCCGGCAACCGGCGGATCATTCCCATCCTGGGCGGACAGGTGCAGGGCCGGGGATGGAGCGCCCGCGTGCTGCCGGGCGGCGCGGACTTCCAGGCCATCGTGACCCCCACGCTGGCCCGGCTGGACGCGCGCTACCTGCTGGAGACGGAGGCGGGCGAGCTGATCTATGTCTGCAACCGGGCCGTTCGCGCCGCAGCGCCCGAGGTCACGGCCCGCCTGATCCGGGGCGAGCCGGTGGACCCGGCCCAGGTGTACTTCCGCTGCGTGCCCACGTTCGAAACCGCCGCACCCAGCCTGGCCTGGATCAACGAACGGGTGTTCGTGGGCACCGGCGTGCGCCGCCCCGACCGGGTCGAGATCAGCTGCTTCAACGTGCTCTAGGCGCGCCCGGCCCGGGCCATGTGGCCGGCCACCTGCTGCGCCTGCGCCGCAATGGTGCGCAGCAGGCCCCCGGGCTGGCGCACATCGAAGCCGACGAAATACACACCGGCCAGCGCGCCCTGCCCCACCGCCTGGGCGGGCATGCCGCGCGTGTCCAGCGGCAGGGCTGTGGACGGAAACAGCTCGGGCAAAGCCGCGCCGTAGCCGGTGGCCAGCAGCACGGTGTCGAACGGGTGCTCGCTGCCGTCGGTGAACCGCACGCCGCCGGGCACCAGGCTCTGGATGCCGGGGTAGACCTGGATGTCGCCGTTCCTGATGTGCGCCAGCGTGCCCACGTCGATCACCGGGGTCTTGCCCTCTTCACGCAACTGGCGCAGCGGCGACACGGTGGCGGTGTGCAGGCCGTAGCGGCCGAGATCGCCCACCGTGAGCTCGCGCAGCAGCGTGGCGGCGGCGTCGCCCAGTGCGTGCGGCAGGCGGCCGAGCAGGATGCTCGATAGCTGGGTGGGCCGGCCCAGCACGTCGCGGTACACGATGTTGACCGGCGAACGCACCGACAGCGCGGCCCGCACGCCGTGCTCGGCCAGGTCGAGTGCGATCTCCGCGCCGGTGTTGCCCATGCCCACCACCAGCACGCGCTGGTTGGCAAACGCCTGTGCGTTGCGGTATTCACGGCTGTGCAGCACACGCCCACCGAAGCCGGACTGCCCGGGCAGCGCCGGCGCCGATGGCCGGCGGTTGGCACCGGTGGCCACCACCACCTGGCGCGATGCGATGACGCGGCCACCGGCGATGCGCGTGATCCAGCCAGAACCATCGCCCGCCGCAGGCTCGATCGTCAGCACCGACTGGCCGAGTTCGGGCACCAGGCCGTGGTGCCGGGCGTAAGCCGCGAGGTAGTCCACCACGCCCTGGCGCGACACATAGCGCGGTGCGTCGGCTGGAAACGCCAGGCCCGGCAGCGCCGAGTGCGTCTTGACGGTGTGCAGATGCAGCCGGTCGTAGTGATGGCGCCACGCCGAAGCCAGCTCGTGCGCCTGGTCGATCACCAGCGCGCGCACGCCGCGCTGCGCCAGGCAGGCCGCGGTGGCCAGCCCGGCCGGCCCGGCCCCGATGACGAGGGTGTCGGTTCGGGTGGGGGGTGCGGTGGATGTGCTGGCCATGGACACGGGTGGTGAGTGACCAGTGTGGCGGTCGCACCGGCACCGCGCCATGGGGCTTGTACCCGTGCCAGAAAGACCTCGGTTCAACGCAGGCTGTCGGCGCGTTCCAGCAGGAAAGTTCGCTCCCGCTCGTTGCTGGCCAGCGCAGCGGCCCGCTCGAACTCGGCCCGGGCCTCGGGGCGGCGCCCGAGCCGCTCCAGCAGGTCGCCGCGCACGCTGGGCAGCCAGTGGTAGTGGCGCAGGGCCTTGTGCTGCACCAGGGCGTCGACGATCAGCAGGCCTGCCGCGGGGCCGGCGTGCATGGCCACGGCCACCGCGCGGTTGAGCTCCACCACCGGTGAAGGAGCGACCCGGGCCAGCTCGCCGTACAGGGCAGCGATGCGTGCCCAGTCGGTCTGCGTGGCGCGCAGCGCACGGGCGTGGCAGGCGGCGATGGCGGCCTGCAGCTGGTAACTGCCGGCTTCAGGCGCCAGGGCCTCGGCGCACGCCAGCGAGGCCAGTCCGCGACGGATCAGCAGCGTGTCCCAGCGGCTGCGGTCCTGCTCGACCAGCAGCACCGGGCGGCCCTGCGCATCGGTGCGCGCCGCCGTGCGCGAGGCCTGGATCTCCATCAATGCCAGCAGGCCGTGCACCTCGGCCTGCTGCGGCGCCATCTGCGCCAGCATGCGGCCCAGGCGCAAGGCCTCGTCGCACAGGGCCGGGCGCATCCAGTGATCGCCCTGGGTGGCGGTGTAGCCCTCGTTGAAGACGAGGTACACCACCTCCAGCACCGACTTCAGGCGCTCGCCCAGCGCCGGCCCGCGCGGCACTTCAAAGGGCACGCCCGCATCGCCCAGCGTTTTCTTGGCGCGCACGATGCGCTGGGCGATGGTGGCCTCGGGCACGAGAAAGGCCCGAGCGATCTCGTTCGTGGTGAGGCCACCGAGCAGCTTGAGGGTGAGCGCCACGCGCGCATCGGCCGACAGAACGGGGTGGCAGGCGGTGAACACCAGGCGCAGCAGGTCGTCACCCATCTCGGGCTGGCGGGATTCGTCGAGCGTGTCCACAAAGTCGGGCACGTGGTTGGCCCCCAGCGCCTCGAGGTCGGCCGCGATCTCGCCGTGCCGGGCCTCGGCCATCTGCCGGTGGCGCAGGTGATCGAACGCGCGGCGCCGGGCGGTGGTCATGAGCCAGGCGGCGGGGTTGTCGGGCACGCCTTGCGTCAGCCAGTGTTCGAGCGCCGCCAGCAGGGCGTCCTGCGCCAGCTCCTCGGCCACGCCCACGTCACGCACGACGCGCGCCACATGGGCCGTGATGCGCGCGGACTCAAGGCGCCAGACGGTGGCGATGGCCTGGTGGACACCGGCGTGCATGGCGCGCGCTCACATCTGCGCGGGAGCCGCCGCCTCATCCATCCAGAAGATCTCCCACTGATGGCCATCCAGATCGGCAAAGCCGTGCTGGAACATGAAGCCGTGGTCTTGCGGCGCATTGGGTGTGGTGGCCCCGGCGGCCACCGCCCTGGCCACGAATTCATCCACCTCGGCACGGCTGTCGCACGAGAGCGCAATCAGCACCTCGGTGGTTTTCCTCGCGTCGGCAATCGGCAACCGGGTGAAGCCCTGGAAGAACGGCTCGACCAGCAGCATGGCGTGAACGTGGGGTGCGATCTCGAGACACGCACCCTTGTCGTTGGTGAACCGCTCGTTGAAGCCGAGGCCGAGCGCCCTGAAGAAGGCCTGCGAACGGGCCAGGTCCTTGACGGGCAGGTTGACGTGGATGTCGCGCAGCATGGTGATCTCCTGTGGGTGCTCAGTTCGTGCCCCGGCTGAGCTTCTTGAAGTCCTCCAGCGGCTGGCTGGGCGGGAATTCGTCGAGCTCGATGAGCTGGCGCAGCTCGATCACGCCTTCCCTGCCCCTGCCGGCCGGGTTGGGGAATCGGCGGCTCCATTCCAGCGCCTCCTCGCGCGAACGCACCTGGATCAGGGTGTAGCCGGCCATGAGTTCTTTGGCCTCGGCAAACGGCCCGTCGACCACGCGCGTGCTGCCGTCGCTGCCGTGTTTCACCCGCCATCCCTGGCGGCTGGGGTGCAGCCCCGCCCCATCGAGCAACACGCCGGCCCGGGCCAGCGCCTCGTGGTAGCGGACCATCTCGGTCATCAGTGCCTCATCGGGCGCGGGGTTGGTCTCGGCTTCAAATTCGTCGCAAGACTTGACGATGATCATGAATCGCATGGGCGTCTCCTGGTGGGTGGGATCGTGGGTGGGGGTGCTCACCCACACGACGATCCAGCCATGGCGTTTTCGACAGACCGGCCCCGGCCCGTCGCCACTCACTGGTAACAGGGGGCGAGCGCGCGCACCTCGACGGTGGCCCATTCGGCGGCCGGGCATTCGTGGGCGATGGCCACCGCCTCGTCGAGGCTGGCGCACTCCAGCAGAAAGAAACCGCCCACCATTTCCTTGGCCTCGGCAAACGGGCCGTCGGACACCCTGGGCTGCCCTCCGGCGGTGGTCACACGCACCGCGCTGGCCTGCGAGGCCAGCGACTCCGACGCCTTGAGCTTGCCCTGCGCCTGCAAGCCCTCGCCAAAACGCTGCATGCGGGCATAGAGCTCGCGGCCCTCGGCCTCGGTGCGGCCGGCGCGCTGCGTGGTGGGTTCGATGATCAGCAACATGAAGGACATGGCGGTCTCCGGTCGAGGGGTTGCAGCAGGCTGAACATCCTACACAGCGCAGGGGCTTGCAGCACAGCGCTGCCCGGGGTCTTGAGATAGGGCGCTGCAGCAGCCGGCCCGCGCCGATACGATCCGCGCATGACTGAAAACACCCCGGCCCAGCGTTGCATGACCGTTCTGTACGACGGCGATTGCCCGCTGTGCCGACGCGAAATCGCCGTCTACCAGGGGCTTGCTGCGCGCGAGCCGGTGCGCTTTGTCGATGTGAGCGCCCCCGACACCGCCCTGCCCGACGAGCGCAGCACCTTGCTGGCGCGTTTTCCTGTGCAGCGCGAAGACGGCAGCCTGCTCAGCGGGGCCGAGGCGTTCCTGGCCTTGTGGGCGCGCCTGCCGGGCTGGCGCTGGCTGTCCCGGCTGGGCCGCCTGCCCGGCGTGCCCTGGCTGATGGAGCGCGCCTACGTGGGCTTTCTGCGCGTTCGCCCGGCCATGCAGCGCGTGGCGCGCGGCCTCGATGCCCCCGCCGTGCCCGACGACATGCTGGCCGATCTGCGTTCGGACCACGCGGGCGAAACCGGTGCGGTGTGGATCTACCGGGGCATTGCACTGGTCACGCGCGACCCCGCCCTCAAGGCCTTTGCCCTGCGCCATGGCCAGACCGAGGAGGACCACCTGCGCCGGGTCGGCGAGGTGTTGCCCTGGGGAAGGCGCAGCTGGCTGCTGCCCGCCTGGCGCGTGGCGGGCTTCCTCACCGGGGCCCTGCCCGCTTTGGCGGGGCCGCGCGCGGTGCACGCCACCATCGCGTCGGTGGAGACGTTTGTCGACCACCACTACCAGCAGCAGATCCAGCGGCTGGAAGGCCGCGCCGGCGTGGCCCCGCTGCGCGCCCTGCTGGTGGAATGCCAGGCCGACGAGGTGGCGCACCGCGATGAAGCCCTGGCCTTGCAGACGCAGGCTCCGGGGGCACTGCTGCGCGCCTGGTGTGCACTGGTCGGCAGCGGCTCGGCCATGGCGGTGAAGCTCGCACGGCTGGTCTGACCCTGCTTGGCACCCTCCCACATCCGGGGGGTGGCGTTGCCACGCTGCGGGTGACCAGGTGGACCGCGCACCAGCTGCAATCGCTCGGCGCCGACGTGTTCGGTCTGCAGGCAATGTGGAACCCGGTGTCGGTGCAGCGCGCACTCACCTCGGCCGGTGTGGCAGACCACAATGACCTGCTGGAGGCGCCCGGCTCCAACGGCAAACAGTCCACCGGCCCGGGACGGCGATCTCCACCATCCCGCGCACGGCCGAGGCCACGGCGCTGCGGTTTCTGCTCTCTGAACAGTCGCGCTACCTGTTGGGCGAGACCAAGGGCGGCGACACCTCGCTCCACGCCGCGAAGACCTTGCAGGCATACCCCAACACCCGCGACGTGCATTGCACCCCTGTGCACCAGGACATCCCGAGTCGCTCGACCACACCGTGGTCAGCCAGGAGTTCCACGACAACAGCAAGAAGCGGATCTGGATGTTCGACGACCAGGTGATCAACAACGACCACCTGAACGTCGAGGACCACAAGGCCCTGGGCACCGGCGACCACGGCGTGGTCCGGGGGACGTTCAGGTACAGCCTGGCGAAGGTCACGGCCTGCAGGCTTTCAAGTACAGTTTGCCCATGGACCGCGACCACACGCTCTCACTGCTGAAGCAACACAAGCCTGAACTGGCTCGGCGCTTCGGCGTGCGCGATTTGTCGTTGTTTGGATCAACGGCCCGTGGCACGGCGCGAAACGACAGCGACGTGGATCTGCTGGTGTCGTTTGAAGGGCCAGCGACTTCGGAACGCTACTTTGGCGTTCAGTTTTTTCTGGAGGATTTGCTGGCGTGCCCGGTCGATCTGGTCACCGAAAAAGCGCTGCGCCCCGAACTGCGCGCCCACGTGGAAAGGGATCGCTTGCGTGTCTGAACCGTTGCAACGCGAATGGCACTTCTACATCGACGACATGATCGGTTTCTGCGCCAAGGTCCTCGAGTACACAAGGCATCTTGACGAAAACAGCTTTGGGGCAAGCGGCGTGAACTACGACGCTGCACTGCGCAACATGGAGTTGATCGGCGAGGCAGCCACCCACATTCCAGATCAAGTGCGATCAAGGCATCCCGAAATTGCGTGGCGAAAGGTCATTGCCACGCGCAATCGTCTGATTCACGGCTACCTGGGTATTGACAACGATGTGTTGTGGAGCATCGTCCAGACCGACATCCCCCAGTTGCTCCAACAACTGCGGCAGATCAAGCGCACTTGGGCCGACCCAGCCTGAATCTCAGGCGCTGGCCACCGGCTCCAGCAGCACATACAGGCCCGTCACCGGCTGCTGCTGGTCTTCCCGCAGCGGTGCCTGCCAGCTCTGGCGCACACGAAAGCCGTTGAGCGCGCACAGCCGGTCAACGCAGGCCGCAGAGTGGGCATAACGCAGGCTGGGCAACAGCCTGAGTTCGCTGCCATCGGTGGCGAGTTCGACCGAGAACGCAAAACATGCCCCGGGCTGCAGGCGCTCACGCACCGCCTCGAACACGGCGTCGAGGGCGCCCACGTACATGAACACGTCGGCCGCCATCACCAGGTCGACCGGCTCGGTGCTCTCGCGCAGGAAGGCCAGCAGATCGCCATGGACCACGCGCCGGTAGGCGCCACTGGCCCGGGCCTGGGCCACCATGGCCGAAGACAGGTCCACGCCGTCGACCGCACCCGCCTGCGCCTGGATGAGGCGCCCGCACAGGCCGGTGCCGCAACCCAGATCGAGCACCCGCTCGAAGTGCTGGCCGCTGGCGAGCAAGGGGGCCAGCAGGGTGGTGTGCGCCTGGTAGTTCAGCTGTTCGACCAGGTGCGCCTGGAAGTCGTCGGCGTACTCGTCGAACAGGGCTTGCACGTACAGCGACGGTGGATGCGCGGGCACGGCACCGCCCTGCACCGACGACAGGTAGAAACGGTTGAGCGTCTCGTCGCCACCGTTGGCCAGGGCCTGCTCGTAACACCGCGCGGCCTCGGCGTGGCGCCCGATGTCGCGCATCACGCTGCCGCGCTGGCTCCAGGCTTCGGCCAGCGTGGGCTCGATGGCCACCGCCTGGTCGAGCGCCTGCAGCGCCTGGCCCGGCTGCTGCAGGCGCAGCCGGCACATGGCCAGCGACAACCACAGCTGCCCGGTGTTCGCACCGAGCCGGATGCCTTCCTGCAGTGCCTGCGCCGCTTCGCCCCAGTGCGCCAGCGCCTCCTGCGAGAGCCCCAGGGCCACCCAGGCATCGCGGTGGGCGGGGTCGGCCCGGGTAGCCTGCGCGAGCGTGGCCACGGCGTCCGTCCAGCGGCCCAGACGGCACTGCGTCACACCGAGGTTGGCCAGCACCGAGGGCCGCCCCGGCACCAGGGCCAGGGCAGCCTCGTAATGCGCTGCGGCGTCTTCGAGCAGGCCCGCCTCGAACGAGGCGTTGCCTTCAAAAAACCGGGCCTTGGCCTGTTCGACGGGATCGGTCATGGCGCGTGGTCACAGGTTCGAGAAATCCGGCTTGCGGCGTTCCATGAAGGCACCGAAGGCCTCTTTGGCCGCCGGCTCGCCCAGCATGCGACCGAAGCTCACGCCCTCTTCGGCCATGACAGCCATGACCTGCTTGAGCTGACCCTGCTTCATCAGGCGCTTGGTCTCGATCAGCGAACTGATGGGTTTGGCGGCCATCTTGCGGGCCACGGTCTGTGCGTAACCCGAGACCTCGAGCGGGGGCAGCACGCGGTTGACCAGGCCCACTTCAAGGGCCGCCTCGGCCATGAAGGGCTCACCCAGCAAGAGCGCTTCGGCGGCACGGTGGTAGCCCAGCATCTGCGGCACCAGCAGGCTGCTGGCGGCCTCGGGGCACAGGCCCAGGTTGACGAAGGGCATGGAGAAGGCGGCGTTGTCGCCGGCATAGACCAGGTCGCAGTGGAACAGCAGCGTGGTGCCGATGCCCACGGCCGGACCGCACACGGCGGCGATCAGCGGCTTGGGAAACTGCGCGAGGCCGCGCAGGAAACGGAACACCGGCGACTCGGTGGTGGCGGGCGGGTTGTTGAGGAAGTCGGCAATGTCGTTGCCGGCCGAGAAGATGGCTTCGTTGCCCTGGAACACGACACAACGCACTTGCGGGTCGTCCTGCGCGGCCTGCAGCGCGTCGGCCATCGCGCCGTACATGGCAGCGGTGATGGAGTTCTTCTTGTCGGGGCGGTTGAACGTGAGGGTGCAGACGCCGGCTTCGGTGTGGACGAGGATGTCGCTCATGGGGAGTGTCTCGGTGGGCAGGAGGACCCGCAAATTACCACGAATGACCGGCTCGCGATGGGGTGCGCTCCCCAGCCCTGACCGGTGCGTGACAGCGTGTATCGGCGCCTCTTTCCGATGCATGCC
This sequence comes from Hydrogenophaga sp., assembly GCF_030373225.1. Taxonomy (GTDB): domain Bacteria; phylum Pseudomonadota; class Gammaproteobacteria; order Burkholderiales; family Burkholderiaceae_C; genus Hydrogenophaga. The sequence goes on along the minus strand of NZ_JAUCZG010000031.1, from coordinate 25,639 downwards.
CCGCCTACACTTGGCCGCATCCCGGCGCCTGGGCGCCCTTTCGCACACAGGTGTTTCATGCGCTCCCGTTTCGCCCTTCCGATCCTTGTCCTGGTGGCGTCGCTGCTGCTGCCACTGCCCTCGGTGGCGCAGGGCAGCAGCGTCGGCGAACGCCCCCGTGTGGCGCTGGTGCTCTCGGGCGGTGGCGCGCGCGGGTTTGCACATGTGGGCGTGCTCAAGGCGCTGGAGGCCGCGCACGTGCCGGTGGACATGATCGTGGGCACCTCGATGGGCGCGATCATCGGCGGGCTGTATGCCAGTGGCATGAAAGCCGACGACCTGGAGCGCGAGATCCTCGCGGTGGACTGGGACGGCTTGTTCAACAGCCGCGAGCCGCGCCAGCTGCTGTCACAACGCCGCAAGGAAGAAGACTTCGAGCTCTCGCCGGTGCTGCAGCTGGGTTTTCGCAACGGCGAGTTCCGCCTGCCCACCGGGGCGGTCTCCAGCCGCTCGCTGGAGGTGCTGCTGCGGCGCTACACGCTCTCGACCCGCCACCTCGAATCCTTCGACCAGCTGCCCACGCGGTTTCGCGCGGTCGCCACCGACATGGAGACCGGCCAGGCGGTGGTGCTGGACCGGGGCGATCTGGCCGCAGCCCTGCGCGCAAGCATGTCGGTGCCGGGCGCGTTTTCCCCGCTGGCGATCGACGACCGACTGCTGGGCGATGGCGGGCTGGTGAACAACCTGCCGGTGGATGTGGCGCGCGCGCTGGGCGCCGAAGTGATCATCGCGGTGAACATCGGCACCCCGCTGGCCGGGCGCGAGACGCTGGGCACCGTGCTGGGCGTGGCCACCCAGATGGTCAACATCCTGACCGAGCAGAACGTGCAGGCCAGCATCGCCACCCTCACGCCGAAGGACCTGTTGCTCGCGCCGCCCCTGGGCAAACTGAGCTCCAGCGACTTCGACCAGGCCGCCGAACTGGTGAAGCTGGGCAACGCCTACGCCCGCACCGTGAGCGAGGCGCTGGCCCGGTTTGCGGTGGACCCGCAGCGCCACGCCCGCTGGGTGCAGGCGCGCAGCACGCAGGCCCTGGCCAATGCCGACCAGGTGGGGCGGATCGGCGCCATCCGGTTCGAGGGTGTGAGCGAGGAGCGCGCCGCGCGACTGTCGAAGGAACTGGACACCGAGCCGGGCCAGCGGGTGGACGTGCCCAGGCTCGAGGCCGATCTGCAGAAGCTCGCGGTCAGCGGCGACTACGAGCGCATCGACTACACCCTGAGCCGGCGCGAAGACAACGGCACGGAAGACCTGACGATCCAGCTGCGCGAGAACACATGGGGCCCGAACTACCTGCGCGTGGGCCTGGACCTGCGCACCGACTTCCAGGGCGAAGGTGCCTTCAACCTGCGCATCAGCCACAACCGGCACTGGCTCAACGAGCGCGGTGCCGAATGGCGCAACCGGGTGCAGCTCGGTGAGACCGTCGGGCTGTATTCCGAGATCTACCAGCCGATGGGGGCCAACAGCCAGCGCTTTGCCGCCGCCTACCTGGATGCGGGCATCAACAAGGTCGAGCTCTTCAGCGACACCGGCGATGCGCTCGCGCTGGTGCAGCGCCAGGGCGTGCGGGTCGGCGCCGACCTGGGCTGGCCGATCGGCCTGCGCGGCGCCATCGGCGAAGCGCGGCTGGGCCTGGTGGCCAGTGCCCGCCGCGCGACACCCGAGCTGCTGTCGGCAGCGGTGCCCGCCGGCGTGGACACCGTCCGCTGGACCGAACGCGGCTTGCGCGCGGCCTTGATCGCCGATCAGCTGGACTTCGCCAACTTCCCCTCGCGCGGCTACCGCGCCCGGGCCGAGATTTCCTGGGGCCGGCGCCAGCTCGACGGCGGCGAGACCAGCGACTTCACCCGGCTCGAGAGTTCGTTCACGGCGGTCAGGAGCCGGGGCGTGCACACCTTCAACATCGGCGGTCGCGTGGCCTACACCAACCAGATCCCGCTGGCCGCCATCGACGAGTATTCGCTCGGCGGTTTCCAGAACCTCTCGGGCTACCGCACCGCTCAGGTCGCGGGCAACTACCTGCTGTTCGGGCGGCTCACCTATTACCAGCGCCTGGCGTATTCGGTGGGGGTGGCGCGCGCGCTGTTTGTCGGCGGTTCGCTGGAAGCGGGCAATGCCTGGACCGAGCGCAGCGACATCACGCTGCGGCAGCTGCGCGGCGCGGGCAGCCTGTTCGTGGGTGCAGACACCGGCATCGGCCCGCTGTACCTGAGCATCGTGAGCGCCCCCAAGGGCTACACCGGGCTCTACCTGTTCCTGGGAAGGCCCTGAAGACGATCACTCTTTGAAATAGACGACCTGGTGCGAGGTGGCCAGCATCCGGCCAGCCTCGCTCCAGACCTGGGCGGTCTGGTCGAAGAAGCCGTTGCGAAAGGCCTGCGCGCTGGCTTGTCCCTTGATCCAGCCCGCGCCGACGGCGGCGAGCTCGGCACCACCGGCATGGAAATACACCGTCATCGACACCGTGCCCGCCGGCACCCGCGTGGCGCGGCGCAGCCACACGCGCGGGTAGAACACATCGGCCATGGCGGCGAGGCTGCAGAAGTCCAGCGGGCGCGCGGGTTCGTCGCGCATCCACAGCGTGGTGCGGCTGGCGTCGCCACTGCCGTCCCAGGCGGTGGGAATCGCGCCTTCGGTGATGCGGATGTCGTAACGCCTCACCCACTCCACCTGTGCAGCCATGTTGGGCTGGCCCAGCGCGTCGGCGGTGGGCATGTCGGGCGCGGCCAGCTCGTCAACACCCCAGGTCCCGCGGCGCGCGGCGGTCACGGCGGTGGCGGTGAGCACGGTCTCGCCAGACTGCACGATCTCCACCACCCAGTGCTGGGTGGATCGGTTGGTGCGCGCGGCGCGCGCCACCACCTCGAACGGAGCGTCGGCCAGCGCCGCAGCGTAGTTCACCGTGAGCGCCACCGGTTCGCCCAGCAGGGCCGGGTGTTGCAGCACGGCATTGAGCGCGGTGGCCGCCGTGACACCGCCGAACGGCCCGACCATGTTGGCGTAGGCGGGTGAGGTTTTGCCTGCGAAGCGATCCTCGCCCAGCGGCTGCAGGGCGATGGCTTGATCAAAAACATGGAGCGTCATGGCGAAGTGTCTCCTTCCAGTGGCGCCGCGGAACCGGCTTTGCGGCCGCCAGCGCCGCCCCTGGGGGTGACGCGAAGCGGCGCGGGGGGAAGCTTGTCTACACGCGCTCGATGATGCCCGCAGCCCCCTGGCCCATGCCGACACACATCGTGACCATGCCGTAGCGCTTGTTGTGGCGCTTGAGTGCGTGCACCACGGTGGCCGCGCGGATGGCGCCGGTGGCGCCCAGCGGGTGGCCCAGCGCGATGGCGCCGCCCATGGGGTTCACCTTGGCCGGGTCCAGGCCGAGCGTGTTCATGACCGCCAGCGACTGCGCGGCAAACGCCTCGTTGAGTTCGAACCAGTCGATGTCGTCCTGCTGCAGGCCGGCGTATTTCAGCGCGGCCGGAATGGCCTCGATCGGGCCCACGCCCATGATGTGCGGCGGCACGCCACGGCTGGCGTAGCTCACGAAACGCGCCAGCGGCGTGAGGTTGTAGCGCTTCAAGGCGGCTTCACTCACGAGGATGAGCGCGCCCGCGCCGTCGCTGGTCTGCGAGCTGTTGCCGGCGGTGACCGAGCCGCGCGCGGCGAACACGGTGCGCAGCCTGGCCAGGCCTTCCAGCGAGGTGTCGGGGCGTGCGCCTTCGTCCAGGCTCACGGTGCGGGTGGTGGTGCTCACCTCGGCGCTGTCCAGGTCCACGCTGCGCTCGGTCACTTCCACCGGCGTGATCTCGTCGGTGAATTCGCCGTTCTTCATGGCGAGCACGGCGCGCTGGTGCGACTGCACGGCAAACGCGTCCTGTGCGTCGCGCGACACCTTCCACTGCTGCGCCACCTTCTCGGCCGTCAGGCCCATGCCGTAGGCGATGCCGTAGCTCTCGACGTCGTCGGTGTTGCTGAAGATGCTGGGCGAGAGGCTGGGCGAGTTGCCCATCATGGGCACCATGCTCATGCTCTCGGTGCCGGCAGCGATCATCACGTCGGCTTCGCCCACACGGATGCGGTCGGCCGCCATCTGCAGGGCCGAGAGACCGGAGGCGCAGAAACGGTTGACGGTGATGCCGCCGACGCTGTGCGGCAGGCCGGCCAGGATGGCACCGATGCGCGCCACGTTCAGGCCCTGCTGCGCTTCGGGAATGGCGCAACCGCAGATCACGTCTTCGATCGCCTTCGGGTCGAGCGTGGGCACCTGGGCAAGCGCCGATCGCAAGGCGAGCGCCAACAGGTCGTCCGGGCGCAGGTGCTTGAACGAGCCCTTGTGCGAACGGCCGATGGGGGTTCGGGTGGCGGCAACGATGTAGGCGTCCTGGATGTGTTTGGTCATGGGTTCTCTCCTTTAGCGGTGTATGGCCCCTTCCCCCTCTGGGGGAAGGCTGGGATGGGGGCAGCGCCCGCCAACATGGTGAGTTGATGATGGATGGCGCTCAGCACGCCATCGAGGTTCTGAAACGGTGCGTTGGACGGGAAGCGCAACACAGAAAAGCCCTGGGCCGTGAAGAACGCGTCACGAACCTGGTCGTAGGACTGGTTGTCGGCGTGCTGCGAACCATCCAGCTCGACGATGAGCTTCGGGTCAAGGCAGGCGAAATCAGCAATGAAGTGGCCCAACGGATGCTGTCGGCGAAACTTGGAGCCCAACTGCTCACCACGAAGCCCTGACCATAGCTTGCGCTCGGCGTCGGTCATGCCTCGGCGCAGTGTGCGGGCGTTGACTCGGGCTTTGGGAGTGGCCTGGTTCTGCATGGTCATTGGCTGGCGGAGAGCCCCCATCCCTGCCTTCCCCCAAAGGGGGAAGGGGTCAGACACGCGCGCCAGCAGGGGGACTTGCTCTCTCCCCTGCCGGAAGAAAGCCGGGATGGGGACACACACACCGGACTCATGGCTTCAATTTCTCACCGGCTTGCCGGTGTTCAACATCCCCAGGATCCGCTCCTGCGTCTTCGGATGCACGATCAGCGCGCAAAAAGCCTGGCGCTCCAGCGTCATCAGGTAGTCCTCGTTCACCAGCGTGCCGGGCTCGACATCGCCGCCCGTCACCACGTTGGCGATGAGTGAAGCGATGTGGAAGTCGTGCTGGCTGATGAAGCCGCCGTCGCGCATGTTGACCAGGCTGCCCAGAATGGTGGCCTTGCCGTCGCGGCCGGCCACCGGGAACAGACGCTTGTGCGGCGCGCGGTAGCCACCCTGGAACAGGCTCCTGGCTTCGTTGATGGCCACGAACAGCAGTTCATCCTTGTGCGGCACGATCAGGTCGGAGTGCAGCACGTAGCCGAGCTTGCGCGATTCGAGTGCGCTGGTGCCCACCTTGGCCATGGCCGCGGCGGTGAAACCCTCGGTCAGGAAAGGCAGCAGGTCCTTCCCGGTGGAGGTCTCGGCGTTTTCCGCGGCGCGGCGGGCAATGCAGGTGAGACCACCGGCGCCGGGCACCAGGCCCACGCCCACTTCCACCAGACCGATGTAGCTCTCCATGTGAACCACACGGCGCGCACTGTACGAGGCCAGTTCACACCCCCCGCCCAGCGCCAGGCCGCGCACGGCCGACACCACCGGCACGCTGGCATAGCGCAGGCGCAGCATGGTCTGCTGCATGAATCCTTCGGCGTCTTCGATGGCGCTCACACCCACGGCCATGAAGGCCGGCAGCATGGCCTGCAGGTCGGCGCCGGCACTGAAGGGCTCGTCACCCGACCAGATCACCAGACCCTGGTACTCCCGCTCGGCCAGGTCCACGGCGGCCATCAGGCCTTCGCACACCTCGGGGCTGATCGCATGCATCTTGGTCTTGATGCTGGCGATCAGCACCTGCTCGTCGAGCGTCCAGATGCGGATCGAATCGTTCTCTTCGATGGTGCTGCCCGCCGTCTCGAACTTGGGCCCGGCTTCGCCGAGCAACAGCTCGGGAAAATGCTGGCGCTGGTACACCGGCAGCTGCCGGCGCGCCTCGAAGGTGCCGGTGGTCGGGTTCCACGAACCCTGGGCGGTGTGCACACCACCAGCCTCGGCCACCGGGCCCTTGAACACCCACTCGGGCAGCGGCGCCGTGCTCAGCGCCTGGCCGGCGTCGATGTCTTCCTGAACCATCTTCGCCACATCGAGCCAGCCCGCTTCCTGCCAGAGCTCGAACGGGCCCTGCTTCATGCCGAAGCCCCAGCGCATGGCCTGGTCGACGTCGCGTGCGGTGTCGGCAATTTGCCCCAAGTGCACGGCAGCGTAGTGAAAGCTGTTGCGCAGGATCGCCCACAGGAACCGGCCTTGTGGCCCTTCGGCGTTGCGCAACAACTTCAGGCGCTCGGCGGCCGGGCGCTTGAGCATGCGGCCATAGACCTCGTCGGCCTTCTCGCCCGCGGGCACATAGTCCTCGCTGTCCAGATCGAAGCGCAGGATGTCGCGGCCGACCTTCTTGAAGAAACCGGCCTTGGTCTTCTGGCCCAGGTTCTTGAGCTCCAGCAGTTTGGCCAGCACCGGTGGCGTGCCGAAGCTGCCGTAGAACGGGTCGGTCTCCAGGCTCAGGTTGTCCTGCAGCGTCTTGACCACGTGGGCCATGGTGTCCAGGCCCACCACGTCGGCGGTGCGGAAGGTGCCGCTGCTGGCGCGGCCCAGGCGCTTGCCGGTGAGGTCGTCGACCACATCAAACGTGAGACCGAAGTTCTCCACCTCTTTCATCGTGGACAGCATGCCGGCAATGCCGATGCGGTTGGCGATGAAGTTGGGTGTGTCCCGGGCACGCACCACGCCCTTGCCCAGGCCGCTGGTCACAAAGCTCTCGAGATCGTTCAGGATCTGCGGCTCGGTGGCGGGCGTGGCGATGAGTTCCACCAGCGTCATGTAGCGCGGCGGGTTGAAGAAATGGATGCCGCAGAAACGCGGCTTGATCGCCTCGGGCAGCACTTCACCCAGCCTGGTGATCGACAGGCCCGAGGTGTTGGACGCCACGATCGCGTGCGGAGCAATGAAGGGGGCGATCTTCGTGTAGAGGTCGAGCTTCCAGTCCATGCGCTCGGCGATGGCCTCGATGATCAGGTCGCAGTCCTTCAACAGCTCCATGTGCTCTTCGTAGTTGGCCTGACCGATCAGATCGGCGTCCGAGGCCACGCCCAGCGGCGAGGGCTTGAGCTTCCTGAGGTTGTCGATGGCGCGCGTGACGATGCCGTTCTTCGGGCCCTCCTTCGCGGGCAGATCGAACAGCACCACCGGCACCTTGACGTTGACCAGGTGCGCAGCAATCTGCGCGCCCATCACGCCGGCGCCGAGCACAGCGACTTTTTTCACTTGAAATCGGTTCATTGTTTTTCCATGAAAGGGGAAAGGCTCGCGGTCACTCGACCCGCAACCAGACCTGGGTTCGGTAGAACGGGCCGATGTAGCCACGCATCTCCAGCTTCTTGCCGTCTTCCACCGGCTTGAGGCGGGTGCGATAGACCTTGCCGTTGTTCGGGTCGACGATGGTGCCGCCCTCGAACACCGCGGCGTCGCCTTCGCTGGCCTTGAGACCACGCAGGATGGTCATGCCCAGCACGGGTTTGTCCTTGCGGTCGTCGGTGCACTTGTCGCACACCGCGTCGGGCTTGCTCTCGGGGTCCAGCAGCTTCTCGATGCTGCCGCTGTAGACCCCGTTGGCCTCCTTGATGCGCACCAGGGACTTCTCTTTCTTCGTGTCGTCGTCGATGGTCTTCCACAGACCCACCGGCGACATCTGTGCGAACGCAGACAGAGACACCAGCAGCAAGGTGGTGCCCACAACGGTCTTGATCATGGAAGTCTCCTGGTGGTTGAGCGAATCGCTGATCAGGCCAACGCCGCGTCCGTGTCCATGAGGACCCTGGAGCCAGAACGCGCGGTGCGCATCAGCGTTGCGGTCTCGGGAAACAGCTTGGCAAAGTAGAAGCGGGCGGTCTGCAGCTTGGCCACATAGAACGGGTCGGTGTTGCCGGCCGCGATCTCGCGCAGGGCCACCTGTGCCATGCGGGCCCAGAAGTAGCCGAACACCAGGTGGCCGGCCACACGCAGGTAGTCAACCGCTGCGGCGCCCACTTCGTCGGCGTTCTGCAGGCCCTTGAAGCCGATCTCGGTGGTGAACTTGGTGATCTGCTCGCCGAGGACGGCGAGCGGGTTGATGAACTCGGCCATCTTCTCGTTGACACCTTCTTCCATCACCAGCGCGCCCACCAGCTTGCCGAACTTCTTCAGCGTGGCGCCGTTGTTGCCCAGCACCTTGCGGCCCAGCAGGTCCAGGCTCTGGATGGTGTTGGTGCCCTCGTAGATCATGTTGATGCGGGCATCGCGCACGAACTGTTCCATGCCCCATTCCTTGATGTAGCCGTGGCCACCAAACACCTGCTGGCACTGCGTGGCTGCGTTGTAGCCGTTGTCGGTCAGGAAGGCCTTGGTGATGGGTGTCAGCAGCGAGAGCATGTCGTCGCTGTCCTTGCGCACCTTTTCATCGGGGTGCGCATGCACCTTTTCCAGCAGCACCGAGCAGAAGATGGCCAGCGCGCGGCCGCCTTCGGCGTAGGCCTTGGCGGTGAGCAGCATGCGGCGCACGTCCGGGTGCACGATGATCGGATCGGCCGGCTTGTCCTTGGCCTTGGGGCCGGTCAGGCTGCGCATCTGGATGCGGTCCTTCGCGTACGCCAGTGCGTTCTGGTAAGCCACTTCGGTCAGGCCCAGGCTCTGGTTGCCCACGCCCAGGCGTGCGGCGTTCATCATCACGAACATGCCCTGCATGCCCTTGTTGGGCTGGCCCACCAGGGTGCCGTTGGCGCCGTCCAGCACGATCTGCGCCGTGGCGTTGCCGTGGATGCCCATCTTGTGCTCGAGACCACCACAGTAGATGCCGTTGCGCTCACCCAGCGTGCCGTCCTGGTTCACATTGAACTTGGGCACGATGAACAGGCTCACGCCCTTGATGCCGGGGGGTGCATCGGGCAGGCGGGCCAGCACCAGGTGGATGATGTTCTCGGCCATGTCGTGTTCGCCGGCGCTGATGAAGATCTTGTTGCCGGTGAGCTTGTAGGTGCCGTCGGGCTGGGGCTCGGCCTTGGTGCGCATCAGGCCCAGGTCGGTGCCGCAATGCGGCTCGGTCAGGCACATGGTGCCCGTCCATTCCCCGCTGGTCATCTTGTGCAGGTAGGTGGCCTTCTGCTCGTCGGTGCCGAAGGTGTGCAGCGAAGCGTAGGCGCCGTGGGTCAGACCGGGGTACATGGTCCAGGCCTGGTTGGCCGAGTTCATCATTTCGTACATGCACTGGTTGACCACCAGCGGCAGGCCCTGACCGCCGAATGCAGGGTCGCAGGAGAGCGCCGCCCAGCCACCGTCCACATACGTCTTGTAGGCTTCCTTGAAACCCTTGGGCGTGGTGACTTCGTGGGTTTTCTGGTCGAGCTTGCAGCCTTCGGTGTCTCCGCTGATGTTCAGCGGAAAGATCACCTGCGAAGCGAACTTGCCACCCTCTTCGAGCACCGCGTTGATGGTGTCGGCGTCGATGTCTGCGTGGGCCGGCAGGGCCTTGAGATCGTCGGTGACCTTGAGCACTTCGTGCATCACAAACTGCATGTCGCGCAAGGGTGGGTTGTAAACGGGCATGGGGAAACTCCTGTGCTGGGTTTGTGAAAGACGAATGGGAAATCAGCCCTGCGCGCGCGCAGCGCCCGAGGGTTTGGTGACTGTCTTGCGGGGCGCGGGCACCGGTGTGCTGCCGAAGCGGGTGACGATGTTCTCGAACGCGCGCACCGCACGGCCGGCCGAGTCGGGGCTGCGCAGGAAGCGCGCTTCGTAGTGCAGCGCCAGGATCAGCGCGTGGATCTCGAAAGCCATCTGCACCGCGTCGGTGTCAGGGGCGAGATGGCCTTCTTCAATGGCGATCTCGACCGCGCGGCGCATGGCCGAAAGCCAGGTGTTGACCGAGCTGGCCAGCGCATCGCGCACCGGGCCGGGCCGGTCGTCGAACTCGACCGCACCGCTGATGTAGATGCAGCCCGAGTCGATTTCCACCGAGGTGCGCTTCATCCAGTTGTCGAACAGGCTGCGCAGCCGGGGCAAGCCTCGCGGTGCGTCGATGGCGGGGTAAAAAACCTCTTCCTCGAAGCGCGCGTGGTACTCGCGCACCACCGAGATCTGCAACTCCTCGCGCGAACCGAAATGGGCGAACACGCCCGACTTGCTCATCTGCATCACCTCGGCCAGCGCCCCGATCGACAGTCCTTCCAGACCGATCTGCGTGGCCAGGCCGAGCGCGGCATCGACGATCGCCGCCTTGGTTTGCTGGCCTTTCTGCAACGGCTTGTGGGCCGAGGTGTCGGCGCGTGAACGGCGGGCGGTGGGCGTGGTGCTCATGCAGTACGGGGGTAGGTGTTCCGGGTAATCGAACGGTCGTGCTATTTTTACCGCAAAAGCGGACCTGTGCGCGCGTCCGGCGCTTTTTGTGGGGACTTTGTTTAGGCCGGAGGCCCTAAACCATCACCGTCGGGCGACCGGAACTTCACGAACCGACTCGTCCGCCACCGCCCACACCCGGTCACCCGGTCGCCGCTGGATCGGGTGCATGCCGGTGAAGTCGCCGAAGGCAGGCAGCACGCCCACCGCATGGCGCGCCGGGTCGCCGAACCAGAAGCACGGCAGGCGCAGGCGCTCGCGCGCGCCGCCTCGCAAACCGATGCAGGGATGCAAATGGCCGGCCAGCGTGTATGCGCCGGCAACGGGCTGCGGTTCGTGGCACAGGGCCCACGGCCCCTCCAGCCAGGGCTCTGTCCGCAGCTCAATGCCCCATTCGACTGGTGGATCGCCCGCGTCGCGGTCGTGGTTGCCGCGCACCAGGTGCACACGCAAACCGGGGGCTTCGCCGCGCCAGGCGGCCAAGGCCTGCGCCACGACGTCGGTCAGCTCGGGGCTGCGTCCGCGCGCGGCGTGCAGCAGGTCACCCAGGAACACGAGGTGCTTCACCGGCGTGTCGCCCAATGAAGCGAGTGCGTCGGACAGGGCGTCGAGCGTGGCGGCGGTGGAGCCGCCGGGCACCGGCACGCCCAGGCGGCGAAAGCTGGCCGCCTTGCCCAGGTGCACGTCGGCCACGAGCAAGGCGCCGTGGTCGGGGAGAAAGGCCGCGCCTGACGGATGCAGGCAGATCGTCAGGCCGGCGCCCGGATGCACCGGCACCCAGGGCGCGCAGAGCCCACTTTGCCTGGTCAGAGCCGCGCCACCGGCAGCAGCAGGGCGAGGCTGTGCTCCAGGTTTTCCACCGGCGCCCGCTTGAAGCCGCTGCGCGCAAACCGCTGCAGCCTGCCTACGCAGAAGGCGGTGATCACCGACGCGTCGGCCTGCGCATCCACCGTGGGGGTGGCCACGCCAGCCACCACGGCCGCTTCGCGAAGGTTCTGCCGCAGCACCGATTCGATCCTGTCGAAGAACAGGTTCATGCGCTGGTGCAGGCGGTCGTTCTCGAACACCAGGGCGTCACCCACCATCACCCTCGTCATGCCGGGGTTCTTCTCGCCGAACTGCAGCAACAGCGTCACGAGCTTGCGGCAGCGTGCGTTGGCATCGGGTTCACGTTCACCGAGCTGGTTGATGAGCCCGAACACCGACTGTTCGATGAACTCGATCAGGCCTTCGAACATCTGGGCCTTGCTCGCGAAGTGGCGGTAGAGGGCGGCCTCGCTCACCTCGAGGCGCGCCGCGAGGCCGGCGGTGGTGATGCGTTCGGCGCCGGGCTGCTCCAGCATGGTGGCCAGCGCCTGCAGGATCTGCACCCGGCGCTCACCGGGTTTGGGCCGCTTGCGCGCGCCGCCATCGGTGTGGGCCGCGGCTTCGATCACGCTGGCCGCCTCCAGGGCGGCGGCGTCTTCCGGCGATGGGGATTCGGGAGCGTTGGTGGTCATGGGCGGGCGGTCCGATCGGTGGGGGCTGATGGGTGCTGGTGGCCGCGGTGCCGGCCCGGGTTTGTCATCCTGTTACGAATTTTCGCATATCGCCGCGAGCAAAAAAAACCAACCGGGACGGGGTACGCACTGTCAGTGGGTAATCGCATTCAGCGTCAGGCGAACGCGCAGTCCGCGCCCCGCGACGCCGTTGTCCAGCTGCAGGTGTGTGCCGTGCACACGGGCAATCTCGTCGGCGATCGCCAGGCCCAGTCCGTTGCCTTCGCCAGCCGTGCCCGGCACGCGGTAGAAGCGCTGGAGAACGCGCAAGCGTTCGCCGGCGGGAACGCCCGGACCGTCGTCTTCCACCTCGATCCAGACGCGCGCTCCCTGGGGCGATGTGGCGCTGCCGCAGCGCAGGGTGATGCGCCCTCCCTGGGGCGTGTACTTCACGGCGTTGTCCACCAGGTTGATCAGCAGCTCGCGCAGCAGCCAGGCGTGACCCTGCGTCTGGGCGGGCTCGATCTCCAGACCCAGATCCATCTGCTTGTTGCTGGCGGCATCGAGGTAGAGGCCCAGGATGTTTTCGCACAGCTCGGCCAGATCGACCTGCTGCAAGGCCTGGTTGTCACCGCCCATGGCGTCGACCCGCGACAAGGCCAGCAACTGGTTCGCCAGCTGCGAGGTACGGCGCGTGGCGTCGCGCAACCGCAGCACCTGGTCGGCACGCAGGCTCAGCATGTCGCCGCTCCCCATGCTGCGGGCGGCCTGGGCCCAGGCCTCCACCTGCGACTGCAGTCCTGCCAGCGGTGTGCGCAGCTGATGCGCCGCATCGGCCACAAAGCGCCGCTGGGCCTCGGTCTGGGCATTGACCAGCCCGAACAGCCGGTTGAGCGAATCCACCAGCGGCTGCACCTCCACCGGCGCCGTCTCGGCGCTGATGGGGCTGAGGTCGCGTGGCGAGCGGCGCTCCACCGCCTGCTTGAGATCGATCAGGGGTCGCAAGGCCCGCGCCACGCCCCAGGTGACCACACCGGCAGCCACCAGGAAAAGCACCAGGTTGGGCAGCATCACCCGCATCAACACGGAGCTGGCCCAGTGTTGCTGGCCGTTGGAGCCGTCGGCCAGCAGCACGATCAGTTCACCCGCCGATGACCGCGTGCGTTGCGCCACCACCCGGTACGTCACGCCGCTTTCAACCACGCTCAGGAATTCGGCGCCGTCGGTGGCGGGCAACACGGTGGGCAGCCACCGCTCGCCCAGCAACTGGCTGCCTTGGGCATCGAACACACCGAAGGCGGCAAAACCCTTGCGCTCCTGAAGAAACTCCTCCACCGGCGGGGCCAGCAGCAGCGCGAAGGCGGGCGCCTGCAGCACATCGTCGGCGCCCAGAAGAGGCTCTTCGAGCGGGGCCGGGCCACGCGCTGCAACGTCCATCACCACCACCGAGTCGGCCAGCAGCGGCACCAGCCGCAGCAACCGCTGGTCCTGCTGCAGGGCGGCGGTGCCGGCGCTGTGGAAATGGAACACCATGCTGACGGCGCCGATCAGGGCGATGGTGATGAGCAGCAACACCAGCAGGCGCCGTTGCAGCCCCCAGATGATGCCGGCAGAGGGTGAACGCTCAGGTTTGGGCCACATCGCCCGAAGACCCGGTCACCTCCAGCCGGTAGCCGAAACCCCGGATGGACCGCAGACACACGCCCGCCGGCTCCAGCCGTGCGCGCAGGCGCGAAATGTAGACCTCGATGGCGTTGGGCGTGATTTCCTTGTCCCAGCCGGTGAGTGCCTGCAACAGCTTGTCCTTGGCAGCGGGCTTGGGCGCCTGCAGCAGCAGGTATTCGAGCACGGTCCATTCGCGCGGCCCGAGTTCCAGCGGCTCGCCGGCCAGCGTGATGCGGCGCAGCGCGGTGTCCATTTCCACCGGGCCAAAACCCAGTACCGCCGAGGTGGCGGCCTGCGAGCGGCGCAGCAAGGCGCGCAGGCGTGCCAGCAACTCGGGCAGTTCGAAAGGTTTGACCATGTAGTCGTCGGCGCCGAGATCGAGACCCTGCACCCGGTCGTGCAGCGCATCGCGCGCGGTGAGGATCAGCACCGGCATCTCCAGGCCCCGGTCGCGCACCCGCCGCGTGAGTTCCAGCCCGTCGACACCGGGCAGACCGATGTCCACGATGGCGAGGTCGAAGCTGTCGCTCTCCAGCGCCCGTTCGGCGCGCTCGGCGCTGGGCACCCAGTCCACCGTGTAGCCGGCGTTGCACAACCCCAGCTTGATGCCGCTGGCCACCATCACATCGTCTTCAACGAGCAGCAGCCGCATCTAGACACCCCCCCTGCCGCGCTTCGCGCGTTCCCCCTGAGGGGGACGCACCCTGGGCCCGGCGAAGCCGGATCCGCGGGCGCCCTTGGGCGGGCACCTCGCGCCGGCAGGCGGCGTGTGCGTCTGCATCAGTGGCTTTTGATCATGGTGCCGAAAGGCTCGTTGCCCAGCACTTCCAGCAGCAAGGCATGCGGCACGCGGCCGTCAATGATGTGCACCGCGTTCACGCCGCTCTTGGCCGCGTCGAGCGCGCCGGCGATCTTGGGGATCATGCCGCCGGAGATGGTGCCGTCTTCCACCAGTTCGTCGATGCGCCTTGGCGTGAGCTCGGTGAGCAGGTTGCCGTCCTTGTCGAGCACGCCGCGGATGTTGGTGAGCATGAGCAGCTTCTCGGCCTGCAACACCGTGGCGAGCTTGGCCGCCACCACATCGGCATTGATGTTGTAGCTTTCGTTGTGCTCGCCGAAACCGATCGGGCTGACCACCGGAATGAACTGGTCGTCCTGCAGGGCTTTCACGACGCTGGGGTCGATGCTGACGATGTTGCCCACCTGTCCCACGTCGTGTTCGAGGCTCGGGTCCTTCTGGTCGGTCATGCGCAGCTTCTGGGCACGGATCATGGCGCCATCGCGCCCGGTCAGCCCGACGGCCTTGCCACCGGCCTGGTTGATCAGGCCCACGATGTCCTGCTGCACTTCGCCGCCCAGCACCCACTCCACCACCTCCATGGTTTCCGCGTCGGTGACGCGCATGCCCTGGATGAACTGGCCCTGTTTGCCCAGGCGCTTGAGCAAGGTCTCGATCTGCGGACCGCCACCATGCACCACCACCGGGTTGATGCCGACCAGCTTGAGCAGCACCACGTCTTCGGCAAAGTCCTGCTGCAGCGACGGGTCGGTCATGGCGTTGCCGCCGTACTTGATGACCATGGTCTTGCCGTGGTACCTGCGGATGTAGGGCAGCGCCTGGGCCAGGATCTCGGCCTTGTCGCGCGGGGCAATGGGGGTGACGTCGGGGGGGGTGGTCATGGCTTGGGCGGTTGTGTCGCTGGGGAAGTGGCGAAATTGTAGGCTTGGCGATGGATGCTGCCTGGTTCGTGGCAGGCCGGCTCCAGGCCCGGCCGCCACGAAAGCGGCAGGCTCACGACAGGGAAGAAGCGAGGCCCGAGACAGCCTGGAACAAGGCCTGGCGAGCCTGCACCACCACCCGTGCCTTCCACTCCGGCGTGTCCACATAAAACGCCGCCAGCACGCGCGCCTTGATCTCGGCCTGCAAGGCCTCGGGCGCCTCGGGATGCAGGTGCAGCCAGTGATCGCCACGCAGAGCGTCGATCACTTCTTCGATCGGCACCGTGCCGTACTCCATCGCGATGCCGGTGTACTCGGCCTGCGGGCACTCTTCGCCAGCGGCGTTCCACATCAGACCGGTCAACATCGCCGAGGTGGACGAGCCGTCGTAAATGGAGGTCACCGGGGTCTGGCCTCCGCCGTCCCACCAGCGGCGGGCGCGCGCCAGCGACACGGCGTCGTCGCGGCAGGCGCTGATGCGCTCGCCCAGGCCGCTCTCGCCCAGGCCGGTGTGCAGGTCGATCCACGCGAGGTGCCGGGCCTGCCTGCCGTGGCGACGCAACACCTGGCGCAGCGTGAGGTTGCTCCAGGTGGCGTCCACGCCACCGAAGAACAGGCCACCGGCAAACGCGTGCTGTCCCTGGGACACAGCGGCCTGGAAGCGCGGCAGCCCGTGGGTCCGGATGTAGGCACCGATGGCCGCCGCGTTGTCGGGCCCGGGGGGCCATGAGGCGGGCAACAGCAGGTCGTGCAGTTCGGCGTATTCCGGGTTCGACGGCAGCGGCTGGCTGAAGTCCTGGAAGTTTCGGTTGAGGTCGACGTTTTCGTGGGTGACGCGGCGCACCCACGAGAAGCCGTGGGGATTGAGGGCGTGGATGTAGAGCACGGCCACCCCGGCAGCACGGGCGTGTTCGCGCCATTCGGCGTCCTGCGCCGCAAACACCTGCACCCCGGAGCCACAGAAGCCTTCGACCCCGTGGCAGGCGCTGCTGACGATCAACAGGCGCTCGGCATGCGGGTCGCCATCGAGTGCCACGTCCATCGCCAGCACCTCGCCCTCGCGCCCCGGCAGCGGGTGGTTGTGGCTGCCGATGGCCATGCCGGCGGTGGCGGCCGCTTCCAGGAAACTCACCCGGGCCCGGGCGTATGAAGGCGAAAACGCGTCGGCCGCGGCGATCAAGCAGCGACCTCGGCACGCGGGGTGTTCAACCACTTTTCGGCCAGTTGCACCCAATAGGTGGCGCCCAGCGGAATCAGGTCGTCGTTGAAGTCGTAACTGGGGTTGTGCAGCATGCAAGGGCCACCGCCGTGGCCCATTTCGCGATGCGCGCCGTCGCCATTGGCGATGAAGGCATAGCAGCCGGGCCGCTCCTGCAGCATGTAGGCGAAGTCTTCCGCGCCCATGGTGGGCTCCTGGTCCACCACACGCCCGGCGCCCACGATGTCGGCCATCACCTGGCGCGCGAACGCCGTTTCAGCGGCGTGGTTGATGGTTGGCGGGTAGTTGCGCTTGAACCTGAACTCCACGGTGGCACCGAAGGCGGCGCAGGTGTGCTCGGCGATCTCCTGCATCCGGCGTTCGATCATGTCGAGCACCTCGTAGGTGAAGGTGCGCACCGTGCCCTGTATCTCGCAACTGTCGGGCACCACGTTGGTGGCCTCGCCGGTGTGGATCATGGTCACCGAGACCACACCGGCATCCACCGGCTTCTTGTTGCGCGAAATGATGGTCTGGAAGGCCATCACCATCTGGCAGGCCACGGGCACCGGGTCAATGCCGTTGTGCGGCAGCGCGGCGTGCGCGCCTTTGCCCCGGATGGTGATGTGAAACTCGTTGCTCGACGCCATGACCGGGCCGGCACTGGCGGCGAAGGTGCCCACCGCCATGCCGGGCCAGTTGTGCATGCCGAACACCGACTCGACCGGGAACTGCTCGAACAGGCCGTCCTTGATCATCTCGCGGGCGCCGCCGCCACCTTCTTCGGCCGGCTGGAAGATCAGGTAGACCGTGCCGTCGAAGTTGCGGTGTTTCGCAAAGTGCTGCGCGGCGCCCAGCAGCATGGCGGTGTGGCCATCGTGGCCGCAGGCGTGCATCTTGCCGGCGTGCTGGCTGGCGTGCGCGAAGGTGTTGTGCTCCTGCATGGGCAAGGCGTCCATGTCGGCGCGCAGGCCGATGGCGCGGCCGCAGGCACCACCATCACGGCCATGCACGATGCCCACCACACCGGTGGTGCCCATGCCACGGTGCACCGGGATACCCCACTCGGTGAGCTTGGCCGCCACGACTTCGGCGGTGCGCTCTTCCTTGAAACACAACTCGGGATGGGCGTGGATGTCGCGGCGCACGGCAGCGATGCTGGCGGCCTGCGTGAGGATGGAGTCGATGAGTTTCATGGTGACCTTTGCATGCCCGGGCAGTGGGGGTGGACAACCAAACATGGTATCGAAGCCTTTGCGCGGGCGCGGCTCCTTGAGCGACAGCCCACCGCATCGGTGGGGCGATCGTGGCGCAGTGACCACCCGCGGACCGGGCCAGTGATGCAAGACTGCAACGCAGCCTTGCGCCCCGGCTCAGCGGCGGATGCGCCCGTCCTCGGTCAGCAGCGTGAGTTCGACAAACCGGGAACCCGTGTGCTTGGCGGGACCGAAATCCACCGGAAACCCGCCCAGGTTCACGTTCTGCATGCCCTGCACGGCATTGATGAAGCCCTCTCGCGAGAGCGCCCTGCCCGCGCGCCGCACGCCCTCGGTGAACACCTTGGCCGCCACGAAGCCTTCCATGCCGGAGTAGTTGGGCTCCACCCCCCGCTTTTCCTTGATGGCCGCCAGGTACTCGCCCGACAGCGGTGTGGCCGGCGTGTAGGGAAACGGCATCACCTGGCTCACGGCCACACCGCGGGCCTCCGCGCCGAGTTCGTCGATGAGGGCCTGCGTGCCCACGAAGGACACGTTGTAGAAATTGCCGCTGAAACCCGCGCGGCGCGCCTGCCGAACGAAAGTGGCCACCGCCTTGTAGGCGCCGATCTGCACGATCGCCTCCGGCTTCTGCGCCATGATGTCCTTGACCGCTTGCGCCACTTCAACCGTGTTGCGCTCCACCGTGCCCAGGGCCGACGGCTCCAGATTCAGGGTGGCGAGGGCCCGTGAAACACCGTCCAGCCCGGTCTTGCCGTAAGCGTCGTTCTGATAGAAAACCGCGATTTTCTTGATGCCGATGGAGGTGATCTGGCGAACGATCGCTGCCGTCTCGTCGAAGTAGGAGGCGCGCACGTGAATGGCGTAGCGGTTGAACGGTTCGCGCAGCGCCTGCGCACCGGTGAACGGCGCGAAAAACGGCACCTTGGCTGCGCTGGCCAGCGGCAGCGCAGCCAGGCTGGTGGGGGTGCCGATGTAGCCGAACAAGGCGAACACATCGTCGGCGATGAGCTGGCGGGTGTTGGCGGCGCAGCGCTCCGGCTCGTAGCCGTCGTCCATCCGCTTGATCTCCAGCGTGCGCCCATTGACGCCGCCCCTGGCATTGACGGTGTCGAAAAACGCCTGCGCGCCGAGGTGGAACTGCAATCCGAGCTGCACGGCAGCACCGGTGAACGGGGCGGACTGTCCCAGCACGATGCGGGTGTCGCTCAGGCCGGCGCTCTGCGCCCGCGCAGACGCACCGCAGGCGGCCAGGGCCCCCGAGCCGACCAGCTTGCACACCGTGGACAGGGCTTCGCGACGCTGCATGCAGATACTCCTGATATGCTGATTTCGAAAGCCCGCAGGGTAACGGCAAGTGCCCCGGCGATACCGAGTCAAACGCCTCCATATCCACACCTTCCGATGAACTCCACCGTGCACACGATCCGCGGCGCCTGCCCGCACGACTGCCCCGACACCTGTGCCCTGATCACAACAGTGGACGGTGGCCGGGCGGTTCGCGTGCAGGGCAATGCCGGGCACCGCCACACCGATGGCGTGCTCTGCACCAAGGTGTCCCGCTATGCCGAGCGCACCTACCACCCAGAGCGCCTGCTGCACCCACTCAGGCGCACCGGCCCCAAGGGCAGCGGGCGCTTCGAACAGGTGAGCTGGGACGAGGCACTGGACACCATCGCCAGCCGCCTCAAGGCCATCGCCGCGCGCGACCCACAGGCGGTGCTGCCCTACAGCTATGCCGGCACCATGGGTCTGGTGCAGGGCGAGGGCATGGCGGCGCGCTTTTTCCACCGGCTCGGCGCCTCCTTGCTCGATCGCACCATCTGCGCATCGGCCGGTGGCGAAGGGCTGGTGCAGACCCTGGGTGGCAAGGTGGGCATGAAGGTGGAGCACTTCGCCGACTCGAAACTGATCCTGATCTGGGGCAGCAACTCCATCGGCAGCAACCTGCATTTCTGGCGCCTGGCCCAGCAGGCCAAACGCAACGGCGCGCGCCTGGTGTGCATCGACCCGCGCCGAACCGAAACCGCCGAAAAGTGCCATGAGCACCTGGCGCTGCGCCCGGGCACCGACGCTGCCCTGGCGTTGGCACTCATGCACCAGCTGATCACCCACGACTGGCTGGACCACGAC
The DNA here is from genome assembly GCF_030373225.1 of Hydrogenophaga sp. Taxonomy (GTDB): domain Bacteria; phylum Pseudomonadota; class Gammaproteobacteria; order Burkholderiales; family Burkholderiaceae_C; genus Hydrogenophaga. Next base: position 5,750 of record NZ_JAUCZG010000031.1, on the reverse strand, counting down.
TACATCGCGCAGCACACCCTGGGCTGGGAAGCCCTGCGCGAACGCGCCCTGCAGTGGCCGCCCGAGCGGGCCGCCGCCGTCTGCGGCCTGCCGGTGCAACAGATCACCGATCTCGCGCGCGCCTACGGCACCACCCGCCCCGCCGCGATCCGGCTGAACTACGGCATGCAGCGCGTGCGCGGCGGTGGCAACGCGGTGCGCGCCGTGGCCTGCCTGCCGGCACTGGTGGGCGCGTGGCGCCAGGCCGCGGGCGGAATGCTGCTGTCGAGCTCGGCGCAGTTTCCGGTGGACCGTGCGGCCTTGCACCGGCCGGAGCTGCTGGCCGGCGCAAGGCCGCGCACCCTCAACATGAGCACCATCGGCAACGACCTGCTGCGCGAGGGCTCGGCCGCCTTCGGCCCGGCGATCGAGGCGCTGATCGTCTACAACAGCAATCCGGTGGCGGTGGCACCCGAGTCGGGCAAGGTGGTGCAGGGCTTCCTGCGCGAAGACCTGTTCACCGTGGTGCTCGAACACTTCCAGACCGACACCGCCGATCACGCCGACGTCATCCTGCCGGCCACCACCCAGCTCGAGCACTGGGACATCCACACCAGCTACGGCCACACCGACGTGCTGCTCAACCGCCCGGCCATCGCCCCGGTGGGCGAGGCGCGCACCAACAGCGACATCTTCCGCGCGCTGGCCGCGCGCATGGGCTTTGACGACCCCTGCTTTGCCGACGATGACCTGACCCTGTGCCGCACGGCGTTCGGCGACCGGGTGGACTTCCAGACCTTGCTCGACCAGGGCTTTGCCACCCTGCCCGTGCCCGAGGCGCCGTTTGCACACGGCGGCTTTCCCACGCCGTCCGGGCGGTGTGAGTTCTTCAGCGCGCGCCTGGCAGCACAAGGCATGGACGGCCTGCCCGACCACCTTCCCAATCACGAGCTGCAGGGCACGTCGGCCGCCTACCCGCTGGCCATGATCTCGCCGCCGGCGCGCAACTTCCTCAACTCCAGCTTCGTCAATGTGACCAGCCTGCGCGACATCGAGGGCGAGCCCCTGCTGGAGATCCATGCCGAGGACGCGCAGGCGCGCGGCATCGAGACCGGCCAGATGGTGCGTGTCTTCAACGACCGCGGCGAGTACCGCTGCAAGGCCCAGGTGTCCCCGCGTGCGCGTCCCGGCGTGGTCCATGGCCTGGGCATCTGGTGGCGCAAGCTCGGACCGGCAGGCACCAACGTGAACGAAGTCACCAGCCAGCAGCTCACCGACCTGGGCGGCGGACCGGTGTTCTACGACTGCCTGGTCGACGTGGCCGGCGTGCACTGAGGACGCCGTGAAACAGCTGCTGGCCATCGCCGCTGCGGCTCTGCTGAGCACCGGATGCGCGAGCAACACCACCGGCGTGGGCTACTACTGGCAGTCGGTGACCGGGCACCTGCAGATGATGCGGGCGGCCCGACCGGTCGACGACTGGCTGGCCGATGAAGCCGCTTCGGCCACGCTCAAACAGCGGCTGGAAGACGCCCGGCGCATCCGCCGCTTCGCGGTGAACGAACTGGCCCTGCCCGACAACGCCAGCTACCACCGCTACGCCGACCTCAAGCGCCGCGCCGCCGTCTACAACGTGGTGGCCGCACCGGCGCTCTCGCTCAAGCTCGAAACCTGGTGCTTCCCGGTGGCCGGCTGCGTGGGCTACCGTGGCTACTTCCGGGAGTCGGACGCGCGGGCCTTTGCCGACAGCCTGGATCCGCAACTCGAGGTCGCCGTCTACCCGGTGCTGGCGTATTCCACCCTGGGCTGGATGAACTGGGCCGGCGGCGACCCGTTGCTCAACACCTTCATCGCCTACCCGGAAGGCGAGCTTGCGCGGATCATCTTCCACGAGCTCTCGCACCAGGTGGTCTATGTGCAGAACGACACCACGTTCAACGAGTCGTTTGCCACCGCCGTCGAACGGCTCGGCGGCGAGAAGTGGCTCAGCCGCTCCAGCGCGAGCGCCCGGGCCGACTACGCCACCTTCGACCAGCGCCGCCGCGCCTTTCGCGCCCTCACCCGCTCGACACGTGAAGCGCTGAAACGGATCTACGACGACGGCGCACTGCCCGACGAGACCAAGTTGCAGCGCAAGGCCGTTGTGATGAGCGACTTCCGGCAGCGCTACGAGCAGCTGAAGGCCGGCTGGAACGGCTACGCCGGCTACGACCCGTTCGTGGCACGGGCGAACAACGCCAGTTTTGCGGCACAGGCCGCCTACGATGAGTGGGTGCCGGCGTTCGAGGCCCTGTTCGAGCGCGAAGGCCGCGACTTTGCCCGGTTCTATGATGCGGTTCGGGACCTGGCCCGGCGTCCGAAAGAAGAGCGCCAGGCTGCATTGCGCGAGCTTTCGCCTTCTTCCCTGGCCGCCGCCGGCCCCGACCGCCCCTGACACCCCACACGAGACACCCATGGCCGACATCCACATCGAACGCGATCACCAACTCGGCATGGGCGGCGCTCGCAAGCTGGCGTGGCGCTGGGCCGAGCAGGCCGAAAACGACTTCGACATGAGCTGCACCTATGAAGAAGGCACCGACTGCGACGAGGTGCAGTTCAGCCGTTCGGGCGTGAGCGGCACGCTCAAGGTGTGGGCCGACCGGTTCGAGCTCGACGCCCGACTGGGTTTTCTGCTGGGCGCCTTCAAGGACCGCATCGAGGGCGAGATCGTGAAGAACCTGGACGAACTGCTGGCGGCGAAGAAGCCCGCCGCCAGGAAGAAAAAAGCCGGCTGACAGACCGGCCGGTGTTCAGCTCAGGCTCTGGATCAGGTCGATGTACTGCTGCATCGCGTCGTCCTTGCCGGTGCCTTTGAAACCATTCCACGCGTCCCACTTGGCGCGACCGACCATGTCGCCGAAGCCGGGCTTCTTGCCCTCGACATCCCCTTCGGTGGCCTGCTTGTAGAGGGCGTAGATCTTGAGCAGCGTGGCGTTGTCGGGACGCTCGCTCAGGTTCTTCGAATTCGCCACCGCGGCGTCGAAAAGGGTTTTGAGATCGGCCATGAATGCTCCTGTTGTTGAAATGATCCGCTGCGACCGGGCGGGCCGGGCTTAGGGCTCTCCCGCTATCTTACGGTTGGCAGCCTCTGCACAATAGCGCCACCCATCCAGATCCGCACAGCCACCCGAGGAGCATCCATGGTTCAACGCGTTGCCGCCCGCAGCGACACCCCTTCGGCGCGTGCCGGCCGACCCAAGACCTCCCCGGGTTCCGCCCTCAACGGCGCGGCAGCCGGTGTCATGCCCGTGGTCAAGCAGGCCCTCTCCACGCTCGGGCTGGAAGGCGAGCGCATGAGCAAGGTCGACACCGCCTGGCTGCGCATGGACTCACCCTCCAACCTGATGATGATCGTCGGCGTCTGGATCCTCAAACCGGGTGTCAGCCTGCACGACCTGCGCGAACGCGTGCGCGATCGCATGCTGCCCTATCGCCGCTTCACGCAGCGGGCCTGCGAAGACGCGACCGGCGCGCACTGGGTGGCCGATGCCGACTTCCGCCTCGACCGCCATGTCGTTGCCCACCGGTTGTCGCAAACGGGCTCGCAAACCGAGCAGGACGCGCTGCAGGCGCGGGTGGCCGAACTGGCCATGCAGCCGCTGGATCGCCAGCACCCGTTGTGGCGTTTCGAACTGATCGAACAGTACGACGGTGGCTCGGCAATGGTGGCACGCATCCACCACTGCATTGCCGACGGCATCGCGCTGATCAGCGTCATGATGAGCCTGGTCGACGGCGGCGGCGCGCCACCCCAAAGCCGGCGCCGCCAGACCGCCAAACCAGGTCTGGACGGCGCCGAGGACTGGGTGGTGGACACCTTGATCCGGCCCTTCGGCGATCTCACCGCCAAGGCGCTGGAAGCGGCCGGCGGCGGCGCTGCGAAGTCGTTTGCCATGCTGGCCTCACCGCAGCAGAGTCTCACCGACTCGTTTGGCCAGGCGGTTGACCTGGCGCGCATGGGGGGTCAGCTGGCCAGCGACCTGGCTGCGCTGGCGCTCATGCCCGACGATTCACCCACCCGACTCAAGGGACAGCCTGGCAACACCAAACGCGTGGCCTGGTGCGAACCCATCCCGCTCGACGAGGTCAAGGCGATCGGTCGGGCGCTGAACTGCTCGGTCAACGACGTGCTGCTGGCCTGCGTGGCCGGCGCCATCGGTGGCTACCTCAACAGCCTGGGCGACGACACCAAGGGCAAGGAGATCCGGGCCATGGTGCCGATCAACCTGCGTCCGATGGAAGACGCCTGGAAACTCGGCAACCGTTTCGGGCTGGTGCCGCTGGTGCTGCCGATTGGCTGCACCAACCCGGTCGAACGGGTGTTCACCGTGCGCTCGCGCATGAACAGCCTCAAAGGCAGCCTGCAGCCGCTGCTGACCTTCGGCCTGCTGTCGGTGGCGGGCCTGCTGGTCAAGCCCGCGCAGGATGCCTTGCTCAGCCTGTTCGGCCGCAAGACCACCGCCGTCATGACCAACGTGCCGGGCCCGGCCAGCAAGCTCAAGGTGTGCGGCTCCACGCTGGAGCAGACCATGGTCTGGGTGCCGCAGACCGGCACCGTCGGACTGGGGGTGTCGATCCTGAGTTACGGCGGCGGCGTGCAGTTCGGTGTCATCGCAGACACGACCTTGTGCCCGGACCCGCAACGCATCATCGACGAGTTCGAGCCGGAGTTCCGGCGCCTGCTCATGCTCACGCTCATGCTTCCGTGGGGGGAGAGCGCGGCCTGAGGCCGCGAGGCCCGAGCGCTGCGCATGGCCTGCGGGCTGCCAGGCCGGGTCCGCGCTGCCCGGCTCAAGCGGTCATCAAGCGGCGCGAGGCCATTTCGAGCAGGCCGTCGAAGATCAGGCCTTCCACCAGCTCCACCTGCAGCGCCATGGCCGGAGCCATCTTCCAGCCAGCGCCGCCGGTCATGAAGCACACCGGCTCGGCACCGCAGTGGCGGCGCAGGTTGTCCACCATGCGCTGCACCGCGCCGGCGATGGCGAAGGTGCCGCCACTGGTGAGCGCGTCGCTGGTGTTGGTGGGAAAGTCGCGCACTTCCCCGGTGGGCACGTGCAGGCCGGCGGTCCCCGATTCGAGCGCGCGCAGCATGATGCCGTGACCAGGCAGGATGATGCCGCCCAGAAAACGGCCCTCCGTGTCGATGGCTTCCACCGTCACCGCGGTGCCCACCATCACCACCACACAGGGACGATTCAGACCGAGGGACACCAGCCGCTGACGCGCCCCGATCATGGCGACCCAGCGGTCGGAGCCCAGACGTGCGGGGTGGTCGTAGCCATTGCTCACACCCGCCTCGGCGCTGCTGGAGACGACCCACTGAGGCGTCACATCCCAGAGTTCGAGCTGCTCCTCCACCCGGCGCTTGACCGCATCTCCGGCGACCACACAACCCAGCACCCAGCGCGGCGTGGGCAACCCGGCCCAGTCGCCTTCGGCCAGGGTTTCGATGTTTTCGAGGAACTGCGCCCCTTGTGCGATCAACCGGGAACCGGAACGCGGCTCTTCGTAGAAAGCCCATTTCAGGCGGGTGTTGCCAACGTCCAGGGCCAGAAATGTCATGCGCGGATTATGACCACGCCAACCCCGGGGGGTTTGCGCACCGCAACATGACAGGCCAGTGAACCGCCCGGCCCGTACCGCGGTCCAGGCGCAGCGGGGGAGCGTGGGGGCGCACAGATCCGGCGCCGGGCCGCCCCAAGCCGGATCAGCCCCCTCGGGGGGCAGCG
>NZ_JAUCZG010000030.1 GCF_030373225.1 Hydrogenophaga sp. | reverse complement strand
CATACTCAGCTCAAAGCTGCGTGACTCAGGCGACAACTACCTTGACGCGCGCCGCTTGGCTGCTTGACGCTGTAGTCAGTCACTTGATGGGATTGGGCACTGATGATCACTTTGTCATGGTCAAGCTTGTGGTCAATAACTCAAGTGCTGTGCTGACACTTGAGGATGGGAATGGCTGTGTGCATTGCAAACAAACCATTCCCTATACAGACTTCCCCTTAGCCCAACAGCGCCTTTACGCCTGCTGGGATGGTCAGCATTGGGTCATTATGCTGACTGGGGAGTATTGAGGGCTTTTTTAAAGAAGCATTGATTGGTTGTCCTGATAAACGACAATCCTCTGCAGTAGTGCGGCGAAAGGCTTGATCTAGCACAGAGCTTGGCGACAGCGGAAATTGAGTCAGCAGCGAACCAACATTCAATGAACAAATCCACTGTGTACGACTCACAGTGGACTTCTCATGTGTGATTCGAATGCGCAAAAAAAGAAAAGTACCTAACTCGCTCGATAAATAACAACCCACTCTACAAAGTCCAACCTGAACACAACAATAAATAGCGAAAAATATTAATTCGGGGTGCTGCAGCAACGGCAGTTCAGCCAGTTAATCAACGCAACTCTCCATCCAAAGCCTGAATATCTCTTGCGCATATTTCTTATAAGTGCAGTTTTTGCGCCTCTTTGCAGCGTGAGCATAAACACTAACCGATGAATCAATTTTATCAACACCAGAAACTGAAAGCTCTTCCCGCAACTTCCTCATTGCCTCACGCAAACCATCCTGCTTCTCAAAATCAGACTCACCTAAAGGCTCACATATCTGCATCGCATGAACAACTCTCGTCCTCAAATCACCACTACTACTCACAAGAACACAAACAGCTTGGTAAAGACGATCATTCCCAATATTAATATACATCTCCACCCTCAGTCGTTTACCAGCGTCATCCAAAATTCATCCCATAAATGGAATCCGCAAGTTTGAGATGATCATTCTTTTGTACCGCACTCCTCAGCAGACTCAAATTCTCGAAGGCGTAAAATTCTCCCGTTGAAAAATAAACGACTCTTCCATTGTTTAGAAGAAAATAATTTACAACTCCGATTCTGCGTTGTGAATATCTCCTCTCCTTCAGGCAAACCTCATCTGTCGTAGACTCTAAGGGGCGCACAATGATTGCACCAGTTACTTGGTGCGCCACATCTTTATCTATAGCATCAAGTTGTAGAGACAACGCATCTACATCATTGAATACATAGTATCTGTTTAGATGTAAAAATCCGAGATGGCCGTCAATGAAATTTAATAATTTTCGCTGCCCAAACTCTGTCTCGCTTAGTTTTCCACTCTCGATGGCAGCATCAATATTCTTAGCCAAGGCTGCCATTTCAATGCTTTTTTCCTGCACCGAACGAATATTCCGTACTTCAGATATTTCTTCAACCCTTCTCTTTAAGTAAGCAGTCTTCACCTTGCTCTCATTACCATCGTTCTCCACATAGAGCTTTGCGTACAGCCCCCGCTCTCTCTGCGGTCCTTCGTATTCGTTAAGTGCAGCCTCCCACGCTTTCAATTCGATGTCGCTAGATATTTCATCATCAAAACCCCCATTTCTACCGACAGATGCACCAGGTGTCCAGGAAGGTGGCAATGTAGAAGTATTGGATAACTTGGAACCACTAGAGTCGCTCATACCACTCGCCTTACCTCCCTCTAATTTTTCCTCGAGCATAGGATCATCAAAACGAATCGTATGCTCAAATGTCACTCTAACCCTGCGTGATCTCTGAAGGTAAAGCACCCAAACCACTGCAGATCCGCCCCAAACAGCGGAGTTCAGAAGCAATTGAACCAATACGCCTTGTGACGGATAGGCCAACGCCGTCAGAAGGATAATGGGGTATGGCACCAACAAGCAAAGGATGGCAACTTTTCTAAAGTTAGACCATTTAGAGAGCATCGCCCATATATACAGCGTACTTGGCACGATTACCCCAATACCTATTACCATGTACACAATGTAAAAATTTGGGCTTTCAATTCTTAGTTGATTCAATGTTGTACCACTGCGAACAAACGGAGCATTCATCATCGCCAGAGAAAATAAGGCTCCTAGGACTGTTCCAATAAGATTGAAAAGCAACCAGCCCCTAATCCCATATAGTTCGTGCTGCCTAGCTTCACCATCTGAAACTTTGATCCATTTATCCGCCATTGAAGCCACCCTTCTAATATGTCAAGCTGACAGTATTTTATGCTTCGGCATGTCAAACCATCAACTTTTAGTTTTGACATAGATGTTTTAACTGTGTGCGACGCAACACACGACCGACTAAACGCAGAAAGGGTCGTGAAAACCGACAAGTCCACACCGGAACTACCAGCACGCACCGAGCGGTGTGCCACTAGACTTTTCATATTATTTTTCACGATTACAACCGGGCGCTCATTTGCACAGCATCCACTGCGAAACACCGCTTAAGCCGGCACCTCAGCGCTTGTAGCGCACCCACCAACATAGCAGCAACCGACCATCCACTTTTGTCAGTGTGCGGCTGACAAACACACCCGACTTTGATGTCTGCAGCTGTGGCCGGTTATCAGAGCGCCTTAGCCCACTTTCTTGAAGAAAGCCGCAGGACATTCAAGTCAACTTGTCGCCGTGTTCCCGGACAAAGCAGCGCTCGCTGGTCAAGCAAGCCCTACAAGTGCTGATCGACCTGACTCGCTGGCTTGGGTTGAAGGGTGCCAGATCGCAGCATGTAAGGCTTACAAACTCTCATTTTGAGAGTTCTGCCCCAACAGTCCTACGCTCAAGCCAACAGCCCAAAGCGTCAAGTCGATTGACGCTGGCGTTGTCGAGTTTCCGGACACAGCAGCGCACACACCTCAAATCAGCCCTACAGCAGCTGATCTACATGGCGGGATGGCACTTGTAGCTGGACGGCCTGATCGCTGCACATAGGGCTTGCGTTTTCAAAACATACAAGTAGTCAGAACACACCTTTCTTAAAGAAAGTACCACGAGCGTCATGAAACTTGACGCTGGAGCTGTCGGGTATCACGACATTCGATGCTTGATTTATCTGTAGGAATTATGGTGTAAGTAGGTTGACAGATCAGCAGATGATCAAGGCCGTGAGCAGCGCTAATGAACCCGAGCATCAAATTCATCCATGAGTGTTTTACAATCCTAGAAATATGCCTCATGAATCACATAAACAGATGCGAGCTTTTGAATAGACTTCTTCAATATTTATGGGATGGCGGTTATCCAGATAATGTCCATAATGCGCTCACCGACGAGCAGCAAGAATTGCTAAGCGATCTAATTTCCTCAGATGAGTCAGATATTCACACTGATTTAATGGTCTATCACGTAGTAACAAGGTGCACATGCGACCCAAATTGAATGAGAGTCACCGACAGGCACAGCTACGAATACTATATCGCCGTCTTAATAATACCCAAATCAGCCTCCGCAAAATGCAATAAAGCCCACGCAAATCAAAACTTCTCAATCCAACCTCTGTTCGGCGCATGAATTCATAAATCTTTCAATTTGCTTATTTACCTGCACCGGACTATCGAACCAAAAACATTGCAGTTAACTGTGTTTCCACCAGGATTTCTGATCGTGAAATCACGCGATATAGGCCCTCTGGGTGGCTGAGGAGGGAGCCCCAGCATATCCCTATTGGCACTATTGAGGTTCTCCGCAAAAGATGGAGACTGGCCACCCATAAGTGCGAGCCCAAATCTAATGATCTTCTGCTTTTCTGCTTGCCGCTGCTGCTCTTCATACCTAGCAAGTTTTTGATCATACTCACGCCTCTCAGCTTCATACCTCTTGAGTTCAAGATCGTACGCCGCCTGGCGCTGCACCGCATCTGCTTTCGCTTGGGCAATGGTTTGTTTGCAGTTGGAAAATTCAACTGTTGCTCTAGAAAACCCATAGTTCGCGCAAGTCAGATCGTCGCCCGATAAAGCATCAGGCGGAATCGATGCAATTTCATTAGACTGCTGCTGCGATCGACTTGATAGTTCATCGACGCACTCTTGAAATGCTTTCGTCATCGGTTTAAATCCGATTTTCGTACATTGAGCACTCTCAGGCGAGGAATCAAGCGCCCCCCTAGATGCCAACTCTGAAACACACTCTTTGAATGCTTTGGAGGCTTGTTTAAAACCAATGTCTCTGCATTGTTGCTCCAACACTTCTGCAGAAATCGCCTCCAAATTTGATCCAAAAGTCCCGACCAATAATATTATCGAGAAATAGTAAGAACGCATTTTCCGAACCTTTCTGTTCCTTTTTCAATGCCAAGTTTTCCGCATTTAATCTTTGCATCCTCAATTTTAGAAATTTTTCCACTATCCATCTGCAACTGTTCAATAGCTTCCGGTTTATCCTCTTTCGAATTCAATGTTTTTATTTCATTATTTTTTGAGATTTCACGATTTTTAAATTCTTTCGATTTGCTCTCACCAAATCTTCTCACACATCCGTTAAATTCATTTGTTCCGATTGGGCGGCCTATTTTTCGACAGTATTCTAGGCTTGATTCATCGACGAACGCCTCATTATTTTCTTTGTTGACTGTCTTGATTTCGGAAGAAGTTTGTGCGCTATCGGTGGTTACTATTCCTTTGCATTCGTAAGACCAGTATGTGCCGGCAATTGAGTTTAAAGATGCAATTGCTCCTGAGGGAGCATTGTTGTTAATTGAATTTTCATTCAATCCACCGAGAAATTTGCACTTATTCTCCATATATGGCTTCGCATCACTCAAAGCCCCCAGCTCAACATATAGCACTCCCCTGTATTGGTTCGTGTTAGTTGGCGACTGTGTTCCTGCAATTCTTTCGGTATAAACAGTCGCACAACCCGAAATCAGGAGTGCAGTGACAACAATTAACCAATGTTTCTTCATATTTTAGAATTGAGTTTTAGCATGACATTGACTTTGTAAATTCACACTTTTAATTAGATGAAAAAAGTCACAACACGGGATCGTACTAATCAATAGATTTAGTTATCGGGAAATAGTAAGAACGCATTTTCCGAACCTTTCTGTTCCCTTTTTAAAACCAAGCTCCTCACACTTTGCCGTCGAATCTTTTAACGATATATTTTCAGGAACTTCTGCCTGGGCGCTTACTTTATCCGCCGATGCTCCAACACCTTTATTTGCAAGGTATGTGCTGTGCCCTAATGATTGCATGCACTTTTTAAATTCTCCAGACATTGTGTCAAAGCCTTGATTTCTACAATTTATCGCATCTGCCTCAGGATCAACTGCTCCCTTTTGATCCAGAGATGTTTTTTGTAATGATTTTTGAGTGTCGCCATCTTCTGAAAAAGAAGCGGCTGGCGCAATGTAGCCAGAACATACCATTTCAATCGCTGCTCGGCCAATAGAATCGGTTGATATTTCCATAAGCCTCATTGGATCGGTACTTCCATTCGGCCGTACTCTTACACTAGTCCGATCCGAGCACGAAATAACGTAATCCTCTTTTGCACTCAAAGGAATTAATGCCGTTGAACTTGTAATTTCAAGTCTGGAACTCATCGACGTGAAAGAAAATTGATCATTTGAGATTTTTCTTAATGTGCTTGAGTTTATTGCATACAACGCTCCAGTTGTTGCGCCTGCAATAAACCAAAGACCCTCATCATTGCGTACACCACAGAGCCCCTCAAGCAATATTCGTCTTGTAGTATTGCCGTCCGACGCGATAGATAAGAAATTTGAGGTGCCTACTTTGATTTCTTTTGAAATGCACTTCAGCTCCCAATCAAAAACATAATTTTTTTGATTTTTTATTTCATTAAAAATCTTTACGGAAATTAATCTCGGCGGAAATCTCTCTCTTTTAAGTGATTCATAATTATAAAAGAGCCCTCCACCCCCTTCTGATGCTACATATGACCCCCATTTGCTTATATCATTTTGAGCTAAGCCTGCATTAACTGGCAAGATAAAGGCGGCAATAATTTTAATCAACGATTTTTTAAATTTCATAAAACTTCTTGTTAGAGACTAGTTGGAATTTATTAATGCTGAATTCCTTACTGCATTTTACCAAACTTACCTAGTTCAAGATTTGTAGCAAAGTCCACAACCCATGCAGAGCCGTGGCCGGTGGTATATCGGATTTCAACGCCACTTTGCTTACAAAAAATCCACAAAAAACCCACCAATTCACATGTATGCTGCGTCGACTCAGCATAGCTCTCTGTTAAATCAAAATGTTCGCTACTGCATCCATACTCTTTAAGTACACCTAAGAAGTCTTTTTTCTCAGTAGCATCGATTAAAGTCATATACCTCTCACAAAGATCACACGATCGGGCACTTATACAGTTTTGAAAAAATCAATCAACTTTCAGAGAAAGACTTCAGCCAATCAAAAGCATTGAATAGTCGAGCCGAAGACACTGCATTCCACAGTGCTACCATCCAGCCCGATTATTGTGAAGTTTTTAGATTGGGGTTGACTTGGCGCTTAAGGTGGAAGCCCCTCTCGTCTTTGTTTTTTCTCAAGCAAACCAGCCACTTCATTTTTCACTGAGTCCGAGGATAAAGTAAGAATAAAAATGATTTTAGTCAAGTAAAAACATCAAACATTAGTTTTGGCATATACGTTTTAACTAGTTTGACAAAGCCCACGACCTGCAGCACTTGACAGAGCGCAGTAAACGGTTTGTGAGAGTTCTGAGCATGCAACAGTCCGAGTTCGCCTTCACGGCTTGCAAGCAGGCGGTCAGCTCACTCAGAGCTGTTCAGCATTCAAGCGCTCTACCGCACTTTCTTGAAGAAAGCACCATCCAGCAGCGTCATGAAACTTGACGCTTAAGCTATCGTGCTTCACGACACCCCGGCAGCAACACGTCAAACACGCCCTACAACAGCTGATCTACCTGATGGACGTTCGCGAACAGATTGCAGCACGCAGGGGTTACTTGCTTGGTTACGCACGCAATCATTTCTTTAAGCAAGTATCGCGCTGCAGCGTCGATCAACTTGACGCTTGAGCTCTCGTGTATTGCTACGACCCTTCAGATTCGCCTCAAATCAGCCCTACAGCAGCAGATCTACTTGATGGGCTGACATGTGTCGCTGGGCGATCAGATTGCAGCACGAATAGCTTGAGTGCACCGTGCATGCGACAACTTCACACGCGATCATTTATTAAAGAAAACAGAGTCTGAGCACTCGACCTTGTAGCCATCGGGCTTCCTATTTTCATGCGATGTGAAACACTTCATAGGAGCCACCGGGCTTCATGCCATCCCGATACAGCGCACACCCAAACTTCAACTCCGCTTGCCCTCCAGCAGATCGATGTTTATCTCAGCCGTCAGATTCGATGAATGAAAGCGCTTGATTAAGTTTTGAACTCACTTGTACTTAAGGCTCGCACAAATTAAATCAGTACCTTTGTACCTTGCCTAATTCTCGCTCATTTTTTTCTTGGCGCTCAATTTGCTTGCTTTTAGCTGCATTGTCTTTCAGATTCTTGACGAGCTTGCTTAGCAACCTGTTGTCGATGTAGCGAATCTGTCTTTTTTCGACAACACTTTTCGGAAATCTGTTTTCAAGTAGCAGTATTTCTAGATCGTGGTACTTCGTCGCGAAGCTACTTATTCCGAGTTTCATCCCTGCTTTATAAAGTGATTGCAGGCCAAGGACTTCAGCCCTGTTTTTATAAACAGCCACATGTTCAATAAGTTCAACAGAAGTAGTCGGCGACATTGCCCAAACATTGGCCTTCACCCGGCCATTCTTATTTGTGGTTACCCAATCCTTGGCTTTTTTGTATTTTGATGATAAGGACTGCATTAAGAGGCCACCGTTTACATCATTTGGCAGGAATGACGTTCCATCAAAGCCCAGAGGAAGAAGGGTAATGAGCTTACCATTAGAGAACCACAGTTCAATTGCACCTTCATCGCTATTAGTTCGATAAACCGACAGTTTTATGTCTTGATGTGAGGCCTCTTCGGCAGAGACTTCAATCGTACCGCCTTGGGTTTCAATTGATATCTTTTCTCTTCGAAAGTAAGCTGCATTTGAACAATCATTCTTGATTGTTAGCTCTTTGGCAAGAGGGTTATCTTCACATACAAAGGGAAGAATGTCCGGACGACGCTGCTGAATTGACTCTAATGTATCCTTTCCAACAATTACCCCATGTGTATATCCAGGTGCTGCGGCAATTGCTGGATCTTCAACCCTTTTTGCATCCTCAGGCTCAAGAAGACATTGATTCCATTGGTCTGAGTTGTACGATGAATCAAGTATCGCACGACAAGAATTAGGGGATCTCGCATATGCATGCAAAGTAATGACAGCCGTTAATATAACTACGAGCGCTTTAATTTTCTTCATTCTTAATCGATCCAAGCTTAAATGTACTTAGGCCACATATCCTTCAAGAGAAACTGATGCTCTTGAAGTACAGGTGGGGAGCTTCAATATTTCTTACATGTATTCTTCTGTAATCAATCGCGCATGTAAACTCTTGTTACTTTCACGTTAGGCGCGTTATTTATCAGTCTTATTTCACAACAACCTAGTTGTAATACTTCAAATCAGCCCTACAGCGCACGCAGCACCAATTGCACTGGCATGGGTTCTTGGTCAGCTAAATCCCAGCACGAAGCGCTCGTGCAGACACGGCGTAGGGGTCAATGGCTAAATATCATGTAATTTTGTCAGTTTGATATTACTTGCTCAATGTCGGCGGAATAAAATTCACCAGTTATTCCGATGAAGGGCTCGTACCAAAAAGGCGATCCTGTAATTGTCAAATTTTGCGATGCCGAAGTTGAAGACAATTTTATTATCACTTTGTTTACAAAATGCTCTTTACTCGCCGCATTTTTTATAAAGAATCGCGCACGGTTATTCGAAATAGATCTTACGAACTCGACTCCTTTAGGAATCATTTCAACATTTGACGCTCCGAGCTTATATTCGGTCCTAGCTCTATATTCAGGGATTGTCGAAGGCTCAGGGAGATTTAAAGTACGCTCCTCTCGCTGGATTACACTTCCATCTCGAGCCAGTATGAAGGTCACATTTTTCGATAGCGCAAGGAATCTTGCTGTTATTGACGCAATCGAACCGGCTGCTTGGTTATCCACTTTGAGCACTAGGTCATTACCAGCCATAACAGTAAGAGATACGTTTTCTTGAAACTGCCTCTCGAAGTCAACTTGGAATGGAACTGCTATGTTTGGATTTAGTTGATCTGTAGGCAACACAATTTTCATCTGTGCGAATGCAATCGCCGGCACAAACAGTATCAAAAGAATAAGTTTTTTCATACTTTATTTGGCAACTTTCAGAAACGCTTCAATGTATGCTCCTGGAATAAAGAAAAATTCCTCACCAGCTTTACCGCTCAATTTAAAGTTGATTCCATTTCTTGTATTTTCTTTGAGGTAGCTTTCGCTAACATCAATACCTATATGTTCGTTATATGAACATCCATATCTGGTGCAAGATCCAACGTCTCTAGAGATAACGATTGTCTTCAACATTACACCATTCGAATCGAAGGTATTGCTATAGAATCTCCACCCGCCTTCATAGTAATCCTGAACGTAAATTTGGTACTTTAGCGCATTACTTCCATCAAATTTCCAAGCTCTAATAAACACATTGTCAAAGGGTTTTATCGAAGCGTTGGGCCCTGAAAATCGCGATGATTTTTCAAAATCGTCTCGCTTGACTGATATTGCCTGGGACACTTCTGCGACATTGTAGAGATTTAATTTCGGCGCAGTTGCTACACATCCTAAAAGCGGTGTCAGCAGAGCAAGAATAATGAACCCTTGTCTGTAGTTAAATTTATGTTTGCTTGTTTGTTTTTCCATGTGGCGACTCCGAAATAAGGATGGCAATTAGAGACACCAACTGTGGTGCCTTCTTTTTATGTCTAGACACGCTACGTCCAAACACTCGATGCTTGGGTCCGCAACACAGGCTTGCTTTTAGGGTCATCCAAGATGACAGCAACTTTGACAGTGCTGATGTTTTTGTCAAGTGGAACTGTGAATATTTCCCTAGCGATTCACACCATGCAGTGCTTCAAATCAGCCCTACAGCAGCTGATCTACTTGACGGGCTGGCACTGGTAGCTGTGCGGCCTGATCGCAGCACACAGGGCTTGGGCGCACACAAAAGCTGACCACGCAGTCCTTTCTTCAAGAAAGCACCACGAGCGTCATGCGACTTGACGCTGGCGTTGTCGGGTTTCACGACATGCCCACACAGCCCACTCCGCGACCTCAAGTCCGCTTGCCCTGCAGCAGATCGATGTTCATCTCGGCACTCAGGTTCGATGAATAGAAGCGCTCGATCATGTCCACACTTGTCCGTGCATTCCTGGCCAGTGTGATCAGGTCAACGTTCTTGCCATACAGCAGCCGAAGCGTCATGGCCGTGTGGCGCAGGCTGTAGATCGTGCGTGTTTGTCCATTCGCGGCGTTTTCCGCAATGCCCGCCAAGCTCTGGATGTACTTGAACTGCCAGCCGTACACCACCAGCAGCCAACGCCGGTCCAGCAAGTCGGGCAGGAACACATAGTCGTCCGGCCTGCCAAAACCCTCTGCCCGTTGCTTGGCCAGCAAGCGTTCATACACCGGCACAGCCGACTGCAGCGTCACGATGGGTTTGTCGTGCAGCTTGGTTTCCGGTAGGTTCAGTCTCAAGTAGATGTGCTTGCCCCGAACCACGGTCACGTGCTTGTGTTTCATCAGCTTGATATCGCTGGGCCGCATGAACCCGTTGACCATAAAACGGATCATCCACGGCAGGTCCGCACTGACCTTTGTGTAGCGATCAAAAATGGCGGCGCTGCTGCGGCTTTTGTCGGCAAACTCGTACGGCACCTTCCGGCCCACTCGCCGCCTTGCGTAACGCACGAGATCGCGGTACTCGGTGATGGAAAAACTACCCCTTGGCTTGTTCACGACCTTGATGCTGGGAAACCTGGGAATGTTTTTGATCAGGCCAATGCCATGTGCGTGTGTCAGCACTTTTCGAACTGCGACCAAGTGCTGCTGCATGGTCGTGGTGCTGAAATCACGGCTGCTCAGCTGCTCCACAAAGTCCGACAGTGCCTTGAAGCCCACTTGATCGATGGGCATCTGGCCGAAGAAGGGCAAGATGCTGTTGTGGATGCGGTTGCGAAGGATGGGCAGACTGGCTGCACTGAGTTCGCCACGTGTGACCCTCGACTGCTGATAGGCCATCATGGCTGGCACAACATCGGCGAATAGCGTGGACTTTTCTTCCCGTTGCCGCACTTGTGATCCGTACAGCTCAGCGGTCTTGATGTGAAAGAACTGCTTGGCTTGACTGATGGCCGCTTGCTTGTGCACGGTCTTCAAACTTTGCGTGTAGGTTTTGCCTTTGAGGTAGCACCGCACTTGCCAGTAACGGCTGGCGTTGGTCTGGAAAATCCGCAGCTTGCTCGGGTAGTTGGCAATGGGCGTTATGGACGCAAGAATGGGCAGTGTGCGGTGGCGAGGCGGCAGGTAGTGGGTGTCGTTTGCTGCGGCCTGCCCTGTGAATTCCTGCATGCCCACAAGCGTAGTTTCTGACTGCGGGCAGGACAATCGGCACCGGAAATTTGTAGCTAACCTGGCCCGCGCATTTGGGGCACGCTGTGCGGTACGCTCATGAACGGTCCAATCAGAAGCCGTCAAACAGCCAAGGCCACAGCGTCAAACGCATTGACGCAGGCACCATGACCTGACCCGATGAGTGCCCATGCCCAGTAGCACACCGAAAGGTTAGCTACTCACACGCCACACGGGATGGCTAGACCACGGCGACCCGGCTGGAAGATATGTACGCCGAGCAGTGGAGCACTTACCCCTGTTTGATGGCATCTCATGGCCTTTGACGAATGGCACAAGATGGAAGTGTCAGGACGGTTTTAGGGCACTCGAAGACACGTTGAAATGAACGTTTTTTGAATACTTTGGAACTATAAAACTGGAGCAGCTACTACGCGCTGGCGGT
This sequence comes from Hydrogenophaga sp., assembly GCF_030373225.1. Lineage (GTDB taxonomy): Bacteria > Pseudomonadota > Gammaproteobacteria > Burkholderiales > Burkholderiaceae_C > Hydrogenophaga. The sequence continues at coordinate 42,027 of NZ_JAUCZG010000030.1, read as the reverse complement.
GATCGAGTTGGGGGAGGCGGTGCGGGCCATGATGCCCAGCCGCTGAAGCTGGAACCAGGCAAAGCCATGAACCCCCTGAACCCCAAGAAACTGCTGTTGACCAAATGGACGGCGGTGGCTCCTGTGGCCAAACAAAAGCACTTCCTGGTCAGCAGCGTGATTCAACCGGACCTGCCCACCGACCCGATTGTGTTGGTGGAACTTGAAGCGGTGTTCTCCAAGGCCACTCAAATCATTCCGTGGCGTGAACTGCAGGACGAGGGCGTCTGGCGGCAAGGCTGGGTTTGATCGCCTCGATGGCACAGGGTTCGCATCGAGGAAGGCTGCGCGGGCGTTGTTGCCGGCGTGCTGATCGCCTACGCTGGCAGTCTCAATGTGGCCGGACTCCTGGGCTACGAGTTGACCCGCCTGGTGGGATTTGAGCGGCAGCACCGCGCCGTACCGGTCGACGCACGCACCACCATTGAGCGACCTGCCAGGACGCCTGGTGACTTCAGAAATACGGTGCCCGTGCATCTGAAATGAGCCAGCGCCCCGCGCCGCCTGGCAGCGAAAGCCGCCATCTGCCCTTGGCAAAGGCTGGCGCTTCAGACCCGATGTGAGCCTTGCATCCGTGAACTCAGTCGTCTCCAACTGCCGTTCTTGAGGCACCGGCCTGGCCAGCAGATGCGCGCTCGTGCAGCCGCATGTGCAAGCCCACGGGGCTCATGGTGAACTGCAGTTGCTCGCGCGCCGCAGAACCGTCGGGCGCATCGACGCCAGAAATGTCGAAGCGCTGCAGGAGCATGGCGATGCAGAGCTTCATTTCGAGCAGGGCCAGGTAACGGCCCGGGCAGACCCGCGGGCCCGCGCCAAACGGCATGGAGACGCGCTTGGCTGAACTGGCCGCCTGCGCAGGGCCACCGTCAGCCAACCAGCGCTCCGGGCAGAACGAATCTGCATTGGCAAAGTGGGCCTCGTCCAGGCTGGCGTGGCGCATCACCGCCCAGACAACCGTGCCGCGAGGCACCGCCACGTCGCCGACCACGGTGTCGCGCTCCAGTTGCAATCCCATGAAAGGCGCCACCGGCTTCAGACGCATGGTTTCATGCGCGCAGGCCTCAACGTAGTCGAGGCGGCCGAGTCCCTCATGGCTGATATCGCCTGAATCGCCGAACTCGCGCAGCACCTCGGCGCGGGCTCGCGCCAGCGTCTCGGGGTGACGGTGCAACAGGTAGATCATCCAGGCCAAGGTGTTGGCGGTGGTGTCTTCGCCAGCGAGCAGCATCGTCAGCACGTTGCCGGCGACATCGGTGTCGTCAAGGCCACTGTCTTGACCTTCCGAGGCGACCAGCATGGCTTCCAGCAAGTTGGCAGGCCGGGTGCGGCGCTCCGGCTCGGCGAGCAGCCGCGCGCGGCCCTCGGCAATGAAGCTGGCGATCGCCTGCTGCACCGCTGCGACGCTCTGTTCGAGCTGTCGGTCGGCCGGTCGCTTGACCCAGCGCCAGATGGGCAGAGGGGCCATCAGGCGGCTGAACATCGCGGGAAAGATCTTGTCCAGATGCTCCTGGATGACCTCGGCGTCGGACTCCAGGGTGTTGACCTCGGCGCCGAACGCCAGTCCGGCGATCGCGTCGACGGTGAAGCGCATCAGGTCGGGCTGCAGCGGGATCGCCTCTCTGCGCGCAGCGGCCTTGCTCCATCGCCCCTGAAGACGCATTGCCACGCGCTGCAGCGCCGGAAAGTACTCGCGCAGGTGGGCGGGATCGAAGCCCGCCATCACCATGCGACGCTGACGCCTCCAGGCTTCACCTTCAGCGACAAACAGGCCAATCGGGAACCCCATCTCGACCCAGATGCGCTCGAGCTTGGCACCGCGACGCACCCCATCGGGGCGATCCCGCATCAGCACCGACAACGCCTCATGGTCGGCCACCCCGACGAAACGCCGTCCGCCAATCTGAAAACGGAAGTAGGGACCGTACTCTTTTGCCCAGGCTTCAACGCTCAGGTGCATGGCACTGCGATCGACCTGATGGAGATTGCCGATGATCGGCAGCGCTCGAGGCCCGGGCAAGTCGGCCAAACGCCGCATGGCCACCGGGATGCCTTTTGTCGCAGTAGCGCGCTGGTCCATGGACGATGCCCCTTGGGTTGTGGGAAGCAAGCGCATTGTGGGTGCCCGGCTTTCCGCGTGCAAGTTTGGCGACCGAGTGGATGCCCGATCGCCATCGTTGAAGGCTGAAAACGCGATGGCAAGCATCGAATCTCGCGACCGCTTCGTTCGAAACGCCCGGGCCAGCCCATGCGCGTTTGATGGTTTGTGCCCTCCCGGTCGGGCAACCCTGATCGAGCCAAACGCCGTGATTTCAGGCATTTGATCGGCTCGACCACCCGGACTCCAGCCATGGAGCGAGTGGTGCAACACGCCGAAATTGGCTGTAAAAGTGGGTGAGCCAATCCACCCAGGGGCGGGCCTCAGGCGCACTTTCTGCTGATTTCGATCAAGGTGTCCTTGCAGTTGTCGATAATTCATCCAACAAGGGGGTTTGCGCACGAACATGCCAAGGACAAGGCCTGGCTTGCGGACTGAAGAAACGAAGAAACTTCATGAGGCCCAAAAAATCACCCACCCGCGCCCCTGACACCGACGCACACATGCTGGAGACGCTGAACACCATCGCGCTGCTGTGCTGCGCGGTGCCGACCGCACTCCCTCCCGCTGCAGCACGGATCACCGCCTGCAGACAGGCACCGGATGCCTGACCACATCACCCCGCGCCCGGGCGGGTTTCCGTTTGACGGCACGTCGGGCACGCTCGACCAGCACCGCGTCAAAGCCGTGCGCGTGCTGCTGCTGGCCGCGAGCATCGCCGCCTCGACGATCGCACTGGCACTCTATCTGCGCGACGGGATCACGCAACCGACTCTGCTGGTCGGCGCCACGAGTGTCCTGTTGTGGATGCTGGGCTTGCTGCTCCAGCGCGGACAGGTGACCATCGCAGCCCATGGCCTGGTGCTGTTGATTCTGACGATCGCCACCATCACCACCGTGATCACCGGAGGCGTTCGCAGTGCTGGCGTGTTGGTGCTGTTGTCAGCCATTGTGCTGGCAAGCACTTTCCTCTCGCGGGGAAAGATGATCGCGGTCGTGCTGTATTGCATCCTGGCACTCGCCGTGATCAACTGGCTCGAGCAGCACGCCATGCTGCCGGGCACGCTGCCACCCACGGGCTGGACCGTGTGGGTGATCCAGGCGGTGGTGATCGTGATCACACTGATCAGTGCTCTGGCAGGCCAGTACCGCCTGCAGGAAGCGTTCGATACGCAGCAGGAAGCGCTGAGGCTGGCCTACGAAGCAGAAGCCGCCCTGAAGGGGAGCCAGGAGCGCTTCAAGGCGCTGTTCCGAAACAACCCGGTGGCCTGCCTCGTGCAGTCGCTGGACAACCGCCTGACGGTGGATGTCAACGATGCCTATGTCCGGGCGAGTGGCTTTTCCCGCAAGGATCTGGTGGGCCAGCAGCCGCCAAACCTGTGGGCCGACCCTGCCGAAGAGCAAGCTTTTCGAAACACCCTGAAAACGCAGGGTCGGGTGAACGGTATGCATGCCCGCGGTTTGCGGCGCGATGGTTCCCAGTTCGATTCGCTGATCTATGCCGAGCTCATCCAGCAGGGCAACGAGAGGCTCATGATCGGCATGGTGGTCGACTTGAGCGCTGAGGAAAAGTCACGCAAGGCCCTGCAGCAGTCTGAAGCGCGTTTTTCCAAAGCCTTTCGGCACAGCCCGATCTGCATGACCCTGACGCGCCTGATCGACGGGCGTTACCTGGAAGTCAACGCCGCCTGTGCGCAGGTGTTTGGTGGCTGCCCCGAGGATTTCATCGGAAAGACATCGCTCGAAGCTGGCGTCTGGCCAAGCCAGCAGGTGCGCGAAAACTATGTCAACACCATGCGGCGCAACGGTCGGCTGATGGGCTACGAAACAGAGGTGCGCAACCTCAAGGGAGAACGGGTCGAGGTCAAGGTATGGGCCGAGATCATCGACATAGAAGGTGAGGCCTGTGCCCTCTCCTTCGTCCTCAATGTGGCCGAAGAGAAGCGGCGCCGCAGCATGCTGATGAATCTCGCAGAAGGGGTTTCACCCAAAATCGGACAGGCGTTCTTCCTGTCGGTGACCGAGCATATGGTGGCGGCCCTGGGGGCTGTCTGCGTTGTGATTGGTGAATCGGCAGAAGATGGTGGATTCAACACGCTGGGCCTGATGCACAACGGCGACCTGCAACCCAATCGCCACGTGCATCTGCACGAGCTCAGCGCTGCAGCCATGCTGGCCAGCGAGGACCTGTGTGTCATCGAGTTGCCCGCAGGGATACCCCTGTTGTCCGATATCCCCTTTGCTGACGAGCGTTCGCACACGGTCGCTGGAATCGCCTTGCGCGACCCGGACGGGACAGCCATCGGAATACTGGCCGTGGCCTGGGAGCACTCCGCCCGGATCGGTGCCGATATTCAGGCACTGACATCGATATTCGCCAGCCGCAGCAGTGCCGAACTGATACGGCTGCAGAGTGACTGGAAAATCCAGCGATTGCAGGACACTCTGGAACACCGCGTCCAGGCCCGTACCGCCCAGCTTCAGCACATCAACCGTGAGCTTGACAGCTTTGCCTACTCGGTTTCACATGACCTGAAGTCGCCATTGCGTTCGATCGACGGCTTCATGCATGTTCTCAGAGAGCAAATGGGCGACCGCATTCGTCCCGAGGACGACGCGATCATCAGCCGGGTGATGGCGTCCGCGAGCCGGATGGGTGGCCTGATCAAGGACTTGCTGGCGTTGGCGCGGGTCAGCCAGACCCAGCTGCAACGCACCTGGACGAATCTGAGCGACATGGCCGAAGAAGTTGTCCGACAGGAGCGACAACGAGACCCTGAGAACCCGGTCGAGGTGATCATCGAACCCGAACTGTTTGCTGACTGTGACCCCCTCCTCGCCCAGATCGCACTCGAAAACCTGCTGGGCAACGCCTGGAAATATTCGCGAAATACACCGCAGCCCCGTATCGAGTTCGGGCGTGTGCCCTCCAGCGGGACCAACGCGCCGATGTTCTTTGTCAGTGACAACGGCGCAGGATTCGACATGTCACGCTCGGACCGACTCTTCAAGCCTTTCACACGGCTGCACCAGCCCAGCGAGTTTCAGGGCTCCGGCATTGGCCTGGCCACGGTGCACCGCATCATCGAGCGGCATGGGGGTCAGATCGACGGCAAAGGCGAGGTCGGGCGAGGCGCGGTGTTCCAGTTCATGTTCGGAAGCGACATCCAGGATTGACGCCGCGACCTGCAGCGCCCCAAGAAGGTCTTCTGAGCGGCAGGAACACCCGCTGTCGAACGGGGGTGTTCTGCCGCTTTGGGGTTGCTGTGGAAGTCCGGCGAATCCTGCGGGCTGACAGATGTGCAGCGACAGCGGCACTTCGCGCCGACGCTGGCTTGCTGCTCCCTGCAGCAAGCGAGGCGGGCTTGCTCCGAGCAAGCGGGCATTCGATCCTTGGGAGTTCAACCCATGCCGCACGACGGCGTGTCGTTGAGTGTCTTGTGGGGATCCAGGGAATCCCTCGCATTCAAGGTTGAGTCAGCGCATGCGATGATTTCCGCCATCACGATGTGTGATGGCAACCACGGAGAACACCGCTTGGAACTTCGACAGCTCCGGTATTTTGTGCGGGTCGTGGAGTTGGGCTCCATGGGTCGCGCCGCGCTCGACCTTGACCTCGTGCAATCGGCACTGAGTCAGCAGATCAGTCGCCTGGAGGGCGAACTGTGCACGCGCCTGCTGCAGCGCACGCCTCGGGGCGTGGTCCCCACAGAAGCCGGCGCAGCCTTCTTCCGTGAGGCCCAACTCACCTTGCGCCACGCCGCCCAAGCCGTGCGTGCTGCCCAACAGGCCCGACTGGCTGGCACGGTGAGCGTGGGTCTGGCACCCACCACTGCGGCCATGCTGGGCCTGCCGCTCATGCAAGCCATGCAATCGCGCTACCCCGATGTGCGCCTGCACATGGTCGAGAGCCTCTCGGGGCATTTGTCCGCCATGCTCAATGCGCGTGAAATCGATCTGGCCGTTCTGTTCGATTCGCGTCCCCAGACCGATGCTGGCGCGACGGGCAGCCGGCTCTGGCAGGTCCAGCCGCTGGTGTCCGAAGACTTGTTCCTGATCTGTTCACGCCGGAACGACCAGCCACGCCATGCCGCCATGAGCCTGTCCGAACTGGGTGACGAGCCGCTGATCTTGCCGACAGGGCCGCACGGCCTGCGCAGCACGCTGGACACGGCTTTCGCACGCGCAGGAGTGGTTCCGCGTGTGGTCCTCGAGGTGGACTCGTTGCCCATGCTGATGGCAGCGGTCGACGCCGGTCTGGGCTCCACCCTGCAGCCGCGCGCCGCCGTGGGCCGATTCCCCGACGCGGAGCAGCGGTTCATGCTGGTTCACATAGACGACGCGCAGGCCAGCCGCGTCAACCTGCTGTGCAGCCTGTCGGAAGACGAACTCTCGCCCGCCGCGCTGGCCACGCGGGTGGTGATTCGCGATACCGTGAAGCTGCTGGTGGAGGTCGGCCACTGGCCTGGTACCCGTCTTTGACATCACGAATCGTGATGCCCCCATGTCAAAACCGGGGTTCACCGGGCGCGGGTGAATCCCTAAAGTTCATGTGATGGCCGGGCGTTTCCGGTGCGTGCCGAGGAGCAACTGTGGAACCCGATGTGCTGGTGATTGGGGGCGGCAATGCCGCCCTGTGCGCGGCCCTGATGGCGCGCGAAGCCGGCGCCAGCGTGCTGCTGCTGGAAGCCGCGCCGCGCGCCTGGCGTGGCGGCAACTCCGGCCACACACGCAACCTGCGCTGCATGCACAACGCGCCGCAAGACGTGCTCATCGACGCTTACCCCGAAGAAGAGTACTGGCAAGACCTGCTCAAGGTCACTGGCGGGCAGACCAACGAACACCTGGCACGCCTGACCATCCGCGCCTCGGCCACCTGCCGCGACTGGATGCGCCGCCACGGCGTGCATTTCCAGCCGCCGCTTTCAGGTGCGCTGCATGTGGCACGCACCAATGCATTCTTCATGGGTGGAGGCAAGGCACTCGTCAACGCCTACTACCGAAGCGCCGCAAAACTGGGCGTGCAGATCCGCTACGAAACGCCAGTGGAGCGCATCGAGATCGAACACGGCCAGTTCGTGGCGGCGCACACCCGGGCCGGTGAGCGCATCACCGCGCGCACCTGCGTGCTGGCCGCCGGCGGGTTTGAGTCCGACCGCGCCTGGCTGCGCGAAGCCTGGGGCCAGAACGAGCGTGGCGAGTGGCCGGCCGACAACTTCCTGATTCGTGGAACCGCCTACAACCAGGGCGTGTTGCTGCGGCACCTGCTGGATGATCACGGAGCCGACCGCATCGGCGATCCGACGCAGGCCCACATGGTCGCCATTGACGCGCGCGCGCCCCTGTACGACGGTGGCATCTGCACCCGCATCGACTGCGTCTCGCTCGGCGTGGTGGTGAACCAGGAAGCCAGGCGTTTCTATGACGAAGGCGAAGACTTCTGGCCCAAGCGTTACGCCATCTGGGGTCGTCTGGTGGCGCAGCAGCCGCAGCAGATCGGGTACTCCATCATCGACACCAAAGCCATTGGCCGCTTCATGCCGCCGGTGTTTCCCGGGGTGAGGGCCGACACCTTGCCCGAGCTCGCGCGCCAGCTTGGCCTGGACGAATCCACCTTCATGCACACCCTGAACGAATACAACGCCGCGTGCCGTGTCGGCAGCTTCGACCACACGGCGCTCGACGATTGCCACACAGAAGGCCTGGTTCCGGCCAAGACCCACTGGGCGCTTCCCATCGACACCGCGCCCTTCTACGGATACGCGCTGCGCCCTGGCGTGACCTTCACCTACCTTGGCCTTCGAACCGACGAAACCGCCGCCGTGCGCTTCAACGAACAACCCAGCGCGAACCTCTTCGTGGCCGGCGAGATGATGGCCGGAAACGTGCTGGGCAAGGGCTACACCGCGGGTGTGGGCATGTCCATCGGTACCGCTTTCGGGCGCATCGCCGGAACCCAGGCGGCACAGGCCGCCCGTGCAGCGCGCACCGCACTCGAAGGAGCGCAACATGCACGCGCTTGAAGCCCTTGCCCGCGACGCCCGTGCCCTCGCCCAGGGTGAAGTCGTCCTCTCCGCAGCCGAAACCGAAGTGGCGCGCCAGATGCAGATCTGCAACGCCTGCCGCTACTGCGAAGGATTCTGCGCAGTCTTCCCGGCCATGACGCGCCGGCTCGAATTCGGCAAAGCCGACATCCACTTTCTGGCCAACCTCTGCCACAACTGCGGCGCCTGCCTGCACGCCTGCCAGTACGCGCCACCGCACGAGTTTGCGGTCAACGTGCCGCAATCCATGGCGCAGGTGCGTGGACAAACGTATGCCGACTACGCCTGGCCCAGTGCCTTGGGCAAGCTCTACCAGCGCAACGGCCTCACGCTGTCGGTGGCGCTCGCCGCTGGCCTCGCGCTCTTCTTGCTGCTCGCTGTGGCCATGAAGGGCAGCCTGTGGCCATCCAACCTCGACGGCAACTTCTACAACCTGTTTCCGCACAACCTGCTGGTGAGCATGTTCGCGCCGGTGTTCCTGTTTGTGGTGTTCGCGCTCGGCATGGGGGTGACGCGCTTTTGGCGCGACGTGACCCCCGCCACCAGCGGCGCACCGCTGAACCTGAGCGCCACCACCGAAGCCACCTACGATGCACTGCGCCTGAAATACCTCGACGGCGGCCACGGCGACGGTTGCCACAACGAAGACGACGCCTACACGCTCTCACGCCGCCGCTTCCACCATTTCACCTTCTACGGCTTCATGTTGTGCTTTGCCGCCACCAGCGTTGCCACGGTCTACCACTACGTGTTCGGGTGGGTGGCGCCCTACGAGTTGCCGAGCCTGCCCAAGCTGCTGGGCGTTGTGGGAGGGGTGGGCCTGATGGTTGGCACCAGTGGCCTGTGGTGGCTCAACCGCCACCGCCATCCCATGCACGGCGACGCTGCACAAAAGCCGATGGACCTCGGCTTCATTGCGCTGCTGTTTCTCACCAGCGTGACCGGCCTGGCACTGTGGCTGGCTCGCGGCACGCCAGCCCTGGCGGTGCTGCTGTGTGTGCACCTCGGCACGGTCATGGCCCTGTTCGCCACGCTGCCCTACGGCAAGTTCGCCCACGGTGTGTTTCGCACGGCATCACTGCTGAGGCACGCGGTGGAGAAACGGTTGCCGAATCCGGTGGGGGTTGGGGCGGACTGAGAAATGGCGTGCCGGCGTTTGAAGGGTGTTCGGACCTGTTTCCTTCCCCGTCGATTGGCGTTCGATCACTCCGGCAACCAGCGACAAGCGCGTTTGAGTCGGTGAGGCGACCTCGTCGTTTCTTCAGATCAGGTTCACCCCCCGCCACTCCCCACTCACCACCAGGTCCTTCACCGTCTCCCGCAGCTCCGCCCGCACCGCCGCCGCTGCGGGTGTGAGCCGGTCGGCCACCACCGAAAACAAATAGTTGGGCCGCTTCATGTCCGCGTCGGAAAACGCCAGCGTGCGCCATTTCTCGCGCATCTTGCCTTCGAGCAGGGCCGCAGCCATGGGCTTGATGGTGGCGCCCATGCCGTCGCGAACGCAGGTCATGAGCAGCGAGAGGGAATCGATTTCGGCCACCACACGGGTGGTGAGGTTGCGCTGTTCGAATTCGGCCGAGATGCGGCGGCGCAAGCCGTGGATGCCGGTGGGCAGGATGAGCGGGAGTTCCGCAGTTTCGGCGCAACTGAGCTTGATGCGCCGGGGGGCCACCAGCGTGCTGTCGTCCGGCATCATGACGAAGAGCTCTTCTTCCACCAACGGTTCGGCCGGCAGGTCGGGCACGGCGTCGCGGCTGAAGAGGATGGCCAGATCAAGCTGGCCCAGCCGCATCATTTGCGCGAGGTGCCCGCTCATGCCCTCGACCACGTTGAGCACGATGCCGGGGTACTTCTCGCGGATGCGGCGCATGAAGGGCACGCCCACCGCACAAACCGTGGTGGCCGCCAGGCCCACCGAGACCATGCCGTGCACCGTGCCCGGCTCCTGCCGCGCGATGGACAAAGCCTGATCGAGCTGGCGCAGCATGAAGCGCGCATGGTGGTGCAACGCGGCGCCGTTTTCGGTGGGCGTCACGCCCTTGGCGGTGCGGATCAGAAGCGGCTTGCCTACCTCCGCTTCGAGCTTGGCCACGTGCTGGCTGAGCGCTGGCTGTGCGATGTAGAGCTGGCGGGAGGCCTTGGCCAGGCTGCCGCTCTCCACGATCTGCACGAAGTATTTGAGCTGCCGCAGGTCCATGCCGTGTCTCCTGTTGTGGTGGTGCGAGCATAGTGGAACAGCCCATAAGTAAAAGCGATAGCCCATCTCGGAAAACAGTATTTTCCATCTGGGAGGCTCCTTCCTATGATGGCCTTCGCGTACCGGAAGAACCCACTACAGGAGACAAGACATGCAGACCAAAAACCTTTCCAGGGCGTCCGACACAACGCCTTCGTCCCATCGTCGAACGATGCTCAAGACCGGCGCGTTGGTGGCTGGCAGCGCGGCGCTGGGTCTGCCCACGCTCGTGCACGCACAGGCCGAAAAAATCAAGATCGGCCATCTCACGCCGCTCACCGGTTTTCTCGGGGCCCTGGGCGACTACGCGGTGCAGGGCATCAAGATGGCGGTGGAGGAAGTCAACGCCGCCGGTGGCGTGCTCGGCCGCCAGATCGACCTGATCAGCGAAGACTCGGTCAATCCGCAGACCGCCTCGAGCAAGGCGCAGCGCATGATCGAGCGCGACAAGGTGGCTTTCCTCATGGGTGAGATCAACTCGGCCTCGGCGCTCACCATCTCGCAGGTGGCAGCGCGCAACAAGACGATGTTCATGAGCATCGGCGCCCGGTCTGACGCATTGCGCGGCAAGGACTGCAACCGCTACACCTTCCACGTCGACATTCCCGTCACGGTGATGGTCAATGCAGCTGGCGAAGCGCTGCTGCGCGAGGGATTGGTCAAGGGAAAGAGGGTTTACGCGCTCACCTCCGACTACCTGTTCGGCCACGACCTCTCGCGCCAGGCCAAGCGCTTCTTCTCCGCCAACGGCGCCACGGTGATCGGTGACGAACTGGTGCCGACCGACCTGACGGACTTCAGCTCGCAGATGATCAAGATCCGCCAGGCGCGGCCCGACCTGATCGCCACCAACCTGGGCGGCAACCAGGTCACCAACTTCGTCAAACAGTACGCTGAGTTCGGTCTGCAGATTCCGGTGGCGGGCTTCAACCTCAACACTGCCGACGCCTGGGCCGCAGGCGAAGGCAACCTGGGCGGCATCTGGCCCACGGTCTGGCACCACGAGCTCAAGACACCGGGCTCGCAGGCCTTCGTCGAAAGGTTCACCAAGAAGTACGGACGCATTCCCGAGAACCACGCATGGATCGAATACGTGTCGATGATGATGCTGGTGCAGGCGATCAAGGAGACCCAGTCAACCGACACCGACAAGGTCATCGCCTACTTCGAGAGCGAGGCGCAGTTTGACGTGCTCAAGGCACGCAAGGCCTACTTCCGCAGCTGGGACCACCAGCTCATGCAGGAGGCTTATCCGTTCACGGTCAAGCCCAAGGGTCAGGCCAGGAACAAGCAGGACTTCTTGCTGTTCGGCGAGGCGGTGCCTGGCGCCAACGAGTCGCTGGAAAAACTGGCGCCGCCAAGGGCGGAGAGCGCTTGCAAGATGTGAGCACGCCGTAAGCGGCCCTGGCCGGCACCCTTGCGTGCCGGCCCCTTTCCCTTCTCCGGACTCCCATGCAAATCGTCTTTTTGCTCGAGCAGGTCGTCAACGGCCTGGTGCTCGGCGGCTATTACCTGCTGCTCGCCCTGGGCCTTTCGCTGATCTTCAGCGTGGGCGGCATCGTCAACCTCGCGCACGGGGCTTTCTATGCGCTGGGCGCCTACCTGTCGTTGGAGGTGATCAAGGTCACCGGCTTCGGCCCCAGCATTCTCATCACTCCCTTGCTGGTGGGCCTGATCGGCATCCTGTTCGAACGTTTCCTGCTGCGCCGCTTCTACTCGGCCGATCCCATCCTCAGCCTGTTGGTGACGTTTGGCCTGGCCCTGGTGGCCGAGCAGGCCCTGCGCATGATCTGGGGATCGGCCCCGCTTGCATCGAACATGCCCGACGGGTTCAAGGGCAACGTGATGCTGGGCGAGTTCATGCTGTCCAAATACCGCCTCTTCATCCTGGCCGTGGTGATCGTGGTCATGACCGGCATCTGGCTGCTGATGCACAAGACAGCCTTTGGCCGTGTGGTGCGCGCCGGTGTGCAGAAGCCGGACATGGTGGCCGTGCTGGGCATCAAGCTGCAGCCCTACATGACGGCGATCGTGGTGCTGGGCGTGGGCACGGCCGCATTGGGCGGCGTGCTGTTCGGCCCGATCGCCATCGTGCACCCGGCCATGGGCATGGAGATCATGACGGTGGCCTTTGTGGTGGTGGTCATTGGCGGCCTGGGCAGCTTCTGGGGCGTGGTGGCGGCGGCCTTGCTGGTCGGCGTTGTGCGCGGCATCACGACCCACTTCATGCCTGCGGCCAGCGAAGCATCGATGTACGTGTTGATGTTCCTGGTGTTGATGTTCCGCCCGCGCGGCCTGTTGGGTGAGCGCATCGAGCGCTTCGAGTGAGTACCAGAACAATGAATGCCTATCTGACAAGCAAACACCGACCTCTGTGGATCGGCGCGGCCGCTCTGGTGGCACTGCCCATCGCGTTCCAGGCCATCGGTCTCACACTGGACTCGGCCACCGTGGTTGTGATCCTGGCCCTGGCGGCCATGGGGCTGAATCTGCTGGTGGGCTTCACCGGCCTGGTCTCTTTCGGCCACGCTGCCTGGTTCGGCATCGGCGGCTACGCCGCCGGGCTGGCGCAACTGCACTGGTTCAAGGACCAGATGCTGCTGCCCATGCTGTTCTCGGTGCTGTTCACCGCCGCGCTGTCGCTGATCGTGGGCTTTCTGATCCTGCGCCGCCGAGGTGTGTATTTTTCACTGCTCACGCTGGCGCTCTGTGCACTGACCTTTGCCGTGTCGTTCCGCTGGACCAGCGTGACCGGCGGCGAAGGCGGGCTGGGTGGCATCGAGCGCGCCACCTTCGGCCCCATTGACCTCAACGACCACCTGAGCTTCTACGTGTTCACGGCGCTGATCGGCTTGGCGGTCCTGTGCGTGTTGCACCGCGTGATCCGTTCGCCCTTCGGCCACGTGCTGGTGGCGATCCGTGAGAACCAGCAGCGCGCCACCTTTCAGGGCTACAACGTCGAGCGCTACAAGCTGGTGGCCTTCGTGCTGTCTGCCACCGTCACGGCACTGGCGGGCTCGCTCATGGTGTTCCTGCACCGCCTCGCCGCAGCGGAATCCACCGCGGTGCACTTCTCCGGGGAGCTGCTTGCCATGGTGGTCATCGGCGGCATGCACAGCTTCCTGGGCCCGGCCTTGGGCGCGTTGTTCTTCCTGTTGTTTCGCGAACTGTTCTCGATGTGGACCGACAACTGGCTGCTGTACTTCGGCCTGATCTTCGTCGGCTTCATCATTTTTTCGCCGTCGGGTCTCACCGGTATCTGGGGCCAGATCCAGCGGCGCCTGCGCCCGCCGCCCGAAGACGGCGCGGCGATGAACAAACGCCAGATTTTTGAAGGTCTCCCGCTGCCCGAGTTCTTGCGGCCCACACGGCACGAAGGCACGGTGCTGGAGGCCAGCGACGTCGGCATGCGATTCGGTGGCATCCAGGCTGTGAAGGGCGCCAACATCGCGGTCGAGGCCGGGCAGATCCATGCCTTGATTGGTCCCAACGGCGCCGGCAAGACGACCACCTTCAACCTGATCTCGGGCATGTTCCCGCCCAGCACCGGCACCGTGCGCCTGCACGGCAAGGAGATCCACCACCTGGCGCCCGACGGCATCTGCCAGCAGGGTCTGGCGAGATCGTTCCAGATCACCAACCTGTTCAAGGGCTTGACGATCCAGGAGAACCTGCGGCTCTCGCTGCAAGCCCGGCACCCGGCTCGCTTCAACGTCTGGCGCGACATCGACAGCTACCCCGAGATCCACGCCGAGACCGCCGAACTGATGAAGTTCCTCGGCCTGCAGGGCATGGAAGCGGTGGAAGGCGGCGACCTGTCCTACGGTGGTCAGCGCCTGGTCGACCTGGGCATCGCGATCGGCTCCAAGCCGCAGGTGCTGTTGATGGACGAACCACTGGCCGGCCTGGCCGCGGCCGAACGCGAACGTGTGGCGCGGCTGGTGAAAACCATCGCCAGCAACATCCCGGTGCTGATCGTGGAGCACGACATCGACCGCGTGCTGGAGCTGTCGCACCGCGTCACGGTGATGAACCAGGGCGAGGTTTTGATGAGCGGCACGCCCGACGAGGTGCGAGACGACCGGCGCGTGCAGGAGATCTACACCGGCACCGGTACGCCGCCTGTGACCGGGCGCACCGGTGTGGCCACGGGCGAGCGACCGCTGGTGCTCGACTTCAACAAGGTCAACGCCTTTTACGGCAAGAGCCACATCCTCAACGACGCCAGCCTGCAGGTGCGCGAGGGCGAAATCGTGGCGCTGCTGGGTCGCAACGGCGCGGGCAAATCGACTTTGCTCAAAAGCCTGGTGGGTCTGGTGCCGCCGGCCAGCGGCAGCGTGACGTTCAACGGCGTGGACATCGCGGGCATGAGCGCGCCAGACATCGCGCGGCTGGGCATTGGCTACGTGCCACAAGGCCGAGGCCTGTTCGCAGGCATGACCGTGGCTGAGAACCTGTCGCTGGGCCGCCTGGCACGGCGCACCGATGGCAGCACCGGTGTGGTCTGGGACGAGCAGAAAATCTTTGAATACTTCCCGCGCATCAAGGAACGCATGCACATCGCGGCCGACTACCTCTCGGGTGGTGAGCAGCAGATGGTGGCGGTGGCGCGGGCGCTGTCGGGCAACGTGAAACTGTTGCTGCTCGACGAGCCCTTCGAGGGCCTGGCCCCCACCGTGGTGCAGGAGCTGTTCACCGTGTTCGACCGCTTGCGCCAGCATGTGTCCATCGTCATCGTCGAGCACAACCTCGACCTCGTGCTCGCTCTGGCCGACCGTGCCTACGCCCTGGAGCGCGGCGCTGTGTTCCACGAGGGGCCGGCAGAGCCCCTGCTCACCCAGCTCGAATACCGCAAGCAGATCCTCTGGCTCTGACACATTGACAAGGAAGGAAACAAGATGACCCAGAAACCAGAGCTCAGACTGCTGCTGGAGAAGATGGCCAACATGCCCTGGAAAGAATACCCGGGCCATTTTGGCGGCGCGCTGTCCAAGGAGCTCGCCGGGCCAGAAACCACGGGCAGCAAGCGGGTGGATTTCCGCATCTCGCGCTACGCGCCCGCCGCCTATGTGGGCGAGCATGTGCACAAGGTGCAGGAGCAGGTGTATTACGTTCTCGAAGGCGAGGGCATGCTCACGCTGGACGACACGAAGAACCTGATGCGCCCGCACGACTACGTGTTTGTGCCCCCCGGCGTGCGCCACAGCTTCACCAACACCGGCACACAGGGCCTGGTGTTTCTGGTGATCACCACACCGGCCAGCGACGACGAGGAGGTGCTGTGATGAACCGCCTGGCGACCGCCGTGCAGGGCACGGCAACCCCCACCATGCACCACCTGCTGATCGACGGCGAGCAAGTCCAGGGCGCGGGCGCACGCGTCGACGTGCTCGACAAGTTCCGCCTGCAGCCATTTGCCACCATCACCATCGCCGATGCCGCGCAGGTGCGCCACGCGGTGGATGTGGCACACGCCGCTTTCCACCGGGGCGCGCCCGTGGCTTACGAACGCGGGGTGGTGCTGGACCGCGCCGCGGCGCTCATGGAAACGCGGCTCGACGAGTTCGTGCGGACCATGCAGGCAGAAGCCGGCTTCACCCAATCCGATGCCACCGGCGAGGTTCGTCGCTGCATCCAGACGCTCAAGCTGTCGTCCGAGGAAGCGCGTCGCCTGGCCGGCGACGTGATTCCGCTGGCCGGTGCGCCCGGGCAGGCCGGGCGCCTGGGTTTCACCTTGCGCGTGCCGCTGGGCGTGGTGGCCGCCATCACGCCGTTCAACTCGCCGCTGAACACCGTCACGCACAAGGTGGCGCCAGCGCTGGCAGCGGGCAATGCGGTGATCCTCAAGCCGTCAACGCACACACCGCTCACGGCCATGCTGCTGGCGCAGGTGCTGCTGGACGCGGGCGTGCCGCCCGGCTTTCTGTGTGTGCTGCACGGCAGCGCCGAGGTGGTGAAGCACCTGCAGGACGACCCGCGCGTGCGCTTCTTCGCCTTCACCGGCAGCACCGAGGTGGGTCGTCAGATCCAGCAGGCCGCCGGCCTGCGGCGCACGCAGATGGAACTCGGCTCCATCGCCTGCACCATCGTCTGCGACGACGCCAACCTCGACATGGCGTTGCCCAAGATCGTCAACGCTGGTTACCGCAAGGCTGGCCAGGTCTGCACGTCGGTGCAGCTGCTGCTGGTGCACGAATCGCTGCAGGAGGCGGTGGAAACGCGCCTGACCAAGCTGGTGCAGGCGCTGGCCTACGGCGACCCGACAGACCCCAAGACCTTCGTTGGCCCGGTGATCAGCGAGCAAGCGGCGCGGCGCATCGAAGCCTGGGTGGCCGAGGCCGTGGCTGCCGGTGCGCAGTGCCTGGCGGGTGGCACGCGCGAGGGTGCGGTGGTGGCGCCCACGCTGCTCACGGGCATCGACGACCGCATGCAGGTTGGCTGCAGCGAAATCTTTGGCCCGGTGGTCTGCATCGTGCCGTTCAAATCGCTCGCGCAGGCGATCGACCGCGTCAACGCCACGCCCTTCGGCCTGGCCACCGGCCTCTTCACCAACCGCTTGGGCGATGCCTTCAACGCGGCCCTCAAACTGGAGGTGGGCGGTGTGCACATCAACGAGACCTCGAGCTCGCGCGTGGACTTGATGCCCTACGGCGGCTCCAAGGACAGCGGCTTCGGCCGGGAGGGCCCACGCTACGCGGTGCACGAGATGACCGAAGAGCGCGTCGTGACCTTCACCGTCGCATGAAACAAACCGATAAAAACCGACAACCGATGGAAAGCAAGAGATGCCCAAGATGAAAGGTGGCGAACTGATCGCCGAGTACCTGGTCCAGGAAAAGGTGCCGTATGTGTTCGGCATCTGCGGCCACGGAAACGTGGGCATTCTGGATGCCCTGTACGGCGTGAAGGACAAGATCCAGATGGTGTCGCCGCGCCACGAACAGTGCGCCGGCCACATGGCCGATGCTTACTTCCGCGTCAAGCACAAGCCGGTGGCCACGCTCACCTCCACCGGCCCTGGCTCGGCCAACATGGTGATGTCGCTGGCCACGGCGCTGTCGGACTCGTCGGCCTTCATGGCCATCACCTCCAACGTGCCGACCTCGCAGCACAACCGCGGGCCGTTCCAGGAGCTCTACAAACACAACCAGGCCGATTTCGCGCAGGTCATGCGCCCGGTGGTCAAACGTTCGTTCCAGCCTTCGCGCGTGGACATGCTGCCGCTGGCCTTGCGCCAGGCCATGGACACCATGGTCACCGGCCGGCCCGGCCCGGTGAACCTGGACATTCCGTACAACGTGTACCAGGAAGAAGCCGACGTGGAGCTGCCGCCGGCCTCCCACCTGCACTGCGCGCACCGCCCGGGTGCGAGCGACCTGGACGTGGCGGCCACGCTGGACCTGCTGGCCGCAGCACACAAGCCGGTGCTGTTCATCGGCCACGGCGCCACGCTGTCCGAAGCGGGGGCGGAGATCACCGCGCTGGCCGAACAGCTCGGCATTCCGGTCATCACCTCACCCAACGGCATGGGTTGCATCGCGGGCGACAACCCGCTCGCGCTGGGCTTCATCGGCCGCAACGGCGCCTACCCGGCCAACGAGGCGGGCCGCCGTGCCGACCTCGTGATCACGCTGGGCACGCGCTTCGACGACCGCAGCTCGTCCAGTTGGCACGACGGCTATTCGTGGAACTTCCCCACGACCCGGCTGGTGCATGTGGACATCGATCCACAGGAGCTTGGCCGCAACTATGCGCCCACGCTGGGCATCATTGCCGACATCCAGGTGTTCACGCGCCAGCTGCTCAACGCGCTGCCCGCACGTCCCGGCATCAACGCCGAGCGCTATGCGCCCTGGCTGGCCAACGTACAGGGCTGGCAGGCCGAATGGGAGGCATTTGTGCGCCCGCACTTCGGGGATTCGACCAACCCGTTGCGCCCCGAGTTCGTGGTGGGCACGCTGCAGCAGGTGCTGCCGGACGACGTCATCCTGGCACTCGATTCGGGCGTGCACCACAACTGGTTCATGCAGTTCTGGAAAGCCAAACGGCCACAGAGCATGTTGAACAGCTGGGGCTATTCCAGCATGGGCTTCGGCGTGTGTGGGGTGATGGGAGCAGCCCTGGCTGCGCCCGATCGGCCCTGCGTGGCCGTGGTGGGCGACGGTGGATTCACCATGGCGCCGTACGTGTTGTGCACGGCGGTTGAATACAACCTGCCGGTGGTGTGGATCGTCTGGAACAACTTCGCCTGGGGTGCGATTCGCGATCTGCAATACGGTCTCTTCGATGGCCGTGAGATCGGCACCGCCTTCTACCACGGTGAAACCGGCGCGCGCTACAACCCCGACTTCGCGGCCTGGGCACGCGCCTGCGGTGCGGACGGGTACACCGTCACGCGCCCGCAAGACCTGGGCGTCACGGTGCAGCAAGCGTTGAAGAACAAGCGACCCTGCGTGATCGACGTGCACGTGGACGCCGATGTGCGCCCGCCGTCCACCGGCACCTGGCAACTGCCACCTATTCCTTTCAAGGAACCCATCTACGGCAAGCCTTTCAAGGCCTGAGCCCATTTCACCGACCAAGGAATTTCCATGAGCAACAAGACGGCACTCGTTTTTGGTGGCACGCGCGGCATCGGCGCAGCCTGTGTGAGGACGCTGGCCGAGAGCGGCCATGACGTGGCATACACCTTCGTCAGTAGCGCACCCGATTTGCCCGAGACCATTGGCGGATCGCGAACGCGCGGCTACAGGGTGGACATCTGCGATGCGGCCCAGGTGGAGAAGGTGTTCGCCGACGCGGCGCATGACTTTGGCGGCGCCGTGCATTGCGTGCTGGCCAATGCCGGCATCAACGTGCCACCAGGCCCGCTCGCCCAGTTCGACCCTGCCAACTTCCGCAAGCTGGTCGAGGTCAACATCGTCGGCGCCTTCAACGTGCTCAGCGCAGCGGCGCGGCATGTGGCAGACGGGGGCAACATCATCGGCCTGACCACCTCGATGGTGCGCGTGGCCGTGCCGGGCGGCGGCCCCTACACGGCCAGCAAGGCGGCGGTGGAAAGCCTGCTTCGCTCGCTGTCGAAAGAACTGGCCGTGCGCAAGGTGCGCGTCAATGGCGTGGCCCCGGGGCCGGTGGACACGGACCTGTTCCGCGCCGGCAAGGACGACGCGGCCATCGCGCGCTCGGCCGGCATGAGCCCGTTCAACCGCGTGGGCCGACCTGAAGAGGTGGCCGAGGTGGTGGCCTTCCTCGCTTCGGACAAAGCGTCCTGGATCCATGGCCAGATCATTCAACCCAACGGCGGCATGGTCTGAAGGATGTGGACCGCACGGTCGCGCGCAGGGTGGCGCTCCCTGCCCCCCGAGGGGCCGCGTTTTTGCTTGGGACGGCACGGCAGCAACACCTGTTGGCTTTGACGAGGACACCATGAGACTCGCTGTTTTCACCAAAAACTTCAGCAACCCCGCGTATGGTGCGGCACGGCTCGGCGCCGAGCGGGCCGCCGCCGCACTGGGTGGCGTGGAGGTGCTGCACTTCGTACCCCGGACGCCCGACGACCCGGAACAGCAGAGCGCGCTGATCGAAGAGGCGCTGGCGCTGCGTCCTCTGCCAGATGCCTTCGTGCTCTCACCGGTGCACGCAACCAAAGTGAATCCTGCGATCCGTCGCGTGATCGAGGCCGGCATTCCCATGATCGGCTTTGTCAACCCGATCGATGCCGCACCCAGCGTGGCCTACGTGAGTTCGGACGATCATGCGCTGGCGATGGGGATTGCGCGCTACCTGTTCGAACACCTCGGCGGCACAGGCCGGGTGCTCATCGTCACCGGGCCTGCAGAGTCGTTCACCAGCAACGAACGCCTGCGCGGCTTCCGTGAGGCCGCCGCGACCTTCCCCGGTATCTCCGTGGTGGGCGTGATCGCGGGCGACTACGCTCGCGACACGGCACGCGAGCGGTCCGCGCAATGGCTGAGCGAACACGCCGAACTCGATGCCTGCCTGGTGGCCAACGACATCATGGCCGTGGGTGTGCTCGACGCACTCGATGCCGCCGGCCGCACCGCTGCGGTGGTCGGCGTCAACGCGATCCCGCAGGCCATCGAGGCCATCGCCGCCGGTCGCATGTTGGCCACGGCCGACTTCAACGCCATGCAGATGGCCTACCTCGCCGCCGAATGCGCCGTGCGTCACCTGCGCGGCGAGGCGGTGCCCGCCCACGTCGAGTTGCCGGTCCAGATCGTCGATGCCGGCAACTGTCGGCAATGGAACCTGCCGTACGCGCAGCGTCCCGTGATCACCCTCGAACAAACCACAAGGAGACAAGCATGAACAGACGTTCCCTCGGCCTCATCGGCCTGGCTGGCCTGCTTTCGCTGACCGGCACCACCGCGCTGGCGCAGCAGGACTTTCCCAACCGCACGGTGCGCATCGTGGCGCCGCTGGCTCCCGGTGGCGCGGTCGACATCCTCGCGCGCATCCTCGCGGAGCGGCTCGCGACGCAATACGGGCAACCGGTGATCGTCGAGAACCGGGCGGGTGCCAGTGGCCACGTGGGCGCGCAGTTCGTGGCCAGGTCGCCGGGTGACGGCTACACCCTCATGGTGGGCACCATCGGTATCCACGCCGCCTACGCCAGTTACCGCAAGCTCACCTACAACCCGGCCACCGAACTCCAGCCCATCGTGATCCTGGGTGAGGCGCCCAACGTCGTGGTTGTGCCGGCGAACTCGCCCTACAAAACCTTCAGCGACTTCCTCGCCGACGTCAAAGCCAACCCCGGAAAGATCAACTACGCCTCGGCTGGTGCGGGCACGTCGGTGCACATGGTCACCGCCTTGTTCGAGCTTGCCAGCGGCACGCGCATGGGTCATATTCCCTACAAGGGCAGCGGTCCGGCGCTGATCGACCTCATGGCTGGGCAGGTGCAGGTGATGTTCGACAACATGTCGTCTGCGATGCCGCATGTGCAGGGCGGCAAGCTGCGGGTGCTGGCCGTGACCGGCCCCAGGCGCGACCCCCGGTTGCCCGATGTGCCCACCATCGCCGAGTCCGGCGTGCCCGGCTACAGCGGCACCTCGTGGTTCACGTTTGCAGCGCCGGCCAGCATGCCGGGTGCGCTGGTCGACAAGCTCAACCAGGATGTGCAGCGCGTGCTGGCGTCGCCCGAGGTGGTGGCGCGCTACGACAAGCTGGGTCTCACTTACAAGCCCAACACGCCAGCCGAGGCCGCCGCCTTTTTCAAGAGCGAGACGGTCAAGTGGAACCGCGTGATCGAAGCAGCCAACCTGCAACTCGACTGATCCAGGCAACACAAACAGGAAACAAGACATGTTCAAGAATTCCGTCCTTCGATCGCTGCTGGCACTGGGCCTTTGCGCGGCAAGCCTCACCGCAACGGCGCAGGACGCATACCCCTCGCGCCCGGTCAAAATCGTCGTGCCTTACGCCGCTGGCGGCCCGGCCGACCTGCTCGCGCGCATGGTCGCCGAACGCTTGTCGCCTCGCCTCGGGCAGCCGGTGGTGGTGGAGAACAAACCCGGCTCTGGCGGACACCTTGGTGCTGAACAGGTCGCCAAAGGGCCGGCCGACGGCTACACGCTGGTGCTCGCCACCATCGCGCACAACGGCGCGGTCAAGCTCTACAACAATCTGCGCTACGACCCGGCAAAGGATCTGCAGCCCGTCATCCTGGTGGCCGAAAGCCCCAGCGTGTTGCTGGTGAACC
This sequence comes from Hydrogenophaga sp., assembly GCF_030373225.1. GTDB lineage: Bacteria > Pseudomonadota > Gammaproteobacteria > Burkholderiales > Burkholderiaceae_C > Hydrogenophaga. The sequence continues at coordinate 19,888 of NZ_JAUCZG010000030.1, read as the reverse complement.
AGTCCGTGCCGGCCAGGTCGGTCACGGAATTGCTGGCATTGGCACAAACCAGGCCCGGCCAGCTGAGCTACGGTTCGGCGGGCAACGGCTCGGCCATGCACATGGCGGCCGAGCTGTTCCGCTACATGACCAAGATCGACTACCTGCATGTGCCTTACCGCGGCGGCGCACCGGCCATGGCCGATCTGCTCGGCGGTCAGATCCATATCCTGTTTGAAAGCCTTGGCACGGCGCACCCGCACCTGAAAAGTGGCAAGGTGCGCGCCCTCGCCGTCACCGGCACACAGCGCGACCCGAGCCTGCCCGACGTGCCCACCGTGGCCGAAGCTGGCGTGGCGGGCTACGCCTCGGTGCCCTGGTACACCATTTCAGCGCCCAGCGGCGTGCCCTCGCCCATCGTGAACAAGCTCAACACCGAGATCAACGCGGTGCTCAAGGCGCCCGATTTGCTGGATCGCTGGGCGACGTTGGGTGTGAAGGCGCTGGGTGGCACACCTGAAGAGGCTGTCAAGCGCAACCAGGCCGAGACCACCAAGTGGAACGCCGTGATTGAGGCCGCCAACCTCAAGATCGATTGACGTGCCGCCGCGCGAACAGACCTTTGACGTGGTGGTGGTCGGCGGCGGCGGCGCTGGCCTGGCCGCCGCCGTTGAAGCCCGGGAGACCGGACGCAGCGTGGTGCTGCTCGAAAAAAATACCCAACTGGGCGGCTCCACAGCATGGTCCATCGGGTCGGTCACCTCCACCGGCACGCCGCACCAGCGCAAGCGCGGCATCACCGATTCGCCGGCCGACCACTGGGCCGACATGCCCGGCTTCGCTGGTGAACTGGCGGCGCGCGACAACGACGCACTGCGCCGCGTGCTGTGCGACGAGATCCCCGCCACCTTCCAGTGGCTGCTCGACTCGGGAGTGCGCTTCATGGGCCCCATGCCCGAGCCGCCGCATCGCAAACCACGCATGCACAACGTGTTGCCCAACTCGCGATCCTTCATCTACCACCTCACGCGACGTGCGCGCCGCGCCGGCGTGGACATCCGCACCGACGCTCGCGTGGTGTCCATCGTGCAGCAGGGCGGGCGTGTGGTCGCCGTTGAGGCCGAGTGCAGCGACGGCGCCTGTCGCTTCAACGCGCGGGGCGGAGTGGTGCTGGCCGCTGGTGACTTCACCAACGGCCCCGACTTCAAGGCGCGCTTCATGGGAGCTCAAGAAGCCAAGGTGGAAGGCGTCAACGTGACTGCCACGGGCGACGGCCAGCGCATGGCCGAGGCGCTGGGCGCACGCATCGTCAATGGCGACCTCGCGCTCGGTCCCGAGATCCGGTTCATGGCCCCCGCCAACGAAACCCTGGTGCGCCGCTTGCCACCCTGGCGATGGTTGGCGTTGACGATGGAATGGGCGCTGGATCACGTGCCACCGGTCATCCTGCGGCCGCTGATGATGAAGTTCCTCACCACCGCACTGGCTCCGTCCACAGGCTTGTTCGACGCCGGCGCGGTGTTGGTCAACCAGCGCGGCGAGCGCTTCGGTGACGAGCGCGACCGCCCGGCCTGGCGACTGCCTGACCAACCCGACAAGGTCGGCTACATACTGATCGACGCCGAACTGGCGCGGCGCTTCTCGGCCTGGCCGGACTTCGTGTCCACCGCCCCCGGTATTGCCTATGCCTACGTGCCCGACTACCGCCGCAACCGACCGGACGTGTACAACGAAGCCCCCACCATCGCCGGCCTGGCCGCGCGCCTGGGCATGGACGCAGCGGCGCTGACCCGCAGCGCGGCCGAGGGTGGCATACGGCCATTGGGCACTGGACCGTTTGCAGCGCTGGGCCCTGTGCGTTCCGTTTTTGTTCACAGCGAAGGCGGCCTGATGGTCGACAACAAGCACCGCGTGCTGGGGGCCGATGACCAACCCTTGCCAGGCCTCTACGCAGCGGGCTCGGCCGGCCAGGGCGGCCTGTTGCTCAAGGGACATGGCCACCACCTGGCTTGGGCTTTTGTTTCCGGGCGGCGCGCCGGCAGATTTGCAGCCGATGGCCAGGCAGCACAGCTCGACGAGCCGGATCGAACAGGCATCGATCAGACCTTCAAGTGACATTTCATCGTGGGTCCATCAGGCCCTTCGATGCTTGACGGCACAAGCAACCGGCCCTCCCTGGACCGTCAGCCGGGCTCTGCCGTGGATGCATTCGCCGCGTGTTTGCACCGACCGACACCGCCTGGCCCGTTCAAGCCCGTCAACCCGGACCTGGGCCTGTGGGCGGGGACTTGCCCATTCCTGTGGCGGCTGGCACCGAAGTTGCTAACTCACCCCGCAGAGAGGCGCTGTGCCCACACACACGCCAGCCTTGAAGACCGCTAGGGTTCCGGGCTCAGATCACTTGCCGGTCTGAGCCGTCTGGTCCGAGAGCAGTCGGCCACCATCGCGTGGTTCCACGGAGGGACAAAAGCCCGGGAGACGCTTGCGCTGCAAAGCCCATGCCTCTCCGCCTTTTGTCACCCGCCCAGGAGCCCCGCATGTCCTTGCCCCTTTCCCCTGCTGTCTCGGCGCCACGCGCTGCGGGCGCACCAACACGGCCCAGGAAACGCTCCCATCTGTTCACCGTGCGTGCCGGGATCTCGCGACGCACCTATTGGGTGCTTGCGCTCACCGGGCTGTTCACTCCTTTGGTGCTCTGGGCGGCGGTGGGCCTGTGGGGTGGCATCGATCCGGTGTTCATGCCGGCGCCCTTGCAGGTACTGGCCAAGACCTGGACCTGGGCCACCGAGCTCGGCCTGCTTGAGGACATGGGCATCAGCATCTACCGGGTGGTGGCGGGCTTTCTGCTCTCGGCGGTCATTGCCCTGCCCCTGGGCCTCTTGATCGGCTCGTTCCGTTCGGTGCAGGCGTTGCTGGAGCCGCTGACCGATTTCATCCGCTACATGCCGGCGGTCGCCTTCATTCCGCTGGTGATGCTGTGGGTGGGCATTGGCGAAGGCTCGAAGATCGCCATCATCTTCATCGGCACCTTTTTCCAGATGGTGCTGATGGTGGCCGAAGACGTGCGCCGCGTGCCGGCCGCGCAGGTCGAAGCGGCGCAGACCATGGGCGCCAACCGGCTGGAGCTGATCGAGAAAGTGATCTTTCAAAGCGCCAAGCCCGCCCTGCTCGACACCATGCGCATCACCATGGGCTGGGCCTGGACCTACCTGGTGGTGGCCGAACTGGTGGCCGCCAACTCCGGCCTGGGCTACGCCATCCTGCGCGCCCAGCGTTTCCTGCAGACCGACACCATCTTCGCCGGGATCATCGTCATCGGCCTCATCGGGCTGGTCACCGACCAGCTCTTTCGCTGGGGACACCGCCGCGCCTTCCCCTGGCTGTATTTGAAATGAACACCCCCTGCGCCGCTTCGCGTCTTCCCCCTCTCTGGCCTTCGGCCGCAGGGGGACCGCACCTGCGGCCTGGCGAAGCCAGTTCCGCGGTGCGCCCGACGGCGCTGCGTCAGGCGAAACGAAACCCAGCAAAGGCATTTTTTCCATGAGCACCGCCCACATTCCCCTGCCCAAGATCGCCATCCGCAGCCTCACCAAGCGCTTTGACGGTGCGACCATCAACGCGCTCGAAGGCATCAACCTCGACATCGCCGAGAACGAGTTCGTCACCTTCGTGGGCGCCTCGGGCTGCGGCAAGTCCACGCTGCTGCGCACCATTGGCGGGCTGGAGACACAGACCAGCGGCGACCTGCTGGTGGACGGCCACGCGGTCGACGGCCCGGGCATCGACCGCGCCATGGTGTTCCAGCACTACAGCCTCTACCCGTGGATGACGGTGATGGAGAACATCAAGTTCTGCCGCCAGCTCAAGGCCCACACCGACGGCCGCACCTCGGCCGACGTGGAAGCCGCCTCGGGCCGGGCCGACGCGCTGCTGCGCCTCATGGGCCTGCAGCCGGTGGCCGACGCCTGGCCCAACCAGCTCTCGGGCGGCATGCAGCAGCGCGTGGCGATTGCGCGTGCGCTCATGGGCAAGCCCGACGTGGTGCTGATGGACGAGCCCTTCGGCGCGCTCGACGCACAAACCCGCGAGGTGATGCACGACCTGATCCGCTACGTGCACAAGCTGGAGAAAGCCACCATCGTGTTCGTGACGCACGACGTGGAAGAAGCGCTGTACCTGGGTTCCCGCGTGGTGCTGATGGCGCCGCGCCCGGGGCGCATCGACACCATTTACGACGTGCCCTTCGGCGACCAGCGCGTGCAGGACCTGAAGCACGAGCCCGAGTTCGTGCGCCTCAAGCGCGACATCCTGGAACGCATCCGCGAGACCTCGGGCATGAAGACCGATCTGGAGCAGTTGCAACGCCTCTCGGGCGTGGGCGCGGAGAACTGAACCATGCGGTCTTCGTTCGCCCTGCGCCTGTCGAAGGGTTCACCAGCACCTTGGCGAGGGCTTCGACAGGCTCAGCCCTAACGGGAGTTGGCTCAGCCCGAACGGGAGTTGGCTCAGCCCGAACGAATTTCAATCAACCGGAGACAAGCATGAACCCGCAAGACATTGCAGACCCCCTGACCGTGGTGCCGCCCAACCCGCCGCTCGCCGCCCCGGTGGACGCCCCCGCGCTGTGGCAGCGCTTCCCCGCTGCCGCGCTCGAAGGGGTGGACACGGCGCGCGCCATGTGGAGCGAGGTGGTGCCCGGCGGCAGCCACTGGAGCTGGCGCATGCCGCGCGGCAGCGCGATCCGCTTCGTGGCGCTGGAAGCCGGGGCCAACCTGAGCCTGGTGCTCTACAGCGCCATGGAAAAGCTGGAGCGCTACAACATGCCCGACAGCCTGAAGGCGCAGCACACGGCGCACTACACACGCGGCCACGTGCTCATGAGCGACATGGGCCGCAGCATGGCCAGCTTCACCGCCGACAGCCTGGGCTGGCACGACCCGTTGGGCGCGCTGCTGGACAACGACCTGATGCTGCAGAAGTACGGCGAGAAGCGTTACGAGCATGCGCGCAACGCCATGCACCGATCCGGCAAGGACGGCCTGCTGATCGAGATCGGCAAACACGGCCTCACCCGGCGCGACCTGATTGCGCCGGTGAACCTCTTCAGCAAGGTGGGCGTGGACGCGCAGGGACGATTCGCCTTTGTGCCCGAACACGCGAAGGCCGGCGACTTTGTGGAACTGCGCTTCGACATGGACGTGATCCTGGCCCTGAGCACCGCGCCGCACGGCCTGGACACCGCGCCGGTGTATGCGCCGAAGAAGGTGGGTCTGCTGGCCTGGCGCTGCGGCGCTGCGCCGGCCAACGATGTGTGCCGCGCCTTCCGCCCCGAGAACGCGCGCGCCCTGCACAACACCGACATGCTGTACCTGTGAGGAGCACCTGACCATGAACACCACCGCCACCGACATCCGCATCCTGGAAAGCAAGCTGGACCCGGCCCAGGCCGTGATGAACCAGCGCCACCCCGCCGGTGAGCCCATCCTGTTTGAAGTGAAGCGCGGGCAGACGCTGCGCATCGTCGACCTCGAAGGCAACCAGGCCGCCGACGTGCTGTTCTACAACCGCCACGACCCGGCCGAGCACTACAGCGCCACCGACACCATGCAGCGCCAGGGTGGCATCTACCTCACCACCGGCTCGGTGATCCGCAGCAACGACGGACGCGCCATGCTCACCATCGTGGCCGACACCTGCGGCCGCCACGACACGCTCGGCGGCGCCTGCGCGGCCGAGAGCAACACGGTGCGCTACGCGCTGCAGAAGAAGTTCATGCACAGCTGCCGCGACAACTACCTGATCGCCCTGCAACACGCCGACGTGGGCCTGGGCAAACGCGACCTGGTGCCCAACATCAACTTCTTCATGAACGTGCCCGTGACGGACGACGGCGCGCTGAGTTTTGAAGACGGCGTGTCGGGCCCCGGCAAGTACGTGGAGATGCAGGCAGACATGGATGTGTGGGTGCTGATCAGCAACTGCCCGCAGCTCAACAACCCTTGCAACGCCTACAACCCCACGCCCATCCAGTTGCTGGTATGGGACCCCACCTGAACCTCTGCCGATGCGCGCAGCGGGACGACCCGCTGCCGCGAGACCCCTTCGCAGGACGGCCTGCCCTTTTCGATCCAAGGTTCCTCCCATGTTCAGCAAGGTCCTGATTGCCAACCGCGGCGCCATCGCCTGCCGCATCATCCGCACGCTCAAAACCCTGGGCGTGCAGAGCGTGGCCGTGTACTCCGAAGCCGACGCACAGGCCCGCCATGTGCGCGAGGCCGACGAAGCGCATCTGCTGGGCCCGGCGCCCGCGGCCGAAAGTTATTTGCGCGCCGAGCGCATCCTGCAGATCGCCAAAGACTGCGGTGCCCAGGCCATCCACCCCGGCTACGGTTTCCTCTCCGAGAACCCGGCGTTTGCCGAGGCGTGCGAAGCCGCGGGCATCGCCTTCATCGGCCCCACGCCCGGGCAGATGCGCGCCTTCGGCCTCAAGCACACCGCACGCGATCTGGCAGAGCAGCGTGGCGTGCCGCTGCTGCCCGGCTCGGGCCTGTTGACCGACCTTGCGCAAGCGCAGGGCGAGGCTGCGCGCGTGGGCTTTCCGGTGATGCTCAAGAGCACGGCGGGCGGTGGCGGCATCGGCATGCGGCTGGTGTGGAGCGCCGCCGAACTCGGCGAGGCGTTCGACTCGGTCGGGCGCATGGCGCAAGCCAACTTCAAGGACGCGGGCCTGTTCATCGAGAAGTACGTGGAGCAGGCGCGGCACATCGAGGTGCAGGTGTTCGGTGACGGCACGGGCGGCGTCATCGCGCTGGGCGAGCGCGACTGCTCGGTGCAGCGGCGCAACCAGAAGGTGATCGAAGAGACCCCGGCGCCCGGCCTGAGCGATGCCCAGCGCAGCGAGCTGCACGCCACCGCCGTGCGCCTGGCACAGGCGGTGAACTACCGGTCGGCCGGCACGGTGGAATTCGTGGTCGACGCGTCCACCGGTGCGTTCTACTTCCTCGAAGTGAACACGCGCCTGCAGGTGGAGCACGGCGTGACCGAGCAGGTGTGTGGTGTCGATCTGGTGGCCTGGATGCTGCGGCTCGCCGCTGGCGACCTGCCGCCCTTGCACTCGCTGCAACCCACGCCGCGCGGTGCGTCCATCCAGGTGCGGCTGTACGCCGAAGACCCGGCGAAGAACTTTCAGCCCAGCGCGGGCCTGCTCACCGAGGTGGTGTTCCCCACCGATGCGCCATGCCATGCGCGTGTGGACAGCTGGGTGGAGCGCGGCACCGAGGTGCCCGCCTGGTACGACCCGATGCTGGCCAAGCTGATCGTCACCGCCGACACGCGCGAGGCCGCCTTGATCAAGCTGGAAGAGGCGCTCGACGCCACGCGCCTGGCCGGCATCGAGACCAACCTGGGCTACCTGCGCCAGGTGGTGCGCGACCCGGTGTTCCGCGCCGGCAAACAGGTCACGCGTTTTCTCTCCACCTTCGCCTACCAGCCGGCCACCATCGACGTGATCGAGCCCGGCGTGCAGACCAGCGTGCAGGACTGGCCGGGCCGGCAAGGCTACTGGGACGTCGGCGTGCCGCCCAGCGGCCCCATGGACATGCGTGCGCACCGCGCGGCCAATGCGCTGGTGGGCAACGCCGCCGGCGCCGCCGCGCTCGAGATCACGCTGGCCGGTCCCACGCTGCGCTTCAACACGGCCACGGTGGTGGCCGTGACGGGTGCGCCCGCGAGGCTCACGCTGAACGGCGAGACCGTGCCGATGTGGCAGGCGATCGACGTGCCCGCCGGCGGCACACTGGCCGTGGGCCGCTGCGAACGCGGTGTGCGCCTGGCGCTGGCGGTGGCGGGCGGGCTCGATGTCCCGCTGTACCTGGGCAGCCGCAGCACCTTCACGCTGGGCCAGTTTGGCGGGCACGCGGGGCGGCATCTGCGCACGGGGGATGTGCTGCATCTCGCTGATCCCGTTGGGGCTGAACAAATCTCCGTTCGGGCTGAGCCTGTCGAAGCCCCCACCTACACGAACCACTGGGACATCAACGTGCTGTACGGTCCACACGGCGCGCCCGACTTCTTCACGCCCGAGGACATCACCCTGTTCTTCGGCACCGACTGGAAGATCCACCACAACAGCAGCCGCACCGGCGTTCGCCTGATCGGCCCCAAGCCGCAGTGGGCGCGCACCGACGGCGGCGAGGCCGGCCTGCATCCGTCGAACATCCACGACAACGCCTACGCCATCGGCGCGGTCGACTTCACCGGCGACATGCCGGTGATCCTCGGGCCCGACGGCCCCAGCCTCGGCGGCTTCGTGTGCCCGGCCGTGGTGCTGCACGACGAGTTGTGGAAGCTGGGCCAACTGCGGCCTGGCGACACGGTGCGCTTTCACCGGCAGGCCGGCTCACCAGCGAGCCCGGTGCTCGACGACCGGGCCGCTGATGACGACCGCCCGCGCCGCGTGATCCGCCAGGCGGGTGACCGGTATGTGCTGATCGAGTTCGGTCCGCTCACGCTCGACCTGGAACTGCGCATGCGCGTGCAGGCCCTGCTGCATGGCCTGAAGGCGCAACAGCTCAAGGGTGTGATCGACCTCACCCCGGGCATCCGTTCGCTGCAGGTGCACTTCGACCCGGCCCTGCTGCCGCGCGACGAACTGCTGCGCACGGTGAGCGAGGTGGACGACGCCTTGCCGCCGGTGGACGAGATGGTGGTGCCTTCGCGCACGGTGGTGCTGCCGCTGAGCTGGGACGACCCCCAGACGAAGCTGGCGATCGAGAAATACATGCAATCGGTGCGGCCGGACGCGCCCTGGTGCCCGAGCAACATCGAATTCATCCGCCGCATCAACGGTCTGGACTCGATCGAGGACGTGTTCAACATCGTGTTCGACGCGCGCTACCTGGTGCTCGGCCTGGGCGACGTGTACCTGGGCGCGCCGGTGGCCACACCGCTGGACCCGCGCCACCGCCTGGTGACCACCAAGTACAACCCCGCGCGCACCTGGACACCCGAGAACGCCGTGGGCATCGGCGGGGCTTACCTCTGCGTCTACGGCATGGAGGGCCCGGGCGGCTACCAGTTTGTGGGCCGCACGCTGCAGATGTGGAACCGCTGGCGCCATGGCACCCCGGGCAGCGCCTTCGAACAACCCTGGCTGCTGCGCTTCTTTGACCAGATCCGCTTCGAGCCGGTGAGCGAAGAGGCCCTCAAGACCATCCGGGCGAACTTTCCGCACGGCGGCTACGCATTGCGCACCGAAGACGGCACCTTCAGCCTGAAGGACTACCGGCGTTTCCTGGCCGACAACGCCGCGAGCATCGCCGGCTTCAAGGCACGGCAGCAGGCCGCATTCGAGGCCGAGCGTGAGCGCTGGGTGGCCGCGGGCCAGAACGACTTCAGCAGCGAGGACACGGCCGCCAGCGCCGGCGTGGCCGACGAGATCGACCTGCCCGAGGGCGGCCGCCTGCTGGCCACCAGCGTGCCGGGCAATGTCTGGCAGGTGGCGGTGAGCGTGGGCCAGCAGGTGCAGGCCGGCGATGTGCTGCTGGTGATCGAGTCCATGAAGATGGAATTCAACCTGCTCGCGCCGGCCAACGCCACGGTGCACAGCCTCATGTGCGCACAAGGGGGCTCGGTGTCGGCCGGGCAGAACGTGCTGGTGCTGATCGACGAAGCCATTTGATGTCAGAACAACAACGGAGTGATTCCATGTCCCTGAGCCAACTCTCTTTCGACCTCGCCAGCCTGCAGGCCGCCTACCGCAGCGGCACGACCGTGCGCGAGGTGATCGCCGAGGCGCTGGCACGCTGCCGCGCCGACACGCACCATGCGTTCATCCACGTGCTGTCCGATGCCGAAGCCGCACCCCTGGTGGCCCGGCTCGACGGCGTGGACCCGGCCAGCCTGCCACTGTTCGGTGTGCCCTTTGCGCTGAAGGACAACATCGACCTGGCGGGCATTCCCACCACCGCCGGCTGCCCTGAGTTTGCCTACACCCCCACCGGAAGCGCGTTCCTCGTCCAGCAGTTGATGGCGGCCGGCGCGGTGCCGGTGGGCAAGGCCAACCTCGACCAGTTCGCCACCGGCCTCAACGGCACGCGCTCTCCGTTCGGTGCCTGCAACAACGCGTTCGATCCGGACTTCATCTCGGGTGGCTCGAGCTCGGGATCGGCGGTGTCGGTGGCCAAGGGGTGTGTGTCGTTTTCGCTGGGCACCGACACCGCCGGCTCGGGCCGCGTGCCGGCCTCGTTCAACAACCTCGTGGGCCTCAAGCCCACGCTGGGCCTGCTCTCCGGCAGCGGCGTAGTGCCGGCCTGCCGTTCGCTGGACACGGTCTCCATCTTCGCGCTCACCGCGGCCGATGCGCAGGCCGTGCTGGGCGCGGCGGCGGCGTTCGACGCGGCCGATGCCTACAGCCGCGCGGCCCAGCCATTCGGCGTGGATTTTTCTGCGGGCCCGTTCCGGTTTGGCGTGCCGCGCGCGCAGGACCTGGAATTCTTCGGCAACGACGCTGCAGCAACGCTGTTCACCACCTCGGTGGAGCGCCTCAAGTCCCTGGGCGGCACACCGGTCGACGTGGACCTCACGCCGTTCCTGGAGGCTGCGCGCCTGCTCTACGACGGCCCCTGGGTGGCCGAGCGTTACGTGGCCATCCAGGACTTCATCAACGCGCAACCCGAGGCCGTGTTCCCCCCGGTGCGCACCATCATCGAAGGCGGCCGCAGCGTGAGTGGCGCCCAGGCCTTTGCCGCGAGCTACCGCCTGAAGGCCCTCAAGCGTGTGTGCGACGCCATCTGGCGCGATGTGGACTGCCTGCTCACGCCCACCGCCGGCACCCTCTACCGCATTGCCGAGATGCAGGCCGACCCGATCCAGCTCAATTCCAACCTGGGTCGCTACACCAACTTCATGAACCTGCTCGACTACAGCGCGGTGGCCGTGCCCTCGGGCTTCCTGGCCGACGGCCCGGCACAAGGCCTGCCATGGGGCGTGACGCTGGCCGCACCCGCGTTCAAGGACCTCGCCCTGCTGCGCCTGGCCGACCGGTTTCACCGCGCTCAGGATTTCAAGCTCGGCGCCACATCGGCACGATTGGCCCAGGCGCCTGCCTGCACCGGCCTGCCATCGGGCGAAGTGGGGGCCGCCGGCAGCGGCACCGTGCGCGTGGCCGTGTGCGGCGCCCACCTCTCGGGCCTGCCACTGAACCACCAGCTCACCAGCCGCGGCGCCCGCCTGGTGAGCAGCCCGCTGTCCGCCCCCGACTACCAGCTGCACGCACTCGCCGGCGGCCCGGTTCAGCGGCCCGGCATGGTGCGCGTGACCGAGGGCGGCGCGCCCATCGCGCTGGAAGTGTGGGAACTGCCCGCCACCCATTTCGGCAGCTTCGTCGCCGGCATCCCGGCGCCGCTGGGCATCGGCAAGGTGAAACTGGCCGACGGCAGCGAGGTGCCCGGCTTCATCTGCGAAGGCATCGGCATCACCGGCGCCACCGACATCACCCACTTCGGCGGGTGGCGGGCGTGGCTGGCGGCGGGCAGTCCGCGGTGAAAACGGGCCGATGACCGTTCCCTAGAACAGGTCGCCAGAGACGCCAAACCATCAAGGTTTGACACCACACGAGGCCGTTGCACATCGGTGAATGTGGTCGGCACCGGCGGGTCAGCAAGGAACACTGAACAACCCGTTGGTCAATTCGCCAGTTTCGGTGTTCAGCACGTAGAAACTCTCGGGCGGATGTTCCCTGGTGCCTACCAGCACACCGAACTGCACAATGGGGGGGTCGATGGGGTCGCCTCGCCGACCGATGGGCAAGGTTTGGTGAGTGATCGTGCGCGTGAAGGTCCGACCGATGACGCAATCCGCATTCCGTTCTGGTCCACTTGCGAAGCGCACTTGGCAACGCAAGCTGCCGTCCGCGTTGTAGATCGCGGCATTGTTGGGGCAGGGAAAGATATCGTTGCCGTCGGGGTGGGTGTAGCTGCCTGGCTTGAAGATGACAAGGACGCCGGTGCGGTCGGGGAGGATGCGAGCCGAGTCTTTGAACGGCATGCAAACGTAGCCGGCTTTGTCGGTAAGCCATTGACAGCTCAACGGGCGTGCAGGGTCCTTCAGTGCCCTAAGGCCTTCACTGTTTCCTTCGTCGGACAAGACGCCGCTGTCAAAGATGTACCGGAAGAGCTCGCCGTCTACTCCTTTCCACAGCACATAGGTCTGAAGAACGTTTGTGCTGTTCACGGTTGGATGCCTCCAGATCGAGTCAAATCGATCATGAACTTATCAGGAGCCAGAAAAGGCGGGGTTGCAAGAAACTGAACTTGATGCCCCCACCCGGAAGCAGTGCGCCTGTTTGTCTATCGAACATCCCATTCAATTTTCCTGCTGTTCCTCTGGGGTCCTTCAGGCGACAGGAATCTTTGACACAGGCTTGCACGTCGTGACCGGACATCGGTGAAGCCACTGACTGCTGCAATGCTCAGCAAGGAACACTGAACAACCCGTTGGTCAATTCGCCTGTTTCGGTGTTCAGCACGTAGAAACTCTCAGGCGGATGTTCCCTGGTGCCTACCAGCACACCGAACTGCACGATGGGGGGGTCGATGGGATCGCCTTGCCGACCAATGGGCAAGGTTTGGTGGGTGATCGTGCGCGTGAAGGTCTGACCAATGACGCAATCCGCGCTTCGTTCTGGTCCGCTTGCAAAGCGCACCTGACAACGCAGACTGCCGTCGGCGTTGAAGATGGCAGCGTTGTTGGGGCACGGGAAGACGTCGCTGCCATCGAGATGCGTATAGCGGCCGGGGTTGAAGATGACGAGGACACCGGTGCGGTCGGGGAGGATCCAGGCGAGTTCACAGAACGGTAGGGGAACGTATGCGCCATCCTCAAGAAGCAGACGTGTCTCGATTTCCCGTTTGGGTGGCTTCAAGGCGTGAACGGCAGCCCATCTCTTCTCACCTGGCTCACAGCTTCCATCGGTGGTCACCGATGCGCGTTCCCCGTCTGCCCCCTCCTTCAACAGCATCACCTGGGATATGGCCATGGCGTTCATTTCAACTCCCGAATGGTTTTGGGATTGAGCACAAAACTCAGAGACGACTTGAACGGCGATGCTGTAGCGCGAGGGTCGGCGTGTCGTCCGAGAGGAGCGCAGCTTCGCCACGGTCTCACTGGCCACTGCGCCACGTTCTTGGGAACGCCGGTGACGGGGTCGAGCAGGTTCATGTTGGTTTCCTTTGGGGTCTTTCATAAGACAGGAATCATTGGCGCAGGCGTGCACGTCGTGACCGGACATTGGTGAAGCCACTGACTTCTGCAATGCTCAGTAAGGAACACTGAACAACCCGTTGGTCAATTCGCCTGTTTCAGTGTTCAGCACATAGAAGCTCTCGGGCGGATGCTCCCTGGTGCCTACCAGCACACCGAACTGCACGATGGGAGGGTCGATGGGATCACCTCGCCGACCGATGGGCAGGGTTTGGTGGGTGATCGTGCGCGTGAATGTCCGATCGATAACGTAGGGCGCACTCCGTTCTGGTCCACTTGCGAAGCGCACTTGGCAACGCAAGCTGCCGTCCGCGTTGTAGATCGCGGCATTGTTGGGGCAGGGAAAGATATCGTTGCCGTCGGGGTGGGTGTAGCTGCCTGGCTTGAAGATGACAAGGACGCCGGTGCGGTTGGGCAGGATCCATGCGAAGTCGTTGAAGGGCAGTGTGATCAGCCGATCATCCTCAAGAAGGAGTTGCGTACTCACCGGTGTTGCCGGTTTCTTGAGCGAGTGCAGCTTCTCGCAGTTACCTTCGTCAGATCGGCCTCCTCGATCAACGATGTACTGGAGCTGTTCACCATCGGCCGCATGCCAGAGAAGGAACGTTTGTCGGATCTTGGTGGTCATGGCGCAAGCCTTCTTGAAGTGTTGATATCGATGACGAAGCTATTTGGCGAGGTCTGTGGAGTGACGTTCAAGAACTGAACCTGATGTCCCCCGCCAGGAAGGAAGAGGCTTGTCAACCGGTCATACATTAGGCCCACCTGACCCTCACGCAAGCCGACGCCGGGTTTGGCGCTGAACTCGACCACATACATCGGAGTGCCGTTGGTGCCTTTCCATTCGCTACTGATGGCCGCGCCGGCGCTTTGCTCGATCAGGGTCTTGCTGAGGTGGGCGGTGAAGCCGTCCTTGACGGTGATCCTGGCCAGCGGCTTGCCACCGAAGTGGATCTGGTTGCCCAGGCGGGTCACGGCGCTGGCGGTGAGCATGCCGGTGACGAGTTGCTTCACGCTGGCGCTCGACCCGAGGTCTTTGAACACGGCGCCCAGGTCGCCGTCGTGGTTCACGAAGCTCACCGCGGCGGTGCTGCAGCGCGAGGTGCGACGATTGGCTCGCGGAGATCTCAGTTTCACCATGGTCGCATGGGCCATTTGGTCACGTTGGTTGCGATGCCGGTGTCAGGGTCGAGGACGTAGAGCTGATAGGCAGAACCACGCAGCCAGACCTTGCAGCCAGGGACCCACTCGGATTGCAATGGCAAGGTCTCCATTTCAGTCTTGTTGTTGGACCCATCGGGGTACTCAAGCATGAACTCCGTGAACGGCTCGCGCGCTCCGTCATGACCCTCTTCCCGCGCAACGCGGTGAAGTACTTCCCACCAGTCCGGCGGGTGGTTGCTGTCGTCGCGCTTTACCTGCCACACGATCTGGCGCTGGGGGTTGAGGCGGTAGACGTTGTGATTGATGTCGTGGAGTGACAAGTCGGGCTCATCACCTGTTTTGCAGTACTGCAGAACCAGCAGATCGCCATCGGGCAAGTGCACGCGCTTCAACGGCCAACCCAACATTCGCTCAATTTTCATGGGAGAGGCCTCTCGTTGACGAACCAGTCTGATGGCAGCTTTCCTGTGTAGCGAATCTGAAACTGCACCCCGCCGCCCCCGCCGTTGTCCCCGGTGAACACGCCCTGCGAAGCATTCGGCGAGATGGCGCCCGCCACGCTGGCTTCGATTTTCACGCCGGATGGCAGTCGCACGTCGGTGATTTTGGTGGGCACTTGCGGCAGTGCGTATTTACTGGCGATCTGTTGCGGCGTGAGTCCCACTACGTCATCGGCGCGCATGATCCACGTCCCGCCTTGAGGGGAGTCACCTCCGAATACCCGTACGAACTTAGCCCCTTGTTCAATCTCAATCTCGACGATCGAGGATCCTGGAACAAACGGCGACCCGAATCCGCTGGCCTTTGCCGCAGCATTGGCTGCATCGGCGGGGCGCAGTCCTGTCACCCGGCTGCCCCAAGGCAAACTCATTGCGATCAGCTCATCCGCATGCCTCGCCGTCAGCTCGGCAGCTGGCGTCCACGATCCCAAGACGGACACGGGTCGAAGTGGATCGGCAATGCCGCCATCGGCGTAGTGATTATTCTTGATCCGCGCCTCGGCCAGCAGCTTGGCCTCGGCACTGCCCACCGGGGCGACAACGCCGTCGGCGAATCTGAGCAGCTTCTGCCCGCCCTGGACCACCACCTCGGCCAGCATCTTGCCCGGTGCGGTGAGCAGCAGCGCGCCCATGGCCACGTCTTCGGGCCCGGGCAGGGCAAACAGCAAACCTTGTGAGGTGCTTTGCGCCAGTTGAATGTGGAAGTTCTGGCGCAGCGCGGGGTTGGGTGTGACGGGGCCCACCGTGACCACATTCAAGTCGAACTCCCCGTTCGGGCTGTTGGCGTAGACGAACTGACCTGGCTGGCCGAGCACCGTGCTGCCCATGGCGCGTGCTTCGGCCGAGAGGCTGCTGCACAGCACTGGCGTGGCACCACCACACGCTTGCTGCAGTTCGCGGTCGCGTTCCCTGGAGGTTTGCACGAGGTCATCGCGGCGCGCACAGGCGCTGACATCGCCTGCACCGCATTCGCTGGCCGCGCGCTCGTACTGCTCCACCTCCGACAGGCGCAGCATGTTGGGGCGAACGTGGTTCAAATAGTTGTTCGCCGCCGCATTGCGCCCGGCCTGCGCGCCCAGGTTCACACCCACGCCACTTTCATCACCCGCCAGCACCCCGCCCAGGCCGCCCACGGCGGCGGCGAAGGCTTCGGTTTCTTCGCGGGGTTTGTGGCCGTTGGGGTCGAGCCAGGCGGCGGCGAGTTCGCCGAGCACGGCGCCGCTGGCGCCGGCGGCGCAGCCGCTCGATGCGTTTTGCACCGCTGCGCCCGCACAGCCCACCAGCGCATGCAGCAAGGCCTTGCCGGCCGGGTTGAGCACCGGCCGGCCGCTGCCGTCCTGCTGCAGGCCCAGGTCGCCGATGGCGTTGGCGCCCACGGCGGTGCTGCTGGTGATCAGGCTGTTGATGAGGGCGGCTTGCAGCGAGTCCTGCAGCGAAGCGCCGGTGATGGCGCTGTGGATGGCTGCGCCGGCGCTTTGCTCGATCAGGGTCTTGCTGAGGTGGGCGGTGAAGCCGTCCTTGACGGTGATCCTGGCCAGCGGCTTGCCACCGAAGTGGATCTGGTTGCCCAGGCGGGTCACGGCGCTGGCGGTGAGCATGCCGGTGACGAGTTGCTTCACGCTGGCGCTCGACCCGAGGTCTTTGAACACGGCGCCCAGGTCGCCGCCGTGGTTCACGAAGCTCACCGCGGCGGTGCTGGCCAGGCTGGTGAAGCCGGCGTTGAGGGCGGCGCCGGCGGCGGTGGTGGTGGTGACGCCGGCGGTGGTGGTGGCCAGCGTCACGCCACCAGCGGTGGTGGTTCCGGCGGCGGTGGTGGTGCCCACGATGCTGGTTCCCATGCCCAGCGTGAGGTAGCCCACCGCCAGCGACAGCAGGGCCGCGCCCGCGCCGGTGAGGCCTTGCTGCTCGTCGTGCCACTGCCGCTGGGCGAGCTCGATGGCCTGCCAGTCGATGTCGTCTCGCCCGGCCAGCTCGCCCAGGTAGGCCAGGCCGGGTTGCTGCACGAGCTGGCCGATCTGCTCGCGCAGCGGGCCCTGTGGCAGCTGCGCGCTGATGGCGAGGCCGGGGTCGAACCGAAGCTCGCCGTGCAGCTCGGTGGGCTTCAGGGTCTCGGTCTCGTGCCCGCGGCTGACGGTCTTTTGCCAGACGGCGGCGGTCACGGTCTTGCTCTGGTGGCTGTGAACGTCTTGATCGACGGCGCCACCGAGCAGCAACTCGCCCGCAGCGCCGGGCGCGGCGTGCTCGCTGCGGCTGAACCCGATGGCTGGCGCCTCAACCCGCGCACCGATGAGTTCGGTGCGCTCGCCCACGCCGATGCGCACGGCCTGGTCGGAGATGAGTTCGGTGCCGACGCTGGTGTTCTGAACCACGGTGTCGGTGCTCTCTCGCTTGCCCGCCGAGATGCCGGCCACGCGGCGCCGGGTCTGCACCTCCACCTGCGTGACGCTGCGGTCCTGGGTGGCCAGCAGCAGGGTCTGGTCGGTGCCTTCAACATGCACGCTGTCGCGTCCCTGGAGGTTCGCGCCCACCGTGACGACGTTGGTGCCGAGCACTTCCACGCTGCGGCCCTGCAGCTCGCTGGCTTGCGCCTGGGCGCTGCGGTGGGTGATTTGCGTGGTGGTGGTCTTGCTGGAGAAGGCGCCCCGGCTTTGGCTGCGGCGCGCTTCATCGAGCTCGAGCGTGGTGTCTCCCGCTTCCACCAGGTTGTTGCGCACGGCCACCGAGCTGAGCTCGCCTGCAGCCTGCACCTGCGCGGCGCGCGCGGTGATGTCCTGCCCGGCGCGCTGCACCACATCGCCACCGCCGCGGATGCTTGTGCCGGTCTCCCGGCGCTGGTCCACGCGCAGCCGGGTGTGGGCATTCCAGTGGATGTTGTCCTCGCTGCCGGTGGTGACGGTGCCCAGGCTCAGGTTGCGTCCGGCCAGCAGCACGGTGTCGCCGGTGCCGGCGTTCTCCAGCACAGCGGCTTTGAGCCGGATGTCGCGCCCGGCGTTGAGCACCAGCGTGGCGGCCTCGCCGCTGACATACAGCCCGGCCACGCGGTCGAGGGCGGTGCGCTCGAAGCGGCTGGCGCCCGCCGTGCTGCTCGCTGTGGTGGTGGTGCTGTCCACCACGATGTCGCGCCCCGCGTTGAGCCGCAGGGCGTCACGGGCATTGAGGCGGCCGCCGATGTTGGCGATGTCTTGCTGCGCGTCAAGATCCACCACCTGCGCCGAAACCTTGCCGCCCAGGTGGTGGATGTTCTGCGCGTCGATGCGCACCACACGCCGGCCAGACAGCTGGCCGCTGTTGATCGCATCACCGTCCAGCTCGAGCTGCAGCTCGCGCCCGGCCATCAGCGCCCCATCGGGGCTCAAGTCTGCGGCGCGTGGCAACAGGTAGACGCGCGGCACCAGGGCCTGTTGGGTCTGCCCGTCGGCCAGCGTGACGGTCTGTGTCTCCAGCCAGACGATGTCGCTGGTGAGCTGGGCCACCTGCGCGGCGGACAGCGACACGCCCGGGCGCAGCTGGTGCGCCTGGGCGAAGGTGACGCCGGCGCTCATGAGCGCGCGGAACTGGGCCTCGTCGCTGCTGAAGTCGCCCAGGAAGCGCTGCCCGGTGAGAGCGCCCAGCTGCTCGCGCACCAGGCGCTGCTCGATGAAGCCGTCTCCCAGGCGCTGGTGCACCGTGTCGGGGTCGGTGGCCAGCGCTTGCAGCATGAAGTCCGAGCTGAGCCACTGTCGATGGTCGGCAAAGCGCGGGTCGGTTTCCAGCAGGTGGCGTGCGGAGGGGTCGGCAACCGGTGCAAAGAGGGCGCCCGAGGGCAGGGCCAGTGCTGGAGACGGCGCCGTGCCGGTTTGTCCGATCAGCCGGGCCACGTTCAGATCGACCGAACTGACGTCGGCCGGCGGTGCATAAGGCGCCGACGCACTGGTGTCGCGGTACCAGCGTTTGGTGCCGAGCCTGAGCTTGCCGCCGCGGCGGCTGAAGACCCAACTGCTGTGCACCGTGCCGCTGTCCTGCACCACCCGCTCGCCGGGCGTGGCCCGGTTCACCAGCCTGTGCAGGTCGCCCCGCAGCGCGCCGCCGGCGACGATTTCGCTGTCGGCGTTGAGCAGATCCTGCCCTTGCAGCGACAGGTCACCGCCGGCGGTGATGCGTCCTGGCTCGCTGCGCACCACCTGCGTCTGGCTCACCGTGCGCTGGATGTCGAAGCGGCTCCAGTCGCGGATCACATGACTGGCGAAACCCTGGTTGTAGGCCTCGATGCGTGCGTCCAGCTCGGCGTACAGCGCCTCGGTCTGGCTGTCCCAGGTTTCCCAGGCGGTGCGGGCAGCCTGCGCGGCCCGGTGTTGGGCCAGTGCGGCCTGGTAGGCAAGCAGCGCTTGCTCGTGCGCGGCACGCTGTGCCGGGGTGGCCTGTGGCGCCAACACGGGCTGCTCAGGCAGCGGGGCCACAGGCTCGGGCAACGGGGGCTCGGGCGAAGGCGCAGCCAGCTTGAACCAGGCCCAGGCCGGGTCGTTGGCGGGGTAGTCGGCACCAGGCACACGAACGCAGCTCGCTTCGTTGTCCGGGTCGCTGCAGCTCACCTGGCCCAGCTCGGGAATGGGTGTCTTGCCCAGCACCGGCGCCACGCCGGCGTGGGGGTCGGGCGACGTGTCGTAGCGGTACTGACCGGCGCGCTGCCATGCCTCCCAGACCAGACGGCTGACCGGAACGCGCGCTGAGCTGCCGCTGGGCTGGATCAGGCTGAGCGCCGTCGGGCCCTCCACCGGAACGAGCCGGGTCTCGAAGTGGTCGTTGGCATTGACCAGCACCGGCGTGCGGAGGTCGAGCTGGCCCAGCGCCTCGATGCTGGCCGAGCGGTTCTCCAGCCGCTCGCTGGCTGAGAGCGCCATATCGCCCGCGCTCAGCAGCAAAGCCCCTTCGGTGTTGTGGATCGCGCCGGCGGCGATGGCCAGGGACTCGCGCGCCGCGATCACCGCACCGTCCTGGTTGCGCACGCC
>NZ_JAUCZG010000029.1 GCF_030373225.1 Hydrogenophaga sp. | reverse complement strand
GCGCAGTAAATTCATGATCACTGGTGGCGCAAAGTCATTGACACGTTCCGCCCGCGGCCGGACGGCGAGGGCGACTTGCTCTACGTGGGCGAGGGTGACCCGATTCGCCCCCGGCTTGAGAGCCACTACGCGCAGAAAGATTTCTGGACCCGCGCCATCGGTTTCGTGGCGGTGGGTGGGTTGCTCAACAAGGCGCATGTGCAGTTTCTGGAGGCGCGGCTGATCGCACTGGCCCGTGCGGCCAAGCGCGTGCCGCTGGACAACGGCAACTTTCCCAACGAGCCCACCCTGAGCGAGGCCGACCGGGCGGACATGCTGGTGTTTCTGGACCACATGCTGGGCATGTTGCCTGTGTTGGGGGTGCACGCGTTCGAGTCGGCGCCGGCTGTTTCCACGGTGATTCGGGCTGATGCAGCCGCGCCGGTGGCTCCGCTGCTGTATTGCGCCGGCAAGGGGGTAGAGGCCACGGGCTACGAAGCCAGCCAAGGGTTTGTGGTCAAGGCAGGCTCGCGCGCGGTGACCGAGGTGGTGCCCTCGCTTCAGCAGAACTGGCCCGCCCGCGCGACCCAGCGGAAAGACCTTTTGAACAGCGGCGTGCTGGTGCCTGACGGTGATGCGCTGCGCTTCACACAGGACTACGTGTTCACCTCGCCCTCGCTGGCGGCGGTGCTGATTCTGGGGCGCCACACCAACGGGCGCACCAAATGGAAAGACGCGCAGGGGCGCACGCTGAAGGAGCTGCAGGAGGCGGAAGCGGGGAGCTGAGACAAAGCGACTCTTTGGAACTGGATGAAAATACAGTCATGGAAAGCCAAGCAATCCCACAAAAACCGAGGTCAATCGGTGCGCCTCCCCACATCTTCGGCATCTAACGGTGTTAAGCTTTGCCTAAACAAATTCGCTATCTAACCGAAATCCGTCCTGAAGACTTCGGGTTGAGTACCGGGGGTGTTTTGCCAGAGGGGCGGTTCCGGCCGGTTTCTCTGTGCGCTGAAGCGACGCGTCAGAGCGCAAGCGTGTTCGGTGCTGTGCAAACTTTGTCGGCGGCCGATCAGCGCGCTGCATTGAAGGGCTTGGCGCACTTCGTGAAGCTGTCCCATCTGGGTAAGCCGTTCAACCAGCTGGTGGATGAGAAGGCGGTCCATGAAGCGTTCGAGCCGTTTTACTGCGAGGTGACCAAGCGAAAAGAGACCGTCTGGCGGTACAGGCATGGCGATATCCGCATCCTGTTTTATTACGCCAGCGGCAAGGTGGTTCTGTTAACGGACGTGCTCGCAAAGCGCAAGGACAAGTTGTCCGGGAAAGAACAGAACAAGGCCGAGCGGGCCGTGGTGGATTTTCTGGAGGCCTCCCAATCTGCGGGTGGCATCCAGTGGGTTGAATGACTGATTGATCGAAGCGAGAACATGACATGGCACACAAACCGCTGTTTGGCGACCTGATTGCTGCCCACAAAGGGCTGGCCGATGAGCTGAAGGCCGTGGACGTGGCGGCCGACCTGACCCTGCTGCTGAATCACGCTGACGTGTCGCGCGCTGACCTGGCCCGCAAGCTGGGGTGGAGCCGGGCGCGCGTGTCGCAGGTGCTCTCCGGGCAAGAAAACATCACGGTGCAAACGATTGCCACTGTGGCTGGTGCACTTGGGTACACGTTTGATACGGTGTTTCGGAAGGCGGATGTATCGTCCGCATCGCAACCCTGGACCCAGCGCACGGCGCTGACCCTGGAGATGCAGGACGAGCCCGACATTCAGTCCTGGATGAGTCGCAAGACCATGAAGCCTGTTCAGCAGCGCTTCCACGGCGCGTATGAGGTTCAGCACATGGGCTTGACGTTCGACGCCTCGAACCACGAATTCATGGTGCTGGAGGAAGCCTGTGCAGCTTAGTCCTTTGCAACTGCTGGAGTACGTTTTTGACGGTGTCTCCGTACAGCCTGTTCAGGGCTACAAGGCCGATCCGGATGCCTCCCCAACCTTGGTTTTTTTCCCGGGAAAGCTGAACATCTCAGCCGAGGTTGGTATCGAGCTGTTTGCTGAGGAAGAGCGGTATTCCGACTACGGTGTCCGCCTGTTGCTGAAGGTTGGCCCCAAGGCCGACGAACAGGCGCCTTACGTGGTTCAGGTCAATGCGCGTGGGTTGGTTCGCATGCATCTGGTCCAAGCGGAAGGGCAGGCCGAAGAAAGACGGGTACGTGCGATGGTGAATGGTGTGTCCCTGCTTTTCGGTGCTGTTCGGGAATTGGTCGTGACCATCACAAGCCGCTCGGTACATGGGCCATTTTTGCTGCCGTCTGTGTCGTTTGCCGACTTGGCTTCGCCCAAAGGAGAGCGGGTCGCCAAGCTGGTTGCTCGCAAGCCCGCAGTCAAACGAGCCAAAAAGGCGCCTCAGTCCTCTAGCGATTGAAGGGCAGAGTTCCCCTGAGCTTGGCAGATGGTTTGAATAGGGCTCGCTGGCGATAGAATTTGTTCGCAATTCGCGAATAAAGACTAATGCTGCTGAAACCCCAAGACTTGTTGGTTGCGCTCAAGCTGGTTGCCATTGGCAGCGAGCGGTGGACCTACGCGCGGTTGGCCAGAGAACTGGGGCTGAGTGCGTCCGAGGCGCATGCGGGTGTGCAACGGTGTTTGCGATCCGGATTGCTGCTGGAGAACGGCACGGCGGACCTGTCGGGTGAGGGGGCTCGCTCGGAGCTGCTGGGCCAGGACATTCATCCGGTGAAGCAGCGGCGGCACCGGGGGCTTCAGGCAAATGCTTCTGGCAATCCGGTTCGTCCCCACGACCGCTTTCTTGCGGAGTTCGTCATTCACGGCGCGCGCTTCGTCTTTGTGCCAGACCGCATGCCAATGGCTGTTGGCGTTCCAACCAGCCACAGCGCCCCCGCTTTTGCAGGCGTGTTTGCACCTGGCTCCAACGACTACGTATGGCCTCACCCGAACGGCCAGGTTCGAGGTCTGGGTATTGAGCCCTTGCATCCCAACGTGCCGTTTGCGGCAACTAGCGACGCCAGGCTCTATGAGATGCTGGCCCTGTTCGACGCATTGCGCGTTGGGCGCGCCCGAGAACGGGGCATGGCGATGGACAGGCTGGCCGCTATCCTCGACCCGAACGCGCCCAGATCACCCAAGCCCGCCCCAAAGGGCTGAAACCGACATGAACACCAACACCCACTCCCTCGTCCAGAAGCTCTGGAACTACTGCAACGTGCTGCGCGACGACGGCATGAGCTATGGCGACTACGTGGAGCAGCTCACCTACCTGCTGTTCCTGAAGATGGCCGATGAGCGCAGCAAACCGCCGCACAACCAGCCGAGCATCGTGCCCGAGGGCTATGGCTGGCCGTCGCTGCTGGCGCGTGATGGTGATGCGCTGTTTGACCACTACCGCCACACGCTGGACCGGCTGGGCATGGAGCGCGGCACGCTGGGGCTGATCTTCGCCAAGGCGCAAAACAAGTTTCAAGACCCGGCCAAGCTGCGCCGTGTGGTGGCCGACCTCATCGACACCGAGACCTGGACCATCCTGGGCGCGGACGTGAAGGGCGATGCCTACGAGGGCCTTCTGGAGCGCAACGCGCAAGACACCAAGAGCGGCGCGGGCCAATACTTCACGCCGCGCGCGCTCATCCAGGCCATGGTGGACTGCATCGCACCGCAGCCGGGCGAGTCGATCTGCGACCCGGCCTGTGGCACCGGCGGCTTTTTGTTCACCGCGCACAACCACATCACCGCGCACCACAAGAACCTCACGCGCGACCAGCTCAAACACCTGAAGGAAAAGGCGTTCACCGGCTACGAGCTGGTGCAGGCCACAGCGCGTGTGTGCGCCATGAACCTGATGCTGCACGGCATCGGCTCTGAAAAGTCGGTGCCGGTGGTGGTGGGTGATGCACTGGGAACCGACCCCGGCGCGCGCTTTGACGTGGTGCTGGCCAACCCGCCGTTCGGCAAAAAAAGCAGCACCGTGATCGTGGGTGAAGACGGCCGCACGAGCACCGAGAAAGACATCATCGAGCGCGACGATTTCTGGGCCACCACGAGCAACAAGCAGCTCAACTTTGTGCAACACATCAAGACGCTGCTGGCCACCAACGGCCGGGCGGCGGTGGTGCTGCCCGACAACGTGTTGTTTGAAGGCGGAGCGGGCGAAATCATCCGCCGCCGTTTGATGCAGGAATGCGACCTGCACACGCTGCTGCGCCTGCCCACCGGCTTGTTCTACGCGCAGGGTGTTAAAGCCAACGTGTTGTTCTTCGACAAGAAGCCCGCCAGCGAAACGCCTTGGACAAAGAAGCTCTGGATCTACGACCTGCGCACCAACCAGCACTTCACACTCAAGACCAACCCGCTCAAGCGCGAGCACCTGGACGAGTTCGTTGCGCTCTACAGCGCGGCCAACCGCAACCAGCGCGCCGCTACCTGGAGCGCAGAGCCTTCGACAGGCTCAGGCCGAACGAGGCCGGAAGGCCGCTGGCGCGCCTACACCTATGAAGACATCGCAGCGCGTGACAAGGCGAGCCTGGACATCTTCTGGCTCAAAGACGACTCGCTGGCCGACAGCGACAACCTGCCAGCGCCGGGCGTGATCGCGCAGGAGATCGTGGAAGACCTGCAAGCCGCGCTGGAGCAGTTCAAGTTGATTGCGGGCGACCTCGGCGTCGAGCTGGCCGAAGCATCTGACGGACGCTGAACGATGGCCATCTTTCCCCAGGGACTCACCCACATTGACAAGCGATGTGCGAACGCGGGCGAGCGCCTGGTGTTGCACCAGCTCAAACGCAGCCTGTCCGACGACTACATGGTCTGGCACGACGTGCCGCTGGGCCCCAAGGCCAGGCAGCCCGACTTTGTGGTCTTGAGCCCGCGCCAGGGCATCCTGATCCTGGAGGTGAAGCACTGGAAGCGGGCCACGCTGTCCAAGGCCAACCGCGACAGCGTGGAGCTCAAGACCGAGCGTGGGCTGGTTACCGAGGCCAACCCGCTGCGCCAGGCGCGCGACTACGCCATGGAGCTGGTGGACCTGATGGCGCGCGACCCGTTGCTGGTGCATGCCGACGGTCCATTCAGGGGCAAGTTGCTGTTTCCTTACGGCTGGGGCGCTGTGTTTTCGGGTTTGGCCGACAAGGATGTGGCTGGTCTGGAATTTCACAGTCTGTTCCCCAGGAACCAGGTGCTGATGCGGGACGATCTGGACGAGGCGGTGGATGAAGCCAGCTTCCAGAGCAAGCTCTGGGGCATGTTCACGGTGAACTACCCGCACACGTTGTCGCTGCCGCAGCGCGACCGCGTCCGCTGGCACCTGTTTCCTGAAATCCGCGTGCAACAACAGCCTTCCCTGCTTGAAGACGGGGAAGCTTCGCCTGCACTGGCATTGCCCGACCTGATGCAGGTGATGGACCTGCAGCAGGAGCAGGTGGCGCGCACCCTGGGCGAAGGGCACCGGGTCATCCACGGCTCGGCCGGGTCGGGCAAGACCATGATCCTGGTGTTCCGGGCGCAGCAACTGGCGGCTGCGGCGCAAGCCGACCGACCGATCCTGGTGCTCTGTTTCAACCGCACGCTGTCGCAACGCATCGAAGGCCAGTTGCGCCTGCGGGGTGTGGACGAGCGCGTGGCGGTGCGCACCTTCCACAGCTGGTGCCAGGACTTGGTGCGCGCCTACCAGCTGGAGGTACCCGCTGGTTTGTCGGGCAGCGCCTATTTCGAAGCCCTGGCCGACACCGTCAACCGCTCGGTGGCCTCGGGCTTGGTGCCGGCGGGTCAGTACACGGCGCTGTTGATCGACGAGGCACACGACTTTGAGGACGCCTGGTTGCAGATGGCCGCGCGCATGGTGACGCCGGCCACGAACTCGCTGCTGGTGCTGTACGACGACGCCCAGTCGATCTACCAGAAGAAGCGCCGCAAGTTCAACTTTGCCAGCGTGGGCATTCAGGCCCAGGGGCGCACCAGCGTGCTCAAGCTCAACTACCGCAACACGGCGGAGGTGCTGGCGCTGGCCATGCACTGTGCGCAGAGTTTGCTGTCCGATCGGGCTGAAACCGACGAGGCGGTGCAGTCGGTGCTGCCCGCAAGCGCTGGGCGGCGCGGGCCAGTGCCGGTGCTGATGCTGGCGGGTAACGCGCGTGAAGAGGCCGAACTGGTGGCCGAGCGCATCGAGCAGGCGCTGGCCGCAGGGCGGGCACTGGACGACGTGGCGGTGCTGTTTCGCATCAAGCGGCACATGGACGATGTGGCTGCTGCGCTGCGGCGCAGGCGCATCGCAGTGCAGTCCATGAACGACCAGAACTTCAGGGCGTTCAACTGGACCAGACCGAGCGTCAAGCTGTTGACGCTGCACAGCGCCAAGGGGCTGGAGTTCCCGCTGGTGATCGTGGCCGCACTCGATGCCATGCCCTTCAAGGACGAAGCCATTGAAGAAGAAGTCCGGCTGCTCTATGTGGGCATGACCCGGGCCACGCACGAACTGGTGTTGTCAGCGGCGGGCCCGTCTGCCATGGTGCAGCGGGTACAAAACTCGCTGGAAGCGGTGGCGCAGCAGTTCGGTGCTCCCTGACCCGGCCACTGACCTGTTCCGAGGCAAAAAAAAGGGAGCCAGCGGCTCCCTTTTTCTTGAGCGACCCCGCCTTACAGCGTGTCGATGAAGCTGCGCAGCTTGTCCGAGCGGCTGGGGTGCTTGAGCTTGCGCACCGCCTTGCTTTCGATCTGGCGGATGCGTTCGCGGGTCACGTCGAACTGCTTGCCCACTTCTTCCAGCGTGTGGTCGGTGGACATCTCGATGCCGAAGCGCATGCGCAGCACCTTGGCTTCGCGGGGCGTGAGGCTGTCGAGGATTTCCTTGACCACTTCGCGCAGGCCGGCCTGCATCGCCGCCTCGATGGGAGCGGTGTTGGCCTGGTCTTCGATGAAGTCGCCCAGGTGCGAATCGTCGTCGTCGCCGATCGGCGTTTCCATGGAGATCGGCTCCTTGGCGATCTTCATGATCTTGCGGATCTTCTCTTCCGGCATCTCCATCTTCTCGGCCAGGATGGACGCATCGGGCTCGAAGCCGAACTCCTGCAGGTGCTGGCGGCTGATGCGGTTCATCTTGTTGATGGTCTCGATCATGTGCACCGGAATCCGGATGGTGCGCGCCTGGTCGGCGATCGAGCGGGTGATGGCCTGGCGGATCCACCAGGTGGCATAGGTCGAGAATTTGTAGCCACGGCGGTATTCGAACTTGTCCACCGCCTTCATCAGGCCGATGTTGCCTTCCTGGATCAGGTCGAGGAACTGCAGGCCGCGGTTGGTGTACTTCTTGGCGATCGAGATCACGAGACGCAGGTTGGCCTCGATCATTTCCTTCTTCGCGTCGCGCGAGGTGGACTCGCCCGAGTTCATGCGCTTGTGGATGTCCTTGAGGTGCGCCAGCGGCACGACCACGCTGCTCTGGATGTTCATCAGGCCGGTCTGCAGTTCCTGCACCGGCGGGATGTTGCGCTCCATCACCACGCTCCAGGGCTTGCCGGCCGCGGCCTGCTTCTCCACCCATTTCAGGTTGAGCAGGTTGGCCGGGAAGTCGGCAATGAACTTCTCCTGCGGCATGCCGCACTTGTCCACGATGATGCGGCGCAGCTCGCGCTCTTTCTTGCGCACGTCGTCCACCTGGTTGCGCATGGTGCTGCACAGCTTCTCGATGGCCTTGGCGGTGAAGCGGATCGACATCAGCGTTTCGGTGATGGCCTTCTGCGTCTTGAGGTAGGTCGGCGTGCCGTAGCCTTCCTTGTCGTAGGTCTTGTGCAGCTTCTCGAACAGCGTGCGCATGGTGTCGAAGCGGGTGAGGGCTTCGCGCTTGAGTTCTTCGAGCTTGCGTGTGAGGGCCTTGGAGCCGCCCTTGCCGTCGTCGTCGTCGGCTTCGTCGTAGTCGTCGAAGTCTTCCTCGGCCACGTAATCGTCGGCTGCGTCGGCGTCGGCAAAGCCGTCGACCACGGTGGAGATGACGACCTTGCCGCTGCGGATGTCTTCGGCCATCACCAGGATCTCGGCGATGGTGGCCGGGCTCTCGCTGATGGCGGCCATCATGTCGTTCAGGCCGCCTTCGATGCGCTTGGCGATCTCGATCTCGCCTTCGCGCGTGAGCAGCTCCACCGTGCCCATTTCGCGCATGTACATGCGCACCGGGTCGGTGGTGCGGCCGAACTCGCTGTCGACGGTGGACAGCGCGGCTTCGGCTTCTTCTTCGGCTTCTTCTTCGGTGGCGGCGGTGGGGCCGGTGTTGTTCAGCAGCAGGGTCTCGGCGTCGGGCGTCTGTTCGTAAACGGCCACGCCCATGTCGTTGAGCAGCGAGACCACCACTTCAAGCGTTTCGGCCTCGACCAGCTTGTCGGGCAGGTGGTCGTTGATTTCGCCGTGCGTGAGGTAGCCGCGGGTCTTGCCCAGCTTGATCAGCGTCTTGAGGCGTTCGCGGCGGTTGCGGGCCTCTTCTTCGGACAGGACGGTTTCGTCCAGGCCGAATTCCTTCATCAGCGCGCGCTCCTTCGCCTTGCTGATCTTCATGCGCAGGGGCTTGACCTTTTCGGTCGTGGTCGACGTGGCGTCCACCGCTTCGACTTCGACCTCACCGGTCAGGTCGTCTTCGATGTCGCTCAGGTCGGCGTCGTCGATGTCGCCACCGCCGGAGGACTTGCCCTTGGCGTCGGCCTTGGGCTTGCGGCCGCGTTTGGCGGCTGGCTTGTCGTCACCGGCAACAGCGGCCTTGGCCGGACGGCCTGGCTTCTTCTTCGCTGGCGCGTCGTCGAGCAACTCGGTGTCGGGTGCCTTGGCAACGGTTTTTTTGGCGGGTGCGGCCTTGGCGGCGGCTTTGGCGGGGGTCTTGTCGGTCACTGCAGGGGCTTTCTTCGGAGGCAAAGCCGGGGCGGTGGCGCGTGTGGGTGCCTTTTTGGCGGGTTTTGTGCTGGACGAGACGGGCGTGCTGGATTTCTTCGCGGGCATGAGGACCTCAGAAAAATGTCGAACTTGGAACCGGCAGAACACACAAAAAACGCCTGAAGGCCGCGCGGCGCGGTCCGTCCCGGTGATTTTGTTGGGCACAACGCCTGCCTTTCGCCGGAAAGGGCAGGCCTGCAAGCTGTTGGGGCGAACATTTGGTGTGCAGTCCTTGCGGGGTTCCGTCAGGCCCGGGTCGGGTCGCTGAGGTGGCCAGGAGGAGTGTCCTTGCAGCCCTTGTCAAAGGGCCGGGCCGATGCCGGAGGTGCTGCTGTCGCGCTTGCGGTGCAAAGCCGCGGATTATACCCCGCGGGCCGCTTTTGGCTAGTTGGCGGCGCTGGTTTTCAGTGCGGCGAGCTGGTCCCGGACCCGTTTGTAGTCGCTCAGGGCAGCCGCGTCGCCCTCGGCCACCCGGGTGGCCAGCTGGCTCGCCTGCTCTTCCAGCGCGTCGCGGCGCAGGCGGTTCATCACGTCGGTGAGTTCCGATTGCTCGGAGGCGGGGTCGTCACTGGGCGGCACCTGCTCCACCTGGGTGCAGCCGAACGCCTCGTGTTCGTGCCCCCGCAGCGCTTCGCGCAAGGCGGCCCAGGGCTGGGGGCCGTGTTCGTGCAACTGGGCCTCGAGCCAGGCGAACAGCGCTCCGTGCGGCGCGGGCAGGTGGGCCAGCAGGCTGTGGTCGTCGGCCGACAGGCCGTCCCACGCCTGCGCGTTGGACAGCAACAGGGCCACCGCGCGGTCGGCCCGGCTGCCACCCGCACGGCGCGTGCCGAGCATGCGCGGTGGCGGGGGCGGGGCCTTGCGCCATTTTCCGTAGCCCTTCCTGCCGTGGCCGCCGCTGTCGCCGCGGTAGCTGCCGGCGCTGGATTCGTAGCCCCCGGCGGAGGCCTCGAACGAAGGGCTGCCGTCGTGGCCCGGGTCGCCCGACGCCGGCGCCGGGGTGTGCCCGCCTGCCCGGGCCGTGCGCGAACCAGCGCCGGTCTGCTGCCAGAGCTGCAGCAGGTCGGCGCTGCCGATGCCGATGCCGCTGGACAGCTCGCCGATCAGCTGGCGCTTGAGCGCGCCATCGGGCAGGGCGCTCCAGAGGGGTCGCGCCTGGCTGGCCATGCGGGCGCGGCCTTCGGCGGTGGACAGGTCGCAGTCGGCGCTGGCCGCTTCGATCAGAAAACGCGAGAGCGGCACCGCCTCCTTCACGCACTGGGCGAAGGCGGCTTCGCCGTTGGCGCGCACGAAGCTGTCGGGGTCGTGTTCGGCGGGCAGAAAGAGGAACTTCACGCTGCGCGTGTCGGTGGCCAGGGGCAGGGCGGCGTCGAGCGCCTTGCGTGCGGCCCGCCGGCCGGCGTTGTCGCCGTCGAAGCTGAACACCACGCTGTCGGTGAAGCGAAAGAGCTTCTGCACATGGTCGGGCGTGCAGGCCGTGCCCAGCGTGGCCACCGTGTTGGCAAACCCGAGCTGGGCCAGCGCCACCACGTCCATGTAGCCCTCGGTCACCAGCGCATAACCCGCCACACGGATGGCGGTGCGGCCTTCGAACAGACCGTAGAGTTCGCGGCCCTTGCTGAACACCGGGGTTTCGGGCGAGTTCAGGTACTTGGGCTCACCCTTGTCGAGCACACGACCGCCAAAGCCGATGCACTCGCCCTTGACGTTGCGGATCGGGAACATGATGCGATCGCGAAAACGGTCGTAGCGTTTCGACTGGCCGTCAGCCCCTTTTTCGTCTTCGTGTTCGATCACCATGCCGGACTCGACCAGCAGCGGGTCCTGGTAGTCGGGGAACACGCTGGCCAGTGCGCGCCAGCCTTCTGGCGCGTAGCCCAGGCCGAAGGTCTTGGCGATCTGGCCCGAGAGGCCGCGGCCCTTGAGGTAGTCGACCGCGCGCGGCGCAACCTTGAGTTGTTTCGCATAGGCCTGCGCGGCCTTCTCCAGCACGTCGGTCAGCGTGACCTGCTTCTGTCGCTGCTGTGCGGCGCGCTCGCGGTCTTGTGGCGAGGCATCGTCTTCGGGCATCTGCATGCCGGTTTGCTGGGCCAGGTCTTTCACTGCCTCGATGAAACTCATGCCGGCGTGTTCCATCAGGAAGCCGATGGCATTGCCGTTGGCCCCGCAGCCGAAGCAGTGATAGAACTGTTTGGTCGGGCTGACGCTGAACGAGGGCGACTTCTCGCCATGGAACGGGCACAGGCCCATCAGGTTGGCGCCGCCCTTCTTGAGCTGCACGTAGCGACCCACCACATCGACCACGTCGACGCGGTTGAGCAGTTCCTGGATGAAGGTCTGGGGGATGGCCACGGGAGTATTCTCTCGCACGGGCCAAAGAGCCATCCACCCCAGGAGACAAACCGCCATGACCAGCATCTTCGACCAGGACCTGCCGCGCAACGAGGCCAACTTCGCGCCGTTTTCCCCGCTGTCGTTCATCGAGCGAACCGCCGAGGTCTACCCGGATCGCCTGGCGGTGGTGCACGGCGAGTTGCGCCAGACCTGGGGCGAGACCTTCGCGCGCTGCCGGCGCCTGGCCAGCGCCCTGCAGCGCGCCGGCATCGGCAAGAACGACACCGTGGCGGTGATGCTGCCCAACACGCCGCCCATGGTGGAGGCGCATTTCGGCGTGCCCATGGCGGGAGCCGTGCTCAACGCGCTCAACACGCGGCTGGACCCGGAGGCCATTGCCTTCATGCTCGACCACGGCGAGGCGAAGGTGGTGATCGTGGACCCGGAGTTCTCGCTCACGCTGAAGCAGGCGCTGACGATGCGCCGGTCGGGCGCACCCCTGCTGGTGATCGATGTGGAGGATGCGCTGTTCACCGGCGCGTCCGAGCGCATCGGCAGCAGCACCTATGAAGCCTTTCTGGCCGCTGGCGACCCGGCGTTTGCCTGGAGCCTGCCGGCCGACGAGTGGGACGCCATCGCGCTGAACTACACCAGCGGCACCACCGGCAACCCCAAGGGCGTGGTGTATCACCACCGCGGGGCGGCCATGAACGCGGTGTCCAACGTGATGGAGTGGGACATGCCCAAACACGCGGTGTACCTCTGGACGCTGCCCATGTTCCACTGCAACGGCTGGTGCTTTCCGTGGACGGTGGCCGCGCGCGCAGGGGTCAACGTGTGCCTGCGCCGGGTGGAAGCGCAGGCGATCTTCGATGCCATGCGCCGCCACGGGGTGACCCACTACTGCGGCGCGCCCATCGTGCACGGCATGCTGGTCAACGCACCGGCGGCCATGAAGCTGGGTCTGCCGGCCGGGGTGAAGGCGATGGTGGCGGGTGCTGCGCCGCCGGCTTCGATGATCGAAGGCATGGAGCAGATGGGCTTTGACCTCACCCATGTTTATGGCCTCACCGAGGTCTACGGGCCGGCCACGGTGTGTGCGAAGCACGAAGCCTGGGACACGCTGGACATCGGCGAACGAGCCCGGCTCAACGCGCGCCAGGGTGTGCGTTACCACCTGCAGCGCGACGTTCGCGTGCTCGATCCCGAGACCCTGCTGCCGGTGCCGCAGGACGGCGAGACCATGGGCGAGATCATGTTCAAGGGCAACATCGCGATGAAGGGTTACCTGAAGAACCCGAAGGCGACCTCCGAGGCCTTTGCCGGCGGCTGGTTCCACAGCGGCGACCTGGCGGTGCAGTACGCCGACGGCTACTTCAAGATCAAGGACCGCAGCAAGGACATCATCATCTCCGGCGGTGAAAACATCTCGTCGATCGAGGTGGAGGACGTGCTCTACCGCCACCCCGCGGTGCTCGCAGCGGCGGTGGTGGCCAAGGCCGATGCGAAGTGGGGCGAGACGCCCTGCGCCTTCATCGAGCTCAAGGCCGGGGCCGACACCACGGCCGAGTCCATCGTGGCGCATTGCAGGCTGCACCTGGCCGGCTTCAAGGTGCCGCGCGCGGTGGTGTTTGGCGAATTGCCCAAGACCAGCACCGGCAAGATCCAGAAGTTCGAGCTTCGCAAACGGGCGGGCTCGGCCGCCGCCATCGACGTCTAGTCGCCGGCAACGACGCCCTCGCGGCGCGGATCGGCGCCACCCAGCCACGCGCGGTTGCGCCGAACAAGGGCTTGCGCACCGCTGGTGAGTTCGCCCTGCTGCACGGTGTGACCACGCTGCTGCAAAGCCTGCAGTGTTGCTTGCGGGAAGCGGCCTTGCTCCAGCACCAGCGGCCCGCCCAGCGTGCCGAAGTTGGGCAGATCCACGGCGGCCTGCGGCGTCAGGCGCCACTGCAGAACACCGTGCAACACCTTGGCCGTGTAGTGAATGATGAAGGCGCCGCCGGGGCTGCCGGTGCTCATGAGCAGCTCACCCGAGGCCTTGTCGAACACCAGCGTGGGCGACATCGAGGAGCGCGGGCGCTTGCCGGGCTCGACCCGGTTGGCCACTGGCCGGCCTTGCGCGTCGCGCGGCGCAAAGCTGAAGTCGGTGAGCTGGTTGTTGAGCAGGAAACCCCCGCTTCGGCCCGGGTCGGTGGTGACCATGAGGCGCGAGCCGAAGGCCGATTCGATGGTGGTGGTCATGGCCAGCGCGTTGCCGAAACCGTCCACGATGCTGATGTGGCTGGTGCCGTGTTCGGCCTGGTCGGGCATGGGCGCCCAGCTGCTGCGCAGGCCACCAGGCTGACCCGCGGGGGCTGCGGGCATGCGCGTGCCGCTGATCAGCCGGGCCCGATCGTCGAGGTAGGGCGCATCGAGCAGGCTCGTCCACCGGCCGGCCGGCGGCGCCACGAAATCGGGGTCGCCGAGGTATTGGGCGCGGTCGGCGAATGCCAGCCGTGAGGCCTCGTTGTAGCTGTGCAGCCAGTCGGCATCGGGCAGGCCATCGATCAAGGGGGACGTGCCCTGGGGTGTGCGCGCCAGCAGTCCGAGGATCTGCCCGATGGCCAGGGCGCCGGAGCCCGGCGGCGGGAAGCCACAGATGCGAAGCACGCGCAGCGCGGCCGCGTGGTCGTGGCAGATCGCCTCGCGTTCGCGCGGCCGGTAGCCCTTCAGGTCGTCCAGGCCCAGCGTGCCCGGATGCCGGGGGTGCCGGCGCACCTTGTCGACGATGGCTTGCGCGAGCGGACCTTCGTGCAGCGCGACCGGGCCGGTGGCTGCGATGTTGCGCAGCACCTGTGCCAGCTCGGGGTTGCGCAGCCGGTGGCCCGCCGGGTGCGGCTGGCCATCGGCCCGGTAGAAGTAGCGGGCGGCCACCGGGTCGGTCTTCAGTGTTGCGTCGGCCGCCAGCAGCGTGTGCAGGCGCGGGCTGATCGAAAAGCCTTGTTCGGCCAGGGCAATGGCCGGCTCGAACAGGCGCGCCCAGGGCAGTCTGCCGTGCTGCCGGTGGGCCAGCGCCAGCATCATCACCGTGCCCGGCACACCGACCGAGCGCCCGCTGTTCACAGCCTGCATGAAGGGCATCGGTTCGCCCTGTTCGTTCAGGAACAGCCGCTCGTCCACCGCAGCGGGCGCGGTTTCGCGTCCGTCAAAGGCCTGCAGTGTTCGCCCGTCGTGGTGCAGCAGGAAGGCGCCCCCGCCGATGCCGCTGGACTGCGGCTCCACCAGCGTGAGCACCATCTGCACCGCCACCGCAGCGTCCAGCGCGCTGCCGCCGGCGCGCAGGATGTGCGCGCCCGCCTCGGTGGCCAGCGGGTTGGCCGCGGCCACGGCCTGGCGCTGCAAGGTCCAGCCGGGCTTCGCCGTGCGACCCGATGCGGCCTCGGGCTGCGCAAGGCCTGGAGGGCCCACGCCGCCGGGCGGCAGGGCACAACCGGCGAGCAGGCCCACGGCCATGCACAGGACGGCGACAGACCGGGGCCATGGGGTGCTGCTCAGCGATGTGTTCATGCGGTGTGATTTTCAGCACGGAGTCTGCACTGGCGTGTCGCATCGGTGCTGCGCACGCCATCGGATTTGCGAAAAATCAAACCCGGCCCGCCAGCGGCCTCCTACATTGAAATGAAGCAACCGCCTGTTTTCAAGTGAAAGGACCCTTCAGGTGTCACCCGATTCCATGTCGTTCTCCCCGGTTTCCGATGCCCAGCCCGAGCCGTGCGCGCGCAATCTTCCGGAGCTGGTCGCGGCCGTCGAGGCGGTGCGGCGCCGTCCGGTGATCGACCTGGGTCAGGCCCTGGTCGAGTTGCGCGCCATCGACCCCGACACGCTGGCCAGGCTCAGGCGTGACGATCCGGAGCGTCTGCGCGCACGGGCGCACGAACTGGTCGAGCAGGTGCTCGTCAGCGAGGACGATTTTCAGCGCGCCATGGCGCGCGTGGCCGGGGTGGTGGAAGTCGATGCAGCCCGCTTCGAGCTGGACCGGCATGCCTTCGAGGTGTTGTCGATGCGGGAAGCCCGCTGGCACGACGTGCTGCCGCTGGGGCCGGCGCTGGACCACTTTGTCGTGGCTTCGTGGAAGCCGACCAGCACCGACCTGCAGCGCCAGTTGTCCACGGTGACCAGCCATGCCGTGCTGCTCGTGTGGGGACAGCGCGAAGCCATTGAGGGCCGGCTCGCATGAGCCGCGTGCCGTTTGAAGCGTCCCGCCAGGCGCAACACACGCGCGAGGGCGCGGCGCGAAGTCTGGAGGCGCTGGACGACGCTGCGCGAGCGCTTCGGGCTCAGCCGATCCTCGATCTGGGCCACGCACTCGCCGCATCGGGTTGCCTGGCGCCGGAACGGGTCGACCTGCTGCGGGCGGAAGAT
Organism: Hydrogenophaga sp.; assembly: GCF_030373225.1. GTDB lineage: Bacteria > Pseudomonadota > Gammaproteobacteria > Burkholderiales > Burkholderiaceae_C > Hydrogenophaga. The sequence goes on along the minus strand of NZ_JAUCZG010000029.1, from coordinate 42,938 downwards.
CCCTCTCTGCTGCGTTCCCGCTCGCACGAACTGGTCGACCGGGGACTGATCAGCGACGAACAATGGCACCACGCCATGGCCCTGGTGGCCGGTGTGGTGGCGGTGGACCTCGCGGGCTTCGACGCCTCGACCACCGCCTTTGCCGAACTGCCGTTGCCAAGGGCTTGCGAGCTGGAGGTGGTTCCGCTGGGCATGGCCAACGAACAGTTCGTGGTGGCGGCCTGGAATCCCACCAGCGAAGACTTGCGCCGCCGCCTGGTTTCGCTCACGGGCCACACGGTCTGGCTGGTCTGGGCGCAGCGTGCCGCCATCGTGCAGCGCCTTGAGCGCCAGACGCTGCAGGAGCGGGGGCTGAGTGCCGGCGTTGCCGCGCCGATGGGCATGGCGCGCGACGCCCACACCGGGATGAGCGTCGAAGAACTCGTGATGCAGGCCATGAGCGAGGTCGACACCAGCGGGGATGCCGAGCAAAGCGGCAGCGGGGCCGAATCGGCCGGCATGGTGCGGCTGGTCAACGAAATGATTGCCGAAGCGCGGCGTGTGCAGGCCTCCGACATCCACATCGAGACCAATCCGGGCGATGCGCTCACGCTGATCCGGTTCCGGCGCGACGGGGATCTTGAACCGTATCTCTGGTTGCCCTCCCGCCTGCGCGGCCCCCTGGTGTCGCGCATCAAGATCATGGCCCGGCTGGACATCGCGGAGCGGCGCCGACCGCAGGACGGCAAGATCGATTTTTCGCTCTTCGGCGGTGTGCCCCTGGAGTTGCGGGTGGCCGTGCTGCCCACGCACGACGGACTCGAAGACGTGGTGCTGCGCCTGCTGGAGTCGGCCAAGCCCCTGCCGCTGGCCCGCCTGGGGCTGCAGCCGCGCGACCTCGACCTGATCTCGGGCTTTTCGGCGCGCACCTTCGGACTGGTGCTGGCGGCCGGGCCCACCGGATCCGGCAAGACCACCACCCTGCATTCGATGCTGGCGCAGATCAACACCGCCGAGCGCAAGATCTGGACCGCCGAAGACCCGATCGAGATCACCCAGGCCGGCCTTCGGCAGGTGCAGATGAACGAGAAGATCGGCCTGAACTTCGCCACCGCCATGCGCAGCTTCCTGCGCGCCGACCCCGACGTCATCATGATCGGCGAGGTGCGCGACGCGGAGACCGCCAAGATCGCGATCGAGGCGTCGCTCACTGGCCATCTCGTGCTCTCCACGCTGCACACGAACAACGCCTGTGAAAGCGTGGTGCGACTGCTCGACCTGGGCATGGACCCGATGAACTTCGGCGATTCGCTGCTCGGCATCGTGGCCCAGCGCCTGGTGCGCAGCCTGTGCCCGGTCTGCGCAGAACACCGGCGCTTGAGCGCGTCCGAGTGGGACGCGCTGCTCGACGAATACCGCGAAGGCAGCCAGCTGACCCGGGAGCAGGCGCTGCAGCGTCTGCTCGCGGCAGCGGGGGTGGACTCACCCGACGGCGTGCAGGTGGGTCACGCGGTGGGTTGCGAGCATTGCAAGTCGAAGGGCTACAAGGGACGCACCGGCGTGTATGAAATCCTGCAGAACCACCGCGAGATCCGTTCGCTCATCCAGGACCGTGCACGCCCCAACGTGATCTTTGATGCGGCCGTGGGCCTGGGCATGCGCAGCCTGCGCCACGATGCGCTGGAGAAAGTGGTGCAGGGGCGCATCGATTTCAAGCAGGCCCGCACCGCCTTCCTCTGACGAGGTCCGGGGAGGGCCTGACGGTGGGCGCGCGTCAGCGGGGCGCCAGACGGATCGCGCCGTCCAGGCGAATCACCTCACCATTGAGCATGTCGTTTTCGATGATGTGTCTGGCCAGCTTGGCATAGTCGGCCGGCGTGCCCAGGCGGCTGGGAAAGGGCACGCTGGCGGCCAGGGCGTCCTGCACTTCCTGCGGCATGCCGAACAGCATGGGCGTGCCGAAAATGCCGGGCGCAATCGTCATGTTGCGGATGCCGTTGCGCGACAGGTCGCGCGCGATCGGCAGCGTCATGCCCACGATGCCGCCCTTGCTGGCCGCATAGGCCGCCTGGCCGATCTGTCCGTCGTAGGCCGCCACGCTGGCGGTGGAGATCATCACGCCGCGCTCGCCGGTGGCCTCGGGTTCGTTCTTGCACATCGCCTCAGAAGCGAGGCGGATCATGTTGAAGCTGCCCACCAGGTTGACCATGATGGTCTTGGTGTAGACGCCCAGGTTGTGCGCGCCGTTCTTGCCCACGGTCTTTTCGGCCGGTGCGATGCCCGCGCAGTTGATCAGGCCCATCAGCTTGCCCATCGACACGGCCTGAGCCACCACGGCCTGTCCGTCGGTCTCGCTGCTCACGTCGCACTTGACGAAAACACCGCCGATTTCGCCGGCGACCGCTTCGCCTTTCTCGACCTGCATGTCGGCGATCACCACCTTGCCGCCGTTGGCGGCGAGCATGCGCGCCGTGCCCTCGCCCAAGCCCGATGCGCCGCCGGTGACGATGAAAACCTTGCCTTGAATGTCCATGGTGTGCTCCTGTGGTGGTGGGTGTTTGACGTTGACGTAAACGTCAATCAGCAGGCGATTATGCGGCAGGCTGGCGTCACGAGACTGTCACCGTTCGGGCCTAGCCTGATGACCTTTGTTCTCACGGAGTCTCCATGTTCGACCGACAGGACGAGTTGCTGCGCCGCATTCACAACGATGTGATGGACGGCTACGACGAAGAGCTGGAAATGGAGATCGAAGACCGGGTGGACGAGCCGCAGGATGCCGAAGCCCTGAGGGAGCACAGGGCGGCCCGCCAGCAGTACTTTCGCGAACTGTTCCGCCTCCAGGCCGAACTGGTGAAGCTGCAGGACTGGGTGGTGGCCACCGGGCACAAGGTGGTGATCATCTTCGAGGGGCGCGATGCCGCGGGCAAGGGCGGTGTGATCAAGCGCATCACGCAGCGACTCAATCCGCGCGTCTGTCGCGTGGCCGCGCTGCCCGCACCCAACGACCGGGAACGCACCCAGTGGTACTTCCAGCGCTACGCCGCGCATCTGCCGGCAGCGGGTGAAATGGTGCTGTTCGACCGCAGCTGGTACAACCGCGCCGGCGTCGAGCGGGTCATGGGTTTCTGCAGCGAAGAGCAGTACGAGGAGTTCTTCCGCTCGGTGCCCGAGTTTGAAAAGATGCTCGTGCGATCGGGCATCCAGCTCATCAAGTACTGGTTCTCCATTTCCGACGAAGAACAGCACCTGCGCTTTCTCGGCCGCATCCACGACCCGCTCAAGCAATGGAAGCTCAGCCCGATGGACCTGGAGAGCCGCAGCCGCTGGGAGCTCTACACCCGGGCCAAGGAGGTGATGCTCGAGCGCACCCACATTCCCGAGTCTCCGTGGTGGGTGGTGCAGGCCGACGACAAGAAGAAGGCCCGGCTGAACTGCATCCACCACCTGTTGAACCAGATGCCTTACGGCGAAGTGGAGCGCCCCGCCATCACGCTGCCCGAACGCGTGCGCCACGAGGGCTACCGGCGCCACCAGGTGCCCGGCGAGATCCACGTACCGCAGGTCTATTGAGGCACCTTACCTGTAGCCGACGCGGTCCAGCATCTGCTGAACCTTGGTCATGTTCTTCGCCACCGCGGCCAGCGGCACGGTCTCGGCCTTGAAGTTGTCACCGCCCATGGCCTTGATGGCGGGGTTGGCAATCGTCAGGCCCTTGACGGCCGGGAACTCGTTGTTGCCGTTGGCGAAGTAGTCCTGGGCGAACGGGATGGCCAGGAATTCCATGAACTGGATGGCGTTGTCGCGGTTCCTGGCGTGCTTGGCGACCGCTGCGCCAGCGATGTTCACGTGGGTGCCGCTGGTGGCCTGGTTGGGGAACACCACGCGCACCTTTTCCATCACGGCGCGGTCTTGCGGCTTGTCCGATTTGATGAGCCGCGCAATGTAGTAGGTGTTGGTCAGGGCCACGCCGCATTCGCCGGAGGCCACGGCCCTGATCTGGTCGGTGTCGCCACCCTTGGGCGCGCGGGCCATGTTGTCCACCACGCCCTTGAGCCAGGCTTCGCCTTTCTGGTCACCCATGCGTTCGACCATGGTCGAGAACAGCGACAGGTTGTAGGGGTGAGAGCCCGAGCGGGTGCAGACCAGGCCCTTGAGCTTGGGGTCGGAGAGCTGCTCATAGGTCGCCACGTCGGCAGCCTTCACCCGCATCGGGTCATAGACGATCACGCGGGCGCGGGTCGAAAATCCGGTCCAGGTCACGCCGCCTTCGCCCGGCGCGGCACGCAGGTTGGCGGGAATGGCCGCGTCGAGCCTGGCCGAGCGGATGGGCTGAAACAGGCCCTGGCTGTCGGCCGACGCCATGCGGGCTGCGTCAACCAGCAGGATCACGTCGGCCGGGGAAGCGGCGCCTTCGGCGCGCAGGCGGGCAATGATGCCGGCGTCGTCGGCGTCGACGCGATTGATCTTGATGCCGGTGGTTCGGGTGAAGGTGTCGTACATCACCTCATCGGTCTGGTAGTGGCGCGCCGAATAGAGGTTGAGCACCTTGTCCTGAGCCGCTGCCTGCCCTTGCAGGCCGAGCGTGGCTGCCAGCGCAGCCAGGGCAATCGAGAGTTTGCGGAACGCGGTCATGGAGATCCCCTTGGGAGTTGCAATGAAGGAAACAAGCGGTGCGGCGCCGTTTTCGGCTGTCGGGCTTGCGGGATAATGGAATGATGGTAACATTAACGCGAATTGTTCTCAATAAGTATTGCGCCCGTCGGAGTCTCCCGTTTTGTCTGGTGTTTCTTGGCGCCTGCAGCACGGTGCAGGGGCCGGTCGCGCCGCCGCCATCACCCGCGGTGCAGGCGCCTGTGGCCGCGCCCGTGGCCATGCGGGCGCCCCGCCTGGGACTGGCGCTGGGCGGCGGTGCGGCGCGTGGATTCGCCCATGTGGGCGTGATCCAGGTGCTGGAGGAAAACGGCATCCGGCCCGATCTCGTGACCGGTACCTCGGCCGGCAGCCTGGTGGCCGCGCTGTATGCCAGCGGCAAGACGCCGACCGAACTGGAGCGGGTGGCCATGGGCATGGACGAGGTGACCTTGACCGACTGGGCTTTGCCCATCCTGGGACGTGGCCTGTTGCGCGGCGACGCGCTCGCGCGGTATGTGAGCCAGGCGGTGGACGGGCGGGTGATTGAGAGCATGGCGCTGCCCCTGGGGGTGCTCGCGACCGACCTGGCGACCGGGCAGGGGGTGCTGTTCCGCCGGGGTGATGTGGCGCAGGCGGTGCGCGCGTCGAGCGCGGTGCCGGGCCTGTTTGCGCCGGTGGGCATCGCCGGACGGGAATATGTGGACGGAGGCCTGGTTGCGCCGGTGCCGGTGCAGCAGGCGCGCGAGATGGGCGCCGAGGTGGTGGTGGCGGTGGACATCTCCAGCGCACCCGAAGGCAATGTGGCCATGGGCAACATCCGCGTGTTGTTGCAAACCTTCGCCATCATGGGTCAGAGCATCAACCGCCATGAACTCGCCACCGCCGATGTGGTGGTTCGCCCTGCGCTGGCCGGCGTGGGTGGCGCCGACTTCGCCGCGCGCCAGCGCTCGATCGAGGCGGGCCGCGCGGCCATGCAGGCAGCGCTGCCGCAACTCAGGACGCAGCTGGCCCGCCTGAAACCGGTCTTTGGTGCCCGGCCATGAGCCCATGCACCGGGCTTGCAATGCGGGACACACAGAAAAAAAGCCCCCAGCCTTGCGGCGGGGGGCTTAAGGGGTCCGATGAAATCGAATTTCGAAAAGGACCCGAGGAGACAACCAGAAGAACGGGTTTGATCTGAAACCTGTTCCCGTGAGAGTCAGGCAGATCGTGCGCTGATCCTATTGGGAGACCCGGCGCGAAGGCCAGGGTCGCCGATCAACGGCACGATCGACCGCTTGTTCAGCGCTTTTTGGCAACCGTCTTCGACGCGTTCACGGCGGTGGCCGTCACGGTGTTGAAGTTGGCTTCGGCCATTTCGGTGGCTTGCTTGACAGCCTTCTGCACCGATTCCATGGCGTTGTTGGCGGCGGAGACAGCGCTCTTCATCACGGCCACGGCGGTTTCGGAACCGGCAGGCGCGTTCTTGGAGGCGTTGTCGACGACAGCCATGAATTTCTTCTGGGTGTCGCTGGCCTGGGCTTCAGCGGCCTTGCCGAATTCGGCGGTCGTGCCCTGGGCGATGTCGTACAGGTGGCGGCTGTAAGCCACGGTCTTTTCGGCCAGAGGCTGCATCAGGCTGGCTTGCAGGGTCAGCAGTTCCTGGGCGTCCTTGACGCTCAGCAGTGCCTGGGTGCTGTTGGCGGACTCGGACAGGGCAGCCTTGGTGGCTTGCACGTTGAGTTCAACCAGCTTTTCCACGCCTTCGAAGGCTTTCTGGGTCAGACCGAAAATGGTCTCGATGTTGGCTTTCTGGGCGGCAATCATTTGTTCGGCGGTCAGCATATTCGTACTCCTAAACTTGGGTGAAACAGGGTTTAGTTGAGGGCTGCGGGGAACAGGCGCTGTCTGGACGCTTTTGTTTTTGTTCACATTGCTGCACTGCAACATGAGCGCAATTATAGGGATAACCCGGTGCCACGCAAGCGTTTTTTGTTGCGCTGCACCATTCTAGATGGCGCGGCCTAATTGCACCCGCGCGCCCGGTGATGACCCGGGCCGGACACAATCGCCCGATCGTTCCGAACACCGCGCACCGTTTTGCAAGCCTTCTACGCCGATCACTTTGTTCTGCCCTTGCCGACGGGGCACCGGTTTCCGATGGCCAAGTACGCGCGGCTGCGGGAGCGCCTCGCCCGGGAGCTGCCGCAGGTGGCCCTGCTGGAAGCCCGGGCAGCCAGCGATGGCGAACTGGCGCTGGTGCACACGCCCTCTTATATAGATGCGGTGCGCACTGGCACCCTGGCACCAGCCCTGCAGCGCGAGATCGGTTTTCCATGGAGTCCGGCCATGGCCGAGCGCGCACGGCGTTCGGTGGGCGCCACGGTGCAGGCCTGTCGCCGTGCGATGGCCGGCAGCGGTCTGGCCGCCAACCTTGCCGGCGGCACCCACCACGCCCATGCCGACAAGGGCAGTGGGTTCTGCGTGTTCAACGACGCCGCCGTCGCCGCGCGGCTGATGCAGGCCGAGCACGCCCGCTCCCATCGGGCGCGCGGCATGTTGCGCGTGGCCATCGTCGATCTGGACGTTCACCAGGGCAATGGCACCGCGAAGATCTTTGCGCACGACGATTCGGTGTTCACGCTGTCGCTGCATGGGGCGAAGAATTTTCCGTTTCGCAAGGAGCCCGGCGATCTGGACGTGGAATTGCCCGATGGTTGCGGCGATGCAGAGTATCTGGAAGCCCTGGAGCGCGCGCTGGAGGAGATGGAGCGCCGGTTCGAGCCCGGGCTGGTGATCTACCTCGCCGGCGCCGACCCCCACGAAGGCGACCGCCTGGGCCGCCTCAAGCTCAGCTTCGACGGACTGGAGACGCGCGACCGGCGCGTGCTGGACTGGGCCTGGACGCGCCGCGTGCCCCTGGCTTTCGTGATGGCCGGTGGCTACGGCACCGACATGGAGGCCACGGTGCAGGTGCAGATGAACACCTATCGCACGGCCCTGGGGTACGCGGCGCGCTGGCAGTCCGCGTCGTTGGCGGCGATGCCGGGCGCGACAGTGGGTGCGGCTGCGCGCTGGCACAATGCCGCGCCATGAGCAGTTCCGCACCGGCCACGCGCCCGCAACCCTTGCCGCGCAGCGCCTATCGCGTGCTGCGTCCGATCACCACCCGCTGGGCCGACAACGATGTCTATGGCCATGTGAACAACGTGGTGTACTACAGCTGGTTCGACACCGCGGTCAACGCCCACCTGATCGAGCAGGGCGCGCTCGACATCCACCATGGGCCGGTGATCGGCCTCGTGATCGAGACGCAGTGCAACTACTTCTCGCCGCTGGCCTTTCCTCAGACCGTGTGGGCGGGCCTGCGGGTGGCGCACCTGGGAAAGTCCAGCGTGCGCTACGAGGTGGGGCTGTTTGCCGATGGCGAGGACCTCGCGGCCGCATGCGGCCATTTCGTGCATGTCTATGTCGACCGCGTCACCCGCCGGCCCGTGCCACTGCCTGCACCCCTGAAGACAACCCTGGAGACCCTGTCATGAGCCAGAACCCCGCAGCGAGCGTGATCGATGCCCACAGCGTCGACGCCGCGATCACCAGCCGCATGTCGGCACGCGCCTTCCTGCCGCAGCCGGTGCCGCGCGCCACCATCGAGCACCTGCTGCAGGTGGCCAGCCGTGCGCCCTCGGGCACCAACACCCAGCCCTGGAAGGTGTATGTGTTGCAGGGCCAGAGCCGCGACGCGCTGGTGGGCAAGGTCTGTGCCGCCCACGACGCGCTGCGTGCCGATCCGTCGCTGGCCGCCCAGTACCGCGAGGAATACGACTACTACCCCGAGAAATGGGTCAGTCCCTACATCGACCGCCGCCGTGAAAACGGCTGGAGCCTTTACGGCCTGCTGGGCATCACCAAGGGCGACAAGGACAAGATGCATGCGCAACACCAGCGCAACTACCGCTTTTTCGACGCTCCGGTCGGCCTGATGTTCACGCTGGACCGGGTCATGGGCCGAGGATCGCTGGTGGATTACGGCATGTTCCTTCAGAGCATCATGGTCGCTGCGCGCGGCCACGGTTTGCACACCTGCCCGCAGGCTGCATGGAACGGCTTTGCGAAGATCATCCTGCCGCACATCGGCGCCGGTGAGGACGAAATGCTGGTCTGTGGCATGGCCCTGGGCTTCGCCGACCCTGACGACAAGGTCAATGGTTTTCACACGCCGCGCGAGCCGGTCGGGTCTTTCACGACCTGGCTGGAGTGACCGCGCCTTTCTTTTCCTTTTCTTTTCAATCACAGGAGACACCATGATCACCACCCCCAGCGGCCTGCAATACGAAGACACCGTGGTCGGCAACGGCGAGGTCGCCAAGGCCGGGCGTCCGGTGCAGGTGCACTACACCGGCTGGCTGTTCAACGACGGCGTGCAGGGCGCCAAGTTCGATTCCAGCAAGGACCGTGGCCAGCCGTTCGAGTTCGCGCTCGGCGGTGGACAGGTCATCAAGGGCTGGGACGAGGGCGTGCAGGGCATGGCCGTGGGTGGCACGCGCCGCCTGGTGATTCCGGCCGCGCTGGGCTACGGCGCGCGCGGTGCGGGCGGTGTGATTCCACCGAACGCCACGCTGCTGTTCGAAGTCGACCTGCTCGCGGTGTGATCGCCATGGCAACCGGTACCGGCCGAGCGGCCGTCTTCGTCTCCCGCAAGGTCTTTCCCGAGGTCATCGCGAAACTGGGCGAACACTTCGACGTCGAGATGAACGACGCCGACGATGTGCTCACCCCGGCGCAACTGTCGCAGCGCCTGCAGGGCAAGGTGGGGGTCCTCACCACCGGCAGCGAGCGGGTGGACGCCGCAATCCTGGCGGCCAACCCGCAACTGCGGATCGTGGCCAACATCGCGGTGGGCTACAACAACTTCGACATGGCCGCCATCAACGCCGCCGGCGTGCTGGCGACCAACACGCCCGACGTGTTGACCGAGACCACCGCCGACTTCGGTTTCGCGCTGCTCATGGCCACCGCGCGGCGGGTCACCGAGAGCGAGCATTTCCTGCGTGCCGGCCTGTGGAACAAGTGGAGCCTGGACATGTTTGCCGGCGCCGAGGTGCACGGCAGCACGCTCGGCATCCTGGGCATGGGGCGCATCGGTCAGGCCATTGCACGGCGTGGCGCGCACGGCTTCGGCATGAAGGTGATCTACCACAACCGATCCAGGCTCGACCCTGCGCTGGAGGCCGAATGCAAGGCCAGCTACGTGGACAAGGACAGCCTGCTCAAGACCGCCGACCACGTGATGCTGGTGTTGCCCTACAGCGCCGAGGCCCACCACACCATCGGTGCGGCCGAGATCGCGCAGATGAAGCCCACCGCCACGCTGGTCAACGTTGCGCGTGGCGGCATCGTGGACGACGCCGCGCTGGCGCTGGCCTTGCGCAACCGCGTGATCGCGGCCGCCGGGCTGGACGTGTTCGAAGGCGAGCCCAAGGTGCATCCCGACCTGCTGACCGAGCCCAACGTGGTGCTGACACCGCACATCGCCAGTTCCACCATGGGCACCCGCATGGCCATGGCCATGCTGGCGGCCGACAACGTGATCGCCTTCCTGACCACCGGCCAGGCGCTGACGCCGCTGAACGCCGCAACGGTCAACCGGGCCTGACGCCGGCATGACGAGCGACACGCTGCTCTGGGGCCTGATCGCCCTGCTGGTGCTCAACACCGCGCTGGTGGTCTGGTTGCTGTTGCGCAAGGCGCCGGTGGATGCCGAGGCGCTGGCACACCGGCAGCTGCTGCTGGCCCAGTTGCAGCAGCAGGGGCAGCGTGTGGAGCGCATCGAGGCAGAGCTGCGCCGCGAGATCAGCGAATCCTCGCGCGGTGGGCGCCAGGAGATCCAGCAGACCCTGGCCACCTTCCAGGAAACGCTGACGGGTCAGGCGGCCGAGACCACGCGCACGCAGAACGCCCAGCTCGACGGTTTTGCGCAGCAGCTCGTGCTGCTGCGTGGCACCCTGGGCGACACGCTCACCCGCACCTTGCAGGACATGGGCGAAGGCAACGCGCGCCGCCTGGCCGAGATCCGCACCACGCTCGACGCCCAGTTGCAGCAACTGCAGCAGAGCAACGCGGCCAAGCTCGACGAGATGCGCGCCACGGTCGACGAAAAACTGCAGAGCACGCTGCAGGCGCGCCTGGGCGAGAGCTTCAAGCAGGTGGCCGACCGGCTGGAGCAGGTGCACAAGGGCCTGGGCGAGATGCAGACGCTGGCGCAGGGCGTGGGTGACCTCAAACACCTGCTGACCAATGTGAAGACCCGGGGCATGTTTGGCGAGGCGCAACTCGGGGCCTTGCTTGAGCAGGTGTTTGCGCCCGACCAGTACGCCACGCAGGTCATGACCAAACCGGGCAGCCGTTTCACGGTGGACTTCGCGATCAGGCTGCCAGGCCGCAGCGAAGACGGTGCGCCGTGCTGGCTGCCGATCGACGCGAAGTTTCCGAACGAAGACTACGAGCGCCTGCTCGACGCGCAGCAGCGCGCCGACGCCGATGGCGCCGAGGTGGCTGCGCGCGGGCTGGAGCAGCGCATCAGGCTGGAGGCCAGGTCGATGGCCGACAAATACCTGGAGCCGCCCCACACCACCGACTTTGCCATCCTGTTCCTGCCCACCGAAGGCCTGTACGCCGAGGTGCTGCGCCGCCCCGGCTTGATGGAAGTGCTGCAGCGCGAATACCGCGTCACGCTGGCCGGCCCGACCACGCTGATGGCGATGCTCAACTCGCTGCAGATGGGCTTTCGCACGCTGGCGCTGGAGAAGCGCTCCAGCGAGGTGTGGCAGGTGCTCGGTGCGGTCAAGACCGAGTTCGGCAAGTTCGGCGACGTGCTGGCCCGCGTGAAAAGCCAGACCCAGACCGTGCTCAACACCATCGACAGCGCCGAAACACGCAGTCGCGCCATGGGCCGCGCACTCCGGGCGGTGGAGGCGCTGCCGCAGGACCAGGCCAGCGCCTTGCTGCCGCTGGACCCCACCGACCCCGGAGACGCTTGAATCCCACGCTGCGGTCCGAGCTCGCGCGGCTGATCACGGCGCAGATCTGTCTGCACGCCTGCATGACCGGCTTTCGCATGGCCGCTCCACTCATGGCGCTGCGCGAGGGTTACAGCCCGGTGGCGGTCGGCATGCTGCTGGCCTTGTTTGCGCTGGCGCCGGTCTTCATGGCCTTGCCGGCCGGTCGTTACGCCGACCGGCGCGGCCTGAAAAAGCCCGTGGCCATGGCGGTGGGCATCGCCTCGGCCGGGGCCGCCGTGTCGGTGGCATTCCCGGTGTTCGGTGTGCTGTGCCTCACCGCCCTGAGCTGTGGTGCCGCCACGGGCCTGGCCATGATCGCGCTGCAACGCCATGTGGGGCGGCTGGCGAACAACGCCACCGAACTCAAGCAGGTGTTCAGCTGGATGGCGATCGGCCCGTCCATCTCCAACTTCCTCGGGCCGTTCGCTGCCGGCGTGATGATCGACAGCTTCGGCTTTCGCGCCGCCTTTTTGTTGCTCGCGCTGTTGCCCTCGCTGGCCTGGGTCTGGGTGCGTCACACGGTTGAACACGAACCGGTGGCGCCCGAACTGCGGCAGTCCAGCGGGTCGGCCTGGAACCTGCTGAAGGACAAGGGTTTTCGCAAGCTGATGCTCATCAACTGGCTGCTGTCTTCGTGCTGGGACGTGCACACCTTCCTGGTGCCGGTGCTGGGCCACGAGCGCGGCCTGAGCGCCACGGTGATCGGCTCCATCCTGGGCGCCTTCGCACTCGCGGCCACCGCCATCCGCCTGCTCATGCCCTGGCTGGCCGCGCATCTTCGCGAGTCGGTGGTGATCGGCTCGGCCATGGTGGCCACGGCGCTGCTGTTTGCTGTGTACCCGCTGGTGCAGGCGGCCTGGGCCATGGCCACGCTGTCGGTGCTGCTCGGTCTGGCGCTGGGCTCGGTGCAGCCCATGATCATGAGCACCTTGCACCAGATGACCCCGCATCATCGCCACGGCGAGGCGCTTGGCTTGCGGGCGATGGCCATCAATGGATCGAGTGTGGTGATGCCGCTGCTGTTCGGCTCGGCCGGTGCGCTCGTGGGCGTGGGTGCGGTGTTCTGGATCGTGGGCGCCGTGGTCGGTCTGGGGTCACCACTGGCCTGGACCTTGCGTGCGGTGCTGCCTGCCCCGCCGCAGCGCGTCGGCCCATGAGTCGCCGCCGCTCTCCAGGGACATGCCCTGACCCGTCCGGGGTGCGACAGAAACCACCTTTTAGAATCGTCGGCTAACCTGAAAGACGTGCCGTGCTGCTGATCATTGTCCTGCTGCCACTCCTGTTGGGTACCCTGGCCACCTTGTGGCTGGGGTCCAAGTCCCGTTTGCTCACGGCCCTGGCGGCCGGTCTGGTCACGCTGGCCAGCCTGGCCCTGCTCGTGTCCCACGCGCCGACCGTCATGGCCGGCGGCGTGGTCATGAACAGCTGGCAATGGGTGCCCGAGATCGGACTGAACCTGGTGTTCAAGCTCGACGGGCTCTCGATGATGTTCGCGGGGCTGATCCTGTTCATCGGCCTGCTGATCGTCATCTACGCGCATTTCTACCTGAGCCCCAAGGACTCGGTGGCCAAGTTCTACAGCGAGATGATGCTGTTCATGGCCGCCATGCTCGGTGTGGTGCTGTCCGACAACCTGCTGCTGCTGGTGGTGTTCTGGGAGCTCACCAGCCTGTCGTCATTTCTGCTGGTGGGCTTCTGGAGCCACCGCGCCGACGCCCGGGCGGGCGCCCGGCAGGCGCTGGCCGTCACCGGTGGCGGGGGTCTGGCCATGCTGGGCGGCTTCGTGCTGCTGGGCCAGATCGCCGGCACCTACGAGATCAGCGCCATGCTGGGCATGGTGGCGCAGATCCAGGCCGACCCGATGTTCGTGCCCGCGCTGCTGCTGATCCTGCTGGGCTGCTTCACCAAGAGTGCGCAGTTCCCGTTTCATTTCTGGCTGCCCGACGCCATGGCCGCGCCCACGCCGGTCTCGGCCTACCTGCACTCGGCCACCATGGTCAAGGCCGGCGTGTTCCTGCTCATGCGGCTCTATCCCATCCTGGCGGGATCGGGCTGGTTCGAGGTGATCGTCACCACCACCGGCCTGGTGACCATGATGTTTGCGGCCTTCATCGCCATCTTCAAACACGACCTCAAAGGCCTGCTGGCGTATTCCACGGTGAGCCACCTGGGCCTCATCACCTTCCTGGTGGGACTGGGCTCGCCGCTGGCGGCCGTGGCCGCCGTGTTCCATGTGCTCAACCACGCCACCTTCAAGGCCTCGCTGTTCATGATCGCCGGCATCGTCGACCATGAAACGCACTCGCGCGACATGCGCCAGCTCGGTGGCCTCTACAAGCTCATGCCCTGGGTCGCCACGCTGTCGATGGTGGCCGCAGCCTCCATGGCCGGCGTGCCGCTCACCAACGGCTTCCTGTCCAAGGAAATGTTCCTGACCGAAGCGGTGGTGGGCACGGCCGGGGTGTGGGCCTGGCTGGTGCCGGCGGCTGTCACGCTGGGCAGCATCTTCAGCGTGGCCTATTCGGTCCGATTCATCCACGACACCTATTTCAATGGCCCGATCGGGGAGGTTCCGAACAAGCACCCCCACGAGCCGCCGCTGGGCATGAAGCTGCCCTCGATGCTGCTGGTGACCCTGTGCATCGTGGTCGGCCTGCTGCCTGCGCTCACCTTCGGTCCGCTGGTCGACGTGGCCGCCACTGCACTGGCCGGAAAGCCCCTGCCCGACTACAAGCTCTCGATCTGGCACGGCTTCAACCTGCCGCTGCTGATGAGCGTGATCGCGCTGGCTGCGGGCACGGGCCTGTATGCCTGGCTCGCACGCGGCAAGTGGCTGCACCGGATCAGCTCCGAAGACTGGTTCGGTCCGGCGACCGGGCGCCAGATGTTCGACGGCTTGATCGACGGGCTGTTTGCGCTGTCCGGACGCATCTCGATCCGGCTGGAGAACGGTTCCTTGCAGCGTTACGTGGCCTGGCTGCTCGGTGCAGCGCTCGTGCTGGCGGCCATCCCGCTGGCCGGCAGCAACATCGGCACCGGTGATCGGGTTCTGCTGTCGGCGCCGCCGCTGGCCATCGCTGTCTGGCTGCTGCTGCTGGCCACCTGCGTGGCGATCGCGCTCACGCACCGCGAGCGTTTTCAGACCGTGGTGCTGGTGGGTGTGGTGGGGCTGGTCACCGCGCTCACCTTCGTGAGCCTGTCCGCGCCCGACCTGGCCTTGACCCAGCTCTCGGTGGAGGTGGTCTCGACGGTGCTGCTGCTGATGGGCCTGGCCCTGCTCCCGCAGCATTCACCGAAAGAGACCAAGGCGGTGCATCGCGCCGGTCACGCGGCGCTGGCGCTGGCCGCCGGGGCGGCCATGGCCGGCATCGCGTGGGTGATCCTCACGCGCGACTTCGAGTCCATTTCCTGGTACTTCCTGGAAAAATCGATGCCGGTGGGCGGCGGCACCAACGTGGTCAACGTGATCCTGGTCGACTTCCGGGGCTACGACACCTTTGGCGAGATCACCGTGCTGGGCATTGCAGCGCTGGGTGTGCTGGCGCTCATGGAAGGCATGCGCACACGGCGCCCACTGAGCGACCCGGACGGGCGCCCATGGACCTTTGCCGCGCAGCCGTTGCTGCTGCGCGTGGCGGCTTCGGTGGTGCTGCCGTTGGCGCTGGTGTTCACCGTCTACATCTTCATGCGGGGCCACAACCTGCCTGGCGGCGGCTTCATCGCCGGTCTGATCACGGCGGTGGCGCTGGTGCTGCAGTTCATGTCGCTGGGCCAGGCCCGTGCCGAATCGCTGCTGCAGGCCCGTGCCGGACGCCGCTTCGTGCTCTGGATCGGCTCGGGTCTGGGCATTGCCGGGCTGACCGGCGTGGGCGCCTTCCTGTTCGGACGGCCGTTCCTCACCAGCGCCCACGGGCACCCCCATGTGCCCCTGCTGGGTGAGCTGCCTTTCGCTTCGGCCGCGTTGTTCGATCTGGGCGTCTACCTCACCGTGGTGGGAGCAACACTGCTGACCATCTCGGTGCTGGGCACTGTGTCGCGCGAAGGGGCCGCGCCTGTTCAACCTTCCGGGAGCGCTGCATGAGCATGGAATTCCTCTTGGCCAGCGGCATCGGTTTCGTGACCGCCTGCGCGGTCTACCTGATGCTGCGCGGGCGCACCTTTTCGGTGGTGCTCGGTCTGTCGCTGTTCGGCTATGCCGTCAACATCTTCCTGTTTGCGATGGGCCGCCTGTGGACCAACGCCCAGCCCATCCTGGTCGGCGAAGGGCCGGTGGCCGATCCGCTGCCGCAGGCGCTGGTGCTCACCGCCATCGTGATCGGCTTTGCCACCACCGGCTTCGTGATCGAGCTGGCACTGCGCAGTCGCCACGAGAGCGGCACCGACCACGTCGATGGCCGTGAACCCGGAGGGCGCAGCTGATGTGGGATGCGATCAGTGCTTTCTGGCTGCAGCACGCACCTGTGCTGTCGGTCTTGCTGCCGACCTTCACCGCGGTGGCGCTGTTGCTCATCGGCGATCCGTCGGGCGTGTCGGCGCAAGGGGGTGGTCACGACGACACCCGCCTGCGCTGGCGCCGCGGCCTTTCCATGGTGTCGATGGTGCTGGGTGCCTTCATGGCCGCCAGCCTGGTGGTGCACGCCTCGCATGGCGAACTGCTGGTGTACCAGCTGGGCGAGTGGCCGGCGCCGTTCGGCATCGTGCTGGTGCTCGACCGCCTCTCGGCGATGATGGTGTTGCTCACCTATGCCGTGGCTGTGCCCGCCATGTGGTACGCCACCGGCGGCTGGGACACCCGCGGGCGACACTTCCATGCGCTGTTCCAGTTCCAGCTGATGGGCTTGTGCGGCGCCTTCCTCACCGGTGACCTGTTCAACCTCTTCGTTTTTTTCGAGGTGCTGCTGATTGCCTCGTATGTGCTGCTGGTGCACGGGCAGGGCAGGGAGCGCTTTCGCATGGGCGTGCACTACGTGGTGCTCAACCTCGCGGCCTCGGGCCTGTTCCTGATCGGGCTGGGCATGGTGTATGCCGTGACCGGCACGCTCAACATGGCCGATGTGGCGTTGCGTGTGGGGCAACTCACGGGCGACAGCGCGCTGATTGCGCGCGCAGCAGCACTGGTGCTGCTGGTGGTGTTCGGCCTGAAGGCGGCCATCGTGCCGCTGTATTTCTGGCTGCCGGCCACCTACGCCTCGGCCAGCGCGCCGGTGGCAGCGCTCTTCGCGATCATGACCAAGGTCGGCGTCTACAGCATCATCCGTGTGCACTGGGGCGTGTTCGGTGTGGAGGCGGGCGAAGCCGCGCTGGCCGCGCAAGGCTGGCTGCTGCCGCTGGCACTGACCACCAGCGTGCTCGGGGTGCTGGGCGCTCTGGCGGCGCACACCATGGCCCGGCTGGTGGCCTACCTCACCGTGTCTTCGGTCGGCACCATCCTGGCGGGTGTGGGCCTGTTCACGCCGGCCACGCTGTCGGCTTCGCTGTACTACACCTTGCACAGCACGGTGGTGATCGCCGGCTTGTTCCTGCTGGTCGAGCTCATGGCCTCGCAGCGCGGTGAGGCGCGCGACAAGCTGCAGCCCGCGGTGGCGCTGCGCGAGCCGCTGCTGCTGGGCCTGATGATGATCTTCGGTGCCGCCTCGGCCGCCGGACTCCCGCCGCTGCCCGGCTTTCTGGGCAAGCTGATGGTGCTGGAGAGCACGGCGGGCCTGCCGGCCCAGCCCTGGGTCTGGACGGTGGTGCTGGTGGTGGGCTTTTTCTCCATCGTGGGCCTGGCGCGCGCCGGGGTGGTGGTGTTCTGGCACGTGCAACCCGCGCAGGACGACCCCCGCACATCGGGCTCCAGCCTCAAGCTGCTGTCGGCGGTGTGGGCCATCATGCTGATGACCGTGGCCATGGCCGTGCTGGCCTCACCCATCAAGCGCTACACCGATGCCGCCGCTGCCCAACTCGCCGATCAGGCCTTGTATGTGCGCGCCGTGCTCGGCAGCGATCGCGCGACCCAGCCCACCACGCGCCCCTATGACGGCGTGCGCCCAGCGCCGAGCGTCAAGCCCAAGGAGGAACGCCCATGACCGCCCCCACCACCCGCGAGTTGCCCGTGCGCAAGGCCGGCTGGTTCTCCCACCCGGTGCTCTCGGTGCTGCTCGGTGCGAGCTGGCTTGCACTCTCGCACAGCCTGGAGCCGGTGCACCTGCTGTCGGCCCTGCTGATCGCACTGCTCCTGCCGCGTTTGTTGCACCGCTTCCTGACGCCGGCAGACGCCATCGACTGGCTGGCGGCGATGCGCCTGAGCGCGGTGGTGCTCAAGGACATCGTGCTGTCCAACATCACGGTGGCCAAACTGGTGCTCGGACCCATGAGCCGACCGCAGCCGGCATGGTTGCCCGTGCCGCTGGCCACCGGGCATCCGCGCATCAACGCGCTGTTTGCCACCATCATCACCACCACGCCGGGAACGGTGTCCTGCGTGGTCGACGAGCAGCGCCGGGTGATCCTGGTGCACGCGCTCAACTGCGACGACCCGCAGGCCATGATCGACGACATGAAAAACCGCTATGAAGCGCCGCTGATGCAGATCTTCGGTCAGCAGGCGCGCACCGGGAGCGCCCCATGAACATCCTCGACATCGCCCTGAACATCGCTCTCGCGGCGATCACCGTGTCGCTGCTCCTGTGCGGGTGGCGCCTGTTGCTCGGACCCGAGGTCACAGACCGACTGCTCGCGCTGGACACGCTCTACCTCAACACGGTGGCCCTCATCGTGGTGCTGGGGCTGCGCTGGAGCACGCCCCTGCTGTTCGAGGCCGCCCTGCTGGTGGCCATGCTCGGTTTCGCTTCCACCGTGGCGCTGGCGCGCTACCTCAGCCGCGGCGACGTGGTCGAATAAGGAGACAACATGCATCCCCTGATCGAATGGACGGCCGCCGCCCTCGTCGTCATGGCCGCTTTCTTCCTGCTGGTGGGGGCCATCGGCCTGGCGCGCCTGCCCGACTTCTACATGCGCCTGCATGCGCCCACCAAGGCATCGACCCTGGGCGTGGGCGGTGTGCTCGTGGCCTCGATGCTGGTGTCGGCGGCGCAGGGCAGGGCGGGCGTGGCCGAACTGCTGATCACGCTGTTCGTGTTCATCACGGCGCCGGTCTCGGCCAACCTCATGGCCCAGGCGGCGCTGCACCTCAAGCTGGCATCGCGCGCGCCGGTGCCGGGCGACGCGGTGCCCGAGCGGCGGGAAGGCTGAAGCCCAGGCCGGCGAGGTAGGCGTCCACCGTGTGGCGCCCGTTTTTTTGCAGGTCGAACGCCTGCGGGTCGAGCAGCCAGTTCTGGATCAGCCCGTCCACGATCACGTGCAGTCCGAGCGCGGCCACGGACGGCGGCATCGGCAGCTTGATGGCCTCGCGGCGCACCGCCTCGCGAAGGGCTTCTTCGGTCATCGCCACGCACTGGTTGCGCACCTGCAGGTGGCGCTCCCGCACCGCCTGCATTTCGCTCACGTACTCGACCTTGTGTGTGGCCACTTCGAACACGCGACGCGTCTGCTCGTCGGTGGCGGTCTGGCTCAGCGCATTCATCATGGAATCGCGCAGCAGCAGCAGCGGGTTGTCGGAGCTTTCGGCCGAGCGCGCCGTGCAGGCCAGCGTGCCTTCGAGCGGCATGGTGACGCGCTCCATCATCGCGTTGAAGAGGTCCGCCTTGTCCTTGAAATGCCAGTAGATGGCACCGCGCGTGGTGCCGGCGGCCTCGGCGATGTCGTTGAGCGACGTGCGCGACACGCCATGCGCCTGAAACAAATGCTCCGCAGCATCCAGCAGACTGTTGCGCGTCGCCTGTGCATCGGCTTTGGTGCGTCGAACCATGGTGTTTGTCTCCGGATTGCATGACCTGGGGGCTGGGTGAGACTATACATACATTCTTGTATGTATGTATACTTCGCCATCTTGCGCTTCACCGGGCTGTCGATGAGTTCCCATTCGCGCGCGTCTTTTCATTTCTATCCGAGGACCTCCATGCCCGCCTTGAGCCCTGTCAAGTCCGTGCCCGTTTTGCGCAACCGCCCGGTCTCGCAGACCCGGTCACGGGTGGCGCGGGCCTTGTCCCTGGTGGCGCTGTCCGCCGTGCTGGCAGCCTGCGGCAAACCGGCAGCACCTGCGGGGCCGGCCGGCGCGGGCATGCCCGCGCCCGAGGTGGGCGTGATCACGGTGGCGCCGGGTGACGTCGGGCTGGTGACCGAGCTGCCGGGTCGCCTGGAAGCGTCCCGCGTCGCCCAGGTGCGGGCCCGCGCGGCAGGCATCCTGCAGGAGCGACTGTTCCGCGAAGGCAGCGACGTCAAGGCCGGGCAACCGTTGTTCCGCATCGACGCGGCGCCCTACGCCGCCGCCCTGATGAGCGCCCAGGCCGGACTGGCGCGTTCCCAGGCCAACCTCGTGCAGGCGAGTGCGCTGGCCGAGCGCTATGCACCCCTGGTGAAGGAAAACGCCATCAGCCTGCAGGAATACGCTGGCGCCGTGGCCGCGCAGAAGCAGGCCGAAGCCGATGTGGCTGCCGGCAGGGCAGCGGTGCAGACCGCCAGCATCAACCTGGGTTACGCCCGCGTGACCGCGCCCATCTCGGGCCGCATCGGCCGCGCGCTGGTGACCGAAGGCGCGCTGGTCGGCCAGGGCGAGGCCACCCAGCTGGCCGTGATCCAGCAGATCCATCCGATGTATGTGAACTTCACCCAGTCGGCCGCCGAGGTCTACCAGCTGCGCAAGGCCATGGACAGTGGTCAGCTCAAGAGCGCCGGTGCACAGGCCGCCGCCGTGCAGCTGGTGATGGAGGACGGCAGCGTGTTCGAGCAACCGGGCCGCCTGCTGTTCTCCGACCTCACCGTGGACAGCGCCACCGGTCAGGTCACGCTGCGCGCCGAGGTGCCCAATCCGGACGGGCGTCTGCTGCCGGGCCTGTATGTGCGCGTGCGGCTGGAGCAGGCGACCGCGGGCAATGCGATCACGCTGCCGCAGCAGGCAGTGACGCGTTCGGCCCAGGGCGACACCGTGTCGGTGGTGGATGCCGAGGGCAAGATCTCCAAACGCAGCATCACCTTGAGCGGTCAGCAAAACGGCCGCTGGGTCGTGCTCGGCGGCTTGAAGGCGGGCGAACAGGTGATGGTCGACGGCTTCCAGAAGCTGCAGATGATGCCGCCCGGCACGCCGGTGAAGGCCGTGCCCTGGCAGGCGCCGGGCAGCGCGGCGCCTGCGCCTGCGGCGTCCGCCCCGGCGCCTGCGGCGGCGAAGTAAGGAGCGCCTGACATGGCGAAATTCTTCATCGACCGACCCATCTTCGCGTGGGTGATCGCGCTCTTCATCATGGTGATGGGCGGGGTGTCCATCACGCAGCTGCCGATCGCGCAGTACCCGCCGGTGGCACCCCCATCCATCGTCATCAACGCCACCTACCCTGGCGCATCGGCCGCCACGCTCGAGAACAGCGTGCTGTCGGTGATCGAGCAGGAAATGAACGGCTCGCCGGGGCTGATCTACATGGAGTCGGTGGCGCAGGCCAACGGCACCGGCAGCATCACGCTGAGCTTCGAGACCGGCACCGACGCGGCCCTGGCGCAGGTGGATGTGCAGAACCGCCTCTCGCGGGCATCACCAAGGCTGCCGGCGGCGGTGACGCAGCAAGGTGTGCGGGTGGACCGCTCGCGCAGCAACTTCCTGTTGTTTGCCATCCTCTCCAGCAGCGACCCGGCCTGGGACCCGGTGGCGCTTGGCGACTACGCCTCGCGCAGCGTGGTGCCCGAGTTGCAGCGCCTGCCCGGTGTGGGCCAGGCCCAGCTGTTCGGCACCGAGCGCGCGATGCGCATCTGGATCGACCCGGCCAAACTGCTCGGCTACAACCTGAGCGCGGCCGATGTCACCAGCGCCATCCGGGCGCAGAACGCCCAGGTGTCGGCGGGAGAAATCGGCGCCTTGCCCAACGTGGGCGGCCAGGGCATCGCGGCCACGGTGGTGGTCAATGGCCAGCTCGCCAATGTGGAACAGTTCGGCAACGTGGTGCTGCGCGCCACCGCCGATGGCGCCACCGTGCGCCTCAAGGACGTCGCGCGCATCGAACTCGGTGCGCAGGCCTATGCCACGTCGGCACGCCTGAACGGCAAGCCCTCCACCGGCATCGGCGTGCAGCTCTCGCCCAGCGGCAACGCGCTGGCCACGGCCGACGCGGTGCGCACCAAGATGACCGAGCTCGAGCGGTTTTTCCCGGCCGGCATGACCTGGGCGATTCCCTACGACAGCTCGCGCTTCGTGAAGATCTCCATTCAGCAGGTGGCGATCACGCTGGCCGAGGCCATGCTGCTGGTGTTCCTGGTGATGTACCTGTTCCTGCAGAACTTCCGCTACACCGTTATCCCCACCATCGTGGTGCCGGTGGCGCTGCTGGGAACCTTTGCCGTGCTGCTGGCAATGGGCTTCTCCATCAACGTGCTGACCATGTTCGGCATGGTGCTGGTGATCGGCATCGTGGTGGACGATGCGATCGTGGTGGTGGAGAACGTCGAACGCATCATGAGCGAGGAGGGCCTGCCACCGCTGGAGGCCACGCGCAAAGCCATGACGCAGATCTCGGGCGCCATCATCGGCGTGACCGTGGTGCTGATCTCGGTCTTCGTGCCATTGGCATTCTTTGCCGGCTCGGTGGGCAACATCTACCGCCAGTTCTCGGCCGTCATGGGCGTGTCGATCGCGTTCTCGGCGTTTCTTGCGCTCTCGCTCACGCCCGCGCTCTGCGCCACGCTGCTCAAACCGGTGGAAGCCGGTCACCACCACGAGAAGAAGGGCTTCTTCGGCTGGTTCAACCGCGGCTTCGCGCGCACCGCCAAGGGCTACGAAGGCGGCGTGGCCATGCTGCTGCCGCGCGCTGGCCGCACCCTGGTGATCTACCTCGCCATCGTGGCCGCGGCGGTGGTGGTCTACATGCGCCTGCCGACCTCGTTCCTGCCGGGTGAAGACCAGGGAACGATGCTGGTCAATGTGCAGTTGCCACCGGGCGCCACGCAGGAGCGCACGCTGGAGGTGATCAAGCAGGTCGAGGGCTTCATCCTCAACCAGCCCGAGGTGCAGAGCATGGTCGGTGTGCTGGGCTTCAGCTTCTCGGGGCAGGGCCAGAACGCGG
This sequence comes from Hydrogenophaga sp., assembly GCF_030373225.1. Taxonomy (GTDB): domain Bacteria; phylum Pseudomonadota; class Gammaproteobacteria; order Burkholderiales; family Burkholderiaceae_C; genus Hydrogenophaga. The sequence continues at coordinate 20,140 of NZ_JAUCZG010000029.1, read as the reverse complement.
CACTGGCGTTCATCACGCTCAAGGACTGGGACGAACGCACCGCACCGGGCAGCTCGGCGCAAGAAGTCGCCGGCCGGGCGTTCGGCGCGCTCTCGGGTGTGCGCGATGCGTTCATCTTTCCGCTGAGCCCACCCCCCATTCCCGAACTGGGCTCGTCGTCCGGCTTCAGCTTCCGGTTGCAGGACCGTGCGGGCCTCGGGCGTGAGGCGCTGCTCAGTGCGCGCGGCCAATTGCTCGGCCTGGCCTCGCAGAGCAAGGTGCTCACGCAGGTGCGTCCCGACGGGCTGGAAGACGCGCCGCAACTGCAGATCGACATCGATCGCGACAAGGCGAATGCGCTGGGTGTGGGGTTCGACGCCATCAGCGCGGCCATCGGCACGGCGCTGGGCTCGACCTATGTGAACGACTTCCCCAACGCCGGGCGGCTGCAACGCGTGGTGGTGCAGGCCGACGCGCCGGCCCGCATGCAACCCGACGATCTGCTGCGGTTGAACGTGCTCAACAACAAGGCGCAGGCCGTGCCGCTGTCGGCGTTTGCCACCACCGAGTGGATCACCGGCCCGATGCAGACGGTGCGCTACAACGGCTACCCGTCGATGCGCATCAGCGGCAGCGCAGCACCGGGCTCCAGCACGGGTGCCGCGATCGCCGAAATGGAACGGCTCGCTGCCCAGTTGCCACAAGGCATCGGCTACGAGTGGACGGGTCAGACGCGCGAGGAAAAACTCGCCGGTTCGCAGGCGATCGTCCTGTACGCGTTCGCCATCCTCGCGGTGTTCCTGTGCCTGGCCGCCCTGTACGAGAGCTGGACCATTCCGCTCTCGGTGATTCTGGTGGTGCCGCTGGGCGTGATCGGGGTGCTGCTCGCCACCTTGCTCAGGGGCTACTCCAACGACGTGTATTTCCAGGTGGGACTGATCACCATCATCGGCCTGTCGGCGAAGAACGCGATCCTGATCATCGAATTCGCCAAGGACCTGCAGGCGCAGGGCAAGGGTGTGATCGAGTCCGCGCTGGCCGCGGCCCACCTGCGCTTTCGCCCCATCGTCATGACCTCGCTGGCCTTCACGCTGGGCGTGCTGCCGCTGGCCCTGGCCTCGGGTGCCGGCTCGGCCAGCCAGCGTGCCATCGGCACCGGCGTGATCGGCGGCATGCTCACCGGCACCGTGCTGGCGGTGGTGTTCGTGCCGATCTTCTTCGTGGTGGTGCGCACCCTGTTCAAAGGCAGCGAACGCCAGAACCGCCGCGACGCCGAACAGGCCGCACAGCATGGAGTGCATTGAAATGACCCACCTTCGCATGGGAGCCCTGAGCCTGGCGGTGCTGGCGCTGTCCGGATGTTCTTTCACGCCGACGTACGAGCGCCCGGCAGCCCCCGTGGCAGCCACCTTCCCCGGGCAAGCCACCCCCGCTGCGACGCAGGCCGACAACATGGCCTGGCGCGACTTCATCGGTGACGCCCGGCTGCGCGACCTGGTGGCGCTGGCACTGGCCAACAACCGCGACCTCCGGGTGGCCACGCTCAACATCGAGCAGGTCCGCGCGCAATACCAGATCCGCCGTGCCGACCAGTTCCCGTCGGTGGGCCTGGCGGCCGCCGGCAACCGCCAGCCCGATGGCAATGGCGGCATCGCCAACACCTACAGCGTGGGCCTGGCGCTGAGCAACTGGGAGATCGATTTCTTCGGGCGCATCGCCAGCCTCAAAGAGGCGGCGCTGGCCCAGTACCTGGCCAGCGAGGAAGCGCGCCACGCCGCACAGACCAGCCTGGTGGCGGCGGTGGCCAGCACCTGGCTGAGCCTGCAGGCCAACGAAGAGTTGCTGGCCTTGACCGAACGCACCGTCGCCACCCGCGAAGACTCGTTGCGCCTGAGCCGGCTGCGCTTTGACAACGGCGTCACGTCCGCGCTCGATCTGCGGCAGGCCGAGTCCCTGACCGCGGCGGCGCGGTCGGCGCTGGCGCAGCAGCGGCGTTCCCGTGCGCTCGACCTGAATGCGCTGACCCTGCTGGTGGGGCAGCCGCCGCCGGCGGCGCTGCTGCCTGCGGTGCGCCCGCAGAACCCTGCTTCAAGCGACACCGGTGTGGCCGTGCCGGCCGAACCCGTGGCTGCGGCACCGATGCTGCGCGATGTACCGGCCGGTGTGCCGTCCGACCTGCTCAACCGCCGGGCCGACATCCGCCAGGCCGAACAACAGCTGATCGCCGCCAACGCCAACATCGGTGCCGCGCGCGCCGCGTTCTTCCCGCGCATTTCGCTCACCGCCAGCGCGGGCACGGCCAGCAGCAGCCTCTCCGGCCTGTTCGAGAGCGGCTCGTGGGGCTTCACGCTGGCGCCCCAGGCACTGCTGCCGATCTTTGATGCCGGGCGCAACAACGCCAACCTGGGTGCGGCCAGGGCAGCACGGGACATTGCCGTGGCGCAGTACGAGAAAACGATACAGACCGCGTTTCGGGAAGTGGCCGATGCCCTGGCCGGCAACGCGACGCTGGGCGAGCAGCTCGCCGCCCAGCAGGCGCAGGCCACGGCCGAGGCCGAGCGTTTTCGCCTGGCCGAGCTGCGTTACCGCAACGGGGTTTCGAGTTTTCTCGACGTGCTCGATGCGCAACGTTCGCTGTTCAGCACCCAGCAGGCGCTGGCGCAAACCCGCCTGGCGCAGCAGCAGAACCAGGTGGCGTTGTACAAGGCGCTCGGAGGCGGCTGGACCGGGGAGTGAACCCCCTGCGCCGCTGACGCGGCGTTCTGGCCGGGTGATCGGCACGCGAAGCGGGTTGGCGTCTACACCTTCAGATCGTAGAACTTCACGATGGCATCCCAAGCCACCTTGGGATTGTCCACGTACTCGAACAGCTCCAGGTCTTCGGGCGAGATCGCGCCTTCTTCCACCAGCACATCGAGGTTGATCAGTCGCTTCCAGTAGTCCGATCCAAACAACAGGATCGGCACCGGCTTGGCCTTTTTGCATTGCACCAGCGTGATCACCTCGAACAGCTCGTCGAGCGTGCCGAACCCGCCCGGGAACGCGAGCAGTGCCTTGGCGCGCATCATGAAATGCATCTTGCGCAGCGCGAAGTAGTGAAACTTGAAGCTGAGCTCGGGTGACACATAGGGATTGGCCGCCTGCTCGTGTGGCAGCGCGATGTTCAGGCCCACGTTGAGTGCACCTTCGTCGTGGGCGCCACGGCTGGCCGCTTCCATGATGCCGGGGCCGCCGCCCGTGCAGATGTACAACTGGTCTTCCTTGGGGCAGTTCGCGCTGTGGCGTGCCACGGTGCGGGCGAACTCGCGGGCAGCGTCGTAGTAGTGCGCGTTGCGCACCATGGCCTTGGCACGTGTGATGTCGGCCGCTTCGCCACTGCGCTCGGCGCGAACCAGCATCTCCTGCGCTTCACCACTCTCGCGAAAACGCGCGCTGCCGAACACCACGACGGTGTTTTCGATGCCGGCGTCGCGTTGCGCGAGGTCCGGCTTGAGCATCTCGAGCTGGAAGCGGATGCCGCGCGTTTCGCGGCGCAGCAGAAATTCGGGGTCGGCAAAGGCCAGCCGGTAGGCGTCGGCCTGCAGTGCATTGCCTTCGTTCGACTGGGTCTGCAACTCGGCCCAGGCGTCGGCGAGTCGTCGTTCCTTGATGTTCTGTTTTGTTTCCATGGTGGCTCCTTGAGTCTTGAGTGTGCGCCGGACAGATGACTACAGCCCCAGCGCGAGTGCCAGCGGCACGAACAGGATCGCCAGCGCATTGCCCAGCATGATCATGGCGCCGACCTTCTCGGGCTCCTGGTGGTAGCGCTCGGCGAGCATGAACTGCATCACCGCCGGGGGCAGGGCGGCAAACAGCAGCAACTGGCCGCGCGCCGCGTCCTCCAGGCCGAGCGCCCAGGCCAGTGGAATGCCGATGGCCAGTCCGATCATGGGTCGGGCCAGCGCGCCCAGCAGTCCCAGCGCAAGACCCGAGCGGGTGAGCGAGGTGAGCCGCACCCCGAGCGCGAACAACATCATCGGCAGCAAGGCATCTCCCAGCAACTTCAAGCCCGAGATCACCACCTCGGGCGGGCGAACATCGGTCAATGCGCTGATGAAGCCCAGTGCGGTGCCGATCATGAGCGGGCTGGTGAGCAGGTCGCGCGTGCGGGCCAGGCGGCTGGTGATGCGTGCACCCAGCGAAAAATGCAGCAGGTTGCTGATCGAGAACAGGGCCACCGCCGCACCGAAGTTCGCCGGGCCGAAGGCCAGCAGCGCCAGTGGCAGGCCCATGTTGCCGCAATTGTTGAACATCACCACCGGCACCAGCGTGCGCGGCTGGGCGCCAAAGGCCCGCGCCAGCGGCCACGCCAGCAAGCCACTGCCCAGGATCAGCACCGCACCGCCCATGAGCAGGGCCGTGTGGTCGGCCATGCGGAAGTCGCGCGACGCCAGGGCCGAGTACACCAGCAGCGGGGCCAGCACATCGAGCGCAATGCGGTTGAAGGTCGACATGTCCGGCACGCCGCGGCGCGCATAGCCGTAGCCGATGGCCACGATCAGAAAGACGGGAATGATGACGTCGGCGATGCGGGCGATCAGGTCCATGGCGCAATGTGTTGGGTGAAAACGCAAGAGGCTCCCGCAGGAGCCTCTTGAGACGGACGATCAGCGTGTGATCAGACCCGTTTTCTGTATTCACCCGTGCGGGTGTCGATCTCGATCTTGTCGTCCTGCGCCACGAAGAGCGGCACCGCGACTTCAAAGCCGGTGGCGATCTTGGCAGGCTTGAGCACCTTGCCGGACGTGTCGCCCTTGACGGCGGGCTCGGTCCAGGTGATCACGCGCTCGACGCTGGTGGGCAGTTCGACCGAGATGGCCTTGCCGTCGTAGAACACCACTTCGACCGTCATGCCGTCTTCGAGGTAGTTCAGGGCGTCGCCCATGTTTTCGGCTTCCACCTCGTACTGGTTGTAGTCGGCGTCCATGCACACATACATCGGGTCGGCGAAGTAGGAGTAGGTGCACTCCTTCTTGTCCAGGATGATCTGGTCCATCTTGTCGTCGGCCTTGCACACGACTTCGGTGGCCATGTTGTTGAGCAGGGCCTTGAGCTTCAGGCGCACGGTGGCAGCACCACGACCACCACGGCTGTATTCGGTTTTGAGGACGATCATCGGATCCTTGCCGTGCATGATGACGTTGCCGGCGCGGAGTTCTTGAGCGATTTTCATAAGGGTTCCAACGGTTGGGCCGCGTGCTCCCTGCATGGGCTGGACGCCCGGGGGCTGAGCTGATGACTGCGATCTGTGCGGCGAGGCAGATGGCTGGCGGAAGCGGTGGCCGGCGGTTGGACCGGGCCGGATTTCCGCAAAGCCTCGGATTTTATCGCTTTTCCCGCACGAAGCCGGTCAGTTGGCTGCAGAGGTCGGATTGGGCGAGCAGTCGCTGTCGTGCCGCCTGCACGCAGCCGCGCCACTCGTCGAGCGCCGCGGCATCGGGCCACACGGCAGCGGCATCGCCGATGCCGTTCCATGCATGGTGCAGGGCGCGCAGCGCGGGCGGCGCTTGCAGCCACTCGAGAAAAGCCTCGAGCTTGGCATGGTGCGCATCGTCGTGCTGCGGGTAGATCTGCCAGACGAAGGGCTGGCCGGCCCAGAGGGCTCGAACCAGGGAGTCCTCGCCGCGCACGAAGTTGAGGTCGCAGGCCCAGAGCAGGTGGTCGAAATCGGTCTGGGGGAGCAAGGGCAGGGCGTGCAGCGGCCCGGCCGTTGCGGCGCGAGTGGCCTGCCATGCGCGCCCGGGCGTGACCAGCCACTGCCAGGTCTGCGGCGCCCGCGCCGCCTGACGAAGCACCTCGGGCAGGGCGGCGGGCTCGTAACAGAACAGGCTCGCGCAGGGTGGCGAGGCTGGCAGGCCCAGGCCGCGCAGCCAGGCCCGGGCGTCGAACACGGCCTGCCGTTGCAGCAGGTCCGGCTCGCGCAGCAGACCGCCCGTGCGCGCGGTGAAGCCGGGGAAGAAGAACCATTTGCCGAGGCCACGCAGCGGCCAGCTCATGACCGGGGAGGGCAGGCGGTGCGAGCGTTCCACCCAGGGCTCGGCACTGAGGTATTCGAGGTTGATCCACACCGGAGGGCGCGCACCGCCGGCCAGCCGCGTGGCCAGGTCGTCGATGCATTCGGGCGGCGGATCGCAGCCAAAGGCTTCGATCCAGACATCGGCCGGGGGCGACCGGGCCATCAAGCCGTCGGGCAGCGGCGTGGTCCAGTGCAGCACCTCGATGCCATCGACTCGCCCTTCGAGGGCGCCGGGCGCCATCCAGGACAGCGAACGGGGATCGTCGAGCCACAGGCGAACCTGTTCACCGCGTCTGGCGAGCTGCGCCCCCAACCGCCAGCACACGCCCACGTCGCCGAAGTTGTCGATCACCCTGCAAAAAATGTCCCAGCGCATGGCCGCCATTGTCGTGGCAAGGCAGGCCCGGGCTTTGCCGCGCACAATACGCGCCCATGTCAGACACCCATTCCGAACAACTGCTCAGCGAAGTGGCCGCGCTGCCCGGGCTGCCGGGCGTCTACCGTTACTTCGACGCCCAGGGCCAGTTGCTCTACGTGGGCAAGGCGCGCAACCTCAAGAAGCGCGTGTCGAGCTATTTCCAGAAGAGCCACGACGGCACGCGCATCGGCCACATGATCGGCAAGATCGTGCGCATGGAGACCACGGTGGTGCGCTCGGAGGCCGAGGCCCTGCTGCTGGAAAACAACCTCATCAAGACGTTGAACCCCAAGTTCAACATCCTGTTCCGCGACGACAAGAGTTACCCCTACCTGAAGATCACAGGCACGCGCGAGACCTTTCGCACCTCGGCAAAGATGCCCTCGCCCTCGCTGGCGTTTCCGCGCATGGCCTACTACCGCGGCGTGGTGGACCGGCGCCACAGCTACTACGGCCCCTACCCCAGCGCCTGGGCAGTGAAGGAGTCGATCACGCTGCTGCAGAAGGTGTTTCGCCTGCGAACCTGCGAAGACACGGTGTTTGCCAACCGCACGCGGCCCTGCCTGCTCTACCAGATCAAACGCTGCAGCGGTCCGTGTGTGGATCTGGTCGACAGCGAGGACTACGCACGCGACGTGCAGGACGCCGAGCGCTTCCTGCGCGGCGAAACCCAGGCCGTGCTCGATGCGCTGGAGCAGCGCATGCTGGTGCATGCCGAAAAGCTCGAGTTCGAACAGGCAGCCGAACTGCGCAACCAGATGACCGCGCTCGCGCGCGTGCTGCACCAGCAGACCATGGACAACCTGTCCGACAAGGATGTGGATGTGCTGGCCGTCAAGGTGCACGGCGGGCGCGCCTGCGTGAACCTGGCCATGGTGCGTGGCGGCCGTCACCTGGGTGACCGGCCGTATTTCCCGGCGCATGTGGACGACGCCACCGCCATCGACGATGCGATGGCCGACGAGGGCGATGCACCGGCGGGCGACCCGGCGCAGCGCGTGGCCGTGCGGGTGCTCGAAGCCTTCATTGCCCAGCATTACCTGGGCATTGCCATGCCGCACATCCTGGTGACCAGCCACGCGGTGGGCAAGCCGCTGCTGGAGGCGCTCTCGGAGCAGACCGGTGTGAAGGTGAACGCGGTGCACAACCCGCGCGAGCACCGCCGCATCTGGCTGGAGATGGCGCAAAAGAATGCCGACATCGCGCTGGCCCGGCTGCTGGCTGAAGAGGGCAGTCAGCAGGCCCGCACGCGCGCGCTGGCCGATGCGCTGCAACTGCCCGACGACCAGCTCGATGCCCTGCGCATCGAGTGTTTCGACATCTCGCACACGGCGGGCGAATCGACCCAGGCGTCCTGCGTGGTGTTCGAAGGCCACAAGATGCAGAACAGCCAGTACCGCCGCTACAAGATCGAAGGCATCACGCCGGGCGACGACTACGCCGCCATGAAGCAGGTGCTGCAGCGGCGCTACGGGAAGATCGCCGAGGCGATGCGCGCGGAGGACGCGTTGCAGCCTGCTCCTGCCGCTGCTGACGCCGAGCCGGTCGAACCCGTTGCCGATGAAGCGGTGGAGTCGGCAGCTGAACCCGTTGCCGGACCGCGCATGCCCGACCTGGTTCTCATCGACGGAGGCAAGGGCCAGGTGGGCATGGCGCGCCAGGTGTTCGAGCAGCTCGGTCTGGACCTGTCGCTCATCGTCGGCGTGGAGAAAGGGGAGGGCCGAAAGGTGGGTCTGGAGGAGCTGGTGTTTGCCGATGGCCGCGCGAAGGTCTACCTCGGCCACGACTCGGCTGCCCTGATGCTGGTGGCGCAGATCCGCGACGAGGCGCACCGCTTTGCCATCACCGGCATGCGGGCACAGCGCGCCAAGGTGCGCACCGGCGGCAGCAAGCTCGAGGACATTCCGGGCGTCGGTCCCAGGAAGCGCGCCCGCCTGCTTCAGCGCTTCGGCGGTGTGCGTGGGGTGGCCTCAGCCAGTGTGGACGACCTGAGCACCGTGGAGGGCATTTCGCCCGAACTCGCCGACGCGATTTACCGGGCCCTGCGCTGAAGCCGCTCAGTGGCAGGCGAGGTCGGGCCGCTCCCGCGGCAGCAGTTCGGCCGGCACGGTGACTCCCCAGCTCGAGAGGCCGGGCCATGAGAGCTCACTGATGTCGGCGCTCTGGATCGGCCGGTCCTGCCACCAGGCTTGTGCGCCATGCGGCGTGCAGGTGGCACCGCGCCAGGTCAGCACGCTGCGGCCGTGGGGCCCTGTGCGCCGCGACAGGCTGCGCGCGGTCTGCCGCGCGAACAGACGCAGCATCGCTTCGCGCAGACCCAGCGACTGGCCGAACGGCGACACCCAGTCGATCAGCCAGAGGCGGTCTCCGCTGCGCCAGTCGGCAGGTGCCATCGGCGCAGCCGGCTCGGCGATGTAGCGGCTCTCCGCCCTGGCACTCAGGCAGGCGTACAGCAGCAAGGCGACCGGATCGCGATCGCCTGTTGGCGTGCGGGCACTGACCAGCACGTACTGGCCTTGTTGAACCGGTTCCAGCAAGCGGTTCTGAAGGTGCTTGATCGACAACTGGCGCTGGCGCGGCAGGTGCATCCAGAGCCACACGGCCGCTCCGAAGGCCTCGCTGGTGCGGTTGGCCTCGCCGGTGAGTTGGGGCGCCTGGAACAGGTAGGTGATGGACATGGTCGGTTTCTCGGGTCGCGCTGGGGTGAGAATGGATTCCAAAGTACTGCAGGAGAGCGCGCCGATCTTATCGACGCCTCTGATCAAGGAAATACCCAAGAGGCATTAGGAGGATCGCCGGAGGGACTGAGACCGGTGCTTGGGTCGCGCCGCGTGCCGGCGCTGGGGCAGCCCGCATAATCCAACGATGTTTTTCAACCTCCCCACCCTGCTCACCTGGGCCCGCATCGTGGCCATCCCGTTGATCGTGGGGGTGTTCTATCTGGACAGCATCAGCGTGGCGCAGCAGAACTGGATCGCCACCGTCATGTTTGTCGTGTTCGCCCTGACCGACTGGGCCGACGGCTACCTGGCGCGCAAGCTCAACCAGACGTCGGCCTTCGGTGCCTTTCTCGATCCGGTGGCCGACAAGTTCCTCGTGTGTGCAGCCTTGCTGGTGCTGGTGCACCTCGAACGCGCCGATGTGTTTGTGGCGCTCATCATCATCGGCCGTGAAATCGCCATTTCCTCGCTGCGCGAATGGATGGCCATCATTGGCGCCACCAAGAGCGTGGCGGTACACATGATCGGCAAGGTCAAGACCACCGTGCAGATGGTGGCCATTCCTTTCCTGCTGTTTGACGGAACGCTGTTCCGCCTGATCGACACCCATCTCTGGGGCACCTGGCTGATCTGGATCTCGGCGGTGCTGACGGTCTGGTCGATGGTTTACTACCTGAAGAAGGCCATCCCCGAGATTCGCGCCAAGTCGCGTTGAGGGCCAGGCGATGAATTCCCCGACGCAAGACAACGCGTGGTTGCGCGCGATGCCCTGGGTGTTCGTGCTGATCTGGAGCACAGGGTTCATCGTTGCGCGCTACGGCATGCCGCATGCCCCGCCGATGAAATTCCTTGCGGTGCGTTATGCACTGTCGATCGCCTGCTTCCTGCCATGGATCGTGCTGGCCGGCGTGAAATGGCCTGCCACCCGCGCCCAGTGGTTTCACCTGGCCGTCACCGGCGTGTTGATGCATGCCGGCTACCTGGGTGGGGTGTGGGCGGCCGTCAAGGCCGGCATGGGCGCCGGTCTCTCGTCGCTGATCGTCGGTCTGCAGCCGGTGCTCACCGCCATCTGGCTGTCGAGCACGGGCTCGCGCGTGAACAGCCGCCAGTGGCTCGGGTTGCTGCTGGGTTTTGCAGGGCTGGTGCTGGTGGTGTCGCGCAAGTTCGGCGATGGCGGCCCGGGCGATCAGGCCAACTGGTTCAACCTGTCGCTGGCGGTGATGGCGCTGCTGGCGATCACGGTGGGCACGCTCTACCAGAAGCGCTTTGTGGCGGCTTGCGACGTGCGCACCGCCAACGCCGCGCAGCTTATGGCGGCCTTGCTGGTCACCTTGCCCCTGACCCTGCTGGAGGCCGAAGCCATGCAGTGGAACGCCGAGCTCTTTGGCGCGATGGCCTGGTCGGTGCTGGGCCTCACGCTGGGCGGCAGCTCGCTGCTCTACATGCTGATCCAGCGCGGCGCTGCGGCTTCGGTCACCAGCCTCATGTACCTGGTGCCGCCGTGCACCGCGCTGATTGCCTGGCTGTTGTTCGCCGAACCCATCACCGCGGTCACGCTGGCCGGTACCTTGCTCACGGCGTTCGGCGTGAGCCTGGTGGTGCGCGCTTCGCGCTAGGGCTGCGCCGCGCCGGCTTCCAGGGCTCGGTGCGGAAGTGCTCGGCAAGAAAGTCCACCAGCAGTCGGATGCGCCGGGGGGCTTGTGCCCGGTAGGGCGCGAGCCAGTGGATGTCGGCGTCGGGCATGGCGTGACCGGGCAACACCCGCACCAGCGCCCCGCTGGCCAGCTGGGGCGCGATGTCCCACAGGCTTCGCAGCATGATGCCGTGGCCGGCCAGGCACCAGTCGCGCACCAGTTCGCCGGAGTTGCTCGACAGCGGGCCCTGCACCGGCACATGCTTCACCTGAGGATCACCGCGTGCCTGCAGCCGCCAGTGGTCAAAGCGCTGCCCGGGCCCGCCGCCGTTTTCGCGGACCACCAGACAGGCGTGGCCGGCGAGATCCTGCAGGGTGCCGGGTGTGCCGTGTTGCTCCAGGTAGGCGGGCGCGGCCACCAGCACGCGCTGGTTCGTGGCCAGCCGGCGCGAGACCCATTCGGCGGCGCGATCGCCGGGTGCGTTCCACAGCCAGATGGCGCCATCGAACCCGTCCACGGCCAGGTCGGGCAGCTGTTCGGTCAACTGCACCTGCACCTGCACGCCGGGGTGGCGCGCCTGGAATGCGGCCAGGGCAGGGCCCACCCAGAGTCGGCCGAAGCCCAGTGTCGCGGCCAGGCGGATCGGCCCTGAGGGTTCGCGCTGGCGCTCGCGCAGCTCCGCTTCCACCTCGTCGAACGCGCGCAGCAGGTGAGCGGCGCGTTCACACAGCGTGTCGCCCTCGGCCGTGGGACTCACGCTGCGCGTGGTGCGCTGGAACAGGCGCACGCCGAGTTGCGCTTCCAGCGCGGCCAGCCGCTTGGTCACGACCGAGGGCGCCACCCGCATCGAACGGGCGGCCATCACGAGGCTGGCATGTTGCCGCACGGCGAGCACCAGTTCCAGGTCGGGGCGGTCCAATTGTTTCCTTTTCAGAATGAATGGATTGCCGAATTATTGCCCACTGCGTGGATATGCTTGGTGCACTCCCATCCAACCCGAGGTAGCACCCATGAGTCAGCATCGCATTGCCGTCATCGCCGGAGACGGCATCGGAACCGAAGTCGTGCCCGAAGGCATCCGGGTTCTGGAGGCCGCTGCAAGCCGCTTCGGCATCGATCTCCAGTTCGACCATTTCGACTTCTCGAGCTGCGACTACTTCGAGCGACACGGCAAGATGCTGCCCGACGACTGGAAGGACCAGATCGGAGGTCACGACGCCATCTACTTCGGCGCGGTCGGCTGGCCCGACAAGGTGCCCGACCACATCTCCCTGTGGGGCTCGCTGCTGCTGTTCCGCCGCGAGTTCGACCAATACGTCAACGTGCGCCCGGCGCGCCTGATGCCCGGCGTGATTGCCCCGGTGGTGCGTCGAGACGGCAGTGCGCGCGCGCCCGGCGAGATCGACATGGTCATCGTGCGAGAGAACACCGAAGGCGAGTACAGCAGCATCGGCGGGCGCATGTACCCCGGCACCGAGCGCGAGATCGTGATGCAGGAAACCGTGATGTCGCGCATCGGTGTCGACCGCGTGCTGCGCTACGCGTTCGAGACCGCTCGTTCGCGCCCGAAAAAACACCTCACCAGCGCCACCAAGAGCAACGGCATCGCCATCACCATGCCCTACTGGGACGAGCGCGTGGCCGAGATGGCCAAGGCCTACCCCGATGTGACGGTCGACAAGTTCCACATCGACATCCTGACCGCGCATTTCGTGCAACGGCCCGACTTCTTCGACGTGGTGGTCGGCAGCAACCTGTTCGGCGACATCCTGTCCGATCTCGGGCCCGCCTGCACCGGCACCATCGGGATCGCGCCGAGTGCCAACCTCAATCCCACGCGCCGGCACCCGTCGCTCTTCGAGCCGGTGCATGGTTCGGCACCGGACATAGCAGGGCGCGGCATTGCCAATCCGATCGGGCAGATCTGGTGTGGGGCGCTGATGCTCGACTTCTTGGGTCACAAGGCGGCGCACGATGCCGTGATGGGTGCCATCGAGTCGGTGCTGCTGCCCGACAGCGGCGCGCCACGCACCGCCGACCTGGGCGGACGGGCCGGCACCTCCGATGTCGGTCGCGCCATCGCGCAGGCGATCAAGGGCTGATCGCACCGGCTGTGCGCGAGAGTGGCGGCAGTGAAAGCGTCTAGAATCTCGCCTCTTGAGCCACCGGGGTGGCGCACGCCGCCGCTGTGTATTGACAGGGGTTGCGGGCCATGGGTCTAATCGCTTTGCGTGTGTCACGGTCATCTCTCGTGACCCAGCATCCAACAGACCCAGTCCCACGGCAGCCATCCGCGCCGTTTCAGGACAAGCTTTGTACCTGCGGAACAACTCATCTCAATCCAAGAGGGGCCATTTGTGAACAAAACAGAACTCGTCGAACACATCGCCAAGAACGCCGACATCTCCAAGGCGGCCGCCACGCGTGCACTCGACTCGACCATCACCGCCATCCGCACCACCCTCAAGAAAGGCGGCACCGTGTCGCTCGTGGGTTTCGGTTCGTTCGCCGTCACCAAGCGCCCCGCCCGCAAGGGTCGCAATCCGCGCACCGGCGACGAGATTAAAATCAAGGCCGCCAAAGTGCCGAAGTTCCGCCCGGGCAAGGCCCTCAAAGACGCACTGAACTGAGGTGCCCGCTTTTCGGTGGGGTGCTTAGCTCAGTCGGTAGAGCGGCGCCCTTACAAGGCGTAGGTCGGCGGTTCGACCCCGTCAGCACCCACCACCATCAAAAAGGCGAACCCGGGTTCGCCTTTTTTGTTGTCGGCACCGGCGACACTTTTCATTCTTTTTGAAGCAGCAGGGTTCCAGGCATGTTCGATACCATCCGCAACCACAAGAAGTACCTCATGGGCTTCTTGATGATCCTGATCATTCCTTCGTTCGTTCTCTTCGGCATCGAGGGCTACACCCGCTTTGACGGCGAAGGCGAGCCTGTGGCAACGGTGGATGGCGAAGACATCACCAAGACCGAATGGGATCAGGCGCACCAGCTTGAAACGCAACGCGTGCGTGAAGCCATGCCCACCCTGGACGCGCGGCTGCTCGAGAGCGACGAAGCCCGTTACGCCACGCTGGAGCGCCTGGTGCGCGAACGCGTGTTGGGCGTGGCAGCGCAAAAATTCAACCTGTTCACGAGTGATCAGCGCCTGGCGCGTGAGCTGCAGCAGAACGAAGCCATTGCGACCCTTCGCAAGACCGACGGCACGCTGGACGTGGAGGCCTATCGCGCGCTGTTGGCGCGCCAGGGCTTGACGCCCGAGATGTTCGAGGCGCGGGTCCGGGCCGACCTGTCGCAGCGCCAGGTGTCCCAATCCATCTCGGGTTCGGGCTTTGCGCCCACGGGCCTGGCCAACGTTTCCTTGAATGCATTCTTTGAGCGCCGCGAGGTTCAGGTTGCGCGCTTCAATGCCGCCGAGTTTGCCGCGAGCGTCAAACCCACCGATGCCGAGATCGAAGCTTTCTACAACGCGAACGGCCCGCTGTTCCAGGCGCCCGAGCAGGCCGACATCGAATACCTGGTGCTCGATGCAAAAGCCCTCCAGTCGACGCTCGCACTCAATGAAGCCGATGTCCGCGCCTACTACGATCAAAACGCCGGTCGCCTCGCCGGCGCCGAAGAGCGCCGTGCCAGCCACATCCTGCTGACGGTGCCTGCGGGCGCACCCGCAGCCGACAAGGAAGCCGTGCGAGCCAAGGCAGCCGCCTTGCTGGAACAGGTGCGCAAGAATCCCGAAACCTTTGCAGAAGTGGCCAAGGCGCAATCACAGGATCCCGGCTCTGCAGCGAGCGGAGGCGATCTCGACTTCTTCGCACGCGGCGCGATGGTCAAGCCGTTTGAAGATGTGGTGTACGCGCTGCCCAAAGGCGGCATCTCCGATCTGGTGGAGACCGAGTTCGGCTTCCACATCATCCAGCTCACCGACATCAAGACACCGCCCCAGCGCAGTTTTGAGTCCATGAAGCCGGAGATCGAGGCCGAGCTGCGGCAGCAGCAGGCGCAGCGACAGTTCGCCGAGGCCGCCGAAACCTTCAGCAACCTGGTCTACGAACAGGCCGACAGCCTCAAGCCGGCGGCAGAGCGCCTCAAGCTTGAAATTGCAACAGCGCAGGGCGTGCAGCGACAGCCCCAGGCCGGAGCCACCGGCGTGCTGGCCAACGATCGATTGCTGGCCGCCTTGTTTGCGCCGGATGCCGTCGAGCAAAAGCGCAACACCGAAGCCGTTGAAACCGGCTCCAGCCAGCTGGTCTCGGCGCGCGTGGTGAAGCACTCACCCGCGCGCACGCGGCCTCTGGACGAAGTGCGCGATGCGGTGCGCACCCGCCTGGTCGCGCAGCGCTCGGTGGAACTGGCGCGGGAAGAGGGCGCCCGTCAACTGGAGGCCTGGAAGGCCGGTGGCGCTCCCAGCGGGCTGTCTGCCGTGCAGACCGTGTCGCGCGAGAACCCGCAAGGCCTTGCCCAGCCAGTGCTGCTTGCAGCCCTGAGTGCCGATCCGAAGAGCCTGCCGGCCTGGGTCGGTGTGCCGATCGAGCGCGAAGGTTATGCGATCGTGAAGGTGGAAAAGGTGCTGCCGCGCGTGACGCGCGAAGCGCAGGCGCTGCAACAGGAAGTTCAGCAATACAGCCAGTGGTGGGCCACGGCAGAAAGCCTGGCTTACTACGAGACCCTCAAGGAGCGTTTCAAGGTCCGCATTCTGGTGGACGAGCCCAAACCCGCAGCGGTGGCTGCCCGTTGAGCCAGACAGCACCGTTGCCGGGGCGACTCGAGTTCGGGCTATAATTTGCCGCTTGCGGTGGCTGTAGCTCAGTTGGTAGAGTCCAGGATTGTGATTCCTGTTGTCGTGGGTTCGAGCCCCATCAGCCACCCCATATAATTCAACGACTTAGCCCGGTTTCGACCGGGCTTTTTCGTTTCTGGCGATTCCGTGTAGCCACGGTGTAGCCAGCAGTACCGGGTTTTGTAAAGAGTATCCAGCGTGTGAGGCCTCGCCCGGACGCAGCCTGCGTACTCGCGGTGCGTACCACGCCCGTAGCGCCCAATGGGCAGCGGGGGAACCCACGCTACTACAGCGCCTAGACTTGGACAGTTTTGTCCACCAGATATCCCGTGGTTGGCAGCAAGCGCCCATGAGCCGATTTCGCACTAACCGTGCTCACTAACCGCACCCGATGGTGAGCCTCAGTACATGAAAAAACCTGAAGTGTGGCTGGGCATGAAGAAGGACCTCAGCGCCATCGCGAATGTACGCAAAAGTCAGCACGAGACGCATCTTGGCTGCCCGTCTTGGCCCTCTGCAGCCCCTCTGGCGATTGCTTCCACTGAAGCGCATACTTCGCAACAAGTGGGCTATCTGCAGACCTCTTCAGCAAAGAGCCGTAGTCCTCTGCCGGAACAACCTTCTGCAACCCCAGATGGAAAATCTCATGGAACAGCGTGGCGTAAGCCTCCCCGAAAGAGCCGATGTTGTCGGTGAAGAGGTAAATCTTGCCACCGAAGAGGGCGCCGCTGGGACTTGTCCCGACTGGTTCCCGGAGCCCAGGCAGTTGGCTTGGGCTTGCGCGAACATGGACCGGGAGACTCTCTTTGGAAACTTTCTGAAGCTTGTCAACAAGCCGCTGAATCTGGTCAGGGGTTGGCTTCGGGCCTGATGCCGGGGCCAGCAGGCCCTGACTGAACACCACATCTGCTTCGTTGCCCTCGGGTGCACCGGTCTGCGCGAGGTTGGTGCCCGTTTTGGGCTTCCCGCCCTGCTTCATCAACCCGGAGAAGGTCACGCCGCGCGGCTTCTCCACCAGGCGCTCGGCGTTTCGTTTGCCATCCTTGTCCAGAGGCATGAACAGCATCACCTCTCGGCCATCCGCGCCCACGGCCTGCATGTAACTGCCGTCCTTGAACCCAGTCAGCTGGTACACCTCGCCCTCGAAGTCCACCATGATCTGTTCGCCGGCCTCAACCCTGGCCTGGTACAGCGGGCGCTTCTTGTCGCCCTGGATGTAGCGATTGGGCCGTTCGCCGCGGCGGATGTCAGCCTGCTGCTCGGCAAAGGAAACTTGCGAGCGCAGCCACTCCATCACGCTCTTTGCCTCGGCCAGCTTGCTAGTGTCGATTTTCTTGCCGGCGATCTTGAGCTTGGTGTCGTACTGCCCTTTCAGAGAGTCCAGGCGGCGCTTGCCCTCGACGCCAAAATCCTTCGCCATGGAGAGCAGCGAATCGGGCGCCAGCGCATTGGCCAGCTTCGATGAAGCATCGGCGGCCTTGCCTTCTCCCCATGCGTATGTTTCAAACCCGGAGCCGTTCCAGGCCTGCAACACCCATTGGTCTTCGGCCAGCAGGCTTTGCCGCACCCGCAAGCGCAGCGTGCCAAAATTGAACTCATACCCGGATGGCGTAGCGTTCCCCAACGCGGCCTTGATGGCGCGGGCATAACCCGAAGCATCCTGCATACCCTTGCTCAACAGACCCGGCATACTCGGCGTGGCAGGCATCTTGGGCTTGTCGCCGCGCTCTAGCGGGGTCAGCGATTCCCACTCTTTCAGCGCCCGCTCAGCTGCGGGTTTGCGCGCCAGGTACTCGCCATAGGCCTTCTCGTACTTCTGGCGCTCCACGGCTTCCACGGCTTGCAGTTCAGCTGCGGTGCCTTTCTGGCCCGCCACCTCCACGGTGGACACGTCAGCCGCCTCGGCATAGTCAATGGCCTTCTGTGCCGCTGCTACGTCTTCATCGTAGGTTCTCAGGAACCCCTGCGCCTGGCTGCGTGCCAGCAGTTCGCCGCGCGAGTCGGTGTCCAGAAGATCCACCTCACGCTCGGCTTCCAACTTGAGCTTGAACACCGGATTGCCGGTGGACTGCGCCATGAACTCGGCGTACTGGTTGGAGTCGCTGCCTTCCTCGTCGGTGTGGTCCAGGCCGGCATTGCGGAATTCCTCGATGGCGCGTGACTTGCGCTCCAGCACCTGCCACATGACGGCATCGCTTGTGCCGGCGGTGGAGTAGGCGCGAATGTCCACCTCGAACCCATCCGGGTCGCGCTCGTACAGCGCGTTTTGCTGCCGGATGATCCGACCCTCGCGCTGCTCCACGTCGGAGGGGCGCCACGGCGCGTCCATGTGATGCAGGGCCACCAGGCGGCGCTGCGCGTTGGTGCCGGCGCCCATCTTGGCAGACGAACCCATCAGCACGCGGATGTTGCCGTCGTTCACGTCGGCAAACAACTTGGCTTTCTGCTCGGGGGTGTTGTAGTCATGGATAAAGGCGATCTCGGCTTCCGGGATGCCCTTTTCCACCAGCACCGCGCGCATGTCGTCGTAGACCGAGAAACCCACGTCAGCCGTGGTCATGGTTGCGTCCACGTCCTCTAGGCCAGTCAAGTAGGCCTCCATCTTCTCCGCAATCTCTGTGTCTGTGTTCGGGCTTTCGATCACCTCTTGGGCCATGCCTTCTAGCAGGCGCCACTGTTCAATAAACGTCGGCAGCGCCGTGACGCGGGCCAGCAGGCGCTTGCCATCAGCACCACCACCAAACAACTTCTCAACGCTTTCGCGGATCAGGCTTCGGGCCTCCTTCACGGCGTTCTTGGCCGGCGTTGACAGGTCGCAGAAAATCAGCTGCGCGCCGCGATCTTTCTCCCAAGCCTTCCATGTGTTGAACACGTTGGCTGCGGCCCGCATCACCTTGCCGTTCGCATCGCGCGGCGCGGTTGGGTCAACAATACGGATGTCCAGCGACATCTTGCGCGCGTCGGTGAGCACATACAGCGGGTTGTCGATCCTGGCGTACTCCTTGTTTCGCTTGTTGGCCTCGATGGCCTGCATACGCGCAACCAAGTAATCCATGTAGGTGGACTGCGCCTCGGTGATCGGACCCGACTCCAGCAACCGGCCGCCGCTCTTGACTTTGGGCACCGGGAAGTCTTCGCGCAGGGTCGTTCCATTCTTGGCGTTCTTGCGCCGGATGTCCTCCGCATGGATGCGCTTGAGGTCGGCCATGCTGATGACATCGGCAAACTGCTCGTAAAGCTGCTTGAGCGCGCTCAGGTTGTTCAACCCGGCCAGCACGCGGCGTGGCTTTAGCTTCTGCGTGGCGGTGTACTCCAGTTTGGTTTCGGTGCGCGCGTAGGCGCCCGACCACGAATCAAAGTTCAACTGGTTGCGGTCCACAAGATCCTTGTGCGCCAGGTACTTCATCATCGTGTAGAGCTCGACCAGCGAGTTCGACACGGGCGTACCCGTGGCGCCCGTCACCGCGCCACCTCGGGCCAGCAGCCCGCGAATTTTCAGGTACAGGTCAAAAGCCTTTTTGGAGCCTTTGGGGTCGTTCATGCCGACCACGCGCTCGCCGGCCGTCGAATACTCAAGATTCTTGAACTCGTGCATTTCATCGACGGCGAGGTAGTCAACACCCATTCTCTCGAAGTCGATGCCGATTTCATCCCGGCGCACATCCCGAAGTGCTTTCAGCTTGCCCTCGTACTTTTGCAGCTTCTCTTGAATCTGCGTGAGGGTGCGACCGCTCTCCTTCTTGGCCTTGAGTTCGTTCAGAACGTCCTGTAGTTCTTTGATCTGCTCATTGATGACCAATTCCTGATCGGCCGTCGGCGTTTCGATGAACGCCAGGGACGAGTGACCGATGATGACCGCATCGAAGTCGCCGGTGGCAATGCGCGAGAACAGCCGACGGCGGCGGTTCTTGGCGAAGTCATCAGGCGTGGCGGCCAGGATCTTGGCCCCTGGATACAGGGCGTAGAAGTCGCGGGCCCACTGCGTCACCAAATGGTTGGGCACCACGATCATGGGCTTGCGGGACAGGCCCAGCCGGCGGCGCTGCATGGCCCCGGTGATGACAGTGAAGGTCTTGCCGGCACCGACCACATGGTCCAGCAGCACGGTCGGCGCCTGCACGATGCGCCAGGCGGCATTCTTCTGCGTCGTGCGCAGTTCAATCGACGGGCTGGCGCCCACCGCACGAAGGTACTTGTTCCCGTCGTACTGGCGCGCGACGTGGGTGTTCATCTTCTCGTTGAAGGCGTCCACCACCTTCTGCACGCGGTCGTCGTTTGACCAGGCCCACTCGTTGAAGACCTTGGCCATGCGCTCGACCAGCAAGGTCACCTCCTTGGTGGCTGGCTCGTTCTTGATGCGCTCGCCCTTGCTGCCTGTGTTCCAGATGGTGATGGGCTTGCCGCTGGCGGCCGAATTGAACAGCTCCACCACCGACTTATTCGAGTTTTTGAAT
This sequence comes from Hydrogenophaga sp., assembly GCF_030373225.1. Classification (GTDB taxonomy): domain Bacteria; phylum Pseudomonadota; class Gammaproteobacteria; order Burkholderiales; family Burkholderiaceae_C; genus Hydrogenophaga. Next base: position 103 of record NZ_JAUCZG010000029.1, on the reverse strand, counting down.
TGCGTGGCGAACTCGGTTTCGCTCATTCTGTCGCCCGACCCAATAATAATGGGCGGATTCAAAAGTGAAGTGCAACACCTGCCACCGAGTAAGGTCAGCAGAT
>NZ_JAUCZG010000028.1 GCF_030373225.1 Hydrogenophaga sp. | reverse complement strand
TTGCCTCCCATGTCCAGACTCAGCTCGTCAAGAAACAACCTCTTGACTCTTCACACCTAGGACCCATGTCCCCACGCTTGCCCGTTGCTGTCGTGGCGTCTCTTTTTGAACGATCTGGGATGATCCGGGCATGACCACCGACAAACCCGCCCGCACGCTCAAGCTCACCCCGGGCGCCGCACAGAAAAAACCCGCCGATCCGTTTGCACCGCGCCGTGCCCCGGTGCGCCCGCCCGGCCCGGCCCGCGCCAAAAGTGTGTCGGCCTCGGCACCCAAACCCCCGCGTGAAGCACCGCAAGGGCGGGGTGCCCCGCGCGGCGGACCCGAGGGCGAACGCGGACGGAGCGAGCGCCCGGCGCCGCGCCGCGCCGACGATCGTTTTGCGGCCCCCGATCGCCCGCAGCGCAGCCCGTCCGCCGTACCACGCCCGCCGCAGCCCCACCGGCCCGACCTGGCCCGCGTGGGCAACGTGCGTGGCGAGATCCGGCTCAACAAACGCATGGCCGATCTCGGCCTGTGCTCGCGCCGCGAAGCCGACGAATGGATCGCGCGCGGCTGGGTGCTGGTCAATGGCGAGCCGGCGGTGATGGGCATGCCGGTGGCGCCCGACGCGCAGGTGGAGGTGTTGCCCCAGGCGCGTCACCAGCAGGCCGGGCAGGTCACCATCCTGCTCAACAAGCCGGTGGGTTATGTGAGCGGCCAGCCCGAAGACGGGCACGAGGCTGCGGCCACGCTGATCGGTGCGCCCAGCCAGTGGCGCGGCGACGCCAAGACGCCGGCCGATGGCCGCCGCTTCGCGCCCGAGCACACGCGTGGCCTGGCCCCGGCCGGCCGGCTCGACATCGATTCCACCGGCCTGCTCGTGCTCACGCAGGACGGCCGGGTGGCGCGCACGCTGATCGGCGAGAGCAGCGGTGTGGAGAAGGAGTACCTCGTGCGCGTGCAGTTCGCTCCCAACGGTCCGATGGGCGCGGGGGTGATCGCCGAGAACGTGCAGGCGGTCTTTCCGCCGCACCAGCTTGCGCGGCTGCGACACGGCCTGAGCCTGGACGAGCAGGCCCTCAAGCCCGCGCAGGTGGACTGGCAGAACCCGGAGCAGCTGCGCTTCGTGCTGGTGGAGGGCAAGAAGCGCCAGATCCGCCGCATGTGCGAACAGGTGGGCCTGCATGTGGTGGGCCTGAAGCGCGTGCGCATCGGGCAGGTGGTGCTGGGCAATCTGCCGGTGGGACAGTGGCGGTATTTGCGGGCGGACGAAGCTTTCTGATTCGCGGATGTCGTTGCGGGACCCGCTGCGTCCGCCCCCGGGCAAACCGCCGGCGAATCCCGACCACAACACTCCCCGACACACAGAACCGGCGACACGAGGGCCACAATGCCCCATGACCCGAGCCAAACCCTCCATCACCCGCCAGGCCGTGCTGCGCCACCTGCGACCCAGTGACCTGCAGGCCGCCGTGCGCCTGGCCACCCAGGCCACCACCGGCGTGATCGGCATAGCCGAGGGCGTGCACCAGTCGGTGCGCCGCAAGATGGGTCTGTCGGCAGGCACCGAACACGACCGCACCGGCGGCCTCACCGGGCAGATCTACCGTGGCATCCGCGGCGTGACGGCGATGGTCGGCCACGGGCTCGACGGCGCCCTGTCCACCCTGCTGCCGCTGCTCGACGACCCGTCCACCCACCCCGAACCCTCGCCCGGTCGCGAGGCCGTGCTGGCCGCGCTCAACGGCGTGATGGGCGACCGCCTGCTGGCGCAGAACAATCCGCTGGTGCAGCGCATGGCATTGCGCCTGGAAGGGCAAAGCCTGCCGCTGGAGCGGCCCACGCAGCTGAGCGAGCGGCTGGCCGGCCGCTCGACGCACCTGCTGCTGATGGTGCACGGCCTGTGCATGAACGACACGCAGTGGCTGCGCGCCGGTCACGACCACGGCGCCTTCCTGGCGCAGGCGCTGGGCTGCACACCGGTGTACCTGCGCTACAACAGCGGCCTGCACACCTCCATCAACGGGCGCGAACTGGCGGGCCAGCTCGAACAGCTGGTCGTCCGGTGGCCCGCGCTCCAGACCATCAGCATCATCGGCCACAGCATGGGCGGCCTGCTGGCGCGTGCGGCGGTGTTCTATGCCCGCGAGGCCGGGCACCGCTGGCCGGCGCAACTGCGGCACCTGGTTTTTCTGGGCACGCCGCACCATGGCGCACCGCTGGAGCGCGCCGGCCACGGGGTGGACGTGTTGCTCGCCGCATCGCCCTTCACCTTGCCGTTCACGCGGCTGGGCATGCTGCGCAGCGCCGGTATCACCGACCTGCGCCACGGCCATGTGCTGGACGACGACTGGCAGGGTCGCGGCCGCTTCGAGTCGGCCCGGGACCACCGCGAGCCCCTGCCCCTGCCCGAGGGCGTGGCCTGCTTTGCGGTGGCCGCCACGCTGGCCCCGCAGCGCGGCCTGCTGGCCGACCGGCTCACCGGCGACGGGCTGGTGCCGCTGCGCAGCGCCCTGGGCCAGCACGACGATGCGGCACGCCGGCTGGTGTTTGCCAAGGAGAGCCAGCGCACCGTCTACCGCACCGGCCACCTGGAACTGCTCTCCAGCCCGGTGGTGGCGCAGCAGCTGGTGCAGTGGCTTCAGCCGGCATCGGGCAGCACCGGGTCCGACTGAGCCGCTTCAGCGTTCCCTGGCTGACTCGTGCCAGGCCCGCTGCGCCGGCGACAGCAGGTACTGCATCACGGTGCGTTGGCCCAGCCGTATCTCAGCCTGCGCCTGCATGCCTGCGGTGAGTGCGTGGCGTCTTTCGTCGCGCACCAAGGCAGCTTCTTGCAGGGTCACCGTGGCCTTGTAGCGCGGCGGCGGCAATGCGCCCGTGGGCACCGTCGCCGGCCCGGGCTCCTCGGTCTGCGCATCGGCGCTCACCCACTGAAGCTCACCATGGGCCATGCCGTACTTCTGAAACGGATACGCCGCCAACTTGAGCTTGACGGTTTGACCCGGCCTCACAAAGCCGACGTCGTAGTTGGAGATCCATACCTCCGCCTTCAATGGAGCTTGCTGCGGCACCAGCGTGGCCAGCACGGTGCCGGGTTGTACCACCGTGCCCACGGTGTGCGTGGCCAGCTCCTTCACGATGCCTTCGTGTGGTGCGCGCAGCTCCATCAGGGCGCGACGGTGTTGCTGTTTCTGCCATTCGGCCTCCATCCGCTCCAACTGCGATCGGGTCTCGATGCGCTCGGTGTGCAGGCGCTGGAGGTGCTCGGCCCTGATCTGCTCGAGCTTTTTCACCGACTGTTCGATGCTCGCCCTGGCCGAGGCGATCATGTGCTGCTGGGTGGCCAGTTCCTGTTCTTTTTCGATGCGCTCGCGGCGCTTGTCGCTGACCATGAGTTGGCCGGTGAAGCCCTGCTCGGCCAGCTGTGCGTAGGCCGCTTCCTGGGCCTGGAAGTGGGGCAGCACCGCCTGCAGCCGCTGGCTTTGCTGTTGAGCGGCAGCGAGCTCTTGTTGCACCTTGAGCATGCGGCTGCGTTCCTCTGCGATCGCACTGTCTTGCGCCGCCCGGTTCGCCTGCTGCAGGGCCACGGCCTCTTGCGCCAGCGCTGGCGGGTCAGCGGCTTCGATGTTCAGCGCTTGCCCAGCCAGTTCAGCGTCCAGACGGCGCAACGCGAGCTGCTTGCGCCAGCGCTCGGCGCCCAGGGCAAGGAGGTCGGCGTCGGTGGTGAGCACGTCCATGCGCATCAAAACCTGGTCTTTGTGCACCGTCTGCCCTTCGCGCACAAGGATGGCGCTGACGATGCCGGCCTCGGAAGGCTGCACGATCTTGAGGTGGTCCTCGGGCACCAGCTTGCCTTCGGCCACGGCCACGATATCGAGCCGACCCACCGATGCCCAGACCAGCAGGAACACCAGCAGCGCCAGCAGGCACCACAGCACGCGCCGCCCAATGGGTGAAGGGGCCTGTTGCTGAAGGCGAATCAGGGGAGGGTGGAACGCGAGGTGGGAAGCGGCGGCGGGCTCTGGCGATCGGGCGGTGGTCATGGGGATGTTCTCGATTCACGGCAAACAGACACGACCACAACGTCGCGGTGGTGTGCCCGGAGCGCTGTGGTCTGCGGCTTCAGCAGCTCAAGGACGCCAGCCCTTCCGTGAGGCCGTTGAACTTCGCCAGCTGCGTGCCTGCCCCGGGCGCGAGCCCCCCGACGGCACCGCCCGGCCAGCCGGTTTGCACACCCGCCACCGTGAGCCCGGACAAGACTGGCCCGGACCCCGCAGCGCGGTGCTCCCACCTGTCTCCCGCCTGGCGTTCGGCGTCCAGCTGTTGCAGCGAGGCCAGCAGCCGCTGCCAGTGCAGCTCGACGCCGGGTGCCGCTGCGGCAGGCGTGCGCTGAGGCATGGCGCCCTTGTGTGCTGCGGTCCACCCGGACCAGTCCACCAGCGCCATGGCGCGCGGGGACTGCGTCGTTGCGCTGAAGGCGATCTCGCTGGCCGACCTTGTGTGGTTCTTCGCGCCCGACCGGCCTGCGCAGTTGTCCATCCCGACGTTGAAACTGTCGCCGTGTCCGGGCGGCGGCGTGCCTGCGCCATGGCCCACACCCTGGTTGCCTTTGGGTTTGTCACCGCGCTGGCCCACGTTGACACCGAACACCTGCGATGCGCTCGCACCGTGCGTGTCGGTGGCCGTGACCTTCACCGCCAGATCGCCCCTGGCGTGGGACGGTGGTGTGGCGACGAAGGTTCGCGAGGCGGCATCAAACGCCAGCCAGTCGGGCAAGGCCCTGCCGTTGGCCAGCGCGGCGGTGTAGCTCAGGCTGTCGCCCTCGTCCGGGTCGGTGAACGCATCGGCGGGCAGTTGCCATGCGCTGGTTTCCTTCCTGATCACCAGCCTGCCGCTCAGGGCGCGCTGTTTCACAGGCGCATCGTTGACGCCTTCCACCGTGATCGCCAGCCCACCCTGTGCCTGTTTCTGTGCCTGCGCCTGCGCCTGACCGTCGGTGGCGGTGTAGGCAAAGTGCTCGGTGGCGGTTTGCCCCGCACCTAGCGAACGCACAGCGGGCGAAGCGGCGTCCAGCGCGTAGCTGTAGGCACCATCGGCATGCCAGGTGAGCACCCCCAGAAGGCCTTGATGCGCACCGGTGTTCAGCAGAACGAGCGTGTCGCCGTCGGGGTCGGTGTCGTTGTGCAACACGTTGCCGGTGACGGGTGCGGTGGCGTTGGCCAGCAAAGTGGCGGTGTCGGGGTTGAGGGTGGGGGGGAGGTTTCTGTTGGGCGCTTCCGGTTGAGGAACGCCGTCGACCCGCACGTTGAATCGGTCAAAGCCGGACGCGCCCAAACTGTCCATGCCTTGGACCAGAACCTGGAAATCGCCCGCTGCATCGAAGCCGGGTGTGCCGTAGAGGGTGCGTGAAGCGTCATCAAAACGCAGCCAGTCCCCTGGGCTGCTGCCGGCCTCGATCCCAAGCCGCCAAGTGACGGCATCGCCGTCAGCATCAGAGAACAGACCTTGCGGAAGCACCAACAGGAACGGTGTTCCCTCATCAACCACTTGGTCGGGCACAGGGTTGACCAACTCGGGCGCGCGGTTGAGGTGCTCGCGCAGGAGGACCGACGAGCCGTCCGCAAACTCCAGGCTGTCGATCACCCAGGGGCCTTGTGCACCTTCTGGCGCGAAGTTGCGCACAAGCACTTCGTCTCCCACTCCGTGGCGGATGTGCATGTCCGCGCCGACGATGTCAAACGACAGGTCTTCCAGCGTGATGTCCTGACCAAGCGTGAGCGAGTTGCCCATGCTGTCACCCACGCTGTCCTCGATGGTGTCCTGTCCGTCACCGCGGTTGACCACGTAGGCATCCCGTCCTTGACCGCCACGCAACACATCATTCCCCGGTCCGCCCGTGAGAACGTCTTCGCCTGCGCCACCCGCCAGCAGGTCGTCACTCGTGTACCCGTACAGCAGATCGCTCAGGTTGGTACCCGAGAGCGCGTCGGCGGCGCTGTCGCCTTCCACCACATGAACGCCATCCTTCATCCATTCGGTGTGCTCGATCGCCGGGCCGTCTGCAAACCGGTAGCGCAACAGCCATGGCAGCGCGGCGGCAGCATCAGCGGGACTGAAGCCGGCGATGCGGACGACATCGCCTTCGCCGCCATACGACAGCAGGAGCCGGTACCCGCCCGCACCGTCCGGCTCGAAACGCAGATCGCGCTGGATGGCGGCGCTGTCGATGTCGGGGTCGAAGGCCAAGGTGCCAGACAGGTTCGTCGCGTTTGTGCCATCGACATCGATCACGCCGTCCCCCACGTTGACGAGAAGATCAGGCAAGGTTGCGTCTTGGTCGAAAATGCCCAGCGCCAGCAGGTCGTTGAAATGGATCACTTCGCCCGTGCCACCCAACTCGATGCGTTCCACCGGTGCCTGCATGCCCGGCACACGCGGATCGAAGCCGACGAAGCGCACGCTGTCGCCATTGGGGCCCATGCGCAGAACGAGGTCGTCTCCTTCAAGTGCCAGCCACAAATCACGGCCGGTCACATCACCATCGATGTTCAGCACGTTGATGTCTTGCGGGCGCCAGACCTCGGCGATCACGGTCTGGGTGGGCTTCTCGGGTGTGGCACTCGCTTGCACGTGGTAGGTGTCCGAGCCCACGCCACCGGCCAGCCGGTCTGCGCCCCCCCGGCCAAAGAGCCGGTCATGGCCTGCTCCGCCAATGAGGCGGTCGGACACGGGCGTGCCGAACAGCCAGGCTCCGTCGTCGCCGGCGTACTCGGTCACGCCCACCTGCGTGGTGTCGAGTTCCACGATCTCCGTCCCGTCGTGGAAGCGGAACACGTCCACCGAGTGTGTGAAGGTGGCGCGGCCCGGGTCGAAGCCCTTGAGCACCAGGCGGTCCTGCGGCGAATGTTCGAGCGTGATGACCAGGTCGTTGCCCACTTCGGTGAACACCAGGTCTTGCCGGGAAATACCGTCGCCGAAGGCCAGCACGTTGGGCGCGCTGTCGATCATTTCGCCTTCTTCGTCGTCTTCAAAGGCCGAGCTGCCCATGCCTTCGATGAGCTCGTGGCCGTCTTCAATGGTCACGTTGCCGTCGCCCAGCTCGAAACGATAGGTGTCGCCGCCCAAGCCGCCCATGAGGACGTCGGTGCCACCACCGCCCCACAATGTGTCGGCGCCCACGCCGCCCAACAGCTGGTCGTTGCCTTCGCCACCCACCAACACGTCGTCGCCCTCGCCGCCGTACAGCACATCGTCTCCGGCGCCACCCTGCAGCATATCGTTGCCAGCATGCCCCATCGCGTGGTCGTGGCCGGCGCCCGCGTTGATCACGTCGGCATCGTCGGTGCCGTGGATCCAGTCGCTCAGGTCGCCGGGCAAAGCCCGAACCAGCGTGGCGGCGCCGAACAGATCGCCCGTCTGCGCGTGGGCCACCGCCGCCAGGCCGCCAGCCAGGGCCGCCGCGCCTGTGATCTCCACACCCGAACCGTCGAAGGCCAGCGCCGAAGCGGTTGACGTGGCCAGCAGAGCGGTCTGGTGCTGCCGGACCCAGGCCGAGAAGTCGAACACCCGTGCCTCGCCCGTTGCGCTGACGAACTGCAGGCGCAGGCTGGTGGTTGGGTTGGGGTTGTCGACGTCGAAGGGGCGCACCTGCACCGAACCGCCGGCCCCGCCGTCCACCAGGATCAGCCAGTGCCCATCGGGCGACAGCGCGATCGACAAGTCTTCGGGCGCAATGCCTGCGCCGAACGACAAGGTGTCGGTGCCGGTGCCGAAGTCCACCTGGTCGTTCCCGTCACCCCGGTTGAACAGCACCACGTCGTTCTGGCTGCCGGTGTCGATCACGTCGTCGCCCGCATCGCTGGCCACCACGTCTTCGCCGCCCATGGTGTCGAGGTGGTCGTTGCCCCAGCCGCCAGAGACGAGGTGGTCGTTGCGGCCCACGCTCACCCGGTCGTTGTTGTCGCCCGCTGCAACGCGGCGGGTAGGGGCGTGGCCATACCATTCGTTGATGTTGTCGTCGCCCGCACTGCCCCGGATGTCGACCGCCGATTGCCGTCCCAGGTAGTGCTCCCCCAGCCGCCCCGGATTGGAGAGCGCCAGCAGCTCGGTCAGGGTGAGTTCTGTGCCGTCCGCGAAACGGAAGGTCTGCGCGGCCTGCTGCATCACGTCGAGGTTTTGATGAGAGACGGGGTCGAAGCCCCGGATCACCAGGGCGTCGTTCTGGCCGATGCCGATGACCACCCGGTCAAAGAGACTGTTGCCGTCGGGAATCGCCTCGGCAGGGCCAGAGAGTTGCAGGCCCACCGTGACATCTTGCAGGCGCACGCCTTCGGGCAGCACCACCAGGTCTTGCGCGGTGGCCAGCGACCCGGTGATGGCCGTGTCCAGCCCCATGCCGCGGCGCATCACATAGGTGTTGCGGCCTGCATCACCTTGCAGCCTGTCGTTGTCCGCGCCGCCGTCCAGCACATCGTCGCCACCGCCACCGTACAAAACATCGTTGCCAGGCCCGCCGCTCAGCGTGTCGTTGCCTCCTTCTCCATGCACCACCGCCCGGGGGCCTGTGGCCGTCAGGGTGTCGCCGCTGGGTGAGCCGAAGAGCAACTGCAGGTCGTCGCCCGCACCCGCCAGAGCCGAGACCTGGCTGGTGTTGAGCACCGTGCCGTTGGCGAATTCAAAGCCCGTGATGCGCTTCCAGTCGGTCGTCCAGTCCTTCAGTCGCAGGGTGTCGCCGCTGCTCTTCAGGTAGGCGACCAGGTCGGAACCTTCGGTGGTGAATCGCACGTCATTCTGGACGAGGCCTTCCTTGAACCGGAGCGCTCCGCCGGTGGGATGGATCACGTCGTGTCCGTCGCCCAGGCCGAACACGAAGGTGTCATAACCCCCGAGGTTGTGAAACTGGTCGTTGCCCGCGCCGCCGTCCACCACGTCGTTCCGTGTGCCCAGCACCCGATCGTCGTCGCCATCGGTGGTGATGGCTGTGCGGGCGTACAGGGCGTCCAGATCCCATTGCGTGCCATCGGCAAAGCGAATCGCCTCGATGCCGGGGCCCTCGCCGTTTGCCTGATGCTCCACAACGATCTGGCCACCGTCGGGCAGCACCACACGCAGGTGGTACTGCCGGGTCCAGAACAACTGCACATTGCCCGGGTTGAGGCCTGCGCCGAGTTCCAACACATCGTGGCCACTGCGGTCCCAGTTCTCCGCGATGCGATCGGTGCCGTCGCCCAGCTGGTAGCGGTACGTGTCGGCGCCCGATCCGCCTTCAAGAACGTCATTGCCGGTGCCGCCTTCGAGGGTGTCGGCGCCTGTCGAGCCGCGCAGGCGGTCGTTGCCCGCGCCACCGCTGATCCGGTTGTCTCGTCCGAAGAATCCCTGGAGGTCTTCGTCTTCGGCCTCGCCCAGCAAAACCCGCGAGCGGATGGCCTCGGCGTCCCACACCGTGCCGTCGGCAAAGGCGACTTGTTCCACCGCATACCGGTTGCTCTGGTTGAAGTGGTTCTTCACTGTCAGCGTGTCGCCGGTGTCGTCGGTGTCGCGGATGGTGAGCACCAGATCGTCCGTCGTGAGCCAGCCGTTCACGCTGCGGACGCGCTGCAGGCGCACGTCGTCCGCTGACAAGCCTGCCTTGAGTTCAATCCGGTCGGTTTCTCCAGGTGTCCAGGTGTCCTCGGTGATGGTGTCGTTTCCATCGCCCCGGCCAAAGCGGTAGGTGTCAGAGCCGGCGCCACCCATCAAGTGGTCGTTGCCCGCACCTCCCACCAACCAGTCGTCTGCGCCTTGACCGTGAAGCTGATCGTCGCCTGCCCCACCGAAAAGGATGTTGTTCAGGTGGTTGCCCTGCACCACGTCATTTCCTGCGCCACCCAGCGCCGAATGCTGGTCTTTGCCCAGAGACGCCTTGTCGTCTGTGGCACCCAAAACCAGGACACCTGCGTTAACCAGCAGCGCGCTCAGTTCCGGTGTCAAGTCGAACCCGTTCATGATCTGGTCCAGCTGCGTGAAGCCGATCCAGTTGGTATCGCGCAAAAAGTCACCGGCATACAGATACAGATCCAGCAGATCGGGCAATGCGCCATCTGCGTTGCTCTCAAGTGCCGCTTTGAGAACGGTGTTGAGGCGGCTGGCGTCAAGCCGCAGGCCGTTTGCGTCCACGACCAGATCGATGATGTTCAGGTAGGGCCTGAGCCGTGTATGCAGCACCAGACCGGCATACGTGTTTTCTCTCAGGCTGGCATAAGCCTCGTCCAGCAGTTGCAGCTGAGCGGCCGAGAAATTCAGCTCCACCACACCCGGCGCACTGCCGCTGGGCGCCGTGTAGCTCAAGCCCCAGTTGGCTCCCGCCGTCTGGCTGCCCTGGCCTGGAAGGTTGTAGAAGTACTGCCCGTTGAAAGCCTCCAGCACATGCAGTTTGTGCGTCCAGTCGTTGATCAGCTGGCGATACGTTTCGGACAAGTAGGCCGCCCCGGCATCGGTGTACAGCGCGGCCTGCTGCAACACAGGCGAGGCGCGTACGGAGGCGGTGACGATGTGCGACGAGCGCAGGACGTTGCCAAATCCGCTGTATTCCACCCGCAATGCGGCCCCGGTGCGCGCCTCCATGGAAGCGGCCATGCCCGAGCTGCCAGCCCAGGCCAGCAGCAGTTCGTCGACCAATACGGTCTGCTCGCTGCGCGTGGTCGCGGCGCCAAAGCGCTGCAAGACATCGGCCAGATCGGGCGAGAGCGCAGCGGCTTGGTGCAGATCGCGCACGGCGCCTGATCCAGGCAAATGGGCCAGCACGGCGATGTCGTCGTGCACTTCGATCTGTTCGGTGAACCGCGTATCGAAGGTGTCCACCGACAGATGGAATTCACCCATGGAGGTCTGCGAGCCGTCTGCGAGTGTGAAGCTGCCTTGGCGAGCGAGCAAGTTGCCATTGGCCTGGCGCTGATTCATCAGGGTGTGACCCAGGCTCAAGGACGCGATGCCCGCTTGCGCCAGATTCATCAGTTCGCCGGCCTCTGTGGCAGCGTTGCCATTGGGGTCGAGCCACAGGCGCAGTTCGGCAAAGGCGGGGTCGGATGCATCGATGACGCCGTCGCCATTGGTGTCCAGCTCGGCCAGGGCGGCAAAGCCGTTGGGTGCCAGCGCTCCATTGGGCAAAGGCGTGAAGTCACCAAAGAGTTCGGCCCCGGTGTCGATGCTGCCGTTGGCGTTGCGGTCCCAGACCAGCAGCGCATCGCCTTGGCCGACCCAGCCGGTGCGGGTGCGCACGCCGTCGCCGTCGTGGTCAAACCAGGCGTCGCTGGCGGAGAGGCCCACCGTTTGCAGGCCGTTGCCGTCCAGGTCGAGGATCAGCGGGTCGCGGGGCCAGGTCCAGGTTTTGGCTTGGTTCCAATTCCCGCGAAACTCGCGATTGAACTCTGGGCGTCGAAAGTGGTTGTAGTAGTGGTCGTCCAATGGAATTCGATTGTCTTTTGGCCAAAAGTACCCCTCGAATTGGTCAGTAGGAGCCGATATTCCCGCCTCTCTCATCAACCACCAAGCGAAATCAACGCACGAATTGCTGAACGGGTCGTACCACCCCCATTGATTTGAGGGATCACCCTTGGAGCGTTCAGCAGCTTTCGCCGACCCCAATGTTCGGTCGTAGGCATTTTGAGAAATGGGAAAGTCGCGAGCAAAGTCTGGATAGCCTTCTTGTCCAGGCAATTTGCTTTCAAATCTCAAAAGATCTTGTTGACTGTCAACTCCATCAGGGTAATGTCCATATACGGCTTCGATATTGCCGGTGCCGTTCTTGAAAACGGTGTACATGTGGCCAACACTGCTACCGTTGCCCGAATAGATTATGCGTACGCCAAGGGTTGACATGATTTGGTTTCCTCAATTTGAATGATATGAAGTGCACTTTTCGCCTGCTATCAGGTTTTGGACCGATGGGCAAATAGCCATCAATGCAAAACAGTTCTGACTGACGCATAGCTCCCCATTCCGATGAAATAGTTGCCCCTCCATTCCTTGTAGTTGCGAAACTTTGCTTGTGTCTTTGATAAGTTGCCAAAAGTTTCGCTTTTTGATGTATTCCGGCACTCGGATTCTTGAGTATCCAATCAAGCTTAAAAAGGGATTGGATCTGATCTGAATATGACGGCCATCGGAAAGCATCGCGAGGTCATCGGTTGCTTTCAAATTACCTTTGGTATACGCAACAATGAATACAGTCTCGAACTGTGCTTCCGGCGAATGCATTTTTTCGCAACCTGCTAAAGAAAATACGGAAAATATGGAAAGGATGCAAAAATTCGTGATCTGATGATTTGTCATCATGAGGCGCCGCCTGTGTCGTAAATATGATTGGCAAGTGTTCCGGCATCTTTGACGTCTCCGATAGCGTTCATGATCGATCCTCATCAAGTGGATACTTGGCTGCTATTTCATTGAGCCTGTACATCTGTTCACGCCCGATCGGGAAATGAAGATCTATGGAGTCTGAATATTTCCTCCTTCGGAATTCTTGCGTTCATCGAGGCGAATAACGGCATCCACCGCCAACCCCCTGGGCACCTGATGCGTAATAAAAACCAACGTCGCCTTGCCCTTCAACCGATTGATCGTTTGCGCGAACAGCTCAGCCGTTTCCTGGTCGAGGTTGGACACCGCTTCATCAAAAATCAGCACCTGGGGCCGCTTGAGCAGGGCGCGGGCAATGGCGATGCGCTGGCGTTGCCCGCCTGACAGGCCGGTGCCGCGTTCGCCGATTTCGGTCTGGTAGCCCTGCGGCAGTTGTTCAATGACGTGGTGGATTTCGGCCGCGCGGCAGGCGGTCATGGCGTCTTCAAAGCTGGCGTGTGGGTGCGCCATGAGCAGGTTGTCGAGCACGGTGCCCGAGAACAGCACCGTCTCTTGCGGCACCACACCGAAGTGCGCGCGCAGTTCGTTGGCCGCCAGGTGGCGGATGTCGTGGCCATCCAGGGTGATGCGGCCTTGTTCGGCCAGATGAAACCCCAGCAGCAGCTTGGCCAACGTGCTTTTGCCGCAGCCCGACGGGCCCATGAGCACGGTGAGCTGTCGGGGCGGCAGCGTCAGGTTCAGGCCCTGGTACAGCCAGGGGTGGTGTTGGCTGTAGCGAAAGCCGAGGTTTTGCACCTCGATGTGGCCGGTGCCGCCGGCCGCGCGCCGGGGCACCAGGCTCACCGGTTCGGTGGGCATGTCCAGCACGTCGGCCAGGCGCTGCACGGCAACGCTGGCCTGCTGAAATTCCTGCCACAGGCCCACCAGGCGCATCAGCGGCTGGCTCAGCCGGCTGGCAAACATCTGGAATGCCACCAGCATGCCCACGGTGAAGGCGTCGCTGTGCATCACTGTCCAAGCGCCCACGATCAGGATGGCCAGGGTCATGGTTTGCTCCAGTGCCGTGGCGCACACTTGGTATGTGTTGCCCAGCTGGCGCGTGGCAAAGCTGGCCTGCAGGTACTGCGCGAGCAGAGTGCCATGGCGTTTGTCCACGTCGGGCTCCATCTGCAGTGCCTTCACCGTCGCCATGCCCGAGAGGTATTCGGTCAGAAACGCCTGGTTGTGCGCGCCCAGCAGAAACTGGCGGTCCAGCCGCTGGCGAAACACCGGCACCATGAGCAGGCTCACCAGCACGATGAGCAGCAGCAGGCCCACCGCCACCAGGGATAGCACCCAGCTGTACCAGAACATGACGGCCAGAAAGATGAACAGGAAGGGCAGGTCCAGCAGCAGCGTGACGGCCGCGCCCGAGACGAATTCGCGCAGCGTTTCCACCCCCTGCAGCCGCGCCACCAGCGTTCCCGTGGGGCGGGCTTCAAAGTAGGGCAGCGGCAGGCGCAGCAGGTGGCGCATGACCTGTTCTCCCAGCACCGCGTCCATGCGGCTGCCGGTGTGCAGCACCAGGTACTGGCGCAGCCAGGTCAAGGTGCTGGTAAACAGCATGAACACCACCAGCGCCACACCCAGCACCCAGAGCGTGCTCACGCTGTGGTGGGCAATCACCTTGTCGATGATCACCTGCGTGAACAGCGGCGTGGCCAGAGCCACCAGCTGAATGGCCAGGCTGGCCAGCAGCACGTCGCGCCACAGTTGGCGGTGGCGCACGAGCTCTGGAATGAACCATGCAAAGCCGAAGCCCGGGCTTGTGCCCGGGCTGGCGGTGCTGGCGTGGGGCTCTCCCGCCTGGGCGCTGCCGGCTTCGCCGGGCCCGGCCGGCGCACGGGGGCCTTGCTCGGCGCAGAGCAGGAGCCATGGCTCCACGTCATGGCTCAAGTCGTGCAGGTCATTCAGCTCGCACGGCGCTTCGCCCGGTCGGAACACGCCCAGTGGCCCGTCGCCCCGGCTGGCCACCAGAAGCGGCGTGCAGGCGTTGTCTGGCAAGGCGCCGCGCGCAAACGCCACGGCGGGCAGGGGCGGGGGTGGATACGCTGGGTCGGGCCAGGGCACGGCGTGTGCCTTGAGCCCGAGGCCGGCCAGGGCCTCGATCAGCGTGGGCAGGTCCCACGGCGGGGCAAAACGCCGGGTCAGCAGTTCGGCATCGAAGGGCTTTCGGTGCAAGCCCGCCAGGCTGCCCAGCAGCCAGACAACTTCTTCGGTGCGCAGGGCATGGGCCGGCCCCACATCGTGGTGCGGTGTCAATTCTGGTTCATCCCTCTTGCTTGTTCGTGGCGCAAAGCCCGAACAGGCTAGGGGGGTGGAGACACACCGGAAATACCGCCGATGCAGCAATCGGACAGAGCGCGGGCGCCCCTTGCCAAGGTGCTGCGGCTTGAAATCACCGCCGCCGCCCATAATTCCGTGCTCCACGCACCTTGTGCATGCTTTCGCCCCGCAAGCGTTCCCCGTTTTCCTTTCAATGAACTCCCATGAGCAAACAAACCCTGTCGTTCCAGGCCGAGGTGGCACAGCTGCTGCACCTGGTCACCCATTCGCTGTATTCCAACCCCGACATCTTTCTGCGCGAGCTGGTGTCCAACGCGTCGGACGCCTGCGACAAGCTGCGCTTCGAGGGGTTGAACAACGCGGCGTTGTTTGAAGACGCGCCCAACCTCGAGGTGCGCGTGGCCTTCGACACCGAGGCCCGCACCATCACCATCACCGACAACGGCATCGGCATGAGCGCTCAGGAGGCCATCGACCACCTGGGCACCATTGCCAAAAGCGGCACCAAGGACTTCATGAGCCACCTCAGTGGCGACCAGAAGCAGGACGCGCAGCTCATCGGCCAGTTCGGTGTGGGCTTCTACTCGGGCTTCATCGTGGCCGACAGGATCACGGTGGAAAGCCGCCGAGCCGGCCTGCCGGCGGCCGACGGCGTGCGCTGGACCAGTGGCGGCACCGGCGACTTTGAAGTGGAAACCATCGAGCGCGCGGCGCGCGGCACCAGCGTGATCCTGCACCTGCGCGAGGATGCCGGTGACTACCTCGATCGCTGGAAGCTCAAGTCCATCATCGGCAAGTACTCCGACCACATCAGCCTGCCCATCCTGATGCAGAAGGAAGAGTGGGACGCCGAGAAGGGCGCGCAGGTGAAGCTCGACGAGTGGGAGGCCGTGAACTCGGCCAACGCGCTGTGGGCGCGCAGCAAGAAGGACATCAGCGACGAGCAGTACGCCGAGTTCTACAAGAACCTGAGCTACGACACGCAGGCGCCACTGGCCTGGAGCCACAACCGGGTCGAAGGCAGCACCGAGTACACGCAGCTGCTCTACATCCCGGCCAAGGCGCCGCAAGACCTGTGGAACCGCGATCGCAAGGCCGGCATCAAGCTGTATGTGAAGCGCGTGTTCATCATGGACGAGGCCGAAGCCCTCATGCCGGCCTACCTGCGCTGGGTCAAGGGCGTGGTCGACTCGGCCGATCTGCCGCTCAACGTGAGCCGCGAACTGCTGCAGGAGAGCCGCGACGTGAAGGCCATCCGCGAGGGCAACACCCGCCGCGTGCTGGCCATGCTGGACGACATGAGCAAGGACACCGAAAAGTACACCGGCTTCTACGCCGAGTTCGGCGCGGTGCTCAAGGAAGGCCTGGGCGAAGACTTCGCCAACCGCGACAAGCTCGCCAGGCTGCTGCGCTTTGCCAGCACCGCCGTCAGCGGAATGACGTCGCTGGCCGACTACAAGGCCCGCATGAAGGAAGGCCAGGCCACGATCTACTTCATCACCGCCGACAACCTGGCCGCGGCCAGCAACAGCCCGCAGCTCGAGGTGTTCCGCAAGAAGGGCATCGAGGTGCTGCTGATGACCGACCGTGTGGACGAATGGGCCCTGAGCTTCCTCACCGAGTTCGACGGCACGCCGCTGCAAAGCGTGGCCAAGGGCGCGGTCGACCTGGGCAGCCTGCAGGATGAAGAAGAGAAGAAAGCCGCAGAGGCGGCGGCCGAGGTCTTCAAGCCGGTGCTCGAGCGCCTGAAGGAGAGCCTGAAAGACAAGGCCAAGGACGTGCGCGTGACCTCGCGCCTGGTGGACTCGCCGGCCTGCCTGGTGGTGGAAGACGGGGACTTGTCCACGCAGCTGGCCCGCATGCTCAAGCAGGCCGGTCAGCCGGCACCCGAAGTGAAGCCGATCCTGGAGGTGAACGCCGAACACGCGCTGGTGAAGAAACTGGAGAGCAGCGAACACTTTGACGACCTGGCGCACATCCTGTTTGATCAGGCGCTGCTGGCCGAAGGCGGTTTGCCGGACGATCCGGCCGCGTATGTCAAGCGCGTGAATTCGCTGCTGTTGTGAGCAGGTGATGGTGGCGCCGCGGGGCGGGGCGGATGACTACACTGTGCCCCGGGGGGTTCTTCCAAGGGCCAGTGCATTGCAACTGATTCTCAACACAGCCAACCGGTCCTACCGTGTACCTTCAGCGCCCATTCGATCACGTCGTCACCTTTCGCAACAGCCAGGGAGAGAGCGCCCGCGGAACCCTGACCAGCCTGCAGCGCCGCTCGCTGGTGATGGAGATCTACAACCCGTACTCCATCGTGCAGGTCAGCGAGGTGCTCGGGGAACTGACCATCCGCTCGGGCGACCGCATCATCTACAAGGGCAAGGCGGTGGTGGTGAGCCTGCTCAACACCGGCCTGATGGCGGTGGTGTCGGTGGCGCTCATTGACGAATGGTCCGACCTCAACGCCATCCGGGGCGATGTGCGCCAGGTGCGCGAGGAGGCCGCGCGGTTCGTGGCCGACTGGGAATCGCGCTTCAAGATCAAGCAGAGCTACCAGGTCACCATCAGCGAGTTCCGTGCTTTCCTGTCAGAGACGGCGCGCTGGATCGACCAGGCCGACATGGTCGATTCGCTCCCGCGCGACGCCGGCGGACGCCTGAGCGATGCCGTGTTCGAGGCCATTGCCGAACCGCTGATGATCAAGGGCAAGGCGTTTCTGGTCCGGCTGGAAGACGAGGCCTCGCGCCTGCCCGAAGAAGACTCGCTGCTGCACCGCGCCTACGCCCAGACCGCGCTGCACCCGCTGCTGCTGCGCGCGCCCTTTGTGTACCGCACCTTTGCCAAGCCGCTGGGCTATGCCGGCGACTACGAGATGGTCAACCAGATCCTGGGCGACCCGCGCCAGGGCAGCACCACCTACATCCAGCTGATCAATGCGATGTTCCTGAAGGCGGCGGTGGCCGTGGCGCACCGCAACCGCATCGACATCCTGGTGGATTTCCTGAAGAAGGCCGCGCTCAACGCCGCCGCGCAGGAACGCGTGATCCGGGTGCTCAACGTCGGATGTGGTCCCGGTGTGGAAATCCAGAAACTGATCGCCGCCGGTGTGGACCTCTCGCGCCTGAAGTTCACCCTCATCGACTTCAGTCTGGAGACGCTGCGCTACACGCAGCAGAAGATCGAAGAGGTCGCCACCGCCCATGGCGTGAAGGTCGACGTGAGCTATGTGCAGGAATCGGTGCACGAACTGCTCAAGCGGGCCACGCGCGACACGGCCCCGCCCGATGGACAGGGCTTTGACACCATCTACTGTGCGGGCCTGTTCGACTACCTGTCGGACAAGGTGTGCTCGCGGCTGATCCGCTACTTCATGTCGCGCAGCAACCCGGGCGCCCAGCTGCTGGTGACCAATGTGCATTCGGACAACCCGGAGCGCTACGGCATGGAGCACCTGCTGGAATGGCACCTGATCTACCGCGACGAAGCGCAGATGCGCTCGGTGCTCGAAGAGGTCGATGCGCCGGTGACGCTCTACACCGATCCCACCGGCGTGAACATCTTTGCCGAGCTGGTGGTCAATGCGCGCCTGAAAGCGCTGGCACTGGAAAATGGTTAGCCGCCCGGGTTCGCCCTACGAGCAACAGCTCTCGGACTTCCGGCTCACCTACAGCAAGGCCGGCAGCGTCACCTCCATCGTGCTCGTGCTGGCGGGTTTTGGCCTGGACTATTTTTCGTACCCGGAGCGCCTGCTGGAGTTTTCCCTGCTGCGCGTGTTCGTGGCGCTGCTCACCCTGGGCGTGTTCTTCGTGCTGTTCACGCCGTTCGGGCGCAGCAACGTGCGCATGCTCACCATGCTGTGGCTGCTGCTGCCACAGATCATGATCGCCTGGATGATCTTCGTCACCGACGGTGCCGGCTCGATCTATTTCGTCGGCCTGCACCTGGCGCTCTACGCGGTGGGCATCATCCTGCCGATCACCTTCTTCGAGGGTGTGGGGTTCGGCGTGCTGACTCTGGGCCTGTATGTGGCGGCCTGTGTGCTGCACCCCGGTACCACCGACGACACTTCGCGACTGGTGACCAATTCGCTGTTCATCCTGTTTTCCGCCGCAGCCAGCGCGGTGTGCACCTGGTTCAACGAAAAGGCCCGCATCCGCCTGTTCTCGCTGCAGCACGAGGTGTTGGAGAAAAACGCCTCGCTGCACGAGATCAACGCCACGCTGGCCGAGGTCAAGGGCCAGTTGATCCAGCGCGAGAAGATGGCCGCCATCGGCACACTGTCTGCCGGCCTGCTGCACGAACTCAACAACCCGGTGAACTACAGCCTGATGGCGATCGACATGGGTCTGACCTGCCCGGGGGTGGAGGGCGACGCCATGCTCAAGGAGAGCCTGGGCGATGCGCGAGAGGGCATGCAGCGCATCCAGAACATCGTCTCCGACCTCAAGACCTTCGCCTACCAGAAGCCCGGTCAGGATGCCCAGCGTCCTTTCCTGCTGGGCAACGCCTTGCGATCGGCCTTGCGGCTGGCCGGTTACGAACTCAACGGCATCGACGTTCCGGTGGAGTTGCCGCAGGACACGCATGTGCTGGGCGACGAGCCGGCCATCATCGGTGTCCTGATCAACCTGCTGAGCAACGCTGCGCACGCCCTGCAGGCGGCGCGGCGGGAGCAGCCCCGCATCAGCGTGACCGTGGCGCCCCATGGCCCTCGCCTGCAGGTGAAGGTGCGGGACAACGGCACGGGCATTGCCCCGGAAAACATCGGGCGGGTGTTCGAGCCCTTTTTCACCACACGCGATGTGGGTGCCGGCCTCGGGCTGGGCCTGAGCGTGAGCTACGGCATCGTGCAGCGCCACGGGGGCACGCTGTCGGTGGACAGCGAACCGGGCGCCTGGACCGAATTCACCTTTGACTTGCCGAGGCCACCATGATGGTTGATCCAACCGGTGCAGCGCGGGGCTTGTCGGGCCCGCATGCGATTTTGCTGGTGGACGACGAGCCGCAGGCGTGCAAGTGGTTTGCGCGCCTGTACGGCACGGAGTTCACCGTGTTGACCGCTGCCGGCGTGGACGAAGCCCTGGCCTTGCTGGGCGAGCGCGGCCACGAGGTGGCGGTGCTGCTGACCGACTACGCCATGCCGGTGCGCGACGGCATCGCTCTGCTGGTCGAGGTGAGACACCGGTATCCCCACGTGGCGCGCCTGCTGGTGTCGGCCTATGCCGACAAGGACGTGGCCATGTCCGCGGTCAACCAGGGTCATGTGGAGAAGATCCTGGAGAAGCCGCTGGACGAGCCCCTGACCCGCCAGGCCCTGCGCGAGGCGCTGGCGTCGAGCGTGCGCCGTACCCGCGACCAGTCGCTGATCGCGCGGCGCGAGTCGGCCCTGCGCGAGACGCTGGGTTTTCTGGCCCACGAGGTCACGTCTCCGCTGGCCACGGTGCGCGGCTACCTCTCGGCCATGCGCGAAAACCACCGCGACCACGCCGACGGCGTTGGCGGCGTGGCTTACATCGCCCAGCAGAAGCCGGGCGATGTGCTGTTCATGATCGAAGCCGCGCAGCGGCGCGCCGAATACGCGCAGTCGCTGGTGTCCACCTTCGTGCAGACGGCGCGCGACGCCAGCCGCGGTGACACCTCCGCCAGCCTGCGCGCCAGCGAACTGGTGCAGGCGGTCCGGCACGAATACCCGTTCGAGACCGGCGAGGCGCAATGGCTCTCGGCCGAGCTGGAGGCCGACTTCACCCTGCCCGGCCGGCGCGACCTGCTCTATCTCGTGCTGTGCACGCTGGTCAAGAACGCGCTGTTGGCCCTGCGGGCCGAGCCCCCCGGTCAGCCCCGGGTGCATCTGGCGCTGCACCATGTGGCCATGCTGCCTGGGCTGCCGGCACAGCCGGCCCTGCGCGTGATCGACAACGGCCCGGGCATCGCGCCCGAGGTGCTGCAGCGCCTCACGCGCGAGCCCGTGACCACGCGCGCCCACAGCGGCGGAAGCGGCATGGGCCTGCTGTTCTGCCAGCGCGTGATGACCACGCTGGGTGGCGACATCGCCGTGCACTCCATCCTGTGTCAGGGCACCACCGTGACCCTTTATTTCCCACCGTCGCCAGACGACACCCCGGTCGAGGAGACCCGATGACACCCACGAAGATCCTGTATGTGGACGATGAGGCCATGGCGCTGAAGTACTTCGAGCGCCTGGTCAGCCCGCTGGCCCCGGTGCTGACCGCCGGCTCGGTGGAGGAGGGGCGGGCCGTCCTGCTGGCCCATGGGGCCGACGTGGCGGTGCTGGTCTGCGACCAGCGCATGCCCGGCGAACGCGGCAACGAACTGCTGCGCCACGCCCGCGAGTACTACCCCGGCATCGTGCGCATGCTGACCACCGCCTATTCGGAACTGGGCGACGCGATCGAGGCCATCAACACCGGCGAGATCTACCGCTACATCAACAAGCCCTGGGAGCTGGAGAGCCTGCGCGCCGACCTGAAGAACGCGCTGGAGCTGGCCGCCTTGCGCAGCGAGCGCGACGGGTTGATGCGCGACAAGCTGCTGGCCCAGCAAAGCCGTCTGCTGGCCAACCGGCTGGCCGCCCTGTTCATGGTGGGGGCGGCGCTGCGCGGGGTTGCGCCCGACCAGGCGCTGTACCGCTTTGCCGAGGCGGCGCTCATGGTGGGCGGCACCGAGCCCCCGGTGGACTGGAACCGCTGGGACCACGCCGACCTGTTGCAGGCCGAGGCCCGGCGTGGCGCCGCGATGGCCGCGCTGCTGCGCGATGGGGTGCAGTCGCTGGGTGCACGCGGTGAGCCGGCAGGCGCCCTGCTGGCACTGGCGCGCTCGGTCGGTGGTGAGGTCGATGGCGATGCTGTGCGGGTGTCCGATGCGGCGGTGTTCTCGGGCCTGCTGGTCGCGCCCGCCGGCCAGGCCCCCACGGGGGCACAGTGCGCCTGGCTGGCCTGGTTGCTCTGGCAGGAGGGGCAGGCCCAGGTGACGCCGGAGGCGGGCGGCTGGCGGGTGCGGCTGGCCGAAGCGCAGGCCTTGCGCGACGACTGGCTCGCCGCTGCCATGGAGCGCCTGGGCCAGGCCACGGCCTGAGGGCGCTTCGTCGCCGCCGTGGAACCAAGGCGCCCGCTCGCGCTCAGTCAACGGGGGTGAAGTACCCTTGTGCCTGATCCACCGGGGAATGCCATGCCGAATCTCTCATTTGCCGCCCGTTTGCAACTGCGTTGGGCCAGACGCCTGGCCGCTGCCCTGTGTGCCCTTGCCTTGCTCCCGGCGTGTTCGGTGGGGGTGGGCGTGGGCATTCCGGTGGGTCCGTTCTCCATCGGCGTGGGCGTGGGCTCGGGCGGCGTCAATGCCGGCGTGAGCACCGGCGTGGGCCCGGTCGGCGTGGGTGTGGGTGTGAACCAGCGCGGGGCGGTCAGCGTGGGTGCCGGCGTGGGGGCCAGCACCCCGATCGGCAACAGCAAGGCCCGTGTCGGGGTGGGCGTGGGCACCAGCACCACCATCCACGACCCGGACCGGTGAGCACCGCCGGCCGGCGGCCGGCCACAAAAAAAGCCCGCCCGGCTCACGCCGGACGGGCTTTTTGCCGTCGGTGCGCCGCTCAGAGCAGCGTGATCGTCACCTCGATGTTGCCGCGGGTGGCGTTGGAGTAGGGGCACACCTGGTGGGCGGTGTCCAGCAGGTCCTGCGCCACGGCGCGGTCCATGCCGGGCAGGCTCACGTTGAGACGGGCAGCGATGCCGAAGCCGGCCGGGATCGGTCCGATGTCCACCTCGGCGTCGATCGAGGCATCGGCCGGCACCGCCACCTTCTTCATGCCGGCCACGTGTTTCAGGGCACCCATGAAGCAGGCCGAATAGCCGGCGGCAAAGAGCTGTTCGGGATTGGTGGCGGCACCCGAGCCACCCATGGCCTTGGGGGGTGACAGCTTGACGTCGAGCATGCCGTCGTCGGAACGTGAGCTGCCTTCGCGGCCTCCGGTGGTGTGGGCGCGGGCGGTGTAGACGACCTTGTCGAGCTGGGTGGGCATGGAGACTCCTGGTGGGTTCGCTGACAGTCAGCGGGTTGATGAAAAGAGGTGGGGAGGCGGGAGGCCAGGTCAGGCCGTCAGCCGGTCGCGCAGGGACTGGAGCTGGTGGGTGAGCGCCATCGCGTCGGACAGCCGGCACTGCGAGGCCTCGAGCACGCAGCCGGGGATGCGGACAGCCCGTGCCTTGAGCTTGCGACCCGCCGCGGTGAGCCGGATCAGCACCCGGCGCTCGTCCTGCGGGTCGCGCAGGCGGGTCAGCAGCTCGGCCGACTCCAGCCGCTTGAGCAGCGGGGTGAGGGTGCCGGAATCGAGGTGCAGCCGGTGGCCCAGATCGGACACCGCGAGCCCGTCTTCTTCCCACAGGGCCAGCATGGCGAGGTACTGCGGGTAGGTCAGGCCGATCTCGTCGAGCAGGGGTTTGTAGAGTTTGGTCATCGCCAGCGAGGCCGAGTAGAGCGCAAAGCACAGCTGGTGGTCGAGGTGCAGGGCCTGGTCGGGTGTGGGCAATGAGCGCGAAGTCATGCGCTGATTGTCGTTGGCAATTAAATTGTGTGCAATTGAATTGTCCGAATGGCATCGAAGTCGTGGGGGCTTTCGGCACCGGGGGCGGGTGGCCTCAGGCCATCAAGGGCTCGCCCTGCATTTCCTCGATCTGTTCCACCAGCATGTCCACCTGTCCCTGCCAGTAGTCGCGGCTGCCGAACCAGGGGAAGTTGATCGGGAAGGCCGGGTCGTCCCAGCGGCGGGCCACCCAGGCGCTGTAGTGGATCAGGCGCAGCGTGCGCAGCGGCTCGATCAGCGCCAGTTCGCGGCGGTCGAAGGGCCGGAACTGTTCATAGCCATCGATCAGGGCACCGAGTTGCTGCGTCTGCTGGCGGCGATCGCCGGACAGCAGCATCCAGAGGTCCTGCACGGCCGGGCCGGTGCGCGCGTCGTCCAGGTCCACAAAATGCGGGCCCGCACCGGGCTGGCCTTCGGGGGTCCAGAGAATGTTGCCCGGGTGGCAATCACCGTGCAGCCGGATGCGCCGGATGCCCTCCGGCGGGATCTGCGCGCCGGGCCGCAGCACCGGGTGGGCTTCGATCAGCGTCAGGGCCTCTTCGAGCGCGGCCGCCCAGGCGGTGCGCACCTCGGGTGCCACGGCCGCGTGTTCCATCAGCCAGTCGCGCGGCTCGTGGCCGAAACTGGCCGCGTCCAGCGCTGGCCGCACCTCGAACGGCCGGGCCGCGCCCACGCTGTGGATGCGCGCCAGAAAGCGGCCGATCCATTCGAGCACGTCGAAGTCGTCGAGTTCGGGCCGCCGGCCGCCCCGGCGCGGGCTCACCGCGAACGCGAAGCCGCCGAAGTGGTGCAGCGTGGCCCCGTTGACCCGCAGCGGCGGCACCGCCGGAATCTCCGCCTGGACCAGTTCGAGCGCGAAGGCGTGTTCTTCGGCGATCTGCTGGTCGCTCCAGCGCCCGGGCCGGTAGAACTTGGCCACCACCTGCGCATGCCCCTCCACCGGCGACTCGAGGTGGATCTGGTAGACGCGGTTCTCGAAGCTGTTGAGGGCCGCCAGGCGACCGTCGCCCCACAGGCCGATGCTGGCGAGTGCGTCCTGCACCACGTCGGGGGTGAGGGCGCGGTAGGGATGCTCGGCGGTGGCCGCGGTGTCGGGCGTCATGGGCAATGTCATGGTCGATTGTCACCGTTGCCGGGCCCGCCGCCGTGCGCGCGCACCTATCATCGACCCCATGCCGAAACCGAAGACGCCCAGCCGCCCGACGCCCACCTTGCAGGAACAGCTGCCCGAGCTGCGCGAAGGCCAGTCGGTGGCCCTGCTGCAGGAACTGCACATCCTCACCCGCGAAGGCAAGCTCAACCAGGACACGCGGCGCAAGCTCAAGCAGGTCTACCACCTGGTGCAGTTCATCGAGCCGCTGCTGGCCGAGGTGCTGGCCGCGCGCGGCGACGTGACGCTGGCCGACCACGGCGCGGGCAAGTCCTACCTGGGCTTCATCCTGTACGACCTGTTCTTCAAGTCCAGAGCCACGGGCCGGGTCATCGGTGTGGAGACCCGGGCCGATCTGGTGGACAAGTCGCGCGCGCTGGCGCAGCGGCTGGGCTTCGAGCGCATGGACTTTCTGGCCACCACCGTGCAGGAGGCGCTCACCCACCCGGGCCTGCCGGCGCGCATCGACGTGGTCACCGCGCTGCACGCCTGCGACACCGCCACCGATGACGCCATTGCCTTCGGCCTGGCGAAACACGCCAGCCACATGGTGCTGGTGCCCTGCTGCCAGGCCGAGGTGGCCAGCGTGCTGCGCCAGCACAAGGCATTGAGCCTGTCGCGCTCGCCGCTGGCCGAGCTCTGGCGCCACCCGCTGCACACGCGCGAATTCGGCAGCCAGATCACCAACGTGCTGCGCTGCCTGCAACTCGAAGCCAGTGGCTACAGCGTGACAGTGACCGAGCTGGTGGGGTGGGAGCACTCGATGAAGAACGAACTGATCCTCGCCCGTAGAATGGCCCACGACCGAAACGGTGCACGCCAGCAGGCCCGGCAGCGACTGACCGAGGTGCTCGACGAGTTGGGTCTGCCGGAACTCAAGACGCGGTTTGCTGTCGATCAGGCCGCAGCCGGTTCTTCCCCGGTGGCGGCCTGAGCCGGTTCGGTCGCACACAGCCTGGCGCACGCGCCGGTCTGGTGTTTCGCGGTGGTCCTTCGGGCCTCCTGTTTGCCATCTTCCCGGTGTACAAGTCAGCGCCACGCTGATGCCGGTTTGCCTGGTGGTCCCGTGGTGTCCTGCACCCGGGGGCGCCATCCCACAGACCCCATCCAGGAGAGCCTGCCCATGGTCACCGATTTTGCCTTCCTGCTGCAGTCCATTGCCTGGCCGCTGGTGCTGCTGCTGGCCTGGTTTCTGGCCGAGCTGCTGTTCGAGCGCTGGCACATTCCCCGCGTCACCAGTTACGTGGCGGTGGGCCTGATCGGCGGCCTGATCAACCTGCCCGGCCTCACCACCGATGTGCCCGGCCTGCCGTTCCTGGCCAACGTGGCGCTCTCGCTGGTGCTGTTCGAACTTGGCTACCGCATCAACCTGCGCTGGTTCCGCCACAACCCCTGGATGCTGGCCCTGGGCGTGGTGGAGTCGCTCATCACGTTTGCCGCGATTTACTGGGTCAGCGGCTGGTTCGACCTGCCGGTGGATCACCGCCTCATCATCGCGGCACTCTCCATTTCGGCCTCGCCCGCCGGCGTGGTGCGCGTGGCCAACGAGCTGCGCAGCGCCGGCCAGGTGACCGAGCGCGTGCTGCACCTGTGCGCGATCAACTGCATCCTGTCGGTGGTGGCGCTCAAGCTGGTGGTGGGTTACTGGTACCTCAACACCTCGGGGGACCTGGTGCTGGCGGCCTTCGGCAGCATGTACATCGTCGCAACCTCGGTGGCCATCGGCGCGCTGCTGGGGGTGGTCGTGCCCTGGATGCTGCGCCAGCGCATGACGCACGAACACGGTGTCACGGTGGTGTTTGCGCTGGCCGTGCTGCTGCTCACCACCGCCGCCTACGGCCTGAAGCTGTCGCCGCTGCTGGCGGCGCTCTCGTTCGGCATCGTGGCGCGCGAGCGGCGTGTGCACCTCACCAACGCGCAGCGCGACTTCGGCACCGCAGGCGACCTGCTGTCGGTGTTTCTGTTCGTCTACATCGCCTCGCTGCTGAACTGGGCCGATGTGGGCGCCGGCATGCTCATGGGCCTGCTGCTGATCGCGGTGCGCACCGCCTCCAAGGTGGGCTGCAACCTGGTGGCCGCGCGGCTGTCGGGCATCACCGAACGCAAGGGCCTGCTCACCGGTCTGGCGCTCACGCCCATGTCGGCCTTCGCCATCCTGCTGCTCGAGCAGAGCCGCATCTATGGTTTTGCGCCGGCGGTGGCGGTGCTCTCGGCGATGGCCGGGATGATGGTGGTGCAGGAACTGCTGGGCCCGATGGTCACGCAGCGCGCACTGATGACCGCGCAGGAAACCCACGTGACCAAGGAATAAACCATGCCTTTGGAAGTTTTCAAATCCTCCGACTCGCTGACCATGGGTGTGGAGCTCGAGCTGCAGCTGGTCAACACCTACGACCTCGACCTCTCCAGCAGCGCCAACGACCTGCTCGAACTGCTCAAACGCAAGCCTTTTCCGGGGGTGGTCACGCCCGAGATGACGCAGAGCATGATCGAGATCGCCACCGACGTGCAGCGCGAACACGGCCCGCTGCTGGCGCAGCTGCAGCAGATCCGCGACACGCTGGTGCGCGCCGGCGACCGGCTCAACATCGAGATTGCCGGTGGCGGCACCCACCCGTTCCAGCGCTGGTTCGAGCAGCGCATCTTCTCCAAGCCTCGTTTTCAGGAACTCTCCGGCCTGTACGGCTACCTGGCCAAGCAGTTCACCGTGTTCGGCCAGCACGTGCACATCGGTTGCTCCAACGCCGATGAAGCCCTGTTCCTGCTGCATTCACTCAACCGCTACGTGCCGCACTTCATCGCCTTGTCGGCCTCGTCGCCGTTTTCGCAGGGCGTGGACACGCTGTTCGACTCGGCTCGCCTGAACTCGGTGTTCGCCTTCCCGCTGAGCGGCCGCGCGCCCTTCGTGCTGAGCTGGGAGGAATTCGCCAACGTGTACTTCACCAAGATGGAGAGCACCGGCGTGGTGAAGTCGATGAAGGACTTTTATTGGGACATCCGGCCCAAGCCCGAGTACGGCACGATCGAGCTGCGCGTGTGCGACACGCCGCTGACCGTGGAGCGCGCGGCCGGCCTGGCCTGCTATCTGCAGGCGCTGTGCCGCCATCTGCTGGAGCGCAGCGAGCCGCCGCCCGAAGAAGACGATTACCTCGTCTACACCTACAACCGCTTCCAGGCCTGCCGCTTCGGACTCGACGGCATGATGGTCAACCCCAAGACGCGCGAGCAGATCAGCATCCGCGAGGACATCCTGGCCACGCTGCGCCATCTCGCGCCGCACGGCCAGGCGCTGAATTCGCTGGCGGCGCTCGACGAAATCGAGCGCACCGCTGCCCGCGCCGGCAACCACGCCACCTTCCTGCGCAACCAGTTCAGGGAAACCGGCAGCGTGCAGTCGGTGGTGCGCGCCAGCGTGGAGGCGCTGCGCTCCGGACCGTGACTTTGTTCACGTCCGGCCTGTAGGGGGAGCACACGCCGTGTCAGGCAACTTCTGACAACAGGAATGGGGCTGCGCCGACTTAACGGCTCGGGGACCCCCCGATACAGTTTGTTTCATCGACACCCCATCTGAAACATCTCTGCATTGCCCCAAGGAGCCCACCATGTCCACCACGTCCAGCCGACTCAACCCCTTTGTCCTCATGCTCGATCCGGAAGCCGTGATCCACGCGATGGAGACCAGCGCCAACCTTCGCGGCCTGCGCCAGCGCATCTGCCGCCCGCTGGACAAACCCCTGATTCCCAAGATCTTCGAGGCCGCCCGCGACTTCGACGCCGTGATCGAAGCCGAAGAGTTCATGGACACCGGCTCCGAGCTCTACATGGACGCCCAGCCCGCGCTGCAAACGGTGCATTGAGGCCTCCCTCCGAAGCGCCTTCGGCGCCTCCCCCTCGGGAGGCAACACCTGCAGCCTGGCAGAGCCGGTTCTGCGGTGTCCTTGGGTTGGCTTCCCTTATTTCGAGAAGCGTTTGCGGGTCAGCGACAGCGCCAGCCAGAAGCCGCCCACGGTGTAGACCAGCAGCACACCCACATGCAGCCAGGGCTGTGTGGGCCATTGGTCCATGAACAGGGGCCGCACCAGCTCCACCGCGTTCGTCAGCGGCAGCCAGTCGGAGAAGTGGCGCACCAGCACCGGCAGCTGTTCCCGCGGAAAGAAGACACCCGAGAGAAACATCATCGGCGTCAGGAACAGCGTGAAGTAGTAGGTGAAGAAGTCGTAGCCCTTGGCCAGGGCGTTGAACACCAGGGCGATGCACGAAAACGTGATGCCCACCCCGAGCAGCACCGGCCAGGCCAGCAGCAGCTTGGGTGAATGGCTGATGCCCAGCGCGAGCATCACGCCCATGATGGCGGTCACCGAAAACAGCGCCTTGAAGCCGGCCCACAACATTTCGGCCAGCACCACGTCGTCCAGGCTGACCGGCGCGTTCATGATGCCGTCCCAGGTCTTCTGCACATGCATGCGCGAGAAGGCTGAGTACAGCGCTTCGAAGCTGGCCGCGTTCATGGCGCTCATGCAGATGCTGCCGCTGGCGAGAAACAGGATGTAGGGCACGGCCACGCTGCCCTGCGGCGTGCTGATGGTGACCTGCCCGACCAGCGCCCCCATGCCGTAGCCGAACGCCACCAGCCACATCAGCGGTTCGGCGATGTTGCCCACCAGGCTGGGAATGGCCAGCTTCTTCCAGACCAGCAGGTTGCGAAGAAAAACCGGCCACCATCGCATCGAAATCTGCGGAGGTGACCAGTGAGACAGGTTGCGGGGCAGGGGCGTTGTCGTGTTCATGTGGGGTGTGCCAGGGTATCCGTTCGGGCTGAGCCTGTCGAAGCCCTCGCCATCAACCGTCTTCCCGAATTTGTCGCCCGGTGAGCTTGAGGAACAGGTCCTCCAGGTTGGCCGGGCGGTGCAGCGTGCGCAGCTGTGGATGCGCCCCCAGCGCCGCCAGCAGCGGCAGGGCCTGCGCGGTGTAGAAGAAGACCGTCTCGCCACTGACCTCCACGCGGGCGGCGAGCGCCCGTGTGGCGGCGTGTTCATCGGCCTGGGCCAGCGCCAGCGCGCCGTGGCCGTACACCTCCACCACATCGGGCTCGAGGTGCTGTGCGATCAGCTCGCGCGGGCGACCCTCGGCGATTCTGCGGCCGTGGTCGAGCACCAGCAGGCGCGAGCACAGGCGCTCGGCTTCGTCCATGAAGTGCGTGGTCAGCAAGATGCTCTTTCCCTGTTGCAGCAACATTTGCAGCCGCTCCCACATCAGGTGGCGTGCCTGCGGGTCCAGGCCAGTGGTGGGCTCGTCGAGCATCAGCAGCCGCGGATCGTTGACCAGCGCGCGCGCCAGCGACAGGCGCCGCTTCATGCCGCCCGAGAGCTCGCCGGGTTTGGCCCGGGCCTTGTGCGTGAGCGCGGCAAATTCGAGCAGCTGCGGGATGCGGGCGCGCACCTGGGCCGCCGGCAGCCCGAAGTAGCGGCCGTACACCAGCAGGTTCTCGGCGCAGTCGAAGTCGGGGTCCAGCGTGTCCATCTGGCTCACCACGCCAAGCTGCGCCTTGATGGTCAGGGCGTCGCGCGGCATGTCCAGTCCAAAGGCGGTGATGCTGCCGGCGTCCGGGGTGGTCAGGCCCAGGCACATGCGGATGGTGGTGGTCTTGCCGGCGCCGTTCGGCCCGATCACGCCCAGGCATTCGCCGGGGTGGATGGCAAAACTCAGGTCGTTGACCACCGTGCTGTCGCCGTAGCGTTTGACGAGGTGCTGGCATTCAAACAGGGCTTGCGTCATGGTGCGGCATTGTGCCCCCGCGGGGACGCGCCTGCGGGGGCGGCCCCTACAATGCGGGGCTGCCCGCCAGGGTCATGTCTCCACCGCCTCACCCATGTCCTTTGCCGTTTCCCTGCAATACCTGTTACCGAAGCGCGCGCTCACCGAGTTCGGCGGCTGGGTGGCCAACGGCCGCTGGGGCGCCATCACGCAGTGGATCATCCGCCGCTTCATCCGCCGGTACGGGGTGAACATGGCCGAGGCTGCGAACCCGGACCCCGCTGCCTACGCCTGTTTCAACGAGTTCTTCACCCGCGCGCTCAAGCCCGGCGTGCGGCCGCTGGCCGAGGCGGCCTTTGTCTGCCCGGTGGACGGCGCGATCAGCCAGTTCGGCGCCATCCAGCGCGACCAGATCTACCAGGCCAAGGGTCATCTCTACAGCACGCGGGCGCTGCTCGGTGGTGACGCCGAACTCGCGGGGTTGTTCGACCACGGATCGTTCGCCACCCTCTACCTGAGTCCCAGGGACTACCACCGCATCCACATGCCGGCAGCCGCGCGGCTGCGCCAGATGATTCACGTGCCGGGCGAGCTGTTTTCAGTGAACCCGGCCACGGCGCAGGGCGTGCCCGGCCTGTTTGCGCGCAACGAGCGCGTGGTGTGTGTGTTCGACCTGCAGGTGGGCGACACCACCGTGCCCTTCGTTCAGGTGCTCGTGGGTGCCACCATCGTCGGGAGCATGGCCACCACCTGGCACGGCGTGGTCAACCCGCCGCGCCCGGGGCAGGTGCGCAGCTGGAACTACGACGATGCACCGGTGGACTTCGAGCGCGGCCAGGAGATGGGTCGATTCCTGCTCGGCTCCACCGTGGTGCTGCTGTGGCCGCGCGACACCATCACCTTCAGCCCCGACTGGGCACCCGGCAACAGCGTGCGCCTGGGCGAGGCCATGGGCAGCGCCCTCTGATTCCCTCCCCCTTTTCTGGAGCTCCCCCATGACCACGCTCGGCACCCCTTTGTCACCTTCGGCCACCAAGGTCATGCTGCTGGGCTCCGGTGAACTCGGCAAGGAGGTGCTGATCGCACTCCAGCGCCTGGGGGTCGAGACGATCGCGGTGGACCGGTACGACAACGCGCCCGGCCAGCAGGTGGCGCACCACGCGCGCACCATCACCATGAGCGATCCGGCCCGGCTCAAGGCCCTGATCGAGGCCGAGCGCCCGCACCTGGTGGTGCCCGAGATCGAGGCGATTGCCACACCCGTGCTGCAGGAGCTCGAAGCCGCCGGTGTGGTGCGCGTGATTCCCACGGCGCGCGCCGCGCGCCTGACCATGGACCGCGAAGGCATTCGCCGCCTGGCCGCCGAGTCCCTGGGCCTGCCGACCAGCCCGTACAAGTTCTGCGATTCGCTGCAGGAGCTGCAGGCAGCGATCGACGGTGGAATCGGGTATCCCTGCATCGTCAAGCCGGTGATGAGCAGCAGCGGCAAGGGCCAGAGCAAGATCGACGGGCCCGCCGATGTGCAGAAAGCCTGGGACCACGCCATGTCGGGCGGGCGTGTCGGCCCGGGCCGTGTCATCGTGGAAGGCTTCATTCACTTCGACTACGAGATCACCCAGCTCACGGTGCGCGCGCTCGGCGCCGACGGGCAGGTCGAGACGCATTTCTGCGAACCCATCGGCCATGTTCAGGTGAGTGGCGACTACGTGGAGAGCTGGCAGCCCCACCCCATGACCCCTGCCGCGCTGGCCGAATCGCGCCGGGTGGCCAAGGCCGTGACCGACGATCTCGGTGGCCAGGGCCTCTATGGTGTGGAGCTGTTCGTCAAGGGCGACCAGGTCTGGTTCAGCGAGGTCAGCCCCCGCCCGCACGACACCGGCATGGTGACCCTGATCACGCAATGGCAGAACGAGTTCGAGCTGCACGCCCGCGCCATCCTCGGCCTGCCGGTGAACACCGCACTCAAGAGCCCGGGGGCCAGCGCGGTCATTTACGGTGGGGTGGATGCCGCCGGCATCGCATTTGACGGTGTGGACGAGGCCCTGCGGGTGCCGCAGACCGAGCTGCGCCTGTTCGGCAAGCCCGAGAGCTTCGTCAAACGGCGCATGGGCGTGGCGCTGGCCTTTGACGCCGACGTGGAACGGGCGCGCACGCGCGCCAAACAGTCGGCCGCGCTGGTCAAGCCGCGCGCTGCCTGAGCCTCAGTGCAGGGCGCTGGCGGCTTCCTGGCTGACGTCCTGCTCCACCGCGCCGCCATTGAGCGACACCGTGCGCTGGGCCCAGGTGGCGGCACTGGCCTGCTGGGTCACCAGCACCACCGTGGTCTGGTGTTCGCTGTTGAGCTGGCGCAGCAGGGCGCCGATGTCGGGGCACAGAGGCTGGTCTGACGGCCGGGTGGCCCGGTCCACCAGCAACACGCTGGGGTTGCAGACCAGCGCGCGGGCGATGCCGGCCTTGCCCCGTTCCGAACCGCTCAGCTCGTCGGGCATCTTGTGCCCGCAATCCTCCAGCCCGACCAGCGTGAGCGCACGCATCGCGGCCGTCCGGCAACGCTCGGCCGGCAGGCCGCGGTACATCAGGGGCAGGGCCACGTTGCCTTGCAACGAGGCGCTGCGCAGCAGGTTGAACTCTTGTGGAACGAAGCCGAAGAAGCGCCGGCGCAGCCACAGCCGCTGCTCGTCCGACAGGGATTGTTCGGGCACCCCCTGAAAGTGGTAGCCGCCGCTGGTGGGGGCTTCGAGCAGACCCAGCATCCTCATCAGGGCCGTTTTTCCCGATCCGCTGGGCCCCACGATGGCGGCAAACTCGCCCCGGTGGATGTCCAGGTCCACCGAATGCAGCGCCTGCTGGGTGGTGCTGCCCTGGTCGTAGCGCTTGCCTGCGCTGGTCAGCCGCATCAGGGGTGGTCGTGCAGCCTTCGACGCAGCGGGTGCGTGCCGGTCGTTGGTGCTGTCGGGGCGAAGGTTCATGTGGTTGCAGCTTACGCATTGCCGATGCCCCGCACCGTACGCAAGCGCACCCAAGGCACCGGCAGACATCTTTTTCACCGGCTGAATCCAGTGGCCGTCTGGCTGCGTATAGGTCACAGCGGCGCGCGATTCGCGTCGCTGTCCACCCACCACTTTCGAGGAGTATTCCCATGCTGATCAAGTCCACCCTGGCCGCCGTCGCCGCCCTTGCCCTGAGTGCCTGCGCCACCGGCCCTGCGCCCATGATGTATTCGCAGTCCATGCTGCCCGCTTCCGTGCAGGTGCCCATGGGCCACAAGGTCGTCATGGAAACCGTGGGCGCCGGTGACATCACCTACGAATGCCGCGCCAAGGCCACCATGGCTGGCCAGTTCGAATGGGTGTTCGTCGGCCCCGACGCCAGACTGATGGACCGCGCCGGCAAACAGGTGGGCACCTACTACGGCCCGCCCGCCACCTGGGCCAGCCTGGACGGTTCGAAGTTCACCGGCACACAAGTGGCCGTGGCCCCGTCTGCCGCCGGCAACATCCCGCTGCAACTCGTGAAAGCCAATCCGGCCATGGGCAGTGGCGCCATGACCGGTGTGACCTACGTGCAGCGCGTGGCCACCGTCGGTGGTGTGGCGCCCGCCATGGCCTGCGGCGCCGCCAACCTGGGCAGCAAGCAGATCGTGAAGTACCAGGCCGACTACATCTTCTACAAGGCGGTCTGAGCGTCGCCAGCCCCCGGCGCCTCGTTCTGGCGCCAGGACCGGACCTGAAGCCCGGCCGGGGCGCTGAGCCTCACTGAAACGCCACCTCGGCAAAGCTGCGCAGCTTGCGGCTGTGCAACTGGTCGGCGCCGCCTTCGCGCAGCCTGTCGATGGCGCGGATGCCGATGCGCAGGTGCTGGTCCACCCGTTCGCGGTAGAAGTGGTTGGCCATGCCGGGCAGCTTGATCTCGCCGTGCAGCGGCTTGTCGCTCACGCACAGCAGGGTGCCGTAGGGCACGCGGAAGCGAAAGCCGTTGGCGGCGATGGTGGCACTTTCCATGTCGAGCGCCACCGCGCGCGACTGTGAAAAGCGCCGTTGCGGCTTGTTGTCGGGCAGCAGCTCCCAGTTGCGGTTGTCGGTGCTGGCCACGGTGCCGGTGCGCATGATGCGCTTGAGCTCTTGCGGTGGCACGCCAGTCACGTCGGCCACCGCGGCTTCGAGCGCGAGCTGGATCTCGGCCAGCGCAGGAATCGGCACCCACAGTGGCAGTTCTTCGTCGAGCACATGGTCTTCGCGCACGTAGGCGTGCGCCAGCACGTAGTCGCCGAGCTGCTGGCTGGTGCGCAGGCCGGCGCAATGGCCGAGCATGAGCCAGGCGTGCGGGCGCAGCACGGCGATGTGGTCGGTGATGGTCTTGGCGTTGGCCGGGCCCACGCCGATGTTGACCATGGTGATGCCGCTGCGGTCGGCGCGCATCAGGTGGTAGGCCGGCATCTGCGGCAGGCGCGGTGGTGGGTGGCCAAGTTCGTCGATGGCCTCGGTGGCCAGGCCGGTGCGGCGCAACACCACGTTGCCGGGTTCGACGAAGGCAACGTACTCGCTGTCGGGTCTGGCCATCTCGGCGTGGCCGAGCTTGATGAACTCGTCGATGTAGAACTGGTAGTTGGTGAACAGCACGAAGTTCTGGAACCACTCGGGTGCGGTGCCGGTGTAGTGGCGCAGACGCTGCAGCGAGTAGTCCACGCGCGGCGCGGTGAACAGCGAGAGCGGGTGTGCCTCGCCTGGGCGGGGCTCGTGCGTGCCGTTGGCAATGCCGTCGTCCATGGCGGTGAGGTCGGGCAGATCGAACACGTCGCGCATGAAGGCGCGGCGTTCCGCGTTGAGGCTGCCTTCCACGTGGTCGTGTTCGGCAAACGAGAAGTGGATCGGAATCGGCTGGGTGCTGGTGCCGATCTCGAGCTCGCCACCGTGGTTGGCCAGCAGCAGGCGGAACTGCTCGAGGTAGTACTCGGCATACAGGTCGGGGCGGGTGAGCGTGGTCTCGAAGCGCCCGGGGCCGGCCACGAAGCCGTAGCTCAGGCGGCTCACCGGCAGGTTGCTCATGCCCTGGCGCGACACGCTGTGGGTGTGCAGCCTCACGTAGGGGTAACAGGCGCGCACGCGGGCGTGGGTGAAGTCGCCGCCACCGACAAAGTCGCGCATGGCCTGGCGCAGGAATTCGACGTTGTCGTGGTAGATGCGTTGCACCTGGCGCAGCGCGGCGGCCGGGTCGCCGAGGAAGATCGGAGCGGTAAAGTCGGGTGTCTTGTGCATGGGGCTTATTGTGGCCCTGCACCCATGAACCCGCGTGACACGATGAGCCTCGCCCCAGCCGAACTGTCCCAGGCCGCTGCCACGCTGGCCGCGGCACTGGGCTGCGGGCTGTTGATCGGCATCGAGCGCGAACGCCGCAAGGGCAGCGGGCCGGGCCGGGCACTGGCAGGCCTGCGCAGCTTTGCGCTGACCTGTGTCACCGGTGCGGCGGCAGCGATCACCCACATCGATGGTGTTGTCGTCGTGGGCGCCCTGTTGGTGGCATCTCTCACCACGGTGGCCTACTTCCGCGACCGCTCCGACGACCCGGGCGTGACCACCGAGGTGGCGCTGTTGCTCACCTACCTCATCGGTGTGCTGTGCCACTGGAGCCTGCCGCTGGCCGCCGGCCTGGCGGTGGGCCTCACCGCCCTGCTGTTCGGTCGCGAGCGGCTGCACACGTTTGCGCAGCACTGGCTGCGCCCGGCCGAGGTGCGCGACGGCATCGTGCTGGCAGCACTCGTGTTGCTGGCCTTGCCACTCGTGCCCGACCGGCCCTTGTGGGGCGACACGCTCAACCCGCACCTGATCGTGCAGCTGCTGGCCTTGCTGCTGGGCGTGCAGGCGGCGGCCCACCTGGCGCGCCGGCTGCTGCAGGCGCGTCACGCGGTGGCGCTCTCGGCGCTGGCCTCGGGCTTTGTGTCGAGCACGGCGACCATCGCCACGCTGGGCCTGGCGGTGCGTGAAGGCCGCAGCGGCGCGCGCCTGATGGCCGGGGGTGCGCTGCTCAGCTGTGTGTCCACCCTGCTGCAGTTGCTGCTGGTGGCCGCCGCCGTCGCGCCGGCCTGGCTGGGGCATCTGGTGTGGCCGGCGCTCGCTGGCGTGCTGATGGCGCTGGCCTGGGGGCTGTGGCTGGTGCGCGGCGCACCGCCCGAGGCCGCTGCCGTGGCGGTGGAGAAAGACGAACGCATGTTCAGCCTGAAGGGCGCCGCGGCGGTGGCGGCCCTGCTCGCCGGCATTCAGGCGCTGGTGCACGCACTCACGCTCTGGCTGGGCGACAACGGCCTGATCGTCGGCAGCCTGCTCGGCGCCCTGGTCGACCTGCATTCGGCGCTGGCGGCGGTGTTCAGCTCAGGGCCGCCAGCCCCTGTTGCGCACCAGGCCGTGATGGGGGCGCTGGCGGTGCACGCCCTCAGCAAGAGCGCGACCGCCGTGCTGGTGGGCGAGCAACGTTTCGCGCTGTGGCTGCTGCCGGGCCTGTGGGCGCACACCGCGCTGGTGATCGCGCTGCTGTGGGCCTGAAGGTCGGCCGTGGGGCGCAAGCCGCTCAATACAGGTAGACCGCACCCGAGCTGAGAGTGGTCATGTTCTGGCCGCGCGTGGGGTCGCTCTGGATGCCGGACCCGTCACCATCGTGATTGTTCGCTCCCACGGCCAGCGTTCTCCCGTCACCGCTAAGAGCTACCGAACGGCCGTGCCAGCTACCCGCCACGTTGATCGGGTCGCTCGGCTTGAGCACCACCGCCGGCCCCCAGCCTGTGCCGTTCAAGGTGAAGGCATAGGCCGCACCGAAATCGCTGAGCCGCAGGCCTGGGCCGGTGTGGCC
Organism: Hydrogenophaga sp.; assembly: GCF_030373225.1. Taxonomy (GTDB): domain Bacteria; phylum Pseudomonadota; class Gammaproteobacteria; order Burkholderiales; family Burkholderiaceae_C; genus Hydrogenophaga. The sequence goes on along the minus strand of NZ_JAUCZG010000028.1, from coordinate 25,589 downwards.
CACACCCAGGCCCGCTTCGTCCTGCAGCCGCGCGCCCACCGCTGCCGTGCCACCGTCGCCGCTGAGGGAGACCGTTTCACCGAAAAAGTCGTCGTTGGCCGGGACGGGTGCGCGCAGCATGGCGGTTTGCACCCAGCTGCCCGCCGATGCGGCATACACATACGCCGCGCCGCTGTTGGACAAGACGTTGCCGAACATTCCGCTCCGGTCGAGGTCGGCCCGGGACGCGCCAACGAGCAAGGTCTGCCCGTCGGCCGAGATGTCCACCGCGTCGCCGAACTGTGGCGCCCCCGTGTTGTTCGCCCCTTTCACGAAGGCGGTGCGAGCCCACACCGCGCCCGTGCGTTGAAACACATGGGCGGCTCCCGTGAAGGGAGAACTGGTGTCGGTCAAGGGCGCAGGAAACACGCCGATGCCCGCCGACGCATCCCCGGGCGCGCCCACCACCAGCGTGTTGCCATCGGCTGTGAGTGCCACCGAGCGCCCGAAGCGGTTGCGGGTCCCCGGGTTGTCGCTGCGCAGGGAGGCCTGCTCGGTCCAGAGGCCGTTCTGCTCCTGGAAAACGAAGGCTCTGCCGTCGTCGGTCCCCCCCGGATTCAACGTAAGGGAAGAAGTCTGGGTGGCTCCCACGGCCAGCGTCCGCCCGTCGTCCGACAGGTCCACGCTCCAGCCGAAATTGTCCCCGTTGATGGCGCCGCTGCCCTGCACAAAGGCGCTGGCCTGCCAGGTGTTGGCCTGCCGCCGGTACACGTACACACCACCGGTCTGGTTGCCGGCGTTGTTGGCGCCACCGTCGATGGTACCCACGGCGTCGCTCTCGGGCGATCCCACCGCCAGCACGCTGCCGTCGGCCGACAGTGCCAGGGCCTGGCCGAAACGGTCGCTGTCGTCCGGAAAGAGCGCCAGCACACGGGTGCGAAACACCCAGCCGCCAGCTGTGCTTTTTTCATACACATGCACCACCCCTGTTTCTGGCGCACCCTGGCCCGATGTGGCGTCCAGGGTTTCGTAGAGGGCGCCCACGGCGAGCACCCGCCCGTTGCGCGACAGCGCAACGGCATGGCCGAACGCCGCACCTTGAACCACCTGTTCGGCCTTGATGAACCCCATGGCGGCTTCGAGCCTGCCGTTCAGTGCCAGCGGTTCGGAAAACGCGCAGTCGCCGCCGCTGCACAAGGCCACCCGGTAGCGGGCGTTCACGGCCACCGGCAGAAAGATCTCCACCGTGGCCTGTCCGGCGGCGGCCGGCACTTGCGCCAGCTCGGCTTCAGGCAGCGGGCCCGCGCCGTCCGGGTCTTCAAGCACGCGGGCGGTGCCGGCCCAGGTCTGTGACGGCCAGGCCAGCGTGAGCTGCTTGATGCTGGCCAGCGACGCGGTGACGAAGCCGGTTGATGCATCGCCGCCGCAGCCGGCCAGCAAGGCCGCGAGCAACCCGGCCGCAGCCTTGGCGGACCAGGATGAACGCGGGGTGAAGCGTGTCGGGAAGCGGGGAGGAAAACAGAGGCGAAGGGGGTTTGGTGAGGTCATGGTGTGTGGCGGAAAACGGCCCCTCGGGCCGGCAGTGGATGCTCCACCCCCGGGGGCATCCGGTGCCATACCGCAAACACACTAAATGCGGCGCATTGGCCGCGCCCTTCAGGTTTTCACCGGCTCGCGCATGGTCACGAATTCCTCGGCCGCCGTGGGGTGGATGCCGATGGTGCTGTCGAACACCGCCTTGGTGGCGCCCGCCTTCATGGCCACCGCAAAGCCCTGCACGATCTCACCCGCTTCGGCGCCCACCATGTGCAGGCCCACCACGCGGTCGCTCGCGGTGTCCACCACCAGTTTCATGAGCGTGCGCTCGTTGCTGCCCGAGAGCGTGTGCTTGAGCGCCTTGAACTCGCTGCGGAAGATCGTCACCTGACCAAACTTCTCGCGCGCTGCCTGCTCGCCAAAGCCCACGGTGCCGATGCTCGGGTGGGTGAACACGGCGGTGGGGATGAAGTCGTAGGCCATGTTGCGCGGGGCCTTTCCCGCGGCCGGTCCGAAGAGCTGGTCCACCACCACCATGGCCTCACCGAGCGCCACCGGCGTGAGCTGCACGCGGTTGGTCACGTCGCCCACGGCGAACACCGAAGGCACGTTGGTCCGGTAATGCCCGTCCACGATCACCTCGCCCTGCGCGCCCTGGGCCACGCCCACTGTTTCAAGCCCGAGGTCCTTGACATTGGGCACGCGCCCGGTGGCATAGAGCACGGCATCGGCCATGACCACGCTGCCGCCTTCGCATTCCACCCGCAGGCCTTCGGCGGTCTTGCGGATGTCGACCACGTCGGCGTTGAGGCGCAGGTCCACACCGGCCTTGCGCATCTCGGCGGCCACGAAGTGGCGGATCTCGTCGTCGAAGCCGCGCAGGATCTGCTCGCCGCGGTAGAGCTGCGTGACCGTGGCACCCAGGCCGTTGAAGATGGAGGCGAATTCGCTCGCGATGTACCCCCCGCCGACCACCAGCAGGCGTTTGGGAAAGGGCTCGAGATCGAAGATGTCGTTGGATGTGATCGCGTGTTCGCGCCCCACGAAATGCGGCACGTGTGGCGTGCCGCCGGTGGCGATCAGGATGTGTTGTGCCGTGAAGGCCTGGTGACCGGGCGAGCCGTCGGCGTTCAGCGTGGCCAGGGCGATGCCATGTGGGCCGGTGAGGCTCGCAAAGCCGTCGAGCACGGTCACGCCCGAGCCGCGCAGCAGGTTGCCGTAGACACCGTTGAGGCGGCTGATTTCTCTGGCGCGGTTGGTTTTGAGGGTGGTCCAGTTCAGCACAGGCTTTTCGCCCTCCCAACCGAAGCCGTGAGACTCTTCAAAAGCCTCGCCGCAATGCGCCGCGTAGCTGTAGAGCTTCTTCGGGATGCAGCCCACGTTCACGCAGGTACCGCCCAGGCCGTCGGTGCCCAGCACCTCGGCCAGCGCCACGCGCGCACCCCGCTGCGCAGCCATGCGCGCAGCACGCACGCCGCCGCTGCCGCCACCGATCACAAAAAGGTCAAAGTCAAAACTGCTCATGTCTCATCCTGGAATGGGTTCGAGCGCCACCGACTCTGTTGCGCCTCGTGCTTCGATGGTAAGCCTGTGCGTGGCGCAGGGTGGCGCGGGCCGACTTGGCCGGCGGTGCGCCGGGGCCATCGCGGTGAGCGGGGGCAGGAGAGCAGGCCTGTTCCGATAATCAATGCATGAACACACCCTTGCACGCATCCGATCCTGTCCAGGCGGGCCTTGCCGTGGTGATCGGCGGCACGGGTGGCATTGGAGCCGCGCTGGTGACGGGGCTGCGGGCGCAGGGCTTCGAGGTGCTGGCGCTGGGCCGGCGCACGCAGCCATCGCTGGACTACACCGATGCATCGAGCGTGGATGCCTGTGCGCAACACGTGGCCGATCACCTGGCGCTCACCGGTCTGGCCTTGCAGCGCCTGGTGGTGGCCACCGGCTTCCTGCACGGTGAAACCGCCAGCGGCCAGCATGCGCAGCCGGAGCGTTCGTGGCAAAACCTCGGTGCCGACGCCCTGCAACACAGTTTCCTGATCAACGCGATCGGCCCGGCGCTGGTGATGCGCCACTTTCTGCCGCTGCTGCCCCGGCAAGGGCGCGCGGTGGCGGCGTTTCTGTCGGCGCGCGTGGGCAGCATCGGCGACAACAACCTGGGTGGCTGGTACGCCTACCGCGCCTCCAAGGCCGCGCTCAACCAGCTGGTGCATACCGCCGCCATTGAACTCGCCCGGCGCAACAAGCAAGCCCTGTGTGTGGCCTTGCACCCCGGCACGGTGGACACCGGGCTGTCGCAGCCGTTTGCCAAGACCGGTCTGCAGGTGCGGCCGACTGACGAAGCCGCGCGCGATCTTCTCGCTGTCATCGAAGCGTTGCCTCCAGGCAGCAGCGGGAAATTCTTCGATCACAAAGGGTTGAGCATTGGCTGGTGAGCGCGTCGATATGGCAGCGTGACCGGGGCGCGTGCCCCAACCCAGTGATGCCGCGGAACCGGCTCCGCCGGGCCGCAGCGCATCGCCCCCTGGGGGGTGACGCGAAGCGGCGCGGGGGGATCAATACGTATACACGCCTTTGCCCGTCTTGCGGCCCAGCCAGCCGGCCGCCACCATTTCCTTCAGCAACGGCGCCGGCCGGTACTTGCTGTCGTTGTACTCGGCCACGTACACGTTCATCACCGCCAGGCACACGTCCAGGCCGATCATGTCGGCCAGCGCCAGCGGGCCGATCGGCTGGTTGGTGCCGAGCTTCATGCCGGCGTCGATGTCTTCTGCCGTGGCCAGGCCTTCGGCCAGCACGAAAAAAGCCTCGTTGATCATGGGCACCAGAATGCGGTTGACCACGAAGCCGGGTGCGTTCTTCACCGTGATCGGCGTCTTGCCCAGGGCCTGGGCCAGGGCTTTGACCGCGTCGTGCGTGGCGTCGCTGGTCTGCAGGCCGCGGATGATCTCCACCAGCGCCATCATGGGCACCGGGTTGAAGAAGTGCATGCCGATGAAGCGGTCGGGGCGCTGGGTGGCGGCGGCCAGCTTGGTGATGCTGATCGAGCTGGTGTTGGTCGCCACGATCACGTCGGGCGCGAGCAGTCCGTCGAGCTGCTGCAGGATCCTGACCTTGAGGCCTTCGCTCTCGGTGGCCGCTTCGATCACCAGCTGCGCGCCCTTGAGATCGTCGTAGTTGGTCGAGCCGGTGATGAGCGACAAGGCCCGGTCCTTGTCGGCGGCACTGATCTTCTCTTTCTTGATCAGCCGGTCCAGGCTGCCGGCCACGGTGGCCAGGCCTTTGTCCACGGCGGCCTGTGCGATGTCGACCAGCACCACCCGGATGCCGCTGGTGGCGCAGGCCTGTGCGATGCCGTTGCCCATGGTGCCCGAGCCGATGATGCCGACGGTTTGAATGCTGTTCATGAAAAGGTTTCTCCTGAAGATGTGGACATGGGGTATCGGGTATGGGGTTTTCCCGGCGTCGCGAGGGTGTCGCGGCAGGCGCATTCCTAGGCGCCACTGCCTACCCGGGTGCAAACCCCTGTGCTAACTTGATGCTGAATTGTCGCGCACGGTCTGACGGGCGCCACACACGACGGAGACACCCCATGTTCGACTACATCATCGTTGGCGGCGGATCGGCAGGCTGCGTGCTGGCCAGCCGCCTGAGCGAAGACCCGGCCATCCGGGTGGCCCTCGTCGAGGCCGGCCCGCCCGACAGCAGTGTGCTGATCCATTGCCCGGCTGGTCTGGCGGTGATCGCCAAGTTTGAAATGCATGGCTGGGGCTACAACACCACGCCGCAGCCCGGCCTGAACGGCCGCCGCGGCTACCAGCCGCGTGGCAAGGTGCTGGGCGGATCGAGTTCGATCAACGCCATGATCTACGCGCGCGGCCATGCCGCCGACTACGACGGCTGGGCCGCGCAGGGCAACCCGGGCTGGTCTTATGCCGACGTGCTGCCGTATTTCAAACGCGCCGAGCACAACGAGCGCGGCGCCGACGCGCTGCATGGTCAGGGCGGACCGCTCAACGTGATGGACCTGCGCAGCCCCAATCCCTTCCTGGGCGCGTTCATCGAAGCGGGTCGGCAGGCCGGCTTCGCACACAACCCCGACTTCAACGGGCCCGAGCAGGAGGGTGTGGGTGCCTACCAGGTCACGCACAAGAACGGCGAGCGCTACAGCGCGGCCAAGGCCTACCTCACACCGAACCTGCAGCGGCCCAACCTGCAGGTGATCACCCAGGCGCTGACCACCCGCGTGGTGATGGACACCGAAGTGCAGCCGCCACGCGCCGTGGGCGTGGAGATCCGCAGCAACGGCGGCCGTGGGCCGATGCAGGTGCTGCGCCTGAAGGACGGCGGCGAGGTGGTGCTGAGCGCCGGTGCGTTCGGCTCGCCGCAGCTGCTCATGGTCTCGGGCGTGGGCCCGGCAGCGCATTTGCGCGAGCACGGCATCCAGCCCGTGCTGGACCTGCCCGGGGTGGGCGCGAACCTGCACGACCATGTGGACGTGGTGATCGTGGTCAACGCGCCGAAAGTGACCGACCTGCTGGGTCTCACGCCCGGGGGCCTGTGGAAGGCGGTGCGCGGCATCTTCGAATGGCGGCGCCAGCGCAGCGGCATGCTCACCACCAACTTCGCCGAGGCCGGTGGCTTCATCAAGAGTTCACCCGTGGAGGCCATTCCCGACCTGCAACTGCATTTTGTGGTGGGCAAGCTGGTGGACCACGGTCGCAAGACGGTGCTGGGCAACGGCTACTCGTGCCACGTGTGCCTGCTGCGGCCGAAAAGCCGCGGCAGCTTGCGCCTGGCCAGCGCCGACCCGCAAGCCGCACCCCTGATCGACCCCGCCTTTTTGCAGGACCCCGACGACACGGCGCGCCTGGTGCGCGGCTTCCAGGAGATGCGCCGGCTGTTGCAGCAGCCCGCCCTGGCCCGGTTTGGCGGCGTCGAGTCGGCCACCTCGGCGCAGGTGCAGAGCGCAGCGCAGATCGAGCAGTTCGTGCGCAACCACGCCGACACCATCTACCACCCGGTAGGCACCTGCCGCATGGGTCCGGGCGGGGCGGCGGGCTCGATGGACGTGGTCGACGCGCGGCTGCGGGTGCACGGGGTGTCGGGTCTGCGGGTGGTCGATGCGTCGGTGATGCCCTCGGTGGTGGGTGGCAACACCAATGCACCGGTGATCATGATGGCCGAGAAGGCCGTCGATATGATCCGCTCGGACCGCCGCGCCACTTCACCCCACCAGGAGCCCTTTGATGATTCTCGAACACGCGGACATCCGCATCGATCCCCTCAAACAGTCGGCGTTTGAAGAAGCCATCCTGCGCGGGGTGACGACCGTCATCGCGCAGGCAAAGGGCTTCAGGGGCTGCAAGGTCAACCGCAGCGTCGAGACACCGGGGCGCTACCTGTTGATGATCGAATGGGACACGCTGGAAGACCACACGGTGGGCTTCCGGGGCTCGGACCTGTTTCCGCAGTGGCGCGCCATCGTCGGCCCGTTTTTCGTTCAACCGCCCGTGGTCGAGCACCTGCAACTGGTAGCGCAGAGCTGAAGCGTCCGGCTCGCGTGTCTTGACCAGGAATGCCGTGGAACCGGCTTTGCCGGGCCACAGGCATTGCCCCCTGGGGGGTGACGCGCGCAGCGCGGCGCGGGGGGTCACCCTTTCCGCATCAACGTCGACTTGCCGAACAGGCTCTCGATCAGGTCCACCGCCAGTTCCGCCGTGCGGTTGCGCACGTCGAGTGCCGGGTTGAGTTCCATCACGTCCATTGAGGCCAGCCGCCCGGTGTCGGCGATCATTTCCATGCACAGCTGGGCTTCGCGGTAGGTCGGCCCGCCGGGCACCGTGGTGCCCACGCCGGGGGCGATGTCGGGGTCGAGAAAGTCCACGTCGAAGCTCACGTGCAGGTGGGTGTTGTCGTCCATGCCGCCGAGTGCCTGCTCCATCGTGTGGCGCATGCCCATCTCGTCGATGTAGCGCATGTCGAACACCTCCAGCCCCGCTTCGTGCACCAGCCGCTTTTCGCCCGCATCCACGCTGCGGATGCCGATCTGGCGCACCACGCTGGCGCTGATGGCGGGTGTGGTGCCACCGATGCCGGTGAGCAGCGCCGGGCCGTGGCCGCACAGCAGCGCCACCGGCATGCCGTGGATGTTGCCGCTGGGCGTGAGGGCAGCGGTGTTGTAGTCGGCGTGGGCGTCGAGCCAGAGCACACGCAGCTGTTGGCCGCTGTCGCGGCAATGGCGCGCCACCGCGCTGATCGAGCCCAGACCCAGGCAGTGGTCGCCACCGAGCACGATGGGCAGGCGACCCAGTGCCAGTTCGGCGTGCACCGCGTGGTGCAGGGTTTCGTTCCACGCGGCCACCTCGGGCAGGTGGCGGTAGCCCTCGGTGGGCGGCTGCCAGGGGTTGGCCGGACCGCTCAGGTTGCCGCGGTCGATCACGTTCAGGCCGTGGCTCTCCAGCACCGCCGCCAGGCCCGCCACCCGCAGGGCCTCCGGGCCCATGGAAGCGCCGCGCGCGCCGGCGCCGATGTCGGTTGGAACGCCGATGAGGCTGAGGTTTTTCTGCATCGTGCGATTGTCCTTGAGAAGGGCGGTCGGCGTTCGGGCCTTGCAGCCGCCCCCGTGACGGCAAGGGCCTGGGTGGGTGAACGACAATGCAGGCCCCCTGTGTTCCTGCGAGACCCGCCGCCGCGCGGCGGTTGGATGCCATGCCTTCCCAAGACCCACCCCTCTGGACTTCCTGCGGCTTCGACCACCTGATGCGCGACCCGCGCGGCTGGCTGGTGCCGACCGACGCCTACTGGCGCCTGTGGCTGCAGCGGCCCGAACTGGCCCTGGTCGAGGAGTCGTGTGCAGCCGAGCAGGCCTTGCATGCCTCGCTCACCGAGGCACCCTCGCGCCCGGTGGCGCAGCACGAACTCGATGCGTTTGAAGACGCCGACGCGCGCGCCAACCACCGTTTGTTCCTGGGCTTTCGCGATGCGGTGATCCATGCCGGTTCGCTGGAAGCGGCCTACGCCGGTTTCTTCAAGGCCGGTGCGGTGCAGATCCCGCCGCTGTTCCTCGATCTGGTGGTGCAGGCCCTGGTGTGCAACCTGCTGGAGGGTGTGGACGACGCCTGGCAGTGGCGCGCGGCCGAGATGCTGTTTCGCCGCCAGCGCGTTCGTGTGCAGGACGGGCGTGTGCTCAGCGGCGACAGCGAGGTGCTGGACATGCTCAACGAGACCGGTGGTCTGGGGGCGGTGGGCCGCCTGCTCATGCAGAGCGGGGCGGCCATTCCAGAGGTTCAGATCGAGGTGCTGGGTGACGACAACGCCGCGCGTTATCTCAAGAGCCGCGCGGGCGTGGGCCGCTTCAATTTCGTGCTCGACCTCACGCACGAAGTCCAGCGCGAGCTCTCGCACGGCCTCACGCTCACCATGAACCGGTCGCAATCGGGCCTCAAGGCGCTGGCGCTGGTGCTGCAGAAATGGGTGCGGCATTTCCACGGCGTGGCGGTGCAGGTGCGGCCCGAGGCGCGGGTCAGCGATGAAGCCTGGCGCTGGCACCTGGGGCTGGACGCCGAATCCACGGCCCTGCTCAACGACCTGTACCTCGGTCGCGACGTGGCGCCCGAGCGCCAGCAACGCCTGATCAGCCTGTTCCGGCTCGGTTTCGACGAGCCGCTGGACATGCGTGCCGACTTGCGCGGCAAGCCGGTGTACCTGGGCCTGGCCATGACCGCCGAAGGTCTGCTCAAGCTGAAGCCGCAGAACCTGCTGCTGAACCTGCCGCTGGCGGTGGCCGACACGGCGGCTTGAGGCAGGCCGCCGTCAGGCGCCGACGCTGACCACCCGCAGTGCACCGGGCAAGACGCTCAGTTCGAGCAGGCGCGCATGCCCGAGGAACTCACCGTCGGCGGCCAGGGGCAGGTCGGTGTGGCTGTTCAGGGTCATGGTCTCGAAGGCGCGGGTGCTGATGCGCGGGTGGCCGAGGTGAGTTCCGGTGAGCAGGCGCGGCAGCATGGCCAGCGCACCCAGGCGACCAAAAGGGCCGGCCAGCAGCAGGTTGAGCAGGCCGTCGTTGGTGCGCGCCGCCGGTGTTGCCGGCATGCCGCTGCCGAAGGTGGGCGTGTTCAGGCTGGAGGCAAACAGGGCCGGGCCCTTGTGCAGCGGTTTGCCGTTGGCCGTGATCTCCAGTGTCCAGGTCTGCAGGTGCATCAGTTCGACCAGTGTTGCCCACAGGTAGCGCGGCCGTCCGCGCAGCCAGTGTGGCCCGGTGAGGGTGCGCATCACCACCGCCGAATCGAAGCCGGCGGTGAAGCTGGAGAGGAACACGGCCCGGCATTCGCGACCCGTCGGGTCGCGCCACTGGGCACAGCCCACGTCCATCGGGCGTGTTTCGGCGTTCAGCGCATGCACCAGGGCGGCCAGTGGTTTTCTGCGGTGCATGCCCAGCGAGCGGGCCACGTCGTTGCCGCTGCCCATGGGCACCAGGCCCAGCTCCAGCCGCCGCGTCAACAGCGCCGGCAGCCAGCGGTTGAGCGTGCCGTCACCGCCCACCGCCACCACGCGGCTGCCTTCGGGCAAGGCCTCGAGCAGGGCGAGCGCCTCGACCAGATCGCGCGGCGCGTGCAGCACCGCGTCGGGCGGCAGGGCGGCCTGCAGCAGGGGCAGCAGGGAGATCGCCCGCCCCCCCCGCGCATGCGGGTTGAGCAGGACGCAGCGCTGCACGCCCGCTCTCACAGGGGGCTCACATGTTGCGGCGGTACTGGCCGCCCACCTCGAACAGGGCCGAGGTGATCTGGCCGAGCGAACACACCCGCACCGCCTGCATCAGCACCTCGAACACGTTGCCGTTCTCGATCACCGCCTGCTTGAGCCTGTGCAGCATGGCGGGCGCCTCGGCGGCGTGCCGGGTGTGGAATTCGGCCAGCCGCTTGAGCTGGCTCTGCTTTTCTTCGTCGGTGGAGCGGGCCAGCTCCAGCGTCTCGGGTGTCGCGTCGCCATGCGGGTTGCGGAAGGTGTTCACGCCCACGATCGGGTACTCGCCGGTGTGCTTGAGCATCTCGTAGTGCATGGACTCGTCCTGGATCTTGCCGCGCTGGTAGCCGGTTTCCATGGCGCCCAGCACGCCGCCGCGCTCGGCGATCTTCTCGAACTCCTGCAGCACCGCTTCTTCAACCAGTTCGGTGAGCTCGTCGATGATGAAGGCGCCCTGGTTGGGGTTCTCGTTCTTCGCCAGGCCCCACTCGCGGTTGATGATCAGCTGGATCGCCATGGCACGGCGCACCGAGTCTTCGGTGGGCGTGGTGATGGCTTCGTCGAACGCGTTGGTGTGCAGGCTGTTGCAGTTGTCGTAGATGGCGATCAGCGCCTGCAGCGTGGTGCGGATGTCGTTGAACTGGATCTCCTGCGCGTGCAGGCTGCGCCCGCTGGTCTGCACGTGGTATTTGAGCTTCTGGCTGCGCTCGTTGGCGCCATAGCGGTCGCGCAGGGCCACGGCCCAGATGCGCCGGGCCACGCGGCCGAGCACCGTGTACTCCGGGTCCATGCCGTTGCTGAAGAAGAACGACAGGTTGGGCGCGAAGTCGTCGATGTGCATGCCGCGCGCCAGATACGCCTCGACAAAGGTGAAGCCGTTGGAGAGCGTGAACGCGAGCTGGCTGATCGGGTTGGCGCCGGCCTCGGCGATGTGATAGCCCGAGATCGACACCGAGTAAAAGTTGCGCACGTCGTGGTGCACGAAGTACTCGGCGATGTCGCCCATCACCTTGAGAGAGAACTCGGTGGAGAAGATGCAGGTGTTCTGGCCCTGGTCTTCCTTCAGGATGTCGGCCTGCACCGTGCCGCGCACATTGGCCAGCACCCACTCGCGGATCTTGGCGGCTTCGGTGTCGGTGGGTGCACGGCCGTTCTCGGCCTCGAACTTCTCCAGGTTCTGGTCGATGGCGGTGTTCATGAACATCGCGAGGATGCTGGGCGCCGGACCGTTGATGGTCATGGAGACCGACGTGGCCGGGTGGCACAGGTCGAAGCCGCCATAGAGCACCTTCATGTCGTCCAGCGTGGCGATGGAGACACCCGAGTTGCCCACCTTGCCGTAGATGTCGGGGCGTGGATCGGGGTCGTTGCCGTACAGCGTGACCGAGTCGAACGCGGTGGACAGGCGCTTGGCCGGCGTGCCGGCCGAGAGCAGCTTGAAGCGCGTGTTGGTGCGAAAGGCGTCGCCCTCGCCGGCGAACATGCGCGTGGGATCCTCACCTTCGCGCTTGAAGGCGAAGGTGCCGGCGGTGTAGGGGAAACTGCCCGGCACGTTGTCGAGCATCAGCCACTTCAAGATTTCGCCGTGGTCCTCGTACTTCGGCAGCGCCACCTTGCGGATGACGGTGCCCGAAAGGCTCCTGGTGGTGAGCGCGGTGCGGATTTCCTTGTCGCGGATCTTCACCACGTACTCGTCGCCCGCGTAGGCCTTCTGCATGTCGGGCCATTGCACCAGCAGCTTGCGGGCTGCCGGGTCCTGGTCGAGTTCGCGCACCTGCGCGAGATCGATCACGGCTTCGGCCGCGCGCGAGCGCTCGGGTTTCTCCACCCGCAGCATGGCCGCACTCGCGTTGAGTTGCTGGATCTCGCGCGCCAGGCGGGCCTGATCGACCGCTTTCTTCTTGTAGCCGCGCACCGTGTCGCTGATTTCGGCCAGGTAGCGCGTGCGCGCGGGCGGCACGAGCGGGGTCTGGTTGGTGCTGTGGCGGACCTTGACCACCGGCAGCCGACCCTCTTTCAGCGGCAGCCCCAGCTCGATCAGCCGTGCCTTGAGGCCCTGGTAGAGCGCGGTCACGCCGTCGTCGTTGAAGCGCGCGGCCATGGTGCCGAACACCGGCATCTGGTCGGGCGGGATGCTCCAGGCTTCCTGGTTGCGCTGCACCTGCTTGGAGACATCGCGCAAGGCGTCAAGCGAGCCCTTGCGGTCGAACTTGTTGATGGCGACAAAGGCGGCGAAGTCGAGCATGTCGATCTTCTCGAGCTGGCTGGCGGCGCCGAACTCGGGCGTCATCACGTACATGGGCACATCCACGTGCGGCACGATCGCCGCGTCGCCCTGGCCGATGCCCGAGGTCTCGACCACGATGAGGTCGAAGCCGGCGCACTTGCAGGCGGCGATCACGTCGGGCAGGGCGGCGCTGATCTCGCTGCCGAAGTCGCGCGTGGCGAGCGAGCGCATGTAGACGCGCTGGCCTTGGCTCCAAGGATTGATCGCATTCATGCGGATGCGGTCGCCCAACAGGGCGCCACCGCTCTTGCGGCGACTCGGGTCGATGCTGATCACCGCCACGCGCAGGCTGTCGTCCTGGTCCAGCCGAAGGCGGCGGATGAGTTCGTCGGTGAGCGAGGACTTGCCCGCGCCGCCGGTCCCGGTGATGCCGAGCACGGGCACCCTTTTCGACGCGGCCTGCTCGCGCAGTGCTGAGACGATGGCTGCGTCGGCGCTGCCGTTCTCCAGCGCGGTGATCAACTGCGCCAGTGCGCGCCAGCCCATTTCGTGCTGGCCCTCGATCGCGCTCAAGGCCTTCGGGGCAAACGGGCTCAGGTCGCGGTCGCAGCGCATCACCATCTCGCCGATCATGCCGGCCAGGCCCATCTTCTGGCCGTCTTCGGGGCTGTAGATGCGCGTCACGCCGTAGTCCTGCAGCTCGCGGATCTCGCTGGGCACGATCACGCCGCCGCCGCCACCGAACACCTGGATGTGTTCACCACCACGGCTCCTGAGCAGGTCGACCATGTACTTGAAGTACTCCACATGGCCACCCTGGTAGGAGCTGATCGCGATGCCCTGCGCGTCTTCCTGCAGCGCGGCGGTCACCACCTCGTCGACCGAGCGGTTGTGGCCGAGGTGGATCACCTCGGCGCCCATGCTCTGGAGGATGCGCCGCATGATGTTGATGGCCGCGTCGTGCCCGTCGAACAGGCTGGCGGCGGTGACGAAACGCACCTTGTGCGTGGGACGGTAGTTGGCCAGGGCCTGGTATTCGGCGGCGAGGTTGCTCATGGTGGATCTCTCGGTCTGTCGGTGGCGGTCGGGGTCGGTCTCGGAGTCGGTTCGTGGCTCAAACGATCTTCAGGCCGGTCAGCGTCGGGTCTTCGGGTGGAAAGCGCAGGTCGAGCGCCTTGAGCGTGTCGCGCACGACGGTGGCGATCATCAGGTTGCGATGGGTCTTGGAATCGGCCGGCACCACGGTCCATGGCGCCCATGGCGTGCTGGTGGCATTCAAAAAGGCTTCGTAGGCGCTCTGGTAGTCGTCCCACTGCTTGCGCACCTCGATGTCGCCGAGGCTGAATTTCCAGTGCTTCTCGGGATCGTTCACGCGCTCCTGAAGGCGCTGGCGTTGTTCGTCATGGCTGATGTGGAGCATGAACTTCAGGATCACGGTGCCGGTCTCGGCCAGCAGTCGTTCGAAATCCTTGATGTGCTCGTAGCGCTGCAGCGTCTGCTGCGGCGTGATCCAGTCGTTGACGGTGGGCACCAGCACGTCTTCGTAGTGGCTGCGGTTGAACACCATGATCTGGCCGGCGCCCGGCGCCATCCGGTGGATTCGCCAAAGGTAGTCGTGATCGCGCTCGGCTTCGGTGGGCGCCTTCCAGCCCACGGTGTGCACGCCCAGCGGGCTGGTGCGTGCGAACACGCCGCGCACCGTGCCGTCCTTGCCCGAGGTGTCTGTGCCCTGCAGCACCACCAGCATCTTGTAGCGGCCATCGGCGTAGAAGAGGTTCTGCAGCGCGTCGAGTTCTTCGGTGAGCGTGGCCAGGGTCGCCTGGTCGGTGCTCTTGTCGCCACTGGAAAACGGCTTGGCGTCGGGCTTGAACGACTTGAGGGACACGCCCTTGGGTTTCTTGTTGCCGTTGTCGGGTGCCACCTGCCAGTCCCGCCATGGACTGCCTTTGTTGGCTTGCAGTACCGAAGCGGGAAAGGGCAAGGCGACGTCGCTGGAGCTGGACATGGCGTTCCTTGGTGTGCAGCGCACCCTGGCGAGCCGCTGTTGATTGACGTTTACGTAAACGTCAATAGTAGCGTTTTTCTCCCACTTTGTGACCTTCCCTCAGGTGGAGGCGCCAACAGGCCCCAGGTCGTATCGCCGCGCGGATGGTCCCAATCACCGATCAATGTCGATCAATGAGACTGGTCATCGTCGCCGCTTGAAAAGTAGTCATAAACAGCCAGAGCCAAACCTCCCAGCAGAATGATCGTGATGTCGAGTTGCGGCAGCTTCATGATGTAAGGCACCAAAAATGCGGTCATCAAGATCAGACCAACGAGGCCCGTGACGCGTCGAAACGATTTCATGACATGTTCCTGTTGAAAAACTCAGACACCAACCAGCGCGAAGAGCGCAGCAGCCGGCCGTCATTCCGGTACGAACCGACCGCCTGAACGCCCAGTGGCAATCCATTCGATAGGTTGAGCAGTGGCAAGTTGACGCTGGGCAATCCAGCAAAGCTCCACGCGGTCTGCATGATCGGGTTGCCGGTGGACGCCAGACTGTGCGGAGCCGTGCCCAAGGCTGCCGGACACAAAATCGCATCGTAAGAGGCGAAGTATTCGTCGAACGCACTCATGACATGGACCATGCGATCTTTGGCGATCAGGTACTCGGTGCCTGAAATGGCCATGGATTTTTCGACGCGCGCGCGCAAGGTCTCGCTCAACAGCTCCCGGCTGTGGTTCCACTCTCGCTGCAGGCACACGCCGAGTTCGACCTCGTTGATGGTGGCCAGCCAGAGGGCCGTCATTTTCACAATGTCGGGCAATTCAACGTATTCGACGCAATCACCCAGATGATCCACGAAGGCCTCATAGGCCTCACGCGCCTCGGGCTCCACGTCGTTCCACCAAGGGGTTCTGACGAAACAGAATTTGGGCTGCAGAGGGGGCTCCGACATCGCCACATCGTAGAGAAGCCGTGGAGGCTGGCGTGCGCTGGCTGGGTCGTGGCCATCGTCGCCCGACATGATTTCGGTGACTTTCGCGATGTCTTCAAGGTTGCGTGCGAACACGCCGATTTCGTCGAGCGAAGGTGACTGGTCAAGGATCCCGGTTCGTGGCAACAGGCCGCGGGATGGCTTGAACGCGTATACCCCACAAAACGAAGCGGGCCGGATGACCGAACCGTTGGTCTGCGTACCCAAAGCCACAGGCACCATGCCTGCGGCGACGGCGGCCGCCGAACCACTGGAAGAACCGCCAGGGGTGTGCTCCACGTTGTGTGGGTTGCGTGTCGGGCCGGGTTGCGAGGTCGCAAACTCGGTGGTCACGGTTTTTCCGAAGATCACCGCACCTGCCGCACGCAAGCGGGACACCACGGTGGCATCGCCCACAGAATAGCGCCCGGCATGAATCGGGCTGCCGTACTCGGTCGGGAAATCTGTGGTGTCGATGATGTCCTTGATGCCGAATGGCACACCGTAGAGCGGCCCAGGCAGGTGACCCGCGGCGCGCTCGCGGTGCAGGTTGTCGGCTTGCAAGGCCACCACGCGGTCATCGCGGTGTGCGAAGGCCTTGACTGCCTGGTCTGCCACATCGGCGAAGCGCCCGAGTTTGGCCGTGAACTCTTCCACCGATTCCTGGCCACTGAGCAGATGCTCCCGAATCTCCAGGCCGGTGAGCTCGGAGACGTTTCTTGTGCTGTCTGTCATCACTCGGTTTTGAAGAAATCGGGGTTGACGATGGACCCATCGTTGGGATCTCTTTCGATTTCCTCCGCCTGGTTGAAAAACTGATCAGGCAAATAGGTCACCATGGCCGGGTAGACATAGGTCATGGCCAGTGTGAACAACACCATGCCGACAAATGGCAAACACCCTTTGAAGATGGTCACAAGATGCAGATTTTTGGGTGCAACCCCTTTCAGATAGTAGGCTGACATCGCCATCGGCGGCGTCAGGAACGACGTTTGCAAGTTGATGGCAATCAGGATGCCGAACAGGATCGGGTCGATGCCATACAAAGGCAGCAGTGGCAGGAAGATGGGCACGAAGATGATGATGATCTCGCTCCACTCCAGGGGCCAGCCGAGAATGAAGATCAGCAGCTGCGAGAGCAAAAGAAACTGCACGGGGGAGAGATTGAGGGCGAGCATGAAGTCCTTGACCACATGCTCACCCCCCAAATACGAGAACACCGACGCAAAGGTGGCTGCACCCACGAACAGGAAACACACCATGGCCGAAGTGCGAGCTGTGAGGTACACCGACTCGCGCAGACGCTGCCAGGTGAATGCTCTGTAAATAACGGCCAGGAGGATGCCGCCCAGGGCGCCCATCGCTGCGGCTTCGCTTGGGGTGGCCAGGCCAAACAGAATGGATCCCAGCACCGCCATGATCAGCGCCGCCAAAGGCACGAACGCCTTCAGCACCATCAGCGCACTCTGCAGCACAGTGTAGTGATCCACGTCTTTGGGTTTAGGGCACAAAGAGGGGTTCAGGGTGGCGCGCACGATGATGTAGATCAGGTACAAGCCTGCAAGCGTGAAGCCCGGAATGATGGCCGCAGCGTACAACTTGACCACCGACACGCTGGCCGTGGCAGCGTACACGATGAGCAAGATCGAAGGCGGAATCAGGATACCCAGGGTGCCGCCTGCGGTGATGACGCCACTCGCCAGTTTCTGGTCATAACCGGCTTTGAGCATGGGCGGCAAGGCGATCAAGCCCATCAGGGTGACCACCGCACCCACGATGCCGGTGGCTGTCGCAAAGAGCGCGCAGGTCACCAAGGCTGCCACAGCCATGGAGCCTGGCAAAAAGCGCAAACCCACCTGCAGGCTCAGGAACAGTTTGTCCAGGATGTTGGCCCGCTCGATGATGTAGCCCATGAACAAGAACAAGGGTATCGATATCAGCACATCGTTGTTCATCACGCTGAAGGTGTTTTGCGTGAAGAGGTAAAGAATGCGGTTGTCCCAGATCAGCTGTTCGGGTATGAAGTAGGCGTAAAAGCCGAAGCCGATGCCCATGGCCATCAGGGTGAAGGCGATGGGAAACCCAAGGAAAATAAAGAATATGAAAATGCCCAGCATGAAGAGGGCAATGATGGGGTCGCTCATGACGCGGTCTTCTCGGTGTGTTGTTGGATCAGGACCTGTTCCAGTTCTTCGACGTCGCCGCTTCGCGACAACCACTCGCCGGTGCGGATGCACACCAGGCAGCGCATCACCTCGGCCGCGCCAGCGATCAACAAGGTCAGGCCAGCGAAAAATATGACCGACTTCAATGGCCACACTGGTACACCAGCAGGGCTGTTCACACTGGACTCCAGAATTCTCGCGCTTTCGAAGGCGTACTGACCGCCGGTGAAAACCATTGCAAAAATGGCCGGGAAATAAAACGCCAGATACAACGTCAGGTCGACTTTGGCCTGCGTGCGGTTGGACCATTTGCGGTAGAGAAAGTCGCCGCGCACATGCGAATTGCGCGACACAGCGTAGGCGCCCGACATCATGAACAAAGCGCCGTACATCATGTAACTCATGTCAAAGGCCCAAACGCTGGGGCTGTTGAGCACATAGCGCATGAATACCTCGTAACAGGTGGATGCGGTCAATATCAGCACACACCACGAAAAAGCGTGCCCGATCGATTTGCTCAATACGTCGATCCTGCGAATCCAGAGTTCCATGCGATCTACCTCTTTCCCAACAAAAACAAAGGCTGCCGGAACCAGATCCGACAGCCTTCGGGTGTGTACCAGTCGTTAGACCGGAAGCTTGGTTTTCTGTACGTGCTCAAAAGCCATTTTGTAGTTGGCTTCGTTGGTGAAGTGGTAGAAGCCCACCCGCCGCGACCACGCCTTGAAGGAGTCGTTCACTTCCTTGAACATGTCGACTTCTTTCTCCAGCTTGGCCGTGACTTTGTCCCAGGCGGCCAGTTGACCCTGGTACACGTCGGCGGTGGTGCGCGACACCTGGACTTTGTGTTTGACGATCAACTCCTGCAGATCTTTCGAGTAGTTCTCGTGAGCCAGGGCCGTGGAGGCGGTCGAAGCGGCTTCGGCAGCGTACTTCAGGATGGCCTTGAGGTCCGCAGGCAAGGCGTTGTACTTGTCCTTGTTGAAAATGATCTCGAAGAATTCCTGGGCTTGGTGAAAGGAGCCCATCGAATAGAACTTGGACACGTCTTGTGCACCAAAGCGCATGTCGGCAGTGGGGTTGTTGAATTCGAACGCGTCGATCACACCGCGCTGCATGGCGGGAACGATTTCACCGCCGGGCAGCTGTGCAACGGCCATGCCCAGTTCCTGCATCAGGTCGGCCGCCAGACCGATGGTGCGGTACTTGAAGCCCTTGAGCGCAGCGGCGGTCTTCGGCGGGGCTTGCTTGAACCATCCCAGCGGTTGCGAGGGCATGGGGAAGGAGAAGAAGCCAACGACGTTCAGGTTCATCTTGGCCACAAGCTTGTCCCACAGTTGCTGGCCGCCACCGGTGTGGATCCAGCTCAGCCCGATTTCGGGGGTGGCACCATTGACAGGGCCAGTACCGAACAAGGACGCCACTTTGGACTTTCCATACCAGTACCCGGAGACGTGGTGACCGCCGTCGAGCACGCCTTTGCTCACAGCATCAATGATCTCGAAAGGCTTGACCACGGCACCCGCAGGCAAGTATTCGATTTTCAAACGGCCACCGGACATCTCATTCACGCGGGTGACGTACTGCTGCGCCATTTCGCTGAAGATTTCGTTGGGGCCCCAGGATCCCTGCATCTTGAAGACCACTGGGGCCTGAGCAATGGCAATCATGGGGGCGCCAATCAGGGGGGCAGCCACCACGGCCGTGGCCGCTTTGCCAAAGAAGCGGCGGCGGTTTGCGTCGGGAGCCTTGCTGGCCTGAGATTGAGCGTCTTCGTGAACTTGGGTCATTGTGTCTCCTGTGATGTTGCTGGGCTGCCCCGGTACGGAGGTCGGTATTCCGACAGGGTCTCCTGCGATGGTCACAGCCAAGCCGGCTTTCGCGTGCTCGGGTTTTCCCGATCGGCATTTCCCCTAACTGTCCCAGGTGCTTGATTTCTAAAAACAAATTGACACATGGGGGCGTCAATATTTTTTTGACCTGTTGCATACGTTGTAAATATCCACCGTGCGTGCACGCCGGATCGCAGCGCCCGCGGAGTTAAAACGGCGAAAATCGATTGACATTCTGCTGGCATGCGGTGGCCTCCCACCGGAACCCCAACACCCGCCTTTGCCAAACGCTGCGGTGGTCTCTCCCGACGCCGACCGCAAAAGAGGCATCGCGGCGAGCAAGGCGCTGGACAAGACCTTTTTCAGATGGGCGGCCTGTGTGATCGTGCAAAGTGATGTGCCGTCTGAGGCCCTGACCGGTCTGCTCGCCCGATTTTCCTGAACTGCCCCGGAGCCTCCATGAAACCCATCCAGCTCTTCGACCCCGAGTCCAGCACCTTCACCTACGTGCTCTTCGACCAGACCACGCGCGATGCCCTGATCATCGATCCGGTGGACGACCAGATCGAGCGCGATCTGGCCACCCTGCGCGAATACGGCCTCAAGCTCGTGTGGACGGTGGAGACCCATGCGCATGCCGATCACATCACCAGCGCCGGCAAGCTGGCCGAACTGGCCGGCGCCAAAACCGCTGCTCCCCAGGGGTGCGACATCGGCACGGCCGGTGTGCAACTGGCCCATGGCGACACCCTGAGCTTTGGCGGCGAGGTGCTGCGCGCACTGCACACGCCCGGCCACACCGCCGGCAGCATGTGCCTGGTCTGGCGCCACCATGTCTTCACCGGCGACACGCTGCTGATCGGTGGATGCGGTCGCACCGATTTCCAGTCGGGCAGTGCCCAGGCGCTGTACCACAGCATCACCCAGGTGCTGTTCGACCTGCCCGACGACACCCTCGTGTGGCCGGGGCACGACTACCACGGGCGCCATCACTCCACCATCGGCGCCGAGAAACAGCACAACGGGCGCGTGGCGGGCAAGACCGAAGCCGAGTTCGTGGCGCTGATGGAGGCGCTGAACCTGCCCAAGCCCCGACGCATCGACGAGGCGGTGCCGGCCAACCAGAGGTCCGGACAACGCCAGGACGCGGGCGGTGCGTCGCTGCTGGAGCCGCGGCCCGCCGCCGGCCCGCATGCCGGCAGTTACGCTGGCGATGTGACGCCGCCCTTGGCCTGGCAGTGGGTGCAGGCCGGCGAGGCGGTGCTGGTGGATGTGCGCACCGACGCCGAGCGCGAGTGGGTGGGCTTCGTGCCCGGCGCCGTGCCGGTGGCCTGGAAGCAGTGGCCCGGCATGGTGATGAACCCCGATTTCGACGCCCAGGTGCGTCAGGCCGCGGGCGGCATGAAGATCGTTCTGCTGTGCCGCAGCGGCGTGCGTTCCATCGCAGCGGCCAGGCGCGCCACCGAACTCGGGTTGGAGGCCTACAACATCCTGGAGGGGTTTGAAGGCGACCCGGACGCGCATGCCCACCGGGGTCAATCTGGCGGCTGGCGCCAGCGGGGACTGCCCTGGCGGCAGAACTGACTGCGAGGGCCGGTCTCCAGCGGTGCGCCAACCGCCGGTCGGGTTGCATGCGTCTGAACTGATAAGAAAGATTCACAACCCCTGTCAGGCCTGACAGGGTGGCCGTGACTTTTTACACATTTCTTTTTTCAATGGGGTTTTCCGTTTCCAAAGGATTGCCCCATGACGTCGTTGGCCTGCACCCGCGAAAAAGCGCCCGCCCACCCGCCGATCTCCGACCATCTGGCCGGGCGCATCCAGCGCGAATTCACCAACCGCTGGGACACATTGTGGAGCGGGCGCTCACTGCTGCACGGGCGCGCGGCAGGCCCGGGTGCCGTTCGCCTCAATGGCAACGACTATCTCAGTCTCACCGGCCATCCGGACATCGTGCAGGCACAGACACTTGCCATCAGGACCGACGCCGAGTTCGTCATCCAGTCGGGCGTGTTCCTGCTTGACGAACACCCCGCGCGCCAGCTGGAACTCAAGCTCGCACGAATGCTGGGACAGGAGGACGGTCTGATCTGCCAGTCGGGTTATGCCGCCAACCTGGGCCTGCTGCAGTCGATCGCCGACGACAAGACCGTGATCTACATGGACACGCTGGCCCACACCTCGCTGTGGGAGGGCGCGCGCCGCGCTGGCGCCACGACCTACCCCTTCCGCCACAACGATGCCGATCACCTGGAGCGGCTGGTGCAGCGCCACGGTGCCGGTCTGATCGTGGTCGACTCGGTCTACAGCACCACCGGGGCGCTGTCGCCACTGGTGCAGATCGTCGAAGTGGCCGAGCGTCGGGGCTGCATGACGCTGGTGGACGAATCGCATTCGCTGGGCACCCACGGACCCCAGGGGGCCGGACTCTGCGCCGAGCTCGGCCTGGCCCATCGCGTGCACTTCATCACCGCCAGCCTGGCCAAGGCGTTTGCCGGGCGCGCCGGATTTCTCAGCGTGCCTTCGGCCATGCGCAACTACGTGCTGAGCACCAGCTACCCCAACATGTTCAGCTCCTGCCTGTTGCCGCACGAGATCGCCGCGCTCGACGCCACGCTGGAGGTGATTCGGCAAAGCGATACCGAGCGCGAGCGGCTGCACGCCCATACCCGCCAGTTGCGCGGCATGCTCAGCGACCTGGGCTATCCGATCCACCAGGGCACCGAGCAGATCATCGCGCTGGAAGCGGGCACCGAACCCGCCACCATGGTGCTGCGTGACCTGCTGGAGGAGCGCGACGTGTTCGGTGCGGTGTTCTGCGCACCGGCAACCAGCCGCAACCGCACGATGGTGCGCCTGACCCTGCATGCCGCGCTCACCGGGGCCGAGCTCGACCACGTGGCCGCTGCGGCGCGCGAGGTGGCACCGATCGTCAAGCCCTGGGACTGGCCGATCGCGCGGCGCGCCCGCGCGGCCTGCGCTCAGTTGTCCTGAACGACGCGATGGCCTTCGGCGTCCAGAAAACGCCGGTAGCCATAGATCGGCTGCGGCAGATCGCCGGTATCGAGCGAGAACACCGCGCCCGTGATGAGCTTGTCCTCGCCCAGCCCGAACGCCGGTGCGGTGCGGATCGGACCCGCCAGGCCGAGCTGCTGGTGCAGCTCCACCGCCGCGAGCTGTTGACCGGCCTGCACCGCACGGATCATGTCGAAGCCGAGCCCGGCCGATCCGGCCAGCTCGGCCAGATCGCCCAGGCTGCTGGTGGGCTCGAGTTGCAGCCAGTGGCAGCCACCCGCGGCGTCGAGTCCCATCAGGCCGAACGGCTCACCCACCACCACGTATTCCACCCAGTTCTGGCTCGTGAACGCTTGCAGGGCCTGGGCCACCGACGGAATCTGCAGCAGCGACTGTTGTGATGGCTGCAAGGCGCTGCGCCACAGCGTGTTGAGCCGGGGATGCGGGGCATGCATCAACTTGCGCAGCACACCCAGCAGGTGGCGCGTGATGTCGGCGGTCTGCTTGGGCACGAACTGGTCGATCAGGCCGTTGTTGAAGGCCTGGATCGCAATCTGCTCGTCGGCCTGCCCGGTCAGCAGCACTCGCGAGCCGGGCCAGTCGAGCAGGGTGTTGAGCACTTTGAGCCCATCGGTTCCCGGCATGGCGTAGTCGACCACGCAGGTCTTGACCAACTGGTAGCGCGATGGGTTCACCGCCCAGTAGCGCAGGATCTGCGGCAGCAGCGGCTGGCCCTGTCGCCAGCGCTCGAGCATCTGCAACTGCACCATGGCGTCGGCCTCCCAGCGGGCCGGCTCCTGCTGCATGCGGCTCGAGAAGCCGGACGGACGGGAAAACAGTTCCACCTGCCAGTGCGTCGGAATCACCAGCCCGAGCATGTCGAGGTAGTCGGTGTCGTCGTCGAGGAACAGGATGCTGCCGGGACGGTGAAAAAGGGGAATCGTCAGAGCCATCGGGTGGTCAGCGTGGAGAAACGGGAGCGGGGACAGTCGGTTTGTTCATTGGGAGATCGATCATGAAGACCGCGCCCAGTCCGGGCTCGGAGTGCACGCTCAGGCTTCCCCGGGCGGCTTCCACCACGTTTTTGCAGAACGTGAGACCCAGTCCGTTGCCGGCACCTGCCAGCGTCGAGAAGAACGGCTCGAAGATTCTCGCCTGCTGGTCGTGAGCAATGCCGATTCCGTCGTCAGATACTGCAATGCGGCCCTTTCCGTGATGCACGCCGACGTCCACCCGGAGGTCGCCGGGGCTCGGTGCCTGGCTGGCCGAGGCCAGCGCGTGCAGTGCGTTTTTCAGCAGGTTGGTGAGCACCTGCGAAAACAGTTGGCGCGATGCCACGAACTGGAAGTCCTGCTGGATGTGCACCAGCACGCAGTCGCGCTCGCGCGATGACCGGTACGGATAGTTCAGCACCACCTCCTGCACCAGCTCGGCCGCCTGGATCAACGACTGGTCGCGCGGCAGCCGGGTCAGCTGTGCGTTGGAGATCTGGGTGTCGATCTGGCGGTTCATGCTGCGCACCAGGTTTTGCAGGCGGGTGGCCAGTTCGTCGAACTTCTTCTGCCTGGACTCCGGCAGATCGTGCTGCGAGAGGTTGCGCAACACGTCACCCATCAGGTGGACCGTGGCCAGCGGCGTGCGCAGTTCGTGCGCCATCACGCCCATGGTGCTGAGGGTGTTGATCAGGCGGGTGCGTCGCAGGTTGGCGCTGGAAGCGCCCAGCACGAGTGCGGCGCCCCAGGCGAAAGCCAGCACCACCAGGTGGTCGGCCTGTGTGGCTTCTGTGCCGAAACCGGCCTGCATGGTGTGGGCCATCCCCATGCTCGCGATCACGCCAGCCACCACACCCAGCGTCGCCAGGCGCCAGTCGGTGAGGTGGTAATAGATCACCAGCATGCAGGCCATGGAGGCGAGCCACACGGCGTTGCCGCCATTGAGCCAGTACATCAGGGAAAAGAACATCGGCAACTGCAACCAGCAGGTTGCCGAATAGATCCACAGGGTGGCTTTCGACGTGAGATCGCGGTTGATCAGGTCGACCAGCAGCGGAATGCCCAGGCTGGCCATGGCCAGGCGTGTGCCCAGGTTCTCGTAGGGCTGCGGCAGCAAGGCGATCCAGATCCAGCCGAAGGCGAGGTGTCCGAGGATCGTGAAGGCGCCCAGATACTGCAGCCGGGCGCGCGATGGGTGCAGAATCGGCTCCAGAGGCGCATTCACCACCTCGTCCAGCCACCAACGCCACAAACGCGCCTTGGCGCTGAGCAACCTCAACCGGTCCATCGGCAATATGTACTCCTTGAACTGCAGAACAACCACTGCCCCCATGGGTTGCCCCGGCGCCGGGCCCATTGTGTCTGCAACAGAGTGTTTGCGGTCATGACCTTGCCTGTCAACTTTGACAGCGTGAGCCTGGACAGCATCCTGGCGGACTGGGTGTGTGCCTTGCACGACCAGGGTGTGGAAGCCGTGATGGTGCTCGGTCCGGTGCCCACCGGCGGCCGGGAAGAGCGGGAAGTGCTGGCGGTCCACCCGCCCCGTCTGCTGTCGGCCGCGCAGGCACTGGCCGACAGCGCCGACTTTGGCGCCAGCTGGCGCGACAGCGATGCGCCGCTGGTGGCGTGGCAGGACATATCCAAATCGGTTTTTGAACAATCGAGCCGGTGGCGACGCCTGTGGCTGGCGCACGGCCACCAGACCTTGGTGAGGGTGGCGTTCAGCCTGCCGGCCGGGCGCGCGTTCGAGTGCTTCATGTTCAGCCCGCGCGCCTTCGCCGATCGTTCCGAGGCGGCTGCGCTGGCCTGGTCGGCATTCAACATCTGGCCGATGTTGCGCCGCGCCATCGCCGAAGCCCGGGTCAACCTGAGCCCGCGCGAGCTGGAGAGCCTGAACATGGCCTTCGAAGGCCTGACGGCGCGTGAAACGGCCTTGCGCATGGACTGTTCCGAACGGACGGTGAACTACCACCTGGCCAACGCCATGGCCAAGCTCAAGACCGACAACAAGCTGGCCGCCGTGCAGCGGGCTTGCTGGATCGGTCTGATTTAGGGGCGTGGCCCCCACGCTCCCCCGCTTCGCGTGGTCCGCTGCCCCCCGAGGGGGCTGATCCGGCTTGGGGCGGCCCGGCGCC
>NZ_JAUCZG010000027.1 GCF_030373225.1 Hydrogenophaga sp. | reverse complement strand
CATCGCAGCCTCCAGTGGAATGACTGCAATGATACTTCCTTTTTAAGTGTTACATTCCACTAGGAGAACTGTTCAATGAACGACCGTGCCATCAACGCCACCGCTTTCACCGATCCCGACGATCTCGAAAACAACGTATCGAACAACCGTCACTTTTCCGACGTGCTCGACGCCGGCCTGAGCCGGCGTGGTGTGCTTCGTGGCGGCCTGGGCGGCGCCATGGCGGCCATGTTTGCACCGCTGGCCCTGACCGCCTGCGGTGGCGGCTCGGACGCTGCTGCGGTGGTTCCGGGCCCCACGGCCGCTGCGCCGGAAACCCTGCTGGGCTTCGCTGCTGTGGCCAAGACGCTCGCCGACACCAACAGCGTGCCGGTCGGCTATTCGGCCAGCGTGATGCTGGCCTGTGGCGAT
The DNA here is from genome assembly GCF_030373225.1 of Hydrogenophaga sp. Taxonomy (GTDB): domain Bacteria; phylum Pseudomonadota; class Gammaproteobacteria; order Burkholderiales; family Burkholderiaceae_C; genus Hydrogenophaga. The sequence goes on along the minus strand of NZ_JAUCZG010000027.1, from coordinate 63,357 downwards.
CCCCTGTTCACGGGTGTTCCCGCCTACAGGAACGACGGCACGGACACGGGCTACGACCAGCGTGTGGGCGACAACCACGACGGCCTGCAGTACTTCGGTCTGTCGGCCAGCGGTCAGCGCGATGACAACAGCAGCAGCCGTGCGCTACTGGCCATGAACCACGAGTACATCCAGCCGCTCATGTTGCACGTGAGCGGGCCTACGCCAAGCCCACGTCCCGCCAGCGAGGCCGACATCGAGATCGACTGCCACGGCCTCACGGTGGCCGAGGTCATCAAGGACGCCGCGGGTGTGTTCGGTGCGGTGGTGAATTCGCCCTTCAACCGGCGCGTCACGGGCAACACGCCGATCGAGATGTCGGGCCCTGCCCGCGGCAATGCGCTGTTCGTCACCCGGTATTCGACCGACGGCACGCGCACGCGCGGCACCATGAACAACTGTGGCAACGGCAAGACCCCCTGGGGCACGTTGCTCACGACCGAAGAAAACTGGTCGGGCTATTTCTTCCGCGCTGCGGGAGACCAGAACCTGCGCACCGCCAAGGTCAATGCCTCGTTTGCCCGTTATGGCCGCAACGTGACCGACACTTCCGCGGCCAACAGCCGCTATGGCTGGCAAACCGCCGGCACGGAAGACAAGTACCAGCGCTGGAACACCAGCCAGACCGGCACCAGCCTGGACGGCAGCGATGACTACCGCCACGAGTGGTTCTGCCAGGGCTTCATGGTCGAGCTCGATCCGTACAACGCCACCTCCGTGGTGAAGAAGCGCACCGCCCTGGGCCGCTTCGCGCACGAGAACGCTGCCTTCGGTCTGCCAGAGGCGGGCAAGCCGCTGGCCGTCTACATGGGCTGCGATTCGCAAAACGAATACGTCTACAAGTTTGTCTCCACCGCACTCTGGAACCCGGCCGATGCCACCTCTGCGGACCGCGCGGCCGTGGGCGACAAGTACCTCGACGACGGCAAGCTGTACGTGGCCCGGTTCAACGACGACGGCAGCGGCGAGTGGCTCGAGCTGAACATCGCCAGCCCCGCCATCGTGGCGTCGTCTTTCGGCTTCAGCGACCAGGTCGAGATGTACATCCACACCCGCATCGCGGCCGACGCCGTGGGTGCGACCAAGATGGACCGCCCCGAGTGGGTCGATGTGCACCCGACCACGGGCGAGCTGTACATCACGATGACCAACAACAGCAGCCGCCGTTCGGCGCCGACCGGCACCCAGACGCTGGTCGACGCGGCCAACCCGCGCGCTTACAGCGACGTGCGTGGCGGTACCACCGTGAACAGCGGCAACGTCAACGGTCACATCGTGCGCTTCAAGGACGCCAGCCCCGAAGGCACCGCCTTCAACTGGGACGTGTACCTCTTCGGTGCCGAAGCCGGCTCCAACCCTGCGTTGATCAACCTCTCCGGGCTGACCGACGACCAGGACTTCTCGAGCCCCGATGGCCTGGCCTTCACGCAAAGCAACGGGCTGTGCTGGATCCAGACCGACGACAGCGCGTACCGTGATGTCACCAACTGCATGTTGCTCGCCAGCATTCCCGGCACGGTGGGTGACGGCACCACGGCCACGCTGAACTACAGCGGTGGTGTGGCCGTGACCACTCGGGTGGGCGCGAGGCCGAGCGCTTCGACCTTGAAGCGCTTCTATGTCGGTCCGTCCGAGTGCGAGGTGACAGGTCTGTGTGAAACGCCGGATGGCAGGACGATGTTCATCAACGTCCAGCACCCGGGCGAGGAGACGCCGGCATCCGTGATTGCCGATCCCAGCCAGTACGGCAGTCAGTGGCCCAGCATCGTTGGCTACGGCGCCGGCAGCCGTCCGCGTTCGGCCACGGTGGTGATCACGAAGAACAACGGCGGCCCGGTGGGCACCTGAGTCCCGCTCGGCGGGTGAAACAGCAAGGGGCCCCTCGGGGCCCCTTGTTCATTTCGACGTTCGAGCGCCAGCGACCTTGAAGGTCGGCAGGCTTCAGCGCGGCATGGCCGGGTGCGCTTCGGGAGGACGCTGTTCCATGTAGCCGCGCCCGTCTTTCACGCCGGGGCGCCCGGCGATCTGCCAGGCGGTTCGCTGGCCGATCAGGCGGGCCAGGAATTCAAGCTCCTCGTCGGTGTGGTTGAGTGCCGGTCCGGGCGTGAGGAAACGCCCGGCCTTGGGTTCGACCTCGCCCCAGAACGCCTGGTGGTAGCTCGACACCGACAAGGCGCGGGTGCCGCTGGCTTCAATGTCGACCGTGCCGTAGCAGTTGCAGAAGTAGCTGCGGTTGCCCTGGTCGGCGAAGACCTCGGTGTACACGCCGGTGCCGCGGATGCCCGCGGTCAGCGTGGGCGTGACGATGGCGCGCCCGGAACTGCGGCCGAAGGCGCTGACCACCGCGCCGCTGAGCAGGCGCAGCAGGCTCACGGTGTTCAGGGTGAAGCCGCGCTCCACCGTCAGGCGGGTGTTCTGCCGAACATTGAACGAGGCGTTGCCCAGCACGAAGATCAGCCGCGACGCCGGGCCGGTGAAGATCTCGTCGCCGGTCTGTATGGTCTGCTGGGGCACCAGGCGCCGCCCGTTGAGCAGCACGTCACCCACGAGCTCGACCACATTGCTGCGTTGTTGCGCCATCGCGGCGGGCAGGCCGCCCATGGCCACCCAGGCGGCCGCGGCCTTGAGGGTGTCGCGGCGATGGAACCAGGTCACTTCGCTTTCGGAGCGGCCTTGCAGCAGGTGTTGGGTCATGCGTCTTCTCCGGGGATGGTGGGCACGGCTGGCCCTGCGGTCTCGAAACTGTCGACGAAGGTGAAATATATCGAGGTGTGGAACATCGAGGCCATGAACAGGACAGCCGGGTACAACACGACGTTGAGCGCTTGCGCACCGCCCAGCAAGGCCGCCAGCAGGCTCATGAACAGGCCGACCAGCATGAACACCCCGATCCAGCCCAGCGTATAGAACAGCATGGCGCCCTTGTTGCCCCAGCAGGCCATGAAGCTGAAAAACAGGCTCTTGCCCGGGCTCACGCCGTGCCAGTGCACCAGGGCCGGTGCGTGCCAGAACGCCATGAGCACCGGCAGGTAAACCACCAGAGCGGCCAGCAGGCCCTGGTTGGCCAGCGAGGCACGCACCATCTCGGCCGAGACTTCGCCCGCGTTCGGATCCACCACCGGCGCCTCGCCGGCGAACAGTGTGGCCGTGCCCAGCACCAGCAACAGGCCGGCCGTGTACATGGCACCCAGGATCAGCATGTTGCGGGTCTGCACCGCTGTGCCGCGCAGGCCCGAGATCAAGGTGGAGGGCATGGGGAAGCGCCCTTGCGTGGCCTCGCGCGTGGCCGCCATCAAGCCCAGCGTGGCCACGGGCACCAGCAGCAGCGAGATCACCGTGCCCAGCAACGGGATGAGCGAGAACACCGAGACGGCGGCCATGAACATGAAGAACAGGCCGGACATGGCCAGGGGCTGGCGGAAGAAGGTCTTCACGCCCAGCTTGACCCATTGCAGGCCGGCCCTGGCGGGTACGAGGTGGAGTTTCATGCGGTCACGGGTTGGGGCGCTGCTGCCGGTGCCGGGGCATCGAGCAACATGGCGGAAAAGGTCTGGGCGTGGCGGGCGCGATCGCGCAGCACACGTTCGAAATGGGTCGGGTCGTGGGGCTGCAGCATGGCGGCCTCGCGCGGCAAGTGCAGGTCCCACAGGCGGGAGATCCAGAAGCGCAGGGCGCCCGCGCGCAGCAGGGCGGGAAGCAGGCCGCGCTCGGCCGCCGTCAGGGGGCGCACCGCCTGGTAGGCCGCGAGCAGGGCGCGTGCGCGGGCGGCATCGCCGCTGCCGTCGGTCGCGTCCTGGCTGTGGTGCACGCACCAGTCGTTGAGGCAAACCGCCAGGTCGAACAGGAAGGTGTCGCAGCCGGCGAAGTAGAAGTCGAAGAAGCCGGTGAGCTCGCCGTTCTCGAACATCACGTTGTCGCGGAACAGGTCGGCGTGGATCGGTCCGCGCGGCAGGGCGGCGCAAGAGGGGCTGGCCGCCACGTGGTTCTGGTAGGCCAGCTCGGTGCGGATCAGGTCCGCTTGCGGCGCGCTCAGGAACGGCAGCACCACCGGCACCGTCTCGTTCCACCAGGGCAGGCCGCGCAGGTTGGGCTGGCTCAGGGGGAAATCGCGGCCGGCCAGATGCATGCGCGCCAGCATGGCGCCCACCGCCTCGCAGTGCGCCAGACCGGGCGCCAGCTCGCTGTGGCCACGCAGCCGGTTCACCACGGCGGCGGGTTTGCCCTGCAGGGTGTGCAGGATCTCGCCACTGGCGGTGGCCGCCGGGTCGGGCACGGGGATGCCTTTGCCAGCCAGATGCTTCATGAGGTGCAGGTAGAACGGCAACTGCTCGAAGCCCAGCCGCTCGAAGATGGTGAGCACGTGTTCCAGCGTGGCGCCATCGCGCTCGCTGGTCACGAAGTAGTTGGTGTTTTCAATGCCGCCCTGGATGCCCCGCAACTCGGTGAGGTCGCCCAGGTCCAGGGTGTGCAGCAGGGCGGCGGCTTGCGCGAACGCGACTTCGGTGTAGACGGCCATGAAAACGGACGATCAGAAAGGGGCAGGGACGAGGGGAATCAGAAATTCAGGACGCGCCAGCTGCTGCGCCCGGCGTTGCCGGTGCGTTTGCCACCCACCTCGCTGATGGCCGAACCGCCGGCGTCGGGCTGGATCTGGTAGACCGGCGCGCCGTTCTTGGGTTTCACCTCGATGCTCTTGGTCTCGCCGCCCACACGCACCTCGTCGATGCGCGTGAGCGCGTCCTCGTTGCTGATGCGCTCGATGCGGTCGCGCGGGGAAACCGGCTGGGGCGGGGCCTCCAGCGGTGCCGTCTGGCCGTGGGCGGCAAAGGCCAGCGTGAAGCCCGCCAGCAGGGCGAGCAAGGTGAACGGGCGTGGGGTATGGGCGTGCATGCCTCATTGTAGGCAGGCGGGGCCGTGCGAGGCCTGCGCGGGGCCATGCCGGCAGCCGCCGGACCCGGCACGATCCCCGACAATGCGCTCATGTCCGACCTCACACCCCCCGCCCCCACCCTGTTGCTGGTCGACGGATCCAGCTACCTTTATCGCGCCTTCTTTGCCGGTGGCGATGCCATGAGCACAACCCTGCCCGATGGCACCGTCCTGAAGACCGGGGCCATCCGCATCATGATCAACATGATGCAGAAGCTGCGCAAGGACGTGCGGGCCGACTACGCCGCCTGCGTGTTCGATGCCAAGGGCCCGACCTTCCGGGACGCGCTGTATCCCGAGTACAAGGCCAACCGCTCGCCCATGCCCGACGACCTGCGGGCCCAGATCGCCCCGATCCACGAGGTGGTCAAGCTGCTGGGCTGGAAGGTGCTCGATGTGCCCGGCGTGGAGGCCGACGACGTGATCGGCACCCTGGCCCATGTGGCGTCGCAGCAGGGCATCACCTGCATCATCTCCAGCGGCGACAAGGACATGAGCCAGCTGGTCAACGAACACATCACCGTCATCGACACCATGAACGACCGGCGGCGCGACGTCGCCGGCGTCACAGCCGAGTTCGGCGTGCCGCCCAGCCTGATGCTGGACTACCAGACCCTGGTGGGCGATTCGGTGGACAACGTGCCCGGCGTGCCCAAGGTCGGTCCCAAGACCGCCGTGAAGTGGCTGCTCGAACACGGATCGCTGGAGGCGCTGGTGGCACACGCCGACGAGATCAAGGGCGCGGCCGGCGAGAACCTGCGCAACGCCCTGGCCTGGTTGCCCAGGGGACGCGAGCTGCTCACCATCAAGACCGACTGCGATCTGGCGCAGCACATCGACGGCTTGCCCTCGCTGGAGGCCATCAGCATCGGCGGACAGGACTCCGAGGCGCTGCGTGCCTTCGGTGAACGGTACGGCTTCAAGGGCCTGGTGAAGACACTGATGCAGATCGATGCGCCACCCGAGCTGATCGAAGCGCACGCGAGCAAGGGAAGTGGCAAGGCCGGCGCCAAGGGCTCCGCCGATGCCCGGTCGCCGGGCCTGTTCGACGAGGCCGACCTCAGCGGCAGCGCCGAACGCACCACCAACCTGCGCTACGACACCGTGCTCACCTGGGACGCCTTCGACAACTGGCTCGCGCGCGTGCAGGCCGCCGAGCTGGTGGCCATCGACACCGAGACCACCTCGCTCGACGAAATGCGCGCCGAGATCGTGGGCATCAGCTTCAGCGTGATGCCGGGCGAGGCGGCCTACATTCCGCTGCGCCACAGCGGGCCCGACGCGCCCGAGCAGCTGCCGTTTGACGAGGTGCTCGCCAGGCTCAAGCCCTGGCTCGAAAACCCGGCACATGCCAAGCTCGGCCAGCACGTGAAGTACGACCGTCACGTGTTCGCCAACCACGGCATCGAGGTGCAGGGCTATGTGCACGACACCATGTTGCAGAGCTATGTTCTGGAAGTGCACAAGCCGCACGGTCTGGCCAGCCTGGCTGCGCGCCACCTGGGTCGCCAGGGCATCAACTACGAGGACCTGTGCGGCAAGGGTGCGCACCAGATTCCTTTTGCGCAGGTCGATGTGGCCAGGGCGGCCGAGTACTCGTGCGAAGACAGCGACCAGACGCTGGATGTGCACCGGGTGCTCTGGCCGCAACTGCAGGCCGACAGCCAACCCGGAAAAGGGCTGAAGTTCATCTATGAACTCGAGATCGCCAGCAGCGAGGCGCTCTACCGCATCGAACGCAACGGCGTGCTGATCGACGCGCCCACGCTGGCGAAGCAGAGCCATGAACTGGGCTCGCGCATCCACGCGCTGGAGCAGGAGGCCTACGAGATCGCCGGCCAGCCGTTCAACCTGAGCAGCCCGAAACAGCTGGGCGAGATCTTCTTCGACAAGCTGGGCCTGCCGGTGATCAAGAAGACCGCCACCGGCGCGCGCAGCACCGACGAAGAAGTGCTGGAAAAGCTCGCCGAAGACTATCCGCTGCCGGCGAAGATTCTGGAGCACCGCGGCCTGTCCAAGCTCAAGGGCACCTACACCGACAAGCTCGCGCAACTGGCGCACCCGGCCACCGGGCGGGTGCACACGCATTACGCGCAGGCCGTGGCCGTCACCGGGCGGCTGTCGAGCAACGACCCGAATCTGCAGAACATTCCGATCCGCACGCCCGAGGGCCGGCGTGTGCGCGAAGCCTTCGTGGCCCCGGCCGGCCATGTGATCGCCAGCGCCGACTACTCGCAGATCGAGCTGCGCATCATGGCCCACATCAGTGGCGACGCAGCCCTGCTGCGCGCCTTTCATGACGGCATCGACGTGCACCGTGCCACGGCTGCCGAGGTGTTCGGGGTGGACGCCGCGCAGGTGAGCAACGAGCAGCGCCGCTATGCCAAGGTGATCAATTTCGGACTGATCTACGGCATGAGCGCCTTTGGACTGGCCAAGGCGCTGTCCATCGACAACACCGCGGCGAAGAACTACATCACGCGCTACTTCGACCGCTTTGAAGGAGTCAAGCGCTACATGGACGACACCCGCCAGAGCGCCAAGGCGCGCGGCTATGTGGAGACGGTGTTCGGGCGCCGGCTGTACCTGCCCGAGATCAACAGCCCCAACGGTCCACGCCGCAGCGGCGCCGAGCGCGCCGCCATCAACGCGCCCATGCAGGGCACGGCGGCCGACCTCATCAAGCTGAGCATGGTGGCGGTGCAGAAGGCGCTCGACGGGCAGCAGCGCGGCACGAAGATGATCATGCAGGTGCACGACGAACTGGTGTTCGAGGTGCCCGAGGCCGAGGTGGACTGGCTCAAGGCCGAGATTCCGCGCTTGATGGCGGGTGTGGCCGAGCTCAAGGTGCCTTTGCTCGCGGAAGTGGGCGTGGGACACAACTGGGATCAGGCGCATTGATATGAATCACCCCCGCCGCGCTTCGCGCGACCCCCTCGAGGGGGCGGCGCCTGCGGCCCGGCAGAGCCGGTTCCGCGGCGCCCCTGGGCGGGGTACCTGCGCCGGACACTGACATGCAACATCGCCGCGCGTTCCTTTGCGCCGGTCTTGCGATGGCTGGCCTGCCGGCCTGGGCGCAGACCGACGACAGGTGGGGGGCGCTGCGTGGCTACCCCGAGAGCCGATCCAGCTTCGAGCGCTTGCCCGAGTTTCGCGTGGGCAACTATTCGGGTGGCCACGAGCGTTACATCCGCCACAACACGCTGCGCGCCGGCGGTCGTGTGGTGGGCTGGAACGACACGCCGGCGAACGATTTCCGCTACCGATCCGGCCTGTCCAGCAAAACACCCGATGCCTACCTGGCGCAGTGGCCGGTGACCGGACTGCTGATCGCGCGCGACGGCAACATCCTGTTCGAGCGCTACCGGTTTGCCCGCCAGCCGTCGATGCGCCTGCAAAGCTGGTCGATGGCCAAGAGCGTCACCTCGCTGTTGCTGGGCATCTGCCTGGACCGCGGACTCATCGCCTCGCTCGACGACCTGGCCTCCCGCTACCTGCCCGAACTCGGCGGCACCCTGCACGGCGAGACCTCGCTGCGCCATCTGGCCAACATGTGCAGCGGCGCCGATGTGGTGCACGCGCGTGACAACGCCATTCTTTACCCCGGCGCGCTGCTCGGCCGGGACCCGGACATCGCGCGCACGGTGGCTGGCTGGAACCGCCGCAGCGAAGCCGCAGGACAACGCTTCAACTACAACGAGCTGGGGGCGCTGACCCTGGGCATGGTGATGCGCCGCGTCACCGGTGGCTCGCTGTCGTCGTTCGCCGAGCGGGCCTTGTGGCAGCCCATGGGCGCCGAGGCACCCGCCACCTGGTTCACCGATGCGCGCGGGGCCGAGTTCAACAGCATCGGCTTTGCGGCGCGCCTGCGCGACTGGGCACGCCTGGGTCAGCTGGTCGCCCATCGCGGGCGAAGCCTTGATGGAAAGGCCGTCGTGAGCGACGCCTGGATCAGCGAGTGCACATCGTGGAGCGAAGCCGATCACGCGGTGCGCGTTGGCCGGGCCCGGCTGACGCAGGGCTACAAGGCCTTGTTCTGGCATGCCCGCGCCGACGGCTCGCGCCCTGCCATGCACGGGCACCACGGCCAGCGCGTGTTCATCGACATGCCCACCCGCACGGTGCTCGTGCAGACGGCGGTCGACCAGCAAGGGGCCTGGGAGCCGGAACTGCTCGACATGTTCGATGCTGCCACCCGGGTTTAAGGGACATGGCAGACTGCGGGTCCGACAACCAGACCAGGAGACAGACCATGCTCAACGACCAACATGCCCAGGACCTCGGCGCCTTGCTGCCCGGTCGGTCGAACGAACACGGCGCCACCCGCCGCACCGCCATCAAGGCTGCGCTGGGTGTGGGCTATGCGGCCGCCGCCGCGCCGCTGGTGGCGCAGACCGCGATCAAGACGCCGTCCGATGGCCTCACCGTGGGCGACGTGATGATCGACGTCAACGGCTTCAAGATGCCGGCCTACCGTGCCGCTCCGGCGGGCAAGACCGGCTTGCCGGTGGTGCTGGTGCTGTCCGAGATCTTCGGCGTGCACGAGTACATCGCCGACACTGCGCGGCGCTTCGCCCGGGCAGGCTACCTGGCGATCGCGCCCGAGCTGTTCGTGCGCCAGGGCGATGCGCAAAGCTACGGTGAAATGGCCAGGCTGATCGCCGAGGTGATCTCCAAGGTGCCCGACGCGCAGGTGATGGCCGATCTCGATGCGGCCGTGGCCTGGGCCGCGGCCAACGGCGGCGATGCCACCAGGGTGGGCGTGACCGGCTTCTGCTGGGGCGGACGCCAGACCTGGCTGTACGCGGCGCACAACCCGGCGGTCAAGGCCGGTGTCGCCTGGTACGGGCGGCTGGTGGGCGAGGCCACGCCGCTCAACCCGAAGCACCCGGTGGACGTGGCGGCCCGTCTGAATGGCCCGGTGCTGGGTCTCTATGGTGCCGCCGATACCGGCATTCCCCTTGACACGGTTGATAAGATGAAGGCCGCTCTGGCAGCGGGCAGTGCGGCCGCCAGGGCTTCGACCTTTGTGGTCTACCCCGAGGCACCCCATGCCTTCCACGCCGATTACCGGCCGAGTTTCCGCAAGGAGGCGGCCGAAGACGGCTGGAAACGCGCGCTGGCGTGGTTCAAGCAGCACGGAGTGGCCTGAGCCGCACCGTTGCGCCAGACCCCAGGCCGCTCCAGAGCGGCCTTTTTTGTGGACGAATCGAGAACAACCCATGACCTTGCTGGCGATCCTGACAGGCACCGTGGCGGCCGGCGTGGGCAGCGTCTGGCTGGCCGCGCTGCTGGCCTTTGCGATGCTTGGGCGCTTCACGCAGCACATGCTCAGCCTGGCCGCCGGCGCGCTCATGGCCACGGCTTTCATGCACCTGCTGCCCGAAGCCTTCGAGAGCGAGGCCGGCGCCCACGAACTGTTTGCCATGTTGCTGGCCGGGCTGGTGTTCTTCTTTCTGCTCGACAAGGCCGAGCTCTGGCACCACGGCCACGAGCACAACCAGGGCCCGGCGCAGGAAGCCGGGCATGACGCCCATGACCACCACCACGTTCACGCCCACGCCCACCACCACGGCCCGCGCTCGGGCGGCTGGGCCGTGCTGGCCGGCGACAGCGTGCACGCCTTTGGCGACGGCATCCTGATCGCGTCGGCCTTTCTGGCCGACATGCGCCTGGGTGTGATCACCTCGCTGGCGGTGCTGGCGCACGAAGTGCCGCACCACATCGGTGATCTGGTCGTGCTGCGCCACACCTCGGGCACCCAGCGCGCCGCACTGGTCAAGGTCTCGCTGGCCGGCACGGTCACGGCCCTGGGCGGCGTGGTGGGCTACTTCCTCGTGACCCAGCTGCAGGACTACCTGCCCTTTTTCCTGGTGGCCGCGTCCAGCAGCTTTGTGTACGTGGCGCTGGCCGACCTGATTCCGCAATTGCAGAAACAACTGGGCTTCGCGGACACGCTCGCCCAGGTCGGGTGGCTGATGGGCGGGATAGCGCTGGTCACACTGGTGAGCAGCCTGGCGCACTGAGGCAGGACACACCCCCGTCGCTTGCTCACCGCGTGCAGCCGCATCCCCTCTCGAGGGCGCGACGCACTGCGCCCGCGTTGTTCAGCCCAGTGAGAAGCTGAACGTGGCGCCTTCGCCCGGCGCGCTGCAGGCCGTGATGGTGCCCCCATGGCGCTCGACAATGCGGCGCACCGTGGCCAGGCCGATGCCGGTGCCCTCGAACTCGTTGGCCATGTGCAGCCGCTGGAAGGGCTGGAACAGTCTGGCCGCGTAGGCCATGTTGAACCCCACGCCGTTGTCCCGCACGAAGTAGCGGGTCGTCCGGCCATCCTCTGCCAGGGTCTGGCCGAACTCGATCACGGTCTCTGGCCGGTCGCGGCTGTACTTCAGGGCATTGCCCAACAGGTTCTCCAGCGCGATGCGGGTGAGCTGGGGGTCGCATTCGGCCTGCAGACCGTCGGCCACCTGACACTGCAACTGCCGCGCGGGTTGCCGCCCCTGCTCTTCGGCCAGGATGGCCCGCACCAGCTGGCTCAGGTCGACGGTCTGGCGTTCCAGCGAGGCCTGGCTCACGCGAGCCAGCGCCAGCAGGGCCGAGATGAGGGCGCCCATCCGGGTGGTGGACGACAGCACGCGGTCGAACATCTCGCGCTCGTCCTGGTTGAGCCGACCGCCGAGTTGTTCGTCCAGCAGGCGGGTGAAGCCGTCGATGGCCCGCAGCGGTGACTTGAGATCGTGCGAGACCGTGTAGGCGAAAGAGTCGAGTTCGGCGTTGAGCTTCTGCAGATCGGCGGTGCGCTCCCGCACCCGCTGCTCCAGGGTCTCGGTCAGGCGCTGGATCTCGCGGTCGCGGTGCAGGCGTACCAGTTCTGCGTTGGCGCGGCTGGCGAAGATGGACACCAGGGCCTGCAGGTCTTCGCTCAACGCCAGGGGTTTGCGCCACATGGCGAACAGGATGCCGATGGGCGTGCCGTCAGCGTCGCGCAGCGCCTGACCGAGGTAGGACTGAAACCCTTCGCGGTGGATGCCCCGGGCTTGCGGAAAGCCCTGCGGCAGGTCTTGCGCGCAGACGAACACGTCTCTTTGTGCCAGCGTTTCGGCACACGGCGTGTTGGATGTGTCGAAGCTGAAGGTGGGCAGAGGACGTGCGTCTTTCCAGATCGAAAGCACCTGCACCTGCTGGATGTCGCGGCATTCGCCGATCACCACCATGTCGCAGCCGATGGCCTCGCTGAGGTGGCGCGTGAGCGCTTCGAAGAAGGCCTCGCCGGTTTCCGCCGCCACGCCCCTGGCCACGTTGAGCAGCAGGGACTCGCGCCGTTTTTCGGCGGTGACGTTGATCGTGCAGGACAGGATGCACGCCTCACCGTCGATTTCGATGAGTTCGGCCCACAGCCGGGTGTCGATCAGGCTGCCATCCTTGTGGCGCATGACGGTTTCGAAGCTGTCGATGCGGCCGTCGCGCAGCAGTTGTGCCACGAACCGTTCGCGGTCGGCCGGCGTTCGCCAGACCCCGGTGTCGAGCGATGTCTTGCCGATCTGTTCTTCCAGCCCGAAGCCTTGCACCGTGTCCTGCGCCTGGTTGATCTCCACGAAGCTGCCATCGGACAGGCGCGTGATGGTGAGGTTGAGCGGACTGAAGTTGAAGGCCTTGGCAAACCGTTCTTCTGAGCGCTTGAGGCGCTCCATCGCGTCGGCCTGCGCGCTCACATCGGAGATGGTGGTGATGATGAGCTTGTCTTCGTGGTCGGTGCCCATCTCGCTGGAGATGAGGGCCTGGAAGACGGTGCCGTCGGCGCGTCGCCCCAGACACGAATACTGGTCCATGTGTCGCTCGGCAAAGAGCCGTTGCAGGTAGGCTTCCCGCTGGGTGGCGTCGTGCCAAAGAAAACTTTCCTGGCGGCCGAGCACCTGCTCGCGGGTGTAGCCGTAGCTGCGCTCGAACGCCGGGTTCACATCCAGGATGGAACCGGTGCGCGCCGACTGCGCGATCATGGGGCTGGGGCTGGTGCGAAAGATGCGGGCGAAGCGATCGAGGTTTCGGTCGCGCTCCAGTTCGGTGGCCTTGCGGCGTTCGAATTCGCGGCTCTTGAGGTCCAGTGCCCGGCGTGTTCTCACCCGGCTGTGGTGCACCATCAGGGCGCAGACGAGGATGGAGGTCGCGTGCGTGATCCACACCCGCAGGCTGGCATCGAAATTGGGCGTGGCCGTCAACAGGCCGGCGGTCTCCGCCCAGGTCAGGACGCCCAGCGATCCCACACTGGCCACGGTCGTGACGATGAGAGCCGTGCGTCCCAGAAAAATCCCGGCTCCCACGACCGCAGCCATGAACAGAAAGCCCACGGCAGTCCGCACCGAGCCGTAGGTGAGGGTGGAGAAGATGGCGGCGCCGAGCACCGAGGCCACGATGGCATGCGCCACGAAGCGGGTGCGATCCATCCTGGTGAGGGCAAAGCAGATCCAGGCCATGGCGGTGAGCCCGCCGGCCACCCAGGCCTCGTGTTCACCGGGTGCGGCCAGCACCAGCTCCATCGCGAGCACCAGCGCACCTGCCACGCCGATGGCCGCACACAACAGCATCAGTGCGGATCTGCGGTCCTTCTCGCGCAGGATTTCCTGCGCGGCGTCTTCGTGCTGGGACATGTGGCGGCGGTGGGAGGGGCGGGCGTCACGGACAGGTTCAGCCGACGGCGCAAGGCGCACCGGGCGTGTTGCACCACTCGCTCCAGCTGCCGGGGTACAGCGCTGCACGGCCCAGGCCTGCGATTTCCATGGCCAGCAGGTTCGGCACCGCGCTCACGCCGCTGCCGCAGTGGTGCACCACCCCGGCAGGGTCGCGCCCGGCCAGCAGCTGCTCGAACTCGGCGCGCAGCTGGGCGGGCGGCTTGAAACGGCCGTCGGGGCCGAAGTTGTTGGCAAACGGACGGTTCAGGGCACCCGGGATGTGACCCGCCACCGGATCGAGCGGCTCGACCTCGCCGCGAAAGCGGGCGGCCGCTCGCGCGTCGATCACCGTCTGGCCGGGACGCCCCAGGTCCTTCAGGAGGGAGGCGGTCGATGCGGTGGCCGCAGCCGTGGGCTGCAAGGTGAAAACCCCGGCTTCGGGGGCCACCGACGGTCCGCTCTGCAGCGGGCCGCCGGCGGCTTTCCAGGCGGCAAGACCGCCGTCGAGCACCGCCACGGCCTCGTGTCCACACCACTTGAGCATCCACCAGAGCCGGCCGCACTGGCTGCCGCCTTGCCGGTCGAGCACCACCACCTGCATGCCGTCCCACAAACCCAGCGCGGCCAGCCGCTGCGCAAAAGTCTCGCGCGAGGGCAGGGGATGGCGTCCCCCACTGGCGCGGTCGGCACCGGTCTTGTCGCTGAGATGGTGGTCGAGGTGCACGTACACCGAGCCGGGAATGTGCTCGTCGTGGTACTGCGCTGCGCCCGCTTCGGGATTCATGAGTTCGTAGCTGCAGTCGAAGACCCGCAGCGGCGTGTCGCTGGCCAGGTGTTGTTGCAGTTCGTCGGCCGTGATCAGTGTGGTGAGCATGCGCACATTGTGCTTGAGGTCCGGGGCGTCAGTGGTCCTCTGCGGGTGCAAGCGGCACCGCACGGGCCCGCAGCACGGTGGCGGTGATGCCGCTGACGATGATCAGGCCCATGCCGAGCCAGCCGATCAGGGGCAGCTGGTCGCCGAAGATGGTGAGGCTGTAGAGCGCAGCGAAGACGATGCCGGAGTACTGCAGGTTGGCCACCACCATCGTCGCGCCGCTGGAGTAGGCGCGGGTCATGCAGAGTTGCCCGAAGACCGCCAGCAGACCGATGGGCAGCAACCACAGGGCGCTCGGCCAGTGCCAGTCGCTGGCACCGACGAACACCATGCCCAGGGCGCCGGCCGCCACGGCGCCGATGGAGAAATAGAACACGGTGCGGCTCTCGGGCTCACCGGCCCTGGCCAGCGCGGCCACCTGCAGGTAGGCAAAGGCCGAGAAGATGCCGGACATCAGGCCCACCAGCGCACCCACCGCCTGACCTTCGCCCAGCGTGGGCCGCAGCATCATCGCCACGCCACCGAAACCCGCCAGCACCGTGAGGAACAGAGGGGCCTGCTGGCGAATGGGTGCGTTGCGACCCTGCACCAGCAGCGCGCCGCCCAGCAGAAACGCAGCGATCCACACGCTGCTCATGTAGTTCAGGGTCATGGCCGTTGCCAGCGGCAGGATCGCGATCGAATAAAACCAGGCGGTCAGCGCCGTCACGCCCACCACGCTGCGCCACACGTGCATCATGGGAACGTTCGTTGCCAGCGACACACCTTTGGCCCGCGTGAGGCCGATCAGAAAGGCCACACCCACCAATCCCCGGTAGAAGACGATCTCGAAGCTGTTGAAGTGGGTCGATGCAAACTTGATGCACACGCCCATGGTGGCAAAAAACAGCGACGCGAGCAGCATCCATAACGCCTGCACGATTCAGCCTCCCCGCGCCGCAGGCGGTGCGGGGGGGCTCATCTTCTTCCTGTACCACTCGTGGAAGTGCTGCATGCCGTCTTCCATCGGGCTCTGGTAGGGGCCGACCTCGTTGTCGCCGCGCGCCAGCAGCGCCTTGCGTCCCGCGTCCATGCGTTCGGCGATCTCGTCGTCTTCCAGGCAGGTTTCCATGTAGGCGGCGCGCTGGGCCTCAACGAATTCGCGCTCGAAGGCGGCGATTTCCTCGGGGTAGTAGAACTCGACCATGTTGATGGTCTTGTCCACGCTCACCGGATGCAGCGTGGAGACCGTGAGCACGTGCGGGTACCACTCGACCATGATGTGCGGGTAGTAGGTCAGCCAGATGGCACCGTGCTCGGGCATCCGGCCCTGCCGGTACTGCATCAGCTGTTCGTGCCAGCGCTGGTACACCGGGCTGCCCGCCTTGCCCAGCAGGTTGGCCGGACCCACCGTCTGCACCGAGTACTCGGGCTTGAGTTCCCAGCGCAGGTCTTCGCAGGTGACAAAGCCACCCAGGCCGGGGTGAAACGGCGCGACATGGTAGTCCTCGAGGTAAACCTCGATGAAGGTCTTCCAGTTGTAGTTGCAATCGTGCAGCTCCACGTGGTCCAGCACCATGCCTTCGAAGTCGAGCGCAGCGCGCGGACCCATGTGGGCGAGATCGGTGGCGACATCGCATCCGTTGTCCTCGAACAGCAGGCCGTTCCACTCGCGCAGCGGGTAGTTGTTCAGGTTCAGGCAGGGGTCTTTGTCGAAGTGGGGCGCACCGAGCAACTGGCCGGCCCGTGCGCCCTGGATGCCGCTGTAGGTCCAGCGGTGCAGGGGGCACACGATGTTGCCGGCCGCGCTGCCGCTGCGGGTCTCGAGCAGGTTGCCCCGCCCTTCGAGGATCATGGCCTGGCGGTGTCGACAGACGTTGGACACCAGTTCCACGCCGCTGGCGGTCCGCACGAGGGCACGACCGCCCGCTTCCTGTGGCAGGACGTGGTAGTCCCCGACAGCGGGAACAGCGAGTTGGTGCCCCACATAGCGGGGCCCGCGCTGGAAGAGAAGTTGCTTTTCGCGCTGGAACAGCGCCTCGTCAAAGTAGCTGGAAACCTGAAGTTGGCTTGCGGCCTGCTGCAGTTGAAGACTTAAATCAGACATCGTGGTCCTGACCTAGAGACTCCCCCTATGAAGGGGCAGGGTAAGCGCTGTGCTCGTGAGACGAATTCGCGCGGGATGGGTGGAGTGGTGCGTCCCTCCGGGCGGTGGTCGCCCGTCAGTGATGAAAAAGGGCCGAATTCTACCCCGCAGGGCAGTACCCGTTGTCCTGCAACGGTATGCAAAGGCGCGCCCACTTTAGAATCAAACCCGTGAACGATCGAACCGCCGCCGTGCCCCGCTCCCCCAAAAACGCCTCAGCCGCTCCCGCCGGCGACACGCCCGCTGTCGCGGCGAATTACGAAGCCGCGCTCGAAGAGCTTGAGCAACTCGTGTCCCAGCTCGACGCCGGGCAGCTGCCGCTGGACCAGCTGCTCACGCGCTACCAGCGCGGCGCCGAGCTGCTCGCCTACTGCCGCGCCCGTCTCGAGGCGGTGGAAAACCAGATCAAGGTGCTCGAAGGTGGGGAACTCAAACCCTGGGATGCTCCATGAATCTCTCACCGGCCAGTGCGGCGGTTTCTCCCTTTGCCCTCTGGCGTGAAACGCAGCAAGCCGTGGTCGAACGTGCGCTGCAGGACTGGTTGCCTCGGCAGGCCCCCGCCGGCCTGGGCGACGCCATGCGTTACGCGGTGCTGGACGGCGGCAAACGCCTGCGCCCGCTGCTCGTGCTGGCGACCTGCGAAGCGGTGGGTGGACACACCGGGTCTGCCTTGCGCGCAGCCTGTGCGGTCGAGCTGATCCACGCCTATTCGCTGGTCCACGACGACATGCCCTGCATGGACAACGACGTTCTGCGCCGCGGCAAACCCACGGTGCATGTGCGGTTTGGCGAAGCCCAGGCCTTGCTGGCTGGCGATGCGCTGCAGGCATTCGCCTTCGAGCTGCTGGTGCCCGAGGACGACAGTGTGCAACCCGCCATGGCCGCCCGGCTGTGCCGCTTGCTGGCGCTGGCGGCAGGCGCAGGCGGTATGGCAGGCGGCCAGGCGATCGACCTCGCCAGCGTGGGCCGCACGCTGGACCAGCCTGCGCTGGAGGCGATGCACCGGCAGAAGACCGGCGCACTCTTGCAGGCCAGCGTCATGATGGGCGCGGCCACCGCGCAGACGACCGCCGCCACCGATGCCAGGCTGGCCGAATATGGCGCCTGCCTGGGCCTGGCCTTCCAGGTGGTGGACGACATCCTTGACGTGACTGCCGATTCGGCTACGCTGGGCAAGACGGCGGGCAAGGACGCGGCGTCGGACAAGCCCACTTTCGTCTCCTTGCTCGGCCTGGGCGGCGCACAAGCCCACGCCGACCGTGTGCTCGATCAGGCCCACCAGGCCTTGCGCGAGAGCGGCATCGAACGGCTGGAGACCCTCCATGCGTTGGCCGACTGGGTCGGTCATCGCGCATCCTGAGGTCCCTCGAGGCCGCTTTCCTTTTCATGACCCGAGTCCATCTGCCCATGAGTTCCCTGCTCTCCTCCATCGAGTCTCCGGCCGATGTGCGCCGCCTCAGCCGCGCCCAGCTGCTGCCGCTGGCCGACGAGCTGCGCACCTACCTGCTGCAAAGCGTGGCGCGCACCGGCGGGCACCTCAGCTCCAACCTCGGCACGGTTGAATTGACGCTGGCCCTGCACTATGTGTTCAACACGCCCGAGGACCGCCTGGTCTGGGACGTGGGCCACCAGACCTACCCGCACAAGATCATCACGGGTCGGCGCGACCGCATGCACACCTTGCGCCAGCTCGGCGGCATCAGCGGGTTTCCGCGTCGCTCGGAAAGCGAGTTCGACACGTTCGGAACCGCGCACTCGTCCACCAGCATTTCAGCGGCACTGGGCATGGCCATGGGCGCCAGGATCAAGGGTGAAGGCCGCAACGCCGTGGCCATCATCGGCGACGGCGCGATGACGGCCGGCATGGCGTTCGAAGCGCTCAACAACGCCGGTGTGGCCGACGGCCGTCTGCTGGTTGTGCTCAACGACAACGACATGTCGATCTCGCCGCCGGTGGGTGCACTCAACCGGTACCTCGCCCAGCTCATGAGCGGGCAGTTCTACACCGCGGCCAAGAACGTCGGCAAGCAGGTGCTCAAGGGCGCACCGCCCCTGTTCGAGCTGGCCAAGCGGCTGGAGGAGCAGGCCAAGGGGATGGTGGTGCCCGCCACCCTGTTCGAGAAATTCGGCTTCAACTACATCGGGCCGATCGACGGGCACGACCTCGATTCGCTGATTCCGACGCTGGAGAACATCCGTCACCTGCTGGAGGCCGACAGCGGGCCCCAGTTCCTGCATGTGGTGACGAAAAAGGGCCAGGGCTACAAACTGGCCGAAAACGACCCGATCGCCTACCACGGCCCGGGCACCTTCGACCCGGCGGTGGGCCTTGTCAAACCCGCGGCTGCACCCAGGACCACCTTCACGCAGGTGTTCGGACAGTGGTTGTGCGACATGGCGGCGGCCGACGAGCGCCTGGTGGGCATCACGCCCGCGATGCGCGAGGGCTCTGGCATGGTCGAGTTCGAACGCCGCTTCCCCAAACGCTATTTCGACGTCGGCATCGCCGAGCAGCACGCAGTCACCTTTGCCGCCGGCCTGGCCTGTGAGGGCCTCAAGCCCGTGGTGGCCATCTACTCGACCTTTCTCCAGCGAGGCTACGACCAGCTGATCCACGATGTGGCGCTGCAAAACCTGCCGATGGTGTTTGCACTCGACCGCGCCGGCCTGGTGGGCGCCGACGGTGCCACGCACGCGGGCGCATACGACATTGCTTACCTGCGCTGCATTCCCAACATGGCCATCGCATGCCCGGCCGATGAAGCCGAGTGCCGTCAATTGCTCTCGACAGCACACGCGCAAAACCAGCCGGTGGCGGTGCGCTACCCGCGTGGCGCCGGTGTGGGCACTGCCGTTCCTTCCAGCCTCGAAGGATTGCCGTTCGGCAAGGGCGAGCTGCGTCGACAGGGCAAGGGCATCGCGATCCTGGCTTTCGGCACGCTGCTGCATCCGGCGCTGGCCGCCGGCGAGAAGCTCGGCGCCAGCGTGGCCAACATGCGCTGGGCCAAACCGCTGGACACCGAACTGCTGGGCGAACTGGCGCGCACCCACGAAGCGATCGTCACGGTGGAAGAGGGTTGTCTTGCCGGCGGAGCGGGCAGTGCGGTGATGGAGGCGCTGCAGGCCGCGGGTCTGGTGTTGCCGGTACTCGCGCTCGGTTTGCCCGATGAGTTTTCGGAGCATGGCGATCCCGGCAAGCTGCTCGCGGCACTGGGTCTGGACGCTGCCGGCATCGAGGCCTCCATCCGCACCCGGTTCGAAGCGTTGCTGCACACCGCGCCGGGTCTGAAGGTGGTGGGCTGAGCCGTTTCTCCCGGCCGACTTCGCCGGGTTGAATCCGCATCGCCAGCCGGACCGCGCCCGCCCGCAGGGCGTTGAGAGAAAGCTTGCACGATGCTGAAGGGTGTCGAGGCGATGCGGCCTTTCGAGGGAAAACCCCCGCGTTCTCCCGGGGGGGCGTTCCTACAATCCCGGTTGACTGACCAGTCTCCAGCCCGGCCTCGCCGGATTGGGTGTATCCATACCAACCACGGAGTCATACAACATGGATCGTCGTTCACTCATCAAGCATGCAGGCATTGCCGGCGTGCTGGCTGCCGGCGCTGCGCCCGCAGTGCATGCCCAGGCCGCCATCCGCTGGCGTCTGGCATCGAGCTTCCCCAAGGCGCTCGACACCATTTACGGCGCGGCCGATGTCTTTGCCAAGAAGGTCGGTGAAATGTCGGGCGGCAAGTTCTCGATCTCGGTGCACCCGGGCGGCGAACTCATGCCTGCGTTCGGCGTGGTCGACGGTGTGCAGGAAGGCACCGTGGAGTGCGCGCACACCGCGCCCTACTACTTCTTCGGCAAGGACGACACCTTTGCGCTGGACTGCGCCATTCCCTTCGGCCTCAACAGCCGCCAGATGACGGCGTGGATGTACGAAGGCAACGGCATGAAGCTGTTCCGCGAGTTCTACGAGGGTTACAACATCGTGAACTTCCCCATGGGCAACACCGGCGCCCAGATGGGCGGCTGGTACCGCAAGGAAATCAAGAGCCTCAACGACATCAAGGGCATGAAGATGCGCGTTGGCGGTTTCGCCGGCAAGGTGCTCACCACCATGGGTGCCGTGCCTCAAAACATTCCTGGCGGAGAAATCTACCAGGCGCTGGAAAAAGGCACGATCGACGCAACCGAGTGGGTTGGCCCGTACGACGACCAGAAGCTGGGCTTCAACAAGGTGGCACCGTACTACTACTATCCCGGCTGGTGGGAAGGCGGCCCGCAGCTCTCGCTGTACGTCAACAACAAGGCCTACGCGGCGCTGTCGCCCGAGAACAAGGCCATCGTGGAGTGCGCAGCCGCGATCGCCCACACCACCATGCAGGCCAAGTACGACGCCCTGAACCCGGGCGCCTTGAAGCAACTGGTGGCTTCCGGCACCAAGGTGCTGGCATTCCCCAAGTCGGTCATGGATGCCGCTTTCAAGAACTCCATGGCGCTCTACGCGGACAACAGCGCGAAGAATCCGAAGTGGAAGAAGATCTACGCAGCCTTCCGCAAGGACCAGAACCTCTGGTTCCGCTTCACCGAAGCGCAGTTCGACCGTTACATGCAATCGGCCAAGCTGTAATCCACCGTCGAGCACGTCCGGCAAGAAGCCCCGCCCTGGCGGGGTTTTTTGCTCGGACCACCGCTGTCGCGGCTTCGTGCTGCGGCGCCATCGTCAGCCGCCCTTCAGGTGCTGGCGTCTCCGCTTGCTAGACTCGATGGCTTTGTCCGTCCTGTGCCAACCCAATGGGAATTCCCATGTTGTTCCTCCTCAAGATTTCGCGGCTCATCGATGCGCTCGGTGACCTGATCGGCAAGATGGCCATGTGGCTGATTCTGGCGGCCACCTTCATCAGCGCGGGCAACGCGATCGTGCGCAAGGTGTTCAACGTCAGCTCCAATGGTCTGCTCGAGATCCAGTGGTACCTGTTTGCAGCGGTCTTCATGCTGGGTGGGGGTTATGCCTTCTTGCGAAACGCCCACGTCCGCATCGACTTCATCTCCGGCAAGTTCAGTGCGCGCACCCGCAACTGGATCGACGTGGCCGGCATCATCGTCTTCCTGTTTCCCATGTGCTACATGATGGCCACGCTGGGCTGGCCGTTGTTTGAGCGGGCCTGGACCTCGGGCGAGATGTCGTCCAACTCGGGCGGTCTCATCCGCTGGCCGGTGTACGGCCTGATCCCGCTCGGTTTCACCTTGCTCTTCGTCCAGGGCGTCTCCGAACTCATCAAGCGCTTCGCCTTTCTCACCGGCAACGGACCCGACGTGTTGAGCCACACCGGCCCCTCCGAGACCGAGTTGCTGGCCGAACAGATTGCCGCTGACGAAAAGGCGCGCCGCGCAGGAGCAGCGACATGATCGAACTGTTGACGCAGAACTTCGTGCCCGTGATGTTCGTGGGCCTCCTGGTCTTTTTGCTGGCGGGCTTTCCCGTCGCGTTCTCGCTGGCTGCCACGGGGCTGTTTTTCGGCTTCATCGGCATGGAGCTGGAGCTGTTCCCCTCCAACCTGTTCCAGGCATTGCCGCTGCGGGTCTTCGGCATCATGCAGAACGACACGCTGCTGGCCATTCCGTTCTTCACGCTCATGGGCATCATCCTCGAGCGCAGCCGCATGGCCGAGGACCTGCTCGAGACGGTGGGCCAGGTGTTCGGCCCGGTCCGCGGCGGGGTGGGCATCGCGGTGGTGCTGGTCGGCGCCCTGCTCGCCGCCACCACGGGTGTTGTGGCGGCTTCCGTGATTTCCATGGGCCTGATCGCCATGCCCATCATGCTGCGCTACGGCTACAACCGAACCATTGCCACCGGCACCATCACCGCGTCGGGCACGCTGGCGCAAGCCTTGCCGCCGTCGCTGGTGCTGATCGTGCTGGCCGACCAGCTGGGCCGCTCGGTGGGTGACATGTACGCCGGCGCCCTGGTGCCCGGCCTCATGCTGGTCGGCCTGTACCTGCTGTTCATCGTGGCGGTGGCGCTGGTCAAACCCTCCTGGGTGCCGGCTCTGCCACCCGAGGCACGCATTTATTCGCAACCCGACGGCTCCAGCGGTCACCTCTCCCTGATCGCACTGCTCGCGTTCTGTGGTCTTGCGGGCTTTGGTTGGTCGCAGGTGCACGAGTCGGTGATGAACCCGTGGCTGGGGCGAGAGCTGCCGGCGCCGGGCGACGAAATCTTCATTCTGTCGATGACGATCTCGGCCTTTCTGGCCCTCGGGCTGGCCCTGCTGAACCGCCTGTTCAGGCTGGGCCTGCTGTCGCGCCTGACCGAGCGCGTGACCTTCGTGCTGATCCCGCCGCTGGTGCTGATCTTCCTGGTGCTGGGCACCATCTTCCTGGGCGTTGCCACGCCCACCGAGGGTGGCGCCATGGGCGCGCTGGGCGCGCTCATCATGGCCGGTGCGCGTCGCACGCTGTCGTTCAAGCTCCTTCAGCAGGCGCTGGAAAACACGACCAAGCTGGCCATCTTCGTGATGTTCATCCTGATCGGCTCGACCGTCTTCAGCTTCACCTTCAATGCGGCCGACGGTCACATCTGGGTCGAGCACCTGTTCGACAAGCTGCCGGGCGGCCAGCTGGGCTTCCTGCTGGTGGTCAACCTGCTGGTCTTTGTGCTGGGCATGTTCATCGACTTCTTCGAGATCGCCTTCATCGTCGTGCCCTTGCTGGTGCCGGTGGCCGAGAAGCTCGACATCAACCTGATCTGGTTCGGCATCATCCTGGCCATGAACCTGCAGACCTCGTTCCTCACGCCGCCGTTCGGCTTTGCGCTGTTTTACCTGCGCAGCGTGGCTGCCCGCAACGACTACGACGATGTGGTCACGGGCAAGCGGATTCCGGCGGTGACGACCGCACAGATCTACAAGGGCTCGATCGCCTTCATCGTGCTGCAGGTGATCATGGTGACGGTGATCGTCCTCAACCCGGGCATCGTCACGGGCAACCTGGATGTGGCTGTGAAGGTGGACGAGGCCACGGTCAACGACATGTTGCGCAACATGCCTGGTCTCGAGGAGGAAGAGCCTGCGGCGGCCGAGGAACCCGGTGCCGAGCCTGGCGCCGAGGGCGGCACAGCGCCCGAACCCGCGGCTGAAGAAGCCGAGCAGGACCCGATGAAGGCGATGGAAGAAGCGCTCAAGAAATCCGAATGACCCGTTCGACTGGAACCCGCTGAATGCGCATCGATGTGAAAGTGCTGGATCCGCGCATGGCGGACCAGCTCCCCGCCTACGCCACCGGCGGCAGCGCAGGTCTGGATCTGCGAGCCTGCCTGGATGCGCCGCTGACACTGGCGCCCAACGCGTGGCAACTGGTGCCCACCGGCCTGGCCATCCACCTGGCCGACCCTGGCTTTGCCGCCATGATCCTGCCGCGCTCGGGGTTGGGCCACAAACACGGCATCGTGCTGGGCAACCTGGTCGGGCTGATCGACAGCGACTACCAGGGCCAGCTCATGGTGAGCGCCTGGAACCGCAGCGGCGTGCCCTTCACCATCGAACCCATGGAGCGCATTGCGCAGATGGTGATCGTGCCCGTGGTGCAGGCGCAGTTCAACGTGGTGACCGACTTCGAAGCCGCCAGCGAACGCGGCGCTGGGGGATACGGCTCAACTGGCCGCGGCTGAAGCGCAGCGATCCGGCGCCAGGCCGCCCCAAGCCGGATCAGCCCCCAGACCCGGCAAGGACCGGGCCCTTCCCTGTCCTGGGGCAGCGACCCGCGCAGCGGCGGAGCGTGGGGGCAGCATCGTTCAGTGAAGTGTTCGCGGTCCCGGTGGCGTGATGCCCGGGCCTTGCAACTCGTCGGGCTCGTCCACCTGCATGCGGAAGAAGCCGGTGCCCAGCGACCCTTTGCCCACCTCGGCCTCGGTCGCTTCGCGCACCGAATGCACCTTCATTGAAATGCGCAGCGCAATGCCGGCCAGCGGGTGGTTGCCGTCGAGCACCACATGGTCGGGATAGATGTCGCTCACGAAGTACAGACGGTCTCGGGGCGCGGCGGGGTTGCAGCCTGCAGGCAGGCCCTCGAAGCCCATGCCTTCTTCGAGGTCGTCGGGGAACAGGTGGCGCGGCTCCAGGAAGAGCAGGGTGTCGTCGTAGTCCCCGAAGCCGTCGACCGGCTCCAGATGCAGCTCGATGGTGTCGCCCGGCGAGTGGTTCAGGAGACCTTCTTCGATCCTGGCCAGCAGGTCGTTGCCTCCGACCAGAAATTCCACGGGCTCTTCCAGCACATCAAGCGCTTCGCCCAGCGTGTCCTTCAGTGTCCAGGTCAGCGCCACGACGCATTGTTGGGTGATTTTCATCCGACAATTGTCCCATGTTCAAACCCGTCACCCCTGGCCAGCGCCCTTCCGCCGTCGCTCCCGATGCACCCACCCGCCTGCTCGGCGACCTGTCGGCGGCGCAGTTCATGCGTCGCCACTGGCAGAAAAAACCCCTGCTGATCCGCCAGGCCATCCCCGGCTTCAAACCGGTGCTGGGCCGCTCGCAGCTGTTTGATCTGGCCGGCCAGGAAGCCGTGGAATCGCGCCTGATTGTGCGCAAGGGCCAAGGGTGGACCCTGAAGCAGGGGCCGTTCAAACGCAGCGCGTTGCCGCCCCTCAAGCAGCCCGGCTGGACCTTGCTGGTGCAAGGCGTGGATCAACACGTCGATGCGGTGCACGACCTCCTGCAACGCTTCCGCTTTGTGCCCGATGCGCGCCTGGACGACTTGATGATCTCCTGGGCCAGCGAAGGCGGTGGCGTGGGTCCGCATTTCGACAGCTACGACGTGTTCCTGCTGCAGGCCAGCGGCCAGCGCCGGTGGCGCATCGGACGGCAGAAAGACCTGACGCTGCAGCCCGATGTGCCGCTGAAGATCCTGCAGCATTTCGAACCCGAGGAAGAGCATCTGCTCGACGCCGGCGACATGCTCTATCTGCCGCCGCGTTGGGCGCACGACGGGGATGCGGTGGGCGATGACTGCATGACTTGCTCGATCGGCTTTCGCGCGCCGCAGCGGGGCGGCCTGGCGGGTGAGTTGCTGCAGCGCATGGCCGACGAGCTCGACGACGAAACGCTGTACCGCGACCCGGACCAACCCGCCACGGCCCATCCGGGCGCCATGCCGGCCGGTCTCGAGGCGTTCGCGGCCGACGCGCTGCAGCGCCTTCTGGCCGAGCGGCAGTCGCTGGCCTGTGCGCTGGGGGAGGTCATGACCGAGCCCAAGCCGCGCATCTGGTTCGACGAAGCGCAGGGCGACTGGGTGGCCGGTGCTGTGCGCCTGGACCGACGCACGCGCATGATGTACGACCTGCGCCACGTGTTCATCAACGGCGAGAGTTTTCGCGCCGGTGGCGCCGATGCACGGCTGATGCAACACCTGGCCGATGCGCGCAGCCTGGACGCCCGCCAGGTGCAGCGCGCCAGCCCGGGAGCCCAGGCCTTGTTGCAGGACTGGTTCGAGGCCGGCTGGCTGCACCGCCTGTGAAGCCCCGCTGATCACCCACCGAGGAGCCCGCCATGACGCCTTCCGACCCATCCAGCACGGCGGCTCCTGCGCCTGGCTTGCCCACCGGGCGCCTGCAGGGCCGACAGGTGTTTGTCGACACCGTGCGCCAGGCGTTCGAGGTGGCGGCGGTGCAAGGCTGGAGCCAGATCACCCTGAGCGATGCCGACTTTGCCGACTGGCCGCTGGGGGAGCGCGCGGTCGTGGATGCGCTCAACCGTTGGGCGAAACGGGGCCGCACGCTGAAGATGCTGGCGCGCAGCTACGACCAGGTGCGCCTGCTGCACCCGCGGTTTGTGCAGTGGCGCGTGACCTGGTCGCACCTGGTCGAGGCGCACGCCTGCCCCGCCGGGTCGGGGCCGGAACTGCCCAGTGCGATCGGTTCACCGGTCTGGACGCTGGAGCGGCTGGACCCGGTGCGCAACACGCTGGTGGCCAGCACGGATGCCGAACGGCGGGTGGCCCTGCGCGAGCGCGTCAACGAGTGCTGGCTCAGGAGCACGCCGGCGTTTCCTGCCAGCCAGCTCGGGCTGTGACCCTGTCCACGCAAAAGGCCGCCCATGGGCGGCCTTTGTTGTTGTTGCGGCGCGCCGCTTATTTCAGATCGTCGGCCAGCAGCTGCGTGATGCGTCGGGCATTGGCCGAGCCGTCGGGCTGGCCCTGGGCGCCGAGCACCGTGACGGTGGTGGCGGTGTCGGCGCTGCGAACCACGACCTGGTAACGCTCGGTCGCCGCTTCGGGTTTGGAGGCGCCGAACAGCTTGCCCAGGAAGCCGGGTTCCTTGGCGTTGGTCAGGGGTTCGACGTAGCGAACAAAGTAGATGCCCTTGCTGCGGTCCCGGTCCTCCACGGTGAAGCCGGTGCGGTCCAGCGAGAGACCGACCCGGCGCCAGGCGCGGTCGAAGTTGTCCTGGAACTGCACCACCGGGGCGTTGTTCACCATCACCACCTTGGCGGCCGCCTGCACCGGCGCGGAAGCGGTGACGGCTTGTGCCTGCGCCTCGGCCACACCGAGCTTGATCATCAGGCGGCGCAGGAACTCGGTCTCGAGTTCCACGTCGGCCGGCCGGGGTTGCCAGATGGTCTGGTCGTTGTCCTTGGTGGAATACACCTCGACCATGCCGCGGTGGCTGATGTAGATCTCGGTGCCGCCATTGGCGGTGCGTTCCAGACGGGTGCGGAAGCGGTCGCGTTCGCCTGTGGAGTACAGGTTCTCGAAGATCCTGCCGATGGTGGAGCGGATGAAATCCTGGGGCAGCTTGGCGCGGTTTTCGGCCCAGTCGGTCTCCATGATGCCCAGCGCTTCCTGGTCGATGTCGAGCAGGAAACCGTTCTCCTGCCAGAAGTCCCGCACCGGGCTCCAGAGCTTGTCGGCGGGGCGGTCGATCACCAGCCAGCGCTGGTTTCCGGCGCGTTCGATGCGCACGTCGCCGACCTGGGCCATGGCCGTGGTCGCCGCGCTCGCCTGTGCGGGCTGTGCCGCCTCGAAACCGCTGGCTGTCACGGTGGTGCCCGGCACGTTGTAGCGCGAGTCGCGGCTGAGCTGGGTCAGGTCGGGTGGCACATCCAGTGTGCTGCCGCGCTGGGCGCTCTTGTAGTCGATCTTGTCCTCCTGCAGCATGGAGCAACCGGAGGCGATGAGGCCGGCGGCGACCACCAGCCCCAGGCGGGACCACGCGGCAGCACCGGCCCGGGTCTTGAGGCGGAAGGTCTGATTCAGGGTGGGAGTGGACATGGGGCAGATCGGTGGAGACCGGGAGTGTGTGGGGTGAACAGAAGGGTGGGAGTCAGATCAGGCCGCTTTGTTGCAGCGCGCCTTCGACCTGCGGCACCAGATGGCGCGACATCGGCGTGAGCGGCAGTCGCATGGTCTCACGGCACAGTCCCATGCGGGCCATGGCCCATTTCAGCGGGATCGGGTTGGCCTCGCAGAACAGCTGCTTGTGCACCGGCATCAGGCGGAACTGGATGTCCATGGCGCGCCTGACGTCACCGGCCATGGCCGCCACGCAGAGTTCGTGCATCAGTCTCGGCGCGATGTTGGCGGTCACGCTCACGTTGCCCTGCCCGCCGCACAGCATGAGGGCCACGGCCGTCGGGTCGTCGCCCGAATAGATGGCAAAACCCTTGGGCGCTTCGCGGATCAGCCACTGCGCACGCTCGATGTTGCCGGTGGCTTCCTTGATGCCGACGATGCCGGGCACCTGCGCCAGGCGCAGCACGGTCTCGTGGTGCATGTCTGCCACACTGCGGCCGGGCACGTTGTACAGCACGGTCGGCAGGTCGCCCACGGCTTCGGCGATCGCCTTGAAGTGCTGGTACTGGCCTTCCTGGGTGGGCTTGTTGTAGTAGGGCACGACCTGCAGCTGGCAGTCGGCCCCCACGCTCTGGGCAAAGCGCGCCAGTTCGATGGCTTCGCGGGTGGAGTTGGCGCCGCAGCCGGCCATGATGGGCACGCGTTTGTCGCCGTGCGTTGCGGCCTGCTCGACCGACACGCGGATGATCTCGCAATGTTCTTCCACCGTGACCGTGGGCGACTCGCCGGTGGTGCCGACCACGCCGATGCAGTCGGTGCCTTCGGTGATGTGCCAGTCGATCAGTTTGCGCAGGGTGGGATAGTCCACGCTGCCGTCTTCATGCAGGGGGGTGGCCAGGGCCACGATGCTGCCGGTGATGGTGTTCATTGCTGCAGGCTCAATTGGGGCGCGTGTCGGTGCCGCTTCGTGCGGCGCGGCCTCTCGCGCGGATCGTGCATTCTACCCAGTGGCATCCAGCGGATACCGGGGCGGCGAGTCGGTGTCCGCCGGGTGTTTTCGCACCGCTGCGATGCGCTGCACGAAGCGCTCGGGTCGGTCGCAGAAGCCGTCTTCATAGGCCACCACCCGCAAACCACCGCTCGCCGTCAGGAGTTCGCCCGGCTGCAACAGGAAGTCGGGGCGCGAGGGCTTGCCCACGCTCTCGTTGCCGATGGCAAAGGTTTCGTAGATCAACACGCCGCCCGGCGCCACGCTGCGCGTGATAACCGGCAACAGCGCGCGCCAGAGGTAGTTGGTGACCACCACCGCATCGAAGCTCTCGCCGTCAAAGGGCCAGGGACCGTTCTCGATGTCGGCCAGCACGGCGCGGCCCAGGGGCTTCACCGCTTCGATCGCCTCGGGTGACCGGTCGACCCCGGTGACGGCATGGCCGCGCTGCGCAAACCACCTCAGGTGGCGGCCATGGCCGCAGGCCACGTCGAGCACCGTTCCCCGGGCGGGCACCAGGTGCGACCAGCGCTGCACCCAGGCCGATGGCGCTTCGGTGCCATGCATCAAAAACAACTCCACAGCTGATCAGCAAGACTCACGAGGAAACCAGGCTGGTTGTAGAGCGCGAGCGTGCCCAGCAGGGCGGCGATGACGCCGGTCCACACCAGAGCCCGCAAGGCCACTGGCTTCATGCGGTGGCTCCCAGGCGCTGCGGCGCACGCTCGATGGGCGTCTCGCGCACCGGCAGGTTGATCAGGCCGGCAAACACGCCGAGTGCGATGGAGATGTACCAGACGATGTCGTAGCTGCCGGTGCGGTCGTACAGCACGCCGCCCAGCCACACGCCCATGAAGCTGCCGATTTGGTGGCTGAAGAACACGAAGCCGCCGAGCATGGACATGTGCGCCACCCCGAAGATCTGTGCCACCACCGCGTTGGTGGGCGGAATCGTGGAGAGCCACAGCAGGCCCATCACGCTGGCGAACACATACACGCTCATGGGTGACAGCGGCACGATCAGGAAGATGGCGATCACCACCGCGCGCGCGAAATAGATGAACGACAGGATGTGCCGCTTGGCCATGCGCTGGCCGAGTGCGCCCGCCGCATAGGTGCCGAACACGTTGAAGAGCCCGATCAGCGCCAGCGCATAACTGGCCACTTGCGGCGACAGGCCGTTGTCCTTGAGGTAGCTCGGCATGTGAACGCCGATGAAGACCACCTGGAAGCCGCACACGAAGTAACCCGCCATGAGCAGCTGGAAACTGCGGTAGCGAAAGGCCTCGCGCAGCGCCTGCAGGATGGTCTGCTCGCGCGCGGGCGCCCGCCCGCCGGCAAAGCCGGGTTCACGCAGTCCCCAGGCCAGTGGAACGATCAGCAGCACCGCAGCACCGAGGAACAGCAGCGCCTCCTGCCAGCCAAAGCTGCTGATGAGCCAGCCTTCCACCGGCACCATGAGGAACTGACCGAACGAGCCGGCCGCCGCGGCCACACCCATCGCCCAGGAGCGCTTCTCGGCCGGAATCTGCCGCCCGATGACGCCGTAGATGACCGCATAGGTGGTGCCGGCCTGGGCGGCACCGATCAACACGCCGGCGGTCAGCGCGAACGTCATGGGCGTGGTGGTCAGGGCCATGCCGGTGAGGCCCAGGCCGTACAGCACCGCGCCGCCGATCAACACACGAAACGCGCCGAAGCGGTCGGCGGCCATGCCGGCAAAGATGCCGAACACGCCCCAGGAGAGGTTCTGGATGGCCAGCGCGAAGGCGAAGTTCTCGCGCGTCCAGTCCTGCGCCTGCGTGATGGGCTGCAGCCACAGGCCGAAGCCGTGGCGGATGCCCATCGAGAGCGTGACGATCAGGGCGCCGCAGAGCAGCACCTGAACGGTGGACAGCGGGGTACGTGCGGTGGCGGTGGCGGCGGAAGACATCCGGTGAATGTAGCGAAGAAGCCTGTGCAATGCCTGTCGCCGTCGCGTGCCGGTCATGTCGACTGTTGGCTGGATTGATTCCCGTCGCGCATCACCCGGCGCAAGCGGGAGGGGAATCTGTATTTTTGTACAGTCTTTCGGGCCTGTGGTGCTTACAATCCGCCCCCATGGCCACCCAAACTCCCCCCGTGTATTCCGAAGGTTCCATCCGTGTCCTCAAGGGCCTGGAGCCGGTCAAGCAGCGCCCGGGCATGTACACCCGCACCGACAACCCGCTGCACATCATTCAGGAAGTGCTCGACAACGCGGCCGACGAGGCCCTGGCCGGGCACGGCAAGAAGATCAAGGTCACGCTGCACCCCGACAGCTCGGTGAGCGTGGAAGACGACGGCCGCGGCATCCCGTTCGGCCTGCACCCCGAGGAGCAGGCGCCGGTGGTCGAACTCGTGTTCACCCGGCTGCACGCCGGCGGCAAGTTCGACAAGGGCAAGGGCGGCGCGTACAGCTTCTCCGGCGGCCTGCACGGTGTGGGGGTGAGCGTGACCAACGCACTCTCGACCCGGCTGGAAGTGGCCAGCCACCGCGAAGGGCAGGTGGCCAGGCTCGCGTTTTCTGCCGGTGACGTGATCGAGCCACTGGTGCTGTCGCCCAAAGGCGAGGGCGACCGCAAGCAGGGCACCACGGTGCGCGCCTGGCCCGACGCGAAGTACTTCGAATCCGCCGCGCTGCCCATGCCCGAACTCACCCACTTGCTGCGCAGCAAGGCGGTGCTGATGCCCGGCGTGACGGTGACACTGGTCAACGAGAAGACCAAAGACACCCAGACCTGGCTCTACAAGGGCGGCCTGCGCGACTACCTGCAGCAGACGCTCAACGGCGAGCCGGTGATCCCGCTGTTCGAGGGCGAGGGTTTTGCCGACGGCGGGCACGACAGTTTTGCCGAAGGTGAAGGCGCGTCCTGGTGCGTGGCATTCACCGAAGACGGCCAGCCGGTGCGCGAGAGTTATGTGAACCTGATCCCCACCAGCGCCGGCGGCACCCACGAGAGTGGCTTGCGAGACGGCCTGTTCCAGGCGGTCAAGGGCTTCATTGAACTGCATGCGCTGTTGCCCAAGGGCGTGAAGCTGCTGCCCGAAGACGTGTTCGCGCGGGCCTCGTATGTGCTCAGCGCCAAGGTGCTCGACCCGCAGTTCCAGGGCCAGATCAAGGAGCGGCTGAACTCGCGCGACGCGGTGCGCCTGGTCGGCAGCTTCGTGCGCCCCGCGCTCGAACTCTGGTTGAACCAGCATGTGGACTACGGCCGCAAGCTGGCCGAACTCGCCATCAAGGCCGCGCAGTTCCGCCAGAAGGCCGGCCAGAAGGTCGAGAAGCGCAAGGGCTCGGGCGTGGCGGTGTTGCCGGGCAAGCTCACCGACTGCGAGAGCAAGGACCTGGCGCACAACGAGGTGTTTCTGGTCGAGGGCGACTCGGCCGGCGGCAGCGCCAAGATGGGCCGCGACAAGGAATGCCAGGCCGTGCTGCCGCTGCGCGGCAAGGTGCTCAACACCTGGGAAGTCGAGCGCGACCGGCTGTTTGCCAACAACGAGATCCACGACATTTCCGTGGCCATCGGTGTGGACCCGCACGGCCCGAACGACACGCCCGACCTGAGCGGCCTGCGCTACGGCAAGGTCTGCATCCTGTCGGACGCCGATGTCGATGGCTCGCACATCCAGGTGCTGCTGCTCACGCTGTTCTTCCGCCACTTCCCCAAACTCATCGAGGCTGGCCATGTGTTCGTGGCGCGCCCGCCGCTGTTTCGCGTGGACATTCCCGCGCGCGGCAAGAAGCCTGCGGCCAAGCAGTACGCGCTCGACGATGGTGAACTGCATGCCATCCTGGACAAATGCGCCAAGGACGGCGTGCCGCCCGAGAAGTGCCAGATCAGCCGTTTCAAGGGCCTGGGCGAGATGAACGCCGAACAGCTCTGGGACACCACGCTCAATCCCGACACCCGCCGTCTCATGCCGGTGGTGCTGGGCGCGATCAACTTTGCCGACACCGAAGCCCTCATCACCAAGCTCATGGGCAAGGGCGAAGCCGCCTCGCGCCGTGAACTGATGGAACTGCACGGCGACTCGGTCGAGATCGACATCTGACCCGACCTTCGAACGCCCTTTTTTGAACCGACGCATGTCCGACATCCTGAATCCCGAACTGCCCTTGTCCGAACCCGATGACGGCCTGAACCTCGCGAGCTACGCGCAGCGCGCCTACCTCGAGTACGCCCTCTCCGTCGTGAAAGGCCGCGCGCTGCCCGATGTGTGCGACGGCCAGAAGCCGGTGCAGCGGCGCATCCTCTACAGCATGGACCGCATGGGCCTGGGCTTCAGCGGACCCAACAACAACACCGCCGCGCGCCCGGTGAAGAGCGCGCGTGTGGTCGGTGATGTGCTGGGCCGCTTTCACCCGCACGGTGACCAGGCGGCCTACGACGCGCTGGTGCGCATGGCGCAGGACTTTGCGCAGCGCTATCCGCTGATCGACGGCCAGGGCAACTTCGGTTCGCGCGACGGTGACGGCGCCGCAGCGATGCGCTACACCGAAGCCCGCCTGGCGAAGATCACCACCCTGCTGCTCGACGAGATCGACGAGGGCACGGTGGACTTCGTACCCAACTACGACGGCTCCACCGTGGAGCCCAGACAGTTGCCCGCGCGCCTGCCGTTCAACCTGCTCAATGGCGCCTCGGGCATTGCCGTGGGCCTGGCCACCGAAATCCCGAGCCACAACCTGCGCGAGGTGGCCGATGCCTGCGTGGCCCTGATCAAGACACCGAAGCTCACCGACGCGGAGCTGCTGGCCATCCTGCCCGGCCCCGACTATCCCGGCGGCGGCCAGATCATCAGCCCGGCGAGCGACATTGCAGATGCCTACCGCACCGGGCGCGGCAGCCTCAAGGTGCGCGCGCGCTGGAAGATCGAAGACCTGGCGCGCGGACAGTGGCAACTGGTGGTCACCGAACTGCCGCCCGGCGTGAGCACGCAGCGCGTGCTGGAAGAAATCGAGGAACTCACCAACCCCAAGGTGAAGGCCGGCAAAAAGGCGCTCACGCAGGAGCAGACGCAGCTCAAGGCCAGCATCCTGATGGTGCTTGACGGCGTGCGCGACGAGTCGAGCAAGGACGCACCGGTGCGCCTGTTGTTCGAGCCCAAGAGCAGCCGCATCGGGCAGCAGGAGCTCATCACCGCGCTGCTGGCGCACACCAGCCTGGAGAGCTCGACGCCGATCAACCTCACCATGATCGGACTCGATGGGCGCCCGACGCAGAAGTCGCTGCGGCAGATGCTGGTCGAGTGGATCGAATTCCGCCAGGGCACCATCACGCGCCGCTCGCAGCACCGCCTGAGCAAGGTGCTGGACCGCATCCACATCCTCGAGGGTCGCCAGCTGGTGCTGCTCAACATCGACGAGGTGATCGCCATCATCCGGCAGGCCGACGAGCCCAAGGCCGCGCTGATCGAGCGTTTCAGGCTGAGCGATCGCCAGGCCGAGGACATCCTTGAAATCCGCCTGCGCCAGCTCGCGCGCCTGGAAGCCATCAAGATCGAGCAGGAGCTCAAGTCGCTGAAGGAAGAGCAGGGCAGGCTCGAAGACATCCTGGGCAACCCGGGCAGCCTCAAGCGCCTGATGGTCAGGGAAATCGAGGCCGATGCCAAAACCTTCGCCGACGCCCGCCGCACGCTGATCCAGACCGAGAAGAAGGCCGTGGCCGAGATCAAGGTGGTGGACGAACCCGTCACCGTGGTGGTGTCCGCCAAGGGCTGGGTGCGTGCCCGCTCCGGGCACGGCCATGAAGCCGGCAGCTTCGCGTTCAAGGCCGGCGACGGTCTGTACCGCACCTTTGAATGCCGCACGGTGGACACCCTGATCGTCTTCGGCACGCCCAAGGACAAGGTGGGCCGTGTCTATTCGGTGCCGGTGGCCAGCTTGCCCGGCGCGCGCGGCGACGGTCAGCCGATCACCACGCTGATCGAACTGGAGGCCGGCACGCAGCCCCTGCACTACTTCGCCGGCCCGGCGAATGCCACGCTGCTGCTCAGCAGCAGTGGCGGCTACGGGTTCCTGGCCACCGTGGAGAACATGGTGTCGCGCCAGCGCGGCGGCAAGACCTTCCTCAGCCTGGGGGAAGGCGAGACGCCGTGCGCACCGTCGCACGCGGCCTTCACCTCGGGCACGCAGCCGCTGGCGCCGGCCACCCATGTGTGCTGCGCCTCCACCGGCGGGCGCATCCTCACCTTCGAGATCGGGGAACTCAAGCTGATGGAAAAAGGCGGACGTGGCCTGATGCTGATCGACCTCGAACCCAAGGACACGCTGGCCGGCGCAGCGGCCTACACCCGGAGCGTGAAGATCGAAGGCATCGGTCGCGGCGGCAAGGAACGCGACGAGACGCTGGAAATCCGCAGCCTGAACAACGCACGCGCCGCGCGCGGTCGCAAAGGCAAGGCGGCCGACCTGGGCTTCAAGCCCAACCGCGTGACCCGGGTGGAATGAACATGAACAGCGGAGAACTCACCGGTGTGGTGATTGCCGCAGCGCTGGCGGTGCTGGCCTTCGGCGTCACCCGCTATGCCGTGCGCCACTTCGCGCGAAAACGAGCAGCCAGGGAGCAGGTCGTTGCACAAGCCACCCAGAGCCGGCAGGTGCGGCGGGCCAGCGAACGCAGGAAGCAACAAGAAGCGACACGACCGAAGTGACCCCCACCAGAGGCATCGAGGGTCCGGCTCCGCCGGCCCCGGATGCCGCCCCCTCAGAGGGGAGCGCCGTGAGGCGCGCGGGGGGTCAACAAGTTCCGGGGGTCAGCGGAGTTCAGCGATCAGCTCGATCTCCACACAAGCGCCCATGGGCAGCTGCGCCACGCCGAACGCGCTGCGTGCATGGGCGCCCACCGGGCCAAAGACCTCGCCGAGCAATTCGCTGCAGCCGTTGGTGACCAGATGCTGTTCGGTGTAGGTTGCGGTGGAGTTCACCAGGCTGAGCACCTTGACGATGCGGTTGACGTCGTCGAGGGTCTTGCCGGCGGCCAGGCAGGCGGCGGCCAGCGTGCCCAGCAGGTCGATGGCCACGGCGCGCGCTGCGGGTCGGGCTTCATCGGTGGTCATGGTCAGGCCCAGCTGGCCGACCCAGGGCTTGCCGTCCTGGCGCGCAATGTGGCCGCTCAGAAAGACCAGGTTGCCGGTCTGCACAAAGGGGACGTAGGCGGCGGCGGGCACCGCGACGGGTGGAAGGACGATACCGAGGCTGGACAGCTTGTCGTAGATGCTCATGGGGGCTCCTGGGGAATGAGCGGCCCATTCTAAGACGGCCCCTGTTGCGGGCGCGGTCTGCGCGCGGCTCAGGCCTCGGGCTCGGCCTCTTGCGCTTCCAGCACCTCCAGCTCGTCGGGCGGGGCGACCGTCACCGCGACCTGCAGGGTGTGGTCGGCGCCGCTGTGGATCACGCCGCGCATCGGCGAGACGTCGCCGAAATCGCGGCCGGTGGCCAGCGTCACATAGTCTTCACCCGGGCTGCCCCAGCCGCAGCGGTTGTTGGTGGGGTCGAAGTCGAACCAGGCGCCGGCGGGCGGTGCGCCATCGTCATCGTCCTTTTCGCTCACCACCGGCACATACACCGACACCCAGGCGTGCGAGGCGTCGGCGCCGATCAGCCGCACCTTTCCGGGTGCCGGACGCGTCAGCAGGTAGCCGCTCACATACCGCGCGGGCAGCCCGAGGCTGCGCAGGCAGCCGAGCATGATGTGGGCGAAGTCCTGGCAGACACCCTTGCCCTGTTCGAGCGCTTCCAGCGCGGGGGTGTTGACCTCGGTGCTGGCCGTCTCATAGCTCAGTTCGGTGTGGATGCGCTCCATCAGCGCCTGCGTCGCCGCCAGCGCCGGCAGGCCGGGTTTGAACGCCGGTCGGGCAAAGGCGGCAAAGGCGTCGTCGCGCGGCACATAGGGCGAGGCGAAGAGGAATTCGGCGGCCGGATCGAACGGCGCATTGGCCCGGTAACGGAAGTGCTCCCGCACACGTTCCCAGGTCATGCCGCGCCAGGGCGGGGTCTGCGGCAGCGGCTGGTGCGCGCTGGTCTCCACGACGCTGTCGGCCTCCACCGTGAGCACGTTGTGCGTGGCCTGCAGCGAAAAAAAGGTGCGCTGGTTGCCGAACACGTCGGTGGTCTGGCTGCGCGCGGACGGCGGCGGGTCGATGCGCAATTCGTTCTCGATCACGCGCTGGTGCGGCGTGTTCAGCGGGCACAGGTGCACCATGTGCTGCGCCAGGTCGATCGAGCCGTGGTAGCGGTAGCGGGTGCGGTGCAGGATGCGCAGCAGCATTTCAATGGCCCCCTGCGTCGCCTTCGGCGCCTCCCCCCGCAGGGGGGCAACACCTGCGGCCCGTCCTGAGCATGTCGAAGGGCGGTTCCGCGGTGATTCCGGGTTGGCGCTTTCTCATGGGTGGCATGTCTTGTGCCGGCGGGTGTTCATAGACTTTGGTTTCGCTGATCGGCGTGGCTGAAATGCAGGCGGCTGAGTTCGTTGGAGAGTTCCACGGCCGCGATCTCGCAGCCATCCAGCAACTCCGCCAGCTCGCTCCAGGTGCGCAGGCCTTCGGGGCTGCGTTGCCAGTTGCTCAGGTCGGGCAGCACCCAGGTGTCGGGGTCGGGCAGGCGCTGGGCCAGCACCGC
The DNA here is from genome assembly GCF_030373225.1 of Hydrogenophaga sp. Classification (GTDB taxonomy): domain Bacteria; phylum Pseudomonadota; class Gammaproteobacteria; order Burkholderiales; family Burkholderiaceae_C; genus Hydrogenophaga. Next base: position 25,827 of record NZ_JAUCZG010000027.1, on the reverse strand, counting down.
GTCCTGCGGCGTGGCGCTGCTGGCCAGCTTGGCCAGTCGCGAGCGCAGTGTCTGCACCACCCAGGCCAGCGAGCGCGGGTTGTCGCGGTCCATCACCAGCAGGTCGATCAGGGCCACCATGTCGCGCCGTTGCTGGTACTGCGCATGGAAGGTGATGGTGCTGTCGAACAGCGCGATGACCGCTTCGAAGCCGGCCTGGTCGTGCACGCAGCCGTGTTCGAGCGCGAGGGAAAGCGATCTCGAGAGCGTGACGAGCCGCTCGATGTGGCGGCCCATGGAGAGCAGGCGCCAGCCGTCGTCGCGCACCATGCGGTCGGTCTGGGAGCCGGTGATGGCGGCCAGCAGCTCGCTGGCGTTCTGCAGCGCCGTCAGGGCTTCGGCAGTGGCGTACTCGGCGTCGGTCGACAGGGCAGCGCAGTCGCGCGCAAAGCTGGTCTCGGTGCGCTCGATCAGGTGCCAGTGTTCCTGCGACAGGCGTTCGCGCACCTGGGATGCGGCCGCCTTCAGCGCCCGCAGGTTGAATCCCACGCTGTGCGACCTGGCGGCCAGGGGGTCGGTCGCCTTGGGCGAAAGGGCGGCCATGAGGCTGCGCGCAAACACGCGCGGCGAGACGGTGGCGGCCGGGGCTTCGGAGATCACCAGCGAGTTTTCCGTGGCGGTGGCCGTGAGCCAGGCCATCAGGGGCCGCGAATTGGGTTCTTCGCCGCCGAGGTGGTTGAGCACGATCTGGGCGAGGCGGATGCTGTTCTCGGCGCGTTCGGTGTAGCGGCCGAGCCAGAAGAGGTTCTCGGCCGCGCGGCTGGTCACCGGCTGTTTCTGCTGCGCCAGCGCCAGCGTGCTGGGTGCCGACTGCAGCAGGCTGGTGTGGTCCACCGGACCGTCGGTGAGCACCCAGCAGTCGGCGCTGCTGCCGCCGCGCTGCATGGCGGCGATGAGTTCACCGCGTGGTGCCAGCCGCACCAGGCCTCCGGGCAGCACGCGCCAGGAACCCGCGCCATCGGCCAGTGCAAACACCCGCAGCATGGCCGAGCGCGGCATCAGGCGTTCGCCCGACCAGGTCGGGGTTTGCGACAGCGGCAGCCACGACTGCACGGTGTAGTGGTCGGGGTGGCGCGCCATGCGGCCGGACCACTCGTCGAGTTCGCGCTCGCTCAGGCTCTGGCCCATGGCGGTTTCCAGGCCCGAGCGCGGATAGGTGGGTTTGATCACGCTGCCCTTGATCAGGGGCAGCACCTCGCGCAGCGCGGCGTCTTCGCCGCACCACCAGGTCGCCAGCGAGGGCAGCGACAGCTCTTCGCCGAGCAGGTGGCGGCTGATGGCCGGCAGGAAACCGAGCAGGGCGCTCGATTCGAGTGGTGCCGAACCGGGCGCGTTGGCCAGCAGCAGGTTGCCTGCGCGCAGCACCTGCAGCAGGCCGGGCACGCCCAGCCGCGAGTCGGAGCGCAGTTCCAGCGGGTCGAGCCATTCGTCGTCCAGCCGCTTGATGAGCGCATGCACCGGCTCCAGGCCGCTGAGGGTCTTGAGGTAGAGGCGCTGGTCACGCACGGTGAGGTCGTTGCCCTCGACCAGCGTGAGGCCGAGGTAGCGCGCCAGGTAGGCGTGCTCGAAATAGGTTTCGTTGTAGGGCCCGGGGGTGAGCAGGGCGATGCGCGCGTTCTCGCCCTCGGGTGCCATGCGCTTGATGCCGTCCATGAGGGCGCGGTAGCTCGCCGCCAGGCGCTGCACCTTCATGCCGGCGAACGCCTTGGGGAACTGGCGCGCAATCGCGATGCGGTTCTCCAGCAGGTAGCCCAGGCCCGACGGCGCCTGCGTGCGCTGGCCCACGACCCACCAGCGGCCGTCGGGTCCGTGCGCCAGATCGAAGCCCACGATGTGCAGCCAGGTGTCGCCGGGCGGTTTCACACCCTGCATCGACCGCAGGTAGCCCGGATGCCCCTGCACCAGGGCGGCGGGCAGCAGGGCGCGCTTGAGCAGTTCGCGCTCGCCGTACAGGTCGCCCATGATCGCGTTGAGCAAGCGCGTGCGCTGCAGCACGCCGGTCTCGATGCGGGCCCAGTCGTCCGGACCGACCAGCATCGGGAACAGGTCGAGCGCCCACGGCCGCTGCAGGCCCGCCGTGGCGTCGGCGTACACGTTGTAGGTCACGCCGTTGTCGCGGATCTGGCGCTGCAGGTTGTCGCTGCGCCGGCTCAGGTCGGCCAGGCCGTCGGTGCCGATGTGCTCGAAGAAGCTCGACCACGGCTCGGCCAGGGCATGGCTGTCACCGTGTCCGTGCGCGCGCAATTCGTCTCGGTGACCCGCGTCGGCGGGCACCGACAAGGACAGGGCCCAGTCGCCGGGGTTGTCGGGGCTGATGTCGTCGAAGAGGGAGTCGGAAGCGTCTTTGTTCACTGCGTCAGAGTATGCCCGTTGACCTGCGCGCAGCCCGGCGCGCAGGCGTCCGTCCTGTCGTTTCCGTCACACAAGGCGGCGCGCCCGCACGGTGGCTGGCGTTGGCTCAGTAACGCAGGTCCAGCGTGGCGGGGAACTCGCGGCTGCTGCTGGCTGGCTTCACTTCCATCCGGCCCGGTGTGTGCCCCATCTGGAAGAAGCGCGACATGCGACGGCTCTCGGCCTCGTAGGCGTTGATCGGGAAAGTGTCGTAGTTGCGCCCGCCGGGATGGGCCACGAAGTACTGGCAGCCGCCCATGGAGCGCTTCATCCAGGTGTCGACGATGTCGAAGGTGAGCGGCGCGTGCGACGGGATCGAGGGGTGCAGTGCCGACGGCGGGCTCCACGCCTTGTAGCGAACGCCGGCCACATACTCGCCGGCGGTGCCGGTGGTCTGCAGCGGGATGGCGCGGCCATTGCAGGTGATCACGTATCGGCTGTCGTTCCAGCCGCTCACGCGCACCTCGATGCGCTCCAGCGACGAATCGACATACCGCACGGTGCCACCCGGCGCGCCTTCTTCGCCCATCACGTGCCAGGGCTCCAGCGCGCTGCGCAGCGTGAGCTCGATGCCGCGCGCGGCCACCTGGCCGACCAGGGGGAAGCGGAATTCGAAATGCGGGTCGAACCACGACATGTCGAAGCGGTAGCCGAAGTCGGCCAGGTCGGTGAGCACGTCCTCGAAGTCCATGCGCACATAGGTCGGCAGCAGGTAACGGTCGTGCAGCTCGGTGCCCCAGCGGGTGAGGCGGCCGTGCCAGGGCTGTTGCCAGAAGCGCGAGACCAGCGCACGCAGCAGCAGCTGTTGCGCAATGCTCATGCGGGCGTGCGGCGGCATTTCGAAGGCGCGCAGTTCCAGCAGGCCCAGCCGGCCCGTGGGCGTGTCGGGCGAATACAGCTTGTCGATGCAGAACTCGCTGCGGTGCGTGTTGCCGGTCACATCGATCAGGATGTTGCGCAGCGTTCGGTCCACCATCCAGGGCGGCATCTGGTCGCCATGGGTCTCGCGGTTCTTCTCGATCTGCGCCAGCGCGATTTCCAGCTCGTACAGCTGGTCGTTGCGCGCTTCGTCCACGCGCGGTGCCTGGCTGGTCGGGCCGATGAACAGGCCGCTGAACAGATAGGACAGCGAGGGGTGGTTGTGCCAGTAGGCGATCAGGCTGCCCAGCAGCTCGGGCTTGCGCAGGAACGGCGAGTCGGCCGGCGTGGCACCGCCCATCACGAAGTGGTTGCCGCCGCCGGTGCCGGTGTGGCGGCCATCGGTCATGAACTTCTCGGCGCACAGCCTGGTCTGGTGCGCGGCCTCGTACAGGAATTCGGTGTGCTCCACCAGTTCGCCCCAGGTGTGGGCCGGGTGGATGTTGACCTCCACCACACCCGGGTCGGGCGTGATCTGCAGCATCTTCAGGCGCGGGTCGCGCGGCGGCGGGTAGCCCTCGAGCACGATCGTCACGCCCAGGCGCTCGGCGGTGGCTTCCACCGCGGCCAGCAAATCCAGGTAGTCCTCGAGATGCGCCATGGGTGGCATGAAGATGTAGAGGTGCTGGATCTTGCCGCCGCCCGCCTTCTCGGCCTTGGGTCCGTTGGAGCGGTGCGGGTCGCGTGCCTCGACGCACAGCGCGGTGCGGGTGAGCCAGGCGGCCGATTCGCCGCGCTGCGGGAAGCGTGCGGACAAGGCCTGGGCCGGCGCCGCGCCAGGGCCGGGCTGGCCCGCGCGCAGTCCTTCCACCGAATCGGCATCGGGGTCGAAGTCCATGCCCTGCATGGACACCGTGCCACCCTCGGCGAAGCCGCCGCCCACCTGGTGCGGCGAGACCTGGTGTTTCACCGCTGCGCCGCGAGGCAGGGGGTCGCGCGCGGTGTGCGGGTCCTGTTCGATGTGGTAGGGGTAGTCGCCGGCCGACACCCAGGGCAGCGAGTCCAGCGGCAGGCGGTAGCCCATGGGCGAGTCGCCCGGAACGAGGTACATGCGTTCGTCGCGGAAGAACCAGGGTCCGGTGGACCACACGGTGCCCGAGACGCGGGCGTAGTTGCTCTTGCCGTTGCTGGAGAGCGTGCCGTTCTGGCCGGAGGCCTGCAGTGGCAGCACATAGCCCACCGTGGCCTCCAGGCCCTGGGTGAACACGCGGCGCAGGCGCGCGCGCTCGAGCTCGTCGTCGAGCTTCGCGTTGAACGGGTCGACGTTGACCGGCAGTCGGCGCTCGCGCCAGAGGTAGTACCAGGTGTCTTCAAAACCGGGGGTGATGTACTGCGTGGACAGCCCGAGCTTGCGGGCGAGCGCCTGGGTGAAGCGGCGCGCATCGTCGCTGGTGTAGTGCTTCTCGTCGCGCTCGTCGGCGAGCAGCGCCGGGTTGTTCCAGATGGTCTCGCCGTCGGCGCGCCAGAACATCGAGAGTGCCCAGCGCGGCAGTTGTTCGCCCGGGTACCACTTGCCCTGGCCCATGTGCACGAAGCCGCCGGCGCCGTATTCCACCCGCAGCCGGTCGAGCAGCTCGGTGGCGTAGCCGCGCTTGGTGGGGCCGAGCGCGTCGGTGTTCCATTCGGCCGCGTCGCGGTCGCTGGTGGCCACGAACGTGGGCTCACCGCCCATGGTCAGGCGCACGTCGTGCTGTTGCAGGTCGAGGTCGACCTGCTCGCCCAGCGCCACCACGCCGGCCCACTGCTCGTCGGTGTAGGGCAGGGTCACGCGGGGTGACTCGTACACGCGGGTCACCCCCATGTGGTGGCTGAACTCCACCTCGCACTTGTCCATGGCGCCTTCGACCGGCGCAGCACTCGATGGCTGCGGCGTGCAGGCCAGGGGAATGTGGCCTTCGCCGGCGAGCAGGCCGGAGGTCGGGTCCAGGCCGATCCAGCCGGCGCCGGGCAGGAACACCTCGCACCAGGCGTGCAGGTCGGTGAAGTCCTGTTCGGGGCCGTTCGGGCCGTCGACCGATGTCACGTCGGACTTGAGCTGGATCAGGTAGCCCGAGACGAAGCGCGCAGCCAGGCCCATGTGGCGCAGGATCTGCACCAGCAGCCAGCCGGTGTCGCGGCACGAACCGCTGCCGAGCTTGAGCGTTTCTTCGGGTGCCTGCACGCCCGGCTCCATGCGGATGGTGTAGGCGATCGCGTGCTGCAGCTTCTGGTTCACGTCGACCAGAAAGTCGATGGTGCGGCGCTCGCTGCGGTCCACCGTGGCCAGCCAGGCCTTGAGCAGCGGCGTCATGGGCGCCGTGACCAGATAGGGTGCGAGTTCCTTTTTCTGTTCCTCGTCGTAGGTGAACGGAAAGTTCTCGGCGCGCGGTTCCAGGAAAAAGTCGAACGGGTTGTAGACCGCCATTTCCACCACCAGGTCGATGGTGACCTTGAATTCGGTGGTCGGTTCGGGGAAGACGAGGCGGGCCTGGTAGTTGGCAAACGGGTCTTGCTGCCAGTTGATGAAATGGCCTTCTGGCTCGATGCGCTGGGAGTACGACAGCACCTTGGTGCGGCTGTGCGGTGCGGGCCGCAGACGGACCACCTGGGGACCGAGTTTCACGAGCCGGTCGTATCGATAATGCGTGATGTGGCTCAGGGCGACATGAATGGCCATGTGGGGGCTTTCAACGGGGGAGGAAACAATGAATCGACAGGCAAAGGCTGGGCCGTGCGCGCTGGGACTGATCCTAGCAAGTCTTGCGCCAAAGAACGAACGCCGCACCGCCCGTGCGGCTTTGACGGTGGTGTCCGACCCGCGAGCCTGACCGTGCGCCCGGGCTGGATGGCGGTCTTGCCGGGCTGGGTGCTGGGCGTGGCGCTGCAGTTGCAGCAAGCGGCCCTGTGGCCGGTGGCGGCGTATGCCGGCCTGCTGTGTGCGGGCGTCGGCTTGCTGGCCATCGCGCGACTGCGGGCCGGCGCGCGCGCCGCCTGGACGGGCTGCCTGCTCGCTGGCTTGCTGGTTGGCGTCGGCCTCACCGGTGTGCGCGCCGCGCACTTCGCCAGCCAGGCGCTGGACCCTTCCCTGCAAGGCGTCGACATCGCCCTGACCGGTCGCATCGCTTCGCTGCCGCAGCGGGTGGCGCAGGGCCAGCGCTTCGAATTCATCGTGGAGTCGGCCAGGCGCGGTGCGCAGGCCGTGACGCTGCCCGAGCGCATCCAGCTGGGCTGGACCAGCGGGTTTGCACCCGCCGACCGGGGGCCGCAGTGGGAGCTCGCCCGGCAGGCCCCGGACCTGCGGGCCGGTGACCGCTGGCGCTTCACGGTGCGCCTGCGCAGCCCGCACGGCTTGTCGAACCCCCACGGTGTCGACCGCGAACGCTGGCTGTGGGAACAGGGCATCCAGGCGACCGGCCATGTGAGAAGTGGCCCGCGCGACCCGGTGCCCGAGCGCGTCGGGGCAAGCGGGCACCACCGCCTGGACCGTCTGCGCCAGGGCGTGAGCGAACGCATCGATGCGCGGGTGGGCGAGCCGCGCAGTGCCGGCGTGCTGTCCGCGCTGGTGGTGGGCGAGCAGTCCGCCATCGCCCGCGACGACTGGGATCTGTTCCGCACCACCGGCGTGGCGCACCTCATGAGCATTTCGGGCCTGCACGTGACCATGTTTGCCTGGCTCGCCACCGCGGTGCTGGCCTGGGGCTGGCGGCGCCTGGCCCGGATCTGGCCGCAGGCCTTGCTGGCGCTGCCCACGCCGGTGCTGGCCGGTTGGGGCGGGGTGGCGCTGGCGGCGGCCTACGCCCTGTTTTCCGGCTGGGGGGTGCCGGCCCAGCGCACCGTGATCATGCTGGCGGTGGTGGTCGGCCTGCGGCTGGGCGTGCGGCACTGGCCGTGGCCGGTGGTCTGGCTGCTGGCCATGGCGGCGGTGCTGCTGCTCGATCCCTGGGCGCTGCTGCAACCGGGCTTCTGGCTCAGCTTCGTGGCCGTGGGCATCCTGTTCGCCACCGATCCCGGGCGCCACTTCGATCGATCGCCGGCCGGGCCGCTGCATCGGCGTGCGTGGCGGCCGCTGGGGCGTCTGGTGCGCGAACAAGCCGTGGTCACCCTGGCGCTGGCGCCCCTCACGCTGCTGCTGTTCGGCCAGTTTTCGGTGGTCGGGCTGCTGGCCAACCTGGTGGCGATTCCCCTGGTGACGCTGCTGATCACCCCGCTGGCCATGCTGGGTGTGCTGCTGCCCGCCCTGTGGGAGCTGGCCGCCGGGGTGGTGCAAGGGCTCTCGGCGGTGCTGCAGTGGTTGGGGCAATGGTCGTGGGCAGCGGTTTTTCGCCCGGCCGCGCCCGCGCCACTGGCGCTGGCGGCGGTGGCCGGCGGGGCCTTGCTGGTGCTGCGCCTGCCCTGGACCGTGCGATCGGCCGGGCTCTTGCTGCTGGCGCCGGCGCTGCTGTGGACGCCGCCGCGCCCGGCGCCGGGACAGTTCGAGCTGGTGGCGCTGGACGTGGGGCAGGGCAGCGCCGTGCTGGTGCGCACGGCCGGGCACAGCCTGCTGTTCGACGCCGGCCCGCGTTGGGGACCCGACAGCGACGCGGGCGAGCGCGTGGTCCTGCCGTTGCTGCGTGCGCTGGGGGAGACGCTCGAGACGGTGGTGGTGAGCCACCGCGACAGCGACCACGCCGGCGGCGCCGGGTCGGTGCGCCAGGCCCACCCGCGGGCGCGCTGGCTGTCGTCATTCAGCCCGGACGCGGCCGAGCGCTGCCTGGCCGGGCAGCACTGGAGCTGGGACGGCGTGACCTTCGAGGTCTTGCGCCCGTTGCCGCAGGACTTCGGACCCGATGGCCAGGGGCTGTTGGGCACGAACGCCATGTCGTGCGTGCTGCGCATCGCGGGAGCGCAGCACAGCGCCTGGCTGGGCGGGGACATCGACGCGGCGCGCGAAGTGCAGCTTGCGCTGGCCCGGCCCCACGACCGCGCCACGGTGATGCTGGCACCGCACCATGGCAGCCTGAGCTCGAGCAGTCCGGTGCTGCTCAACACCTTGCAGCCGCGCTGGGTGCTGGTGCAGTCGGGCTACCGCAACCGGTTCGGCCACCCGGCGCCCGAGGTGCTCGGACGCTACCGCGAGCGCGGCATCCGCTGGGTGAGTTCGCCCGACTGTGGCGCCGCCACCTGGCGCAGCGCCGAACCCGAAACGCTCGATTGCCACCGCGACCAGGTGCGGCGCTACTGGCATCACGGCGGGCCTCCGGCGCGCCCGTCTTCGGCGCGAGAGCCCTGAATCCGGGTTTGCTGGCCCGCTCCTTGCTATGCTGCGGGGAGGAGAAAAAAGCCCATGAGCAGACCGATGTTTGACGAAATGAACGCCTCGCCCAGCGAGGTCCGGGCCCACTACGAGAACTATGCCCGCTGGCTGGCCCAGCAACCGGACGAGGTCATGGCGGCCCGCCGTGAAGAAGCCGAAATGATCTTTCGGCGTGTCGGCATCACCTTTGCGGTGTACGGCGCCAAGGACGAGGACGGCTCCGGCACCGAGCGGCTGATTCCCTTCGACCTGATTCCCCGCATCATCCCGGCACACGAATGGCTGAGCATGGAAGAAGGCCTGGTGCAGCGCGTGACCGCGCTCAACCGCTTCATCCACGACGTCTACCACGACCAGGAAATCATCAAGGCCGGCATCGTGCCGGCCGAGCAGATCTTCCAGAACGCGCAGTTCCGCCCCGAAATGATGGGGGTGGACGTGCCCCACAACATCTACTCGCACATCTCGGGGGTGGACATCGTGCGGGCGCCCAATGCCGATGGGGTCGGCGAGTACTACGTGCTGGAGGACAACCTGCGCGTGCCCAGCGGTGTGAGCTACATGCTTGAAGACCGCAAGATGATGATGCGGCTCTTCCCCGAGCTCTTCGGCGAGAACCGCGTGGCCCCGGTGGCGCACTACCCCGACCTGCTGCTCGAGACCCTGCGCGCGGTGAGTCCGGCCACCACCGCCGAGCCCACGGTGGTGGTGCTCACGCCCGGCATGTACAACAGCGCCTATTTTGAACACGCCTTCCTCGCGCAGCAGATGGGCATCGAGCTGGTGGAAGGGCAGGACCTGTTTGTCAAGGACAACTTCGTCTACATGCGCACCACGCGCGGCCCCAAGCGGGTGGACGTGATCTACCGCCGGGTCGATGACGACTTTCTCGACCCTTCCGTGTTCCGACCCACCTCCACGCTGGGCTGCGAAGGCCTGCTCGGTGTCTACCGCAGCGGCAATGTGGCCATCTGCAATGCCGTGGGCACCGGCGTGGCCGACGACAAGTCGATCTATCCCTACGTGCCGAAGATGATCGAGTTCTACCTCGGTCAAAAACCCATCCTCAGCAACGTGCCCACCTTCATGGGACGTGACGCCGAAGACCTCAAGTACATGCTGGCGAACATGAAGGACCTGGTGGTGAAGGAGGTGCACGGCGCCGGCGGCTACGGCATGCTGGTCGGCCCGGCGTCCACCAAGGCCGAGATCGAGGACTTCCGCAAGGCCGTGGTGGCCAACCCCGCCGGCTACATCGCCCAGCCCACGCTCTCGCTGTCCACCTGCCCCACCTATGTGCAAAGCGGCGTGGCGCCACGCCACATCGACCTGCGCCCCTTTGTGCTCAGCGGCAAGGAGGTGCAGATGGTGCCAGGCGGCCTCACACGCGTGGCGCTCAAGGACGGCTCGCTGGTCGTCAACTCTTCACAGGGTGGCGGCACCAAAGACACGTGGGTCTTGGAAGACTGATCAAGGGATAAAAAAATGCTGTCACGCACCGCCGACCACCTCTTCTGGATGTCCCGCTACACCGAGCGCGCGGAGAACACCGCCCGCATGCTCGATGTGAACTACCAGACCTCGCTGCTGCCGCAGTCTGCCGCGGTGGCCCAGGTGGGCTGGGAAGGCCTGCTGGTCATCAGCGAGCTCATGCCGGCCTACAACAAGAAGTACGGCGAGGCCATCACGCCGCGCAACGTGCTCGACTTCATGGTGCGCGACGAGTCCAACCCGTCGAGCATTGCCACCTGCCTGAAGGCCGCGCGTGAAAATGCCCGCGCCGTTCGCGGCGCGCTCACCACCGAGCTGTGGGAAACGCAGAACCAGACCTGGCTGGAGCTCGGCCGCATGCTCAAGAGCAAGAACTTCGAGCGCGACCCCAGCGAATTCTTCGAGTGGGTCAAGTTCCGCTCCCACCTCTCGCGCGGCGTGGCCATCGGCACCATGCTGCAGGACGAGGCTTTTCACTTCTACCGCATGGGCACCTTTCTGGAGCGCGCCGACAACACCGCGCGCCTGCTCGACGTGAAGTTCCACGCGGTGCACAGCGACTTTTTCGGCGCCGCCAGCGAGCTCGATCAGGAGTACGACTTCTACCACTGGAGCGCCATCCTGCGCAGCGTCAGCGGCTTCGAGGTCTACCGCAAGGTGTACCGCGACGTGATCTCGCCCGAGCGCGTGGCCGAGCTGCTGATCCTGCGCGCCGACATGCCCCGCAGCCTGGCCGCCAGCTTGAACGAAGTGGTCAACAACCTCACCGTGGTGTCCAACGACCTGTCGGCCGAGACCTTGCGCCGCGCCGGCAAGCTCAAGGCCGACCTGCAGTACGCCCGCATCGACGAGATCCTGGCCACCGGCCTGCACGCCTTCCTCACGCAGTTCCTCGACCGGGTGAACGAGTTGGGCGGGCGCATCAGCAAGGACTTTCTGGTGCCGGCGGGCTGAGCGCCTGGCAGCCCCGACAACCAAGGCCAGCCCCGTGCTGGCCTTTTTCCTGGAGCTCGACACCTCCGTGTTCCAAGGACGTACGCCACCCGGCGTACATACAGGCTCAAGGGGCTTGCCTAGCATCCGGTTGTCCGCTGAGCCACGTCCGAAGAGGGCAGCCGGCGGCGCCCACACAAGCCCCTCACGGGAACCCTGGAACACTGGAGAAGCGCCATGTCGACACCCTCAAACGCCCGCCGTTTTACCCTCAAGACCCTGTCCGCCGCTGCCGTGGCCGTCACGCTCGGCGGCCTGTCCAGCCTGCCCGCCCACGCCCAGGAGACCATCAAGGTCGGCGTGCTGCACAGCCTCTCGGGCACCATGGCCATTTCGGAGACCGTGCTCAAGGACACGGTGCTGATGGCCATTGACGAGATCAACGCCAAGGGCGGCCTGCTGGGCAAGAAGCTCGAGCCCGTGGTCGTGGACCCGGCCTCCAACTGGCCGCTGTTTGCTGAAAAGACCAAGCAGCTGCTGACGCAGGACAAGGTCGCCGTCATCTTCGGCTGCTGGACCTCGGTCTCGCGCAAGTCGGTGCTGCCGGTGGTGGAAGAGGCCAACGGCCTGCTGTTCTACCCGGTGCAGTACGAGGGTGAAGAGCTCAGCAAGAACGTGTTCTACACCGGTGCTGCGCCCAACCAGCAGGCCATTCCGGCGGTGGAATACCTGATGAGCAAGGACGGCGGCTCGGCCAAGCGCTGGGTGCTGCTGGGCACCGACTATGTGTACCCCCGCACGACCAACAAGATCCTGCGCGCCTTCCTGAAGTCCAAGGGTGTGGCCGATGCCGACATCATGGAGGAGTACACCCCGTTCGGTCACGCCGACTACCAGACCATCATTGCCAAGATCAAGAAGTTCTCGTCCGAAGGCAAGAAGACGGCCGTGGTCTCCACCATCAACGGCGACTCCAACGTGCCGTTCTACAAGGAACTGGGCAACGCCGGCCTGTCCGCCAAGGACGTGCCTGTGGTGGCTTTCTCGGTGGGTGAGGAAGAGCTGCGCGGCGTGGACACCAAGCCGCTGGTGGGCCACCTGGCCGCCTGGAACTACTTCATGAGCATCAAGAGCCCGGCCAACACCGAGTTCGTCAAGAAGTGGAGCGCCTACGCCAAGGCCAAGAACATCCCCGGCCACAAGGACAAGCCACTCACCAACGACCCGATGGAAGCCACCTACATCGGCATCAACATGTGGGCCCAGGCCGTGACCAAGGCCAAGTCCACCGACACCGACAAGGTCATCGCCGCCATGGCCGGCCAGACCTTCAAGGCGCCGGGTGGCTTCACCAGCACCATGGACAAGGAAAACCACCACCTGCACAAGCCGGTGTTCATCGGCGAGATCAAGGCCGACGGCCAGTTCAACGTGGTGTGGAAGACGCCCGGCCCGGTGGTCGCTGATCCATGGAGCGACTACATCGCCGAGAACAAGGGCAAGAAGAACGTGCCCGAGAAGAAGTAACACCCCCCTGCGCCGCTGACGCGGCTTCCCCCTTCTCTGGCGCGCCTTCGGCGCTGGGAGGGGGGACGGCATCTGGGGCCGGCGCAGCCGGACCCTCGATGCCTGCGGGATGGCGGGCCTGCGCGCCTCTGTGATTGCTTTTGTCGGCTGAGGAATTCACATGACGATTCGTTGGCTCCGTTTGGTGGGGCTGTGTTTGGTGATCGGGATGGGCGCAAGCACCACCCACGCCCTCACGCCGGCCGACGCATTGGCCCTGGTGGACGGTGACACCGGCGTGCGCATCGACACGCTGAACAAGCTCGCCGCCGACCCCGATGAAAAGGCCTCGGCGCTGATCCGGGCGATGGCGGCCGAGGCCGTGCGAGTGCAGGGCGAGCGGGTGTTCATCGTGGAGGACGACGGCGCCGTGGACGCCGTGACCGGCGAGAAGCTGCCGCTGCCCGACGACGCGGGCGACATCATGATCAACAACCGCCTGCGCAGCGCCATGGAGAGCGCGCTGGCCGGCATGGAGCTGGTGGGCGCACCGCCCGAGCGCCAGCGCGAGGCCGCGCGCACCCTGCAGCGCAGCGCCTTTGAAGAACCCGACATCAGCCAGCTCGCACTGATCGACAAAGCCCTGGCCGGCAACCTGGACGCGCAGGCGCGCCAGAGCCTGGAGCTTGCGCAGGCCGCGGTGTTGCTCGCCAGCGAAGATGCGACCCAGCGCCTGGCTGCCGCGCAGAAGCTGGGTGAGGCCAAGCTGCCCATCGTGCGGCCGCTGCTGCTGCAGCAGATGGAAACCGAAACCAGCGCCGAGGTGAAAGCCGCTCTGGCCGATTCACTCGAAGGCATCGACCGCATGCTGGCGCTGGGCAACACGCTGGCCCAGGCCTTCACCGGCATCAGCCTGGGCTCCATCCTGTTGCTGGCCGCGCTGGGCCTGGCCATCACCTACGGGCTCATGGGTGTGATCAACATGGCCCACGGCGAGCTGATCATGATCGGCGCCTACGCCACCTGGCTGGTGCAGGTGTTCTTCCGCCAGTCGCTGCCCGCGTATTTCGACTGGTACCTGCTCGCGGCCCTGCCGATCGCCTTCATTGCCTCGGCGCTGGTGGGCGCGGTCATGGAGCGCACCGTGATCCGCTTTCTGTACGGCCGACCGCTGGAAACCTTGCTGGCCACCTGGGGCATCAGCCTGGTGCTCATGCAGGGGGTGCGCAGCCTGTTCGGGGCGCAGAACGTGGGGGTGGAGAACCCGAGCTGGATGAGTGGCGGCGTCACCTTGCTGGGCAACCTGAACCTGCCCTGGAACCGCATCATCATCATCGGCTTCGCGGTGGCGGTGCTGGTGGGCGTGACGCTGCTGATCACGCGGACCCGCCTGGGTCTGTTCGTGCGTGGTGTCACGCAGAACCGCCCGATTGCCTCGTGCATGGGGGTCAACACCGCGCGCATCGACACCTACGCCTTCGCGCTGGGATCGGGCATCGCAGGACTGGCCGGCTGCGCGCTGAGCCAGATCGGCAATGTGGGCCCCGACCTGGGTCAGAGCTACATCGTGGACTCGTTCATGGTGGTGGTGCTCGGCGGCGTGGGCCAGATCGCCGGCACGGTGTACGCCGCGCTGGGCCTGGGGATGCTCAACAAGTTCATTGAAGGCTGGGCCGGCGCGGTGCTGGCCAAGATCGCGGTGCTGGTCTTCATCATCATCTTCATCCAGAAGCGGCCGCAAGGCATCTTTGCGATGAAGGGCAGGGAGGCCACATGAGCACCAGCAAGGGTACCGTTCGCCCTGAGTCCGAGGGTGGCTCCGGCCGGGTGGAGGTCATGTTGCCGCAGGCCGGACCGCTGCTCACCCGCGGCGGCTGGAGCGCCTTCGTCGTCGCCCTGTTGGTGGTGTGTGCCGTGGCGCCGCTGCTCAACCTGTTCGTGCCCGAAGGCAGCCCCTTCCACCTGAGTGGCTACATGGTCGGCCTGCTCGGCAAGATCATGTGCTACGCCATCTGCGCCCTCGCCATGGACCTGATCTGGGGCTACACCGGCATCCTGAGCCTGGGTCACGGCCTGTTCTTTGCGCTCGGCGGCTACGTCATGGGCATGTACCTCATGCGCCAGATCGGGCTCGATGGCAACTACAAGAGCGAGCTGCCCGACTTCATGGTGTTTCTCGACTGGAAGGAGCTGCCCTGGCATTGGGCGCTGTCGGACAGCTTCATCGCCACCCTGCTGCTGGTCGTGCTGGTGCCCGGCCTGGTGGCCTTCGTGTTCGGCTACTTCGCCTTCCGCTCGCGCATCAAGGGCGTGTATTTCTCCATCATCACGCAGGCGCTCACCTTTGCCGCGCTGCTGCTGTTCTTTCGCAACGAGACCGGCTTTGGCGGCAACAACGGTTTCACCGATTTCAAGCGCATCCTGGGCATTCCCCTGGCCACGCCCGGCATGCGCATGACGCTGTTCATCCTCACCGGCCTCACGCTGCTCGGCTTCTATCTGTGGGCGCGCTGGCTGGTCAACAGCAAGTTCGGCCGGGTGCTGCAGGCCGTGCGCGATGCCGAGAGCCGCGTGATGTTCTGCGGCTACAACCCGCTGCCCTACAAGCTCACCATCTGGACCATCTCGGCGGTGATGTGCGGCATCGCCGGTGCCTTGTATGTGCCGCAGGTCGGCATCATCAACCCCGGCGAGATGAGCACGGCCAACAGCATCGAGATCGCGATCTGGGCCGCGGTGGGCGGGCGCGCCACCCTGATCGGCCCCATCGTGGGCGCCTTTCTCGTCAACGGCGCCAAGAGCTGGCTCACCGTGAGCTTTCCCGAGGTCTGGCTGTATTTCCTGGGCGCGCTGTTCATCGTGGTCACGCTCTTCATGCCGCAAGGCGTGGTGGGGCTGGTGAAAAAACTGCGTGGACAGAAAGGGGGCAGCGGTTTCGCCGCCGGGCCGCCCCCAGGCGAAGCCAGCCCCCCGGGCGGGCAGCGACCCGTGCCAACGGCGGAACGTGGTGGCCATTCATGACACCCGACCTGATGGAAGAGGGCGCGCAGCGTCTGCAGCAGAGCACGGCCACCGGCCCCGCAGGCAACACCGAGTCGGGCGGTCGCGCGGCCGGCTTCTCGCGGCTCGTGGTGCCCGGCCAGGTGGACACCACGCACGGCCGCATCCTGTACCTCGACGGTGTGAACGTCAGCTTCGATGGTTTCAAGGCCATCAACAACCTGAGCCTGGACATCGCGCCTGGCGAGTTGCGCTGCATCATCGGCCCCAACGGCGCGGGCAAGACCACGATGATGGACATCATCACCGGCAAGACCCGGCCCGACTCGGGCCAGGTGTTCTTTGGCAGCACCATCGACCTGCTGCGTTACCGCGAAGCCGAGATCGCAGCCATGGGCATCGGGCGCAAGTTCCAGAAGCCCACGGTGTTCGAGCACCTCACCGTGTTCGAGAACCTCGAGCTGGCCCTGGCCACCGACAAGGGCGTGCGCCGCTCCATGGTGTTTCGCCTGACCGGGCAGGAGAAAGACCGGCTCGGCGAGGTGCTGCAAACCATCCACCTCACCGACAGCGCAGCCCGCCTGGCCGGCAACCTGAGCCACGGGCAGAAGCAGTGGCTGGAGATCGGCATGCTGCTGATGCAGGACCCGAAGCTGCTGCTGCTCGACGAACCCGTGGCCGGCATGACCGACGAAGAAACCGAGCGCACCGCGCAGCTCTTCCTCACCTTGAAGGGCAAACACTCGCTGATGGTGGTGGAGCACGACATGAGCTTCATCCGCACGATTTCGGAGAAGGTCACGGTGCTGTGTGACGGCGCGGTGCTGGCCGAGGGCACGCTGGACGAGGTGCAGGCGGATGAGCGGGTGATCGAGGTTTATCTGGGACGCTGACATGGCATATCCGTTCGCCCTGAGCCTGTCGAAGGGTCTTTCTCCGATCGTCCTGAGCTTGTCGAAGGGCTTTGTGCAACCGTGGCACGAGGGCTTCGACAAGCTCAGCCCGAACGGAGTTTTGTGATGCTCGAAGTCAAAGACGTCAACCAGTACTACGGCGGCAGCCACATCCTGCGCAACGTCAATCTACAGGCCGAACTCGGCCAGGTGACCGTGGTGCTGGGCCGCAACGGCGTGGGCAAGACCACGCTGCTCAAGTCGCTCATGGGCCTGGTGCCGATCAAGAGCGGCAGCATCACGCTCGACGGTGTTTCCATCAGCGGCGCCACGCCGTACGAGCGCGCCCGCCTGGGGCTGGGGTTTGTGCCGCAAGGCCGTGAGATCTTCGGACGCCTCACGGTGCACGAGAACCTGCTCATGGGGCTGGCCAGCAAGAAGGGCAACACGCCCATTCCGCCGGAGCTGTTCGATCTGTTCCCGGTGCTCAAGCAGATGCTGGGCCGGCGTGGCGGAGATTTGTCGGGCGGTCAGCAGCAGCAGCTCGCGATTGCGCGTGCGCTGGCGGCCGGCCCGAAGCTGCTGATCCTGGACGAGCCCACCGAAGGCATCCAGCCCAACATCATCAAGGACATCGGCCGCGTGATCCGCATGCTGGCCGACCGCGGCAACATGGCCATCGTGCTGGTGGAGCAGTACTACGACTTCGCCGAAGCGCTGGCCGACCGTTATGTGGTCATGGAGCGCGGCGAAGTGATTGCCAGCGGCCCCGGCAGCGAGATGCAGACCAGGGGCGTGCGCCAGCTGGTGGCGATCTGAGCCCGTGGCCAGCGGGTCTCATTCCGCCGTGATCTTGCGCTCCTTGATGATCGCGCCGAAGCGCTGCGAATCGTCCGCGCCGCGCTTGCCGAACTCGGCCGGCGTGAGTGCCAGGGCTTCTCCACCCAGGGCCGTGATGCGGTCTTTCACCGCCGCGGTGGCCAGGATCTTGTTGATTTCCGTGTTGAGGCGCGTGACCACGGCCGCGGGTGTGCCCGCGGGTGCGTAGAAGCCGAACACCGAGTCGGCGTCGAAGCCCTTGAGGCCC
Source organism: Hydrogenophaga sp. (assembly GCF_030373225.1). Classification (GTDB taxonomy): domain Bacteria; phylum Pseudomonadota; class Gammaproteobacteria; order Burkholderiales; family Burkholderiaceae_C; genus Hydrogenophaga. The sequence goes on along the minus strand of NZ_JAUCZG010000027.1, from coordinate 8,297 downwards.
ACCTCGTCCAGCGTGGGCACATCGGGGAACAGGGGTGAGCGCTTCATGCTGCCCACGGCCAGCAGTTTGGTGCGGCCGGCCCTGGCGTGCGAGAGGCCGATGCCCGGGTCGAAGTAATAGTCGATCTGGTTGCCCATGAGGTCGGTGAGCGCGGGAGCGGCGCCGCGGTAGGGCACGTGCACCGCGAACAGGCCGGCCTGGCTCTTGAACATTTCGCCCGCGAGGTGGGGCGAGCTGCCGTTGCCCGCCGAGCCATACACCAGTCGGCCCGGGTTCGCCTTGATCAACTTGATGAGGTCCTGCACGTTGTTGGCTTCCAGCGTGGGCTTGCCCATCAGGTAGACCAGGATGCGCGCGGCCGATGCCACCGGGGTCAGGTCCCTGGCTGGATCGAAGGGCATGTTTTTGTAGATGTGCGGGTTCACCGACACCATGCCGCCCGAGCCCATGAGCAGCGTGTGGCCGTCGGCCGGTGCCTTGGCCACCGTGTCACCGGCGATGTTGCCGTTGGCCCCGGCGCGGTTCTCCACCACCACGGGCTGACCGAGCGCGGCGGCCAGCGGTGTGGACACCAGCCGCGCGATCTGGTCGGCCGCACCACCGGGCGGGAAGCCCACCACGACCCTGATCGGCTTCTCGGGCCAGGTCTGCGCCAGCGCTGCGGGCGCGCCGGCCAGCGTCATGAGGCCCAGGGCGGTGGCGGCGGCCAGGTGCCAGCGGCGCGAAGGGGGGGTGCTGTGTTTCATGTCTGTCTCCTTGTTGGTCTTGCGTGGCGGGGGAACGGAAAAGTTCAGTGTGGCGTAGCCGCCTTCACTTTCAATCGGGGGTTGTGCTGCCACCGGATCGGCTGGGCCTTCACCGGTCGTGCGGGCGCGCCGTGTTGCTGCAGCGCCCGATCGAGTGCCTGGCCGGCTTCGTCGCTCAGGGCCGCGCTGCGGGCAGCGGCCACAGCACGGCAACGTTGCGCCGCGCTGCCCGGGTCGCCGAGCGCCGGCAGGGCGAGGTGGTCGATGATGTGCAGCAGGTTGTCCTTGCCGCGTTCGTTGGTGCTGCCGTAGCCCTTGATCAGCCGGCCGCACAGCGCGACCTCGTGGCCCAGCTGCCAGTGGATCGATGTGAGCTGCACCACCGCTGTCAGCCAGCGGTCGATGAGGGCCTGCTCGGCCTGGAAGCGGCTGCCCATGGGACGCAGGCGTTTCGTGGCGGCCAGGCCGCGCAAGGCCAGCATGCCCAGCACCGAGTGCGTGCCGATCTTCAGCGGCAGCGCCCAGGGCGCCTGGCCGGCGGCCACGCGTCTGCGGTCCCAGGCCAGCACGCGGCGGGCCAGGCCTTCGGGCAGCATGGCGGCGAACTCGGGCGCGCCGGGCTTGAAGTGGTCGACCACCCGCAGCAGGTCGTCGTTGCCGGCCTTGGCCTCCGCGCGCACGCGGGCCTGGCGGCTGGCGCGGCTCTTGAGGTCGGCCACCAGCACGATGTCGTCGAACGCCATCCACAGCGCCACCCAGCGCGCCATTTCCACCGTGGTGCTCCAGCCGTGTTCGCCCTGCGGGTCGGTGCGCTTCTCGGCCTCGAGCACGCGCCGCAGCCGGGCTGCGTAGTGCGTGCCGTAGGCCGCGTTCTGGTAGTCGCACACACGGGCATGGCCCAGGGCCATGAGCGGGTGCACTTCGGGTGGGAACTCGCGCGCCAGCGCGGCGGGCAGGCTGGGTGTGGCGGGGGTGGGCTCGGGTGCGAGCACCTGCTCCACATACGCGGCCTGAGCGCGCTGGGCCTGCACCGCGTCGAAGGCGAGCGCGAAGCCGCGCAGGCTGGCCTGGGCGCTGGCACCCCCGGTGCCGATGGCGGCTTCGAAGTCCTGCCGCGCCATCGGCAGCAAGCCGCTGCCGGCGATCGCGCCCAGCATCACCGCGCTGACCACGGTGCCGGCCTGCTTGGTGAGCGCGGCCATGTCGAGCACATGGCGCGCGCGGCTGTGGGTGTTCACCAGGTCGATCAGTTCGGCCGCATCGCGCCGGCCGTCGCCCATCACCATCTTCTCGCCGGTGGTGAGTGCCCGGGCCGACGAGGTGATCACCAGCGTGTGGCTGTCCGAGCTCAGGCCGTTGGTGATCTGGCGGCCGGTTTCCAGCAGCTCGGACGACACCAGCGCATCGAGCCGCCCGGGCAGCGGGTTCAGGCCGAAGACCGGCCGGCGCCCGCCCAGCCCGGCCATGGGCACCGGAAACACTTCCATGTAATAGGTGGTGGCGCCGGTGCGCTGCGCCACGCCGGGGATCGACGTGGCCTGGGCCGCATAGCCGGCGTGCCGCGCGGCCTCCACCAGCCAGTCGGTGAGGATGCCGCCGCCTTCGCCGCCGAGGGCGCAGAGCAACAGGGAGATGGGTTGTTGAGCGTGGGGGTTCATGGTCAAGCGGGCTGAAGAAGGCGCACAACACGGCTGCGCAGCGAATGGATCAGGCGCTCGTGCCAGCTGGGGTTCTGCACCACCTCGGCGCGGTAGAACGAGGGACACAGCGTGGCCGCGTGCGCGTTGGCGCCGCACAGGCCGCAGCCCACGCAGCCGTCGATGACGGTGGCCACCGGGTCGACCTTGAGCGGGTCGGGGTTGTCTTTCAGCGTGAGCGTGGGGCAGCCCGAGAGGCGGATGCAGGCGTGGTCGCCGTTGCACACGTCTTCATCGACGCCGTATTTCACGCGCACCACCCGCTCACCCTTCTTGAGCAGGTTGGCGATCCAGGGCTTGATGCGGCGCTGGCGTTCCAGCTGGCATTCGCCTTCGGCGACGATCACCTTGAGGCCTTGAAACGGCGTGCTGAAGGCCTCGGTGAGCGTGGCGCGCATGGTGTCCACCTCGTAGGTGTTCACGGTGCGCATCCACTTCACGCCCAGACCCTTCAAGGTGCTCTCGATGGTCTGGTCGGTGTGGGCCAGGCTCTGCGCCTTGTCGCTGGCCGCGTCCTTGGCGGCGTCACCGGGGGTGGAGATGATGTCCTGCGTGCCGGTGGCCGAGGTGTAGCCGTTCTTGAAGATCAGCAGCACCGCGTCGTCGCCGTTGAAGAGCGCGCTCTGCACGCCGGTGAGCAGGCCGTTGTGCCAGAAGCCGCCGTCGCCCATCACCGACAAGACGCGCCGCTTCATGACCGGCGACACACCGGCGCGGCTGGCCAGGCTCATGCCGTAGCCCAGGATGGAATGCCCAAACGAAAACGGCTCGAAAGTGGCCAGCGCGTGGCAGCCGATGTCGCCCGCGATGTGCACCGGGCCGGTGTCTTGCTGCGCGAGCTTGAGGGCCGAGAACACCGGGCGTTCCGGGCAGCCGATGCACATGCCCGGCGGGCGCGCAGGCAGCGGGGCCGAGAGTTGTTGCACCGACTCGGCGCGCCGCGCCTGGTTGCCCTGCAGCCAGCCGCGCGCGGTTTCCGTCACGGCTTGCGTGGCCGGGTCCTGCAGGTAGCGGCCCACAAACCTGGCCAGGCCGTTGGCCATCACCTCGGCGGTGTACTCGCCGGCGTTGGGCAGCATGTCCTTGCCGTGGAGTGGCGTCTGTATGTCGAGCCGGCGCAAGAGCGTGGCGAGTTCCTGCTCGATGTACTCCGGCTGGCCTTCTTCGAGCAGCAGCACCGCGCGCTTGCCCAGACAGAAGTTCGTGAGCTGCTCGGGCACCAGCGGGCAGGTGACGTTGAGCACCAGCATGGGAATGGCGGTGTCGCCAAACGCATCGGCCAGGCCGAACTGCTGCAGCGCACGGATCAGTGTGTTGTACAAGCCGCCCTGCACGACGAGGCCCAGGTCCTTGTGCTCACCGTCGAAGAACTCGTTGAGGTCGTTCTCCACGATGTAGCGCCGCGCCGCCGGAATGCGTTCGTCGCCCTTGAGCTTCTCGTGGCGGAAGGTCACCGGCGGGTGGGCCAGGCGGTTGTAGTCGAAGCTCGCGGGCTCGTCGATGAGGGTGTGGCGGGAGAGTGCTGGCCGGACGTTGTCCTTGGTCACGAAGCTGCCGCGCACGTGGCAGGCGCGGATGCGCAGCTCCATCAGCGCCGGCATGTTCGACGCTTCCGAGAGACGGAAACCCTGCTCGACCATGTGCACCATGCGCGCGAGATCGGGGCGCGGATCGAGCAGCACCATGCTCGACTTGAGCGCATAGGCGTGCGTGCGTTCCTGGATCACGCTCGCTCCCTCGCCGTAGTCTTCGCCCACCACCACCAGCACACCGCCGGTGACACCGGGCGAGGCGAGGTTGGACAAGGCATCGGCCGCCACATTGGTGCCGACGATGGACTTCCAGGTCACCGCGCCGCGCAGCGGGTAGTGGATGGAGGCGCCCAGCATGGCGGCGGCCGAGGCCTCGTTGGAGCACGCCTCCACATGCACGCCGAGTTCGTCCATGTAGGGCTTGGCCTGAACCATCACGTCGAGCAGGTGCGACACCGGCGCGCCCTGGTAGCCGCCCACATACGACACGCCCGACTGCAGCAGCGCCTTGGTGATGGCGAGGATGCCCTCGCCATGGAAGGTGTCGCCGTCCCCGAGCCGCAGCGACTCGATTTCCTGAGTGAATGAAACTTCCAAGGTCCTGGTCTCCGGTGCGCCACGGCCGGCGGGTGGCGGCTGGGCCACTGAGTATCGGCAGCGCGGCTTCATCGATCAATACAATGAACGCACTAAGCGACATGAACCTCATGCATATCAAGGACCTCGACCTGAACCTGCTGCGCCTCTTCAACGAGGTGTACCGCGCCGGCAGCGTGAGCCGGGCCGCCGAACACCTGGGCTTGACCCAGCCGGCGGTGAGCCACGGCCTGACGCGGCTGCGGCTGCTGGTGAAGGACCCGCTGTTCGTGCGCGCACCGGGCGGCGTGAAGCCCACGCCCAAGGCCGTGGCGCTGGCCGAGGCGGTGCAGGGCGCGCTGGCCACGCTGGCCAGTGCGCTGAGCGAATCGAGCGGCTTCGACCCGGCCAGTTCGCGCCGCCTGTTCCGCCTGCACATGAGCGACATCGGCGAGAGCCGCTTTCTGCCCGAACTCATGGCCCGGCTCCAGCAAGATGCCCCGGGCGTGCGCGTGGCCACGCGGCCGGTGCCGCACACCGGGCTCAGCCACGCGCTGGACAGCGGCGTGATCGACTTTGCGTTCGGCTTTCTGCCGCAGGTGAAAGACACCCAGCGCACCGAGCTGCTGCAGGACCGCTACGTGGTGCTCATGCGCAGCGGCCACCCGATGCGCAAACTGCTCGATCGCCTGCGGGGGGCGAGCCTGCTCAAGGCCCTGCACCAGCTCGACTTCGTGGCGGTTCGCACCCACAGCGACACCTTGCGCATCCTTGCGCAGACCGGCCTGCAGGACCGGCTGCGCCTGACCACCGAGCACTTCATGGTGCTGCCCTCGATCGTTCAGGCCACCGACCTGTGCGTGGTGATGCCGGGCAACATCGCGCAGGGTTTTGTGCAGACGGGTGGCTGCGTGGTCGTGCAGCCTGCGTTTGTCGACCGGGGCTTCACCGTGTCCCTGCACTGGAGCCACCGGTTCGAAGGCGACCCGGACAACCGCTGGTTTCGCGAGCAGGTGCTCGCGCTCTTCGCCGAACGCTGAGTCAGCGGCCGCTGCCGAGCAGACCTTCGGTGGACGGAGCCTTGTACCCCGCGGGCAGCGACACGCCGCCCGGCGTGGCCACAGCGCCGGTGTGCTCGCCCAGGCGGGAATGCTGCGCGGTGGTGCGGTAGCGCTCGCGCAGGGCGTCGGTGCGCTCGTTCAGCGCCGCAAAGTCGGCAATGCGCACGGTGTAGCGCTGCAGCACCTGGTGGGCCGACTCGATCAGCTTGGCGTTGAGCGTGCGTTCGCCGTCTTCGAGCAGTTTGAGCACCGTGCCCTGCGGGTCGCCCTTGATGCTCAGCGTCATTGCCTGCTCGGTCATCTTCAGGATCTGGCTGTGCGCGCTGCGCACCCGCTCGGCAAAACCCTGCCCGCCGGAGGCCGCGCAGGCCATCAGTTCGCTCATCGCCTTGCTGGTGCAAAAGCGCAGCGCCAGCGTGTCGAGCGCGGCGTCCGATTCGTTCAGGGCGATCGATCGCATCTGCAGGCGGCTCATCAGGGCGATCAGGTTGCAGGCGGTCTCGAAGTCGAAGTCGGGGCTCAGGGCCTCGTCGGCCAGGCGACGCACATCGTCCTGGGCGCGCGCCGTGTGTTGCTGCTGCAGCGCGAGCAGGCTCTCGGCCATGCCCAGCAGGCGGTGGGGTCGGGCCGGCGCATGGCTGCGGTCGCGCAGCCGGGTGAGCTGGTCCACCGTGCGCGCCAGGCCGCGCTGGTCGTTGTTGTCCAGCCGTGCAAAGGCCAGCAGCAGCAGGGCCTGGGCGTCGAACATCTTGGAGTCCAGGCCCAGCCGCGTGGCGCGGTCGAGCAGCTCCACGCCCTCGCTGCGTTCACCGGTGTAGTAGGCCAGCATGCCGTGCTTGAGCAGGCGGGTGATGGAGGAGGGCGTGAGCTTCGTGGCCATCTGGTAGGTGCTCAGCGCGCTCTGGAAGTTGCCCAGCTCGAATTGCGCCCGGCCCATCACTTCGTAGGCATCGGCATAGGCGTTGTCGTCCTGGATCAGGCTCTCCAGCGTGGTCACGGCGCGTGCCGGTTGACCACCTTCGAGCTGCGCGCGCGCCACCCCCAGGCGGGCCCAGGGCAGGGTCTTGGCGGCGATCACGGCTTCGTAGAGCTTCTGCGCGTCGCCGATGTCGCCATTGCGCAGCAACAGCTCGGCGCCGATGCGTGCCGCATACAGCCAGTAGCTGCCCCGCGCCTCGAACCGCTCCAGGCACAAGGCCGCGGCGTGTTCGAAGTCTTCCGCGTCGATGGCGGTGAAGATGGCTTCGAGCGCCTTCTTGCGCTCGCGCGCCATCATGATGCGGTCGCTCAGGCGCGCGCCGGTGTGGGGTTTGAGCAGGTAGGCGTCGAGCGCCGATTCGGCGGCCTCGGCCACCTTGGCATACGAAGCCTCGGCCGTGACCATGATGAAGACCGTGTAGAACGGCAGCAGCTGGTTGCGGCGCAGGTCGTCGAGCAGGTCCTGGCCCGACATCGAGTCGCGCTCGAAGTGCTGTTCGCAGATCACGACGTCGTAGCGGTTGACCTCCAGCTTGCGACGCGCATCGACCAGCCGGGAACATTGCGACACCGTGCCCACACCGAGTTCGCGCAGTTGCGACACGAGGATCGAACGCGACTGGAGGTTGCCCTCGATGACGAGCGCGTGAGCGTCTTGCAGGTGGTTCGCAGCGATGGGCATGGGGTGGTTCGGGGCGCGCGCAGGGCGCACCCTTCAATGGCAGGCCCATTGTGCGCACGGCCTGCCCCGGCTGATGCACCGATCAGACGGGGCTTTGCACCCCATTTCGGGGCGGCTCACACCTTCCAGATGCGCGGCGGGGTGCTGCCCAGCTGCCAGGCCTCGGTGCGCAAGCTCGCCCAGACCCGCTGGAACAGCGCCATGAGGGGCTCCACCAGCGGGGCCACCGCCCGCACCACCAGCATGCGCGGGTTGGGGCAGGTGGCGCCCACCTGCACACCGTGTTCGCCCTCCAGCACCGCGCGCACCGACGCCAGCAGGTGTTCGCGGCGTTCGCGCGTGAGCGGTGTGCCGGTGGCCAGCCAGAGCGTGCCCATGCATTTGTGGCCACCCAGGCCCAGCGGAGATTCGAGCAGGCGGGTGTCCGCTGCGTCGATGCGCGAGCGCTCCAGCCACAGGCCCGGAATGTCCAGCTGCTGGGTCAGGCTGCCACGGTCGAACGCCTGGCCGGCGTTGGGCAGCCCGAGCGCGCAGACGTCCCAGCCGATCATCTCGGCGCCGTCGGCCAGCGTGGCGCGCAGCGAGTTGTGGGCCAGGCAGCCCGGGTAGGCAATGGCCTCCAGTGGCAGCCATTCGAGTCGGGCGCCTTCGTCCAGCACGAGGGTGACCTGCTGCGAGGCGCTCGGGCCGTCGCTTCTGTAGAAGCGCGTGGCCCCGGGCGTTGCGAGCAGGCCGTGGGTGTGCGCCGCCGCCTGCACGTTGACCTCCAGCACATCACCGCCCACCAGCCCGCCGGGCGGGTGAATGATCACGTTGTGGCAAATGCCGCTGCCTTCGGGGTAGAGGCTCTTGAAGATGCGCAGCGGACCGGTGTGGTGGTGCTGCAGCACGGTGCGCTCGCCGTCGCGGCGGTAGTGGAGGTCGAGTTGGGCGTGCCAGGGCATGCAGCGAGTTTAGGGGTTGGGTCGGGGACTAGATGTGAAGAGTCAAGAGGTTGTTTCTTGACGAGCTGAGTCTGGACATGG
>NZ_JAUCZG010000026.1 GCF_030373225.1 Hydrogenophaga sp. | reverse complement strand
TCCACCCTCGTTCATTGAAACCCAGGGTGTTGCACTTCACTTTTGAATCCGCCGCAACTTAAGACGAAGCAGGTCATCGACAACCCGGAGCACACCGCTCGGGCGCTACCGTCTCACTGAATCAATGACCGCTTCCCAATCACGTACCACCCGGGCATCGTCGAACATCTTCGACCGCTCCAATGCAGCTGTCCGCAGACCTTCCCGCACCTTCGGATCTCGAAGCAGGCTGGCAATGGCACCGGCTAGAGCGGCGGGGTCCTCGACAGGCACGAGCAACCCGCAGCGACCGTCGTCGAGCATTTCCCGCGGACCCGCAGGGCAATCGGTCGACACGATGGCCGCACCACAGGTCATGGCTTCGGCCAAGGCCAGCGGCTGACCTTCGAAGCGCGACGACATCGCGAACACCGTTGAGTTGCGAACAAACGGAAACGGGTTGGACTGAAAGCCGGCGAAGACCACGGTGCCTTCGACGCCGAGTTCACTAGCCCGTACCCTTAGCTCGTTGAGCAGCCCACCCTGCCCAACCAATATCAGCCGATGTTGAACCCCAAGCTCCAACACGCGTGCATGTGCATCGATCAGTACGTCGAGCCCCTTCTGTCGATCGAGTCGCCCGACCGCCACCACGGTCGGACCCTCAAAAGTCGCCTGGAAGGCTTCCGGCAGGGGCTCCAAAGCTCGGGTCCGTACGCGTGCGATTGGCTGGGGTACCGAGATCACCCGAACCGTCGCGGAATCCATCCCTGAAACGACGCAGAAACCCTCGGCGGCGCCGTGGGACACCGCGACCACCGCATCCATGAACCGGTACATGCGCAAGGCGAAAGTTTGCCTCCAGCTATTCTCTAGCTTGAATCGGCTCCAATCGAAGTTGATGACGGACACGACCGGTTTACCAACCAACTTGGCTGCCAGCAGGCCCAACACCGCCGCACGACCCTCGTTCATCGCCACCACCACATCAGTCCGTCTTACTTCCCCCAAGATGTGCCAAAACAGCATGGGCAAGCGCCACCTGCTGTAAGGAGCTTGACCCAGGAAACGGGTGTCCACCCGAGACGCCACCTCCTCCGCCAATGTTCCGCCCCGCTCGTGTACAACAACACGCGGATCGTAGCGGCCCGCTGTCAGCCCATCCAGCAAGTTGAGCATCGCCCGCTCAATGCCACCACCACCAATATTGGGCAGCAGAAACAACAGCTTCACGGGGTTCGACGGGGGCTGAGTAACCGGTTGTGACACCATTTGCTGCGCGGGGAAGGGACCGTTGTGGGGTTCGTCGGGCTTGTCAGATAACACTCGGTGCCCTCCTCTTCATTGTCGCGGTGGCGCGACCAGAGACGAAACGGCATCCGGCGGTGCTCCTCGCCTTGTTCGCAAAGTTCCCTGCGAGACCAGCAGCTCGATCCAGGGGACGAATCACCTGGGCCAAGCTGGTTCGATCACATGCCATGTCTTGCATCCCCCTTGGCTTCTCATCATCAGTTCGAAAATAGGACCCGAGCTTGACCCGACAGACGCCAGACTCATTGCCGTCAACTCAAAAATGCTACTTGGATGAGCGCTCGGGGCTCTCCAAGAGAACAAAGTCCCCATGAGCAAACCCATAAAGCATTGATGCATCTTCGATACAGCGAGCAAAACAACGATACGGCCCGGCCCAATCTCGACCATTAGCCGCTCCAAGACAATGTGGGGGGGTGACTCCGCCCTTGCGCCTCGCCGATGTTGCGTAGAAATGCGTCTACTCACCACTGGTGGAGCTGCGCAGTTAAAACTACAACATCGTGATAATACTTGAAGCCACCTCGAAAACTGAACCCCCCGGGGCGGTTCAGTCCAAGGGCATTGTCCTCAATCACATCCAGACTGGAAAGCCTGCCCAAAACGCCTATGTCGAACGCTTCAACAAGACCTACAGCACCGAGGTGCTGTGCTGCTTTGTGTTCGATTCAATGCAGGAAGTCAGAGACATGACCGCTGACTGGCTGGAGTTGACCCACTTCGGTGGACGGCTGATGGTTTGATTCTCAAATCGCCTTGCTTTGTATGGGCTGATTCACTTAGAACGAACTTGGAACCGCCCGCGAGTTAGTTGCCTCGATCAGATGCGGGCCGTTGAAGGTTGTGGTGTTACCCACGCTTGCGTTAGGTGCGCCGGTGGTGGCCGACACAACCGGCCCGCGCCCGAAGTCGCGCCGGTTGTTACGCCAGAAAACATACTGACCGCCGATCTCGCCTCCCTGGATCATCCGGCCCACGTTTCCAGAGACGCCGAAAACGTTGTCTTCCCATCCGATTAGCCTGGGGTAGACCAGTCGATCGCCCGAGGGATTGCCTCCGCCTGCAACGGCCACGCCGTTGGTCAGGAAAGACCCACTCGCATGCAACTGGTTGTTCTGAAGGATCTGCTTCTCGCTGATGTAACCATAGGCTTGGCTACTGGATGTTCCGTTGGTGGGACCCACGGTATCGTCGTCGCGCCATTGCGTTTGGGTCTGTCCACCGGTAGCCAGCATCGAAATGAGCGTTCCGTTCCCCAAACCCCCGTCCACCTGAGAAAACCAGAGGTTGTTCCGGAATGTGAAGTTGGATCCGTACACCCGCAGCATGGCATAAGTAGTTGGACCGTTCTCAGCATGTACGAACCGGGTGTTGCGGGCGTGCAGCCCATTGAAAGTCCCAAACATGATGTACCCGCTCCCGGCTGCCGTGCTGCGAAGCTCGGTATCCTGGAAAAATAGGCCCCGGCCAAAGCGGACATTCGAGCGAGCGATATCGGTGCCTTCATGCCAGAGGAATACCGCTCCTGCGTCAGAGAACCTGCGAACGACTCCGCCGATCACCCCCACGTAGTCATAGCCACGCTGACCAACTTGGAAGTGACCGATATCCACGTTGACCAGTCGAATGTGGGCTGCGCGAAATTCCACTGGTCGCGTCGCCAAGGCCTTGCTGCGCCCGTCTGGACTAAATGTGGAGATCGTGGGGTCTGCCCCGGTGCCCACCTTTTCAATCACGATGTTGTGCCGACCACCCGTTTCCAGCGCCCCGAACGATCGATAGTCGCCATTGGCTTCGAGGGTGTATCGGTTACCGCTGACGAAGTTGGGCCAGCGACCATCCGTGGGTCGGATCGGGAATGGAGCCGGCGGAGCGTTGACGACGACGTTCAGCTGAACGTCAGCCTCGTTGCCGAGCGCATCACGGGTGCGCAGTCGCACGGGATAGGAGCCCGGGGTTTGATACACGTAAGAGAAGACGGGCGGCCCCGTGTCTTCGTCTCGCGAATATGACGAACCCTGCGGATACTGCCAGACGCCACCGCGGTTCTCGCCGTAGTTCAGGCGGTAGCCTGTCATCAGGAAGGCGTAGGCTTCCGGATCGGTGATCGCCGATTGGGCTCGAAGGGCGGCCGGTGCCCGGGTGCCTGAGCCATCGAACTTGACCAGGAAAGGAGCGACGCCGGTCACCGTGGTTTGACCGGAGACCACCCGGACCGACTGTCGAACGCCCTGAGCGTCCACGTATTCGACTGCCAGCGCGGGCGAAAGGATGTCATTGTTCGTGGTGGGGGGAGCTGGAGCTGGAGCTGGAGCTGGAGCTGGAGCTGGAGCTGGAGCTGGAGCTGGAGCGGGTGCTGGAGCGGGTGCTGGAGCGGGTGCTGGAGCGGGTGCTGGAGCGGGTGCTGGTGCCGGAGCGGGTGCTGGCAGGGGGGCAGGTGCCGGCTTTTGAAGGGGCGCCTGTGCGAGAGCGTCACCGATGATCGCCCCTCCACCGGTGCTCTCTGCTCCCCCGCCGCCACCGCAGGCACTCAAAGCCAGCAGGCAACACAGCACGACGGGAAGGCGCGGCGTATTCGCCAGCGGCGAGTTTTCAAAGATGGCGTGAGTCTTCATGAGATTTAAAAATTGACTGAAAAGAGGAGAGGTGTGTGGGCCGGCGCCCCCATCACAGGGGCATTGAGATTGGTATCACCCTGATTCGATTGCAGTGTGACTTACCCCACAGTATTCGAAGTTGACCCGAGTGATCAAACGGCAGAAGCAGTCGATTGAACGGAGTATCTCGGCAATTCAGGCGGGCCACGCCACCTCTCGTTAATCCGCGTAAGTGGTTGTTTTCATTGAGGAAGGCGCTGAAGGCTCATTTTCCCTGCACACCCGCAAGGAACTTGAAAATTGCGTGAAAGCGTCCGTCACAAAGTGACACATTTGATACAGGCTGTCTTCAATCGACATGCGGCAAAGTAAATTCAATTGACTCACCGGTTGAAATCAACAAAGCCCATTAGTACTATTTGATTGGTTGATTCGAAGACTTTGCGATGGGAAGAGCATCCTGCAGATGCACCAGGCGCTGGCACAAAGACGCCAATGCCGGCCTGCAACTGAGGAGGCAAAGCACATGATGCCTGGCTCGACTCGCCGTCTCTCGCCAGGCCATGCCTCAACCCCGCTGCCGCAACGCCTCGTAAAGGCACACCCCACTCGCCACCGACACGTTCAGGCTCTCCACCGCGCCGTGCATGGGGATGCTCACCAGTTCGTCGCAGGTCTTGCGGGTGAGTTGGCGCATGCCGGTGCCTTCGGCGCCGAGCACCAGTGCCACTGGACCTTTGAGTTCGACCTGATACAGCGTCTTCGGTGCGTCGTCGGCGGTGCCGATGATCCAGATGTTGCGTTCCTTGAGTTCACCCAGGGTGCGGGCCAGGTTGGTGACCATGAAGTACGGCATGGTCTCGGCTGCGCCGCTGGCCACCTTGGCCACGGTGGCGTTGATGCCGGCGGCGTGGTCCTTGGGTGCGATCACGGCGTGGGCACCGGCGCCGTCGGCAACCCGCAGGCAGGCGCCGAGGTTGTGCGGGTCGGTGATGCCGTCGAGCACGAGAAGCAAGGGCGGCACGCCCGTGGCTTCGAGTTGCTCCAGCAACTCGTCGAGCGAATGCACCTGCTTGATCTCCTCCACGCGCGCGGCCACGCCTTGGTGGCCGTGACTGCCTGCCAGCTTGGCGATGCGCAGGCCGTCGGCCTCGATCAGGCGGGCGTTGGCCTCGCGCGCCTTGTCTAGGAACTGGCGCATGCGCGCATCGCGGCGCGTGGGCTCGTAATAGATTTCAATGATGGACTGCGGCGCGGTTTTCAGGCGCACGCCCACGGCGTGAAAGCCGAAAAGCACTTTGGGAGAAGACATGCCCGGATTATCCCCTCCGGGCCCAGGCGGGTTCAGGCAATGAGCGCGGCCTCTTGCCCCTCTGGCACCACCTGCCCGGCCTCGATGGTGATGCGCCGCTCGCAGCGTTGGGCAATGCCGCGGTCGTGCGTGACCAGCACGAGCGTGGTGCCCTGCTCGCGGTTGAGGTCGAACATGAGCTCCATGATCTTGCCGCCGGTGGCGAAATCAAGGCTTCCGGTGGGCTCGTCGGCCAGCAGCACCGCGGGCTGCACGACAAAGGCCCGAGCCAGCGCCACACGCTGCTGTTCACCACCAGAGAGCACCTTGGGGTAGCTTGACAAGCGTTCTCCAAGGCCCACGCGCTGCAGCATGTGGGTGGCGGTGGCTCGTGCGTCGCGGCGCCCGGCCAGTTCCAGCGGCAGCATCACGTTCTCCAGTGCGGTGAGGTTGCCCAGCAGCTGGAAGCTCTGAAACACGAAACCGACCTTCTGTGAACGCAGCGCGGCACGCTGGTCTTCGTCCAGCGCGAACAAATCAACGCCGTCGACGTGAACTGTGCCGCTGGTGGGGGTGTCCAAACCGGCCACGATGGACAGCAGCGTGCTCTTGCCCGACCCGGACGCACCCACGATGGCGGCGGTCTCCCCTTTGTTCAGGGTGAAATCGATATCGCGCAGAATGGTCAGCGACCCGGTGGAGTCGGTCACCGACTTGAACACATGCTGGACCGCAATCATCACATCGGACATGGAAGGACTTCTCAAGTTGAAACGCCGTCACTTTAACGCGCTGGTCTGCAGCGTGTGCGCGCTCGCCGCTGCAGGGTCTTTGGGCCAGGCGCTGGCGCAAGCCCCGGCACAGGCCGCAAGCCAGGCGCCGGTGATCCTGGTGGTGGGCGATTCATTGAGTGCCGAGTACGGCCTCAAGCGCGGCACCGGCTGGGTCGCACTGTTGGGCGAGACCCTGGCCAAAGAGAAAGTGAAGGCGCGCGTGGTCAATGCCAGCATCAGCGGCGACACCACCTCGGGCGGTCGATCACGCATCGCCGCGCTGCTCAAACAGCACCGGCCCAAGTGGGTGGTGATTGAGTTGGGCGGCAACGACGCCCTGCGCGGCCTGCCGCTGAACATGACGCGCGACAACCTGGCCACCATGGCCCGCCTCTCCCGCGAGGCGGGCGCGCAGGTGCTGCTGCTGGGCATGGAGATGCCGCCGAACTACGGCGCGAAGTACGCGCAGGAGTTCCGCGACGTGTTCACCGCTGTGGCCAAGGCCGAACAGACCGCGCTGGTGCCGTTTTTCCTCAAGGGCGTGGCAGACACGAAGGACCCCACCGCCCTGTTCCAGAACGACCGCATCCACCCGAATGAGCTCGCACAGCCCACCATGCTCGACAACGTCTGGCCCGAACTTCGCAAGTTGATCGCACGCCGATAATCGGCCATGCCCGTCCATACCCTGAATGCCACCGAGGCGCTGAGCCGCCTGGCCGACTTCGACCTGATCATCGACGCCCGCACCGAAGACGAGCATGCGCTCGACCACGTGCCGGGTGCAGTGAACTGGCCCACACTGAACAACGCCGAGCGCATCACCATCGGCACGATGTACAAGCAGGTCAACCCGTTCGAGGCCAAGAAACGTGGCGCCGCGCTCTCGGCGCGCAACATCGCGGCCCACATCGAACGCGAGGTGATCGACAAACCTCGCACCTGGAAGCCGCTGGTGTACTGCTGGCGCGGCGGCAACCGCAGCGGCGCGCTGGCCACCATCCTGGGCGCCATCGGTTTTCATGTCACCTTGATCGAGGGCGGCTACAAGGCGTGGCGCGCGGCGCTGGTGGACTCCTTGCCGGCCCAGGCGTCCCGTCTGCACTACCGCATCGTCTGCGGCCCCACCGGCAGCGGCAAGACGCGCCTGCTGCAGGCCCTGGCGGCTCAGGGTGCGCAGGTGCTCGACCTTGAAGCGCTGGCCAGCCACCGCAGTTCGGTGCTCGGTCACATTCCGGGCCAACCCCAACCCAGCCAGAAGCGCTTTGACTCGATGGTGTGGGAGGCCTTGCGCGGCTTCGATCCATCGCGCGTGGTTTACGTGGAGAGTGAAAGCAAAAAGGTGGGCAATGTGCGCATCCCCGACGCTCTCATCGACGCCATGCGGGCCAGCCCCTGTATCGACCTGCGCCTGTCGGACACGCAGCGTGTGGCCCTGCTGCTGGAGGACTACGACTTTTTCGTGAAGGACCCGGCGTCTTTTTGCTCACGTCTGGAAGCCTTGACGGAGTTGCGGGGCAAGGAGGTGGTGTCGGGCTGGATCGAAAAGGTGAATCAGGGGCAAACGCCTGAGGTGGTGCTGGAGCTGCTGACCCGCCACTACGACCCGATGTACGCCCAGTCGATCGGACGCAATTTCAAACAATTTCCGCAGGCCCTGCCCTGTGAGCTGCGGGACCGTTCAGCCGAATCGCTGAACGAAGCTGCGCGGTCCTTGCTGCAACGCGATTGACCGCTTGCGATCCCTCGGCCTGAGCAAGCTGCCCGGGCCTGGGGAACGCGACCCACTCAGTCGCCCGACCCTGCGCCGTCGCCGCCCGCAGCGCCGTCCGGTGTGTCGTTGCTCTGTTCTTCGGGCCCATCGGTGTCGTCGTGACGGCGGCCTTCGGCCTTGGCCTTGAGCTTTTCCTCTTTCTTTTTCTTCTTGGCAAGCTCGCGCTGGCGTTTTTCGTATCCGTAGTTGGGAGTAGCCAAATCAGTCTTTCAGGTCTGTTGAAACGAAGGGGTCAGGCTTGCAAGGCAGCGAGGGCCTGCGCAAGGTCGGCACGCAGATCGTGCACGGATTCCAGACCGACCGCAAAGCGTACCAGACCACCGGCGTGCGGCCAGGCCCGGGTTCGAATCGAGGCCATGTCGTACGGCGCGCACAGGCTGGTCGGCCCGGCCCAGCTCCAGCCCAGCCGGAACAATTTGAGGCTGTCGCAGAACGCATCAATGCGCTGTTGCGGGATGGCGGGGTCGAACACAGCGCTGAACAGGCAGGCGGCTGCGGTCGCATCGCGCTTCCAGGTGGCGTGGCCCGGCGAGCCGGGCAAGGCCGGGTGCAGGACCTGCACCACGCCGGCCTGGGCCTGCATCCATTCGGCCAAGACACGCGTACTGCTGTCCTGGGCTTCGTAGCGCAGGGCCACGGTGGGCAGGTTGCGCAGCACCAGCTCGGCGTCGTTGGCGGCCACGGCCAGGCCCAGGCGCATGTGGGTGAGCAGCACCTGACGGTGCAGGGCCAGATCGCGCGTGACCACCGAGCCCATCAAGACATCGGCGCCGCCGCTGGGGTACTTGGTGAGCGCCTGCATCGAGATGTCGACACCCAGATCGAACGGGTTGAACGCGACACCTGCGCCCCAGGTGTTGTCCAGAACGGTGACCACAGGGCGCAGGCCGGCCCGTCCCTGATTGGCCTGCTGCACACGTGCCACCAACGCGGGAATGTCGGGAAACTCCAGCGTGATCGAGCCCGGGGCTTCCAGCCAGACCAGCCGGGTGGCGGGCGAGAGTTGCCGTGCCAGGTCGTCGGGATCCAAGGCGTCGAAAAAGCGGTGGGTGATGCCCCAGGCCGCGAGCTCGACCGCAGCGAAGGCCTTGCCCGGACCGTAGGCATTGTCTGGAATGAGCACCTCGTCGCCGCTGCGCAGCAAGGCCATGTCGACCAGCGTCACCGCCGACAGTCCGCTGGGCACAAGCACACAGTGCGTGCCGCCCTCCAGGGTGGCAATGCGCTCTTCCAGCGTGAAGGTGGTGGGCGTGCCGTGCAGGCCGTAGGTGTACCCGCTCTTGTCTTTCCAGTCGTAGGTGCGCAGCGCCTGAACGTTGGGAAAGAAAACGGTGGAAGCCTTGTGCACACCCGGCGCCACCGCCTCGAAGCCTTCGGGGGGCTGGTAAGGGTGGTGAATCAGGCGGGTGGAAAGATCTTTCATGAGCGTTTCGCCGCCGGGCCGCCCCAAGGCGAAACACGCCCCCCTGGGGGGCAGCGACCCGCGCAGCGGTGAAGCGTGGGGGTCACCATGTTCAGAGCTTCCACTTTTCCAGCAACTGGGCCGGGCGCAGGCTGTCGTAGCCTTCAAAAGGCTGGTGGATCCAGGGATTGGTGGGCAGGAATTCCACCGAATAGTCGGGCGCAAAGGCCGACAGCTGCTTGGTCCAGATCACCGCGCTGCGCATCTCGGTGATGGGCGCGTAGTTGTTCTTGAGCATGTCGATCACCGCCTTGAGCGTGTGACCGGAATCGGCCAGATCGTCGACCAGCAGCACCTTGCCGGCAATTTCACCCTTGGGCGTGGTGATGTAGCGCGCGATGTCCAGGTTGCCCTGCTGGGTGCCGGCGGCGGCCCGGTAGGAGCTGGTCGACATGATGGCCAGCGGCTTGTCGAAAATGCGCGAGAGGATGTCGCCGGGGCGCATGCCGCCGCGCGCCAGGCACAGGATGGTGTCGAACTCCCAGCCCGACTGGTAGACCTTGAGCGCGAGCTTCTCGATCAGGTTGTGGTACTCGTCGTACGAAACATAGAGGTGTTTGCCGTCTTCGGTGAGCATGCGGACTCCGGGTGGGGGTATCGGTCTGGATTTTGCACGATGCACGGCCCGGCGGGCCGCGCAAGGCTCGCGATGGCCGCTCAGCCGTGGTACGGGTGGTGCAGCAGGATGGTGTGGTCGCGGTCGGGGCTGGTGGACACCACGTGGATCGGCACGCCCGTGGTCTCCTGAATGCGCTGCAGGTACCGGCGCGCGTTCTCTGGCAGTTTGTCGTATTGCGTCACGCCCACCGACGAATCGGTCCAGCCCGGCAGCGTTTCGTAGATCGGCTTGCAGCGCGCGATGTCTTCGGCACCCAGGGGCAAGATGTCGATGACTTCGCCGTCCAGTTCATAGCCGGTGCACAGCTTGAGCTCGGTGAGGCCGTCCAGCACGTCGAGCTTGGTGATGCACAGGCCGGTGAGGCCGTTGACCTGGGCCGAGCGCTTGAGCAGCGCGGCATCGAACCAGCCGCAGCGGCGGCTGCGTCCGGTGGTCACGCCCTTCTCGGCGCCCACGGTGGCCATGTGCCAGCCCGGTGTGCCCTCCTCCTCCCAGTCGAGTTCGGTCGGGAACGGTCCGCCGCCCACGCGGGTGCAATAGGCCTTGGTGATGCCCAGCACGTAGTGCAGCAGGCCCGGGCCCACACCGGCACCGGCAGCGGCGTTGCCGGCCACGCAGTTGCTGGAGGTGACGAAGGGGTAGGTACCGTGATCGATGTCGAGCAGCGTGCCCTGGGCGCCTTCAAACAGCAGGTTGGCGCCGGCCTTGTGCGCATCGTTGAGCTCGCGCGACACGTCGGCAATCATGGGCTTGAGCAGTTCGGCCTGTTGCAGGGCTTCGGCATACACCGCGTCGAACTGGATCGCGCCGTCTTTCATGTAGGCAGCGATCTTGTCGTCCCAGACCATGTCGGCCGAGTGCAGCCAGGTGGTGAGCATGTGGTTGTGCAGGTCGAGCAACTCGCGCAGCTTGGCGGCGAAGCGCTCGGGGTAGCGCAGGTCCTGCACCCGCAGCGCCCGTCGTGCGATCTTGTCTTCATAGGCCGGGCCGATGCCACGGCCGGTGGTGCCGATCTTCTCGGTGCCGGCCTTGACCTTGGCGGCCTCGCGCGCGATGTCGATCGCGGCGTGGAAGGGCAGGATCAGGGGACAGCCCTCGCTCACGCGAAGACGCGAGCGCACTTCGACGCCGGCCTTCTCGAGCCCGGCGATCTCCTCGAACAGCTTGCCCACCGAGAGCACCACGCCGTTGCCGATGTAGCACTTGACGCCGGCGCGCATGATGCCGCTGGGAATGAGGTGCAAGGCGGTTTTCACACCGTTGATGACCAGCGTGTGGCCGGCGTTGTGGCCGCCCTGGAAGCGCACCACACCGGTGGCGGTTTCGGTGAGCCAGTCAACCAGCTTGCCTTTTCCCTCGTCGCCCCACTGGGTTCCCACCACCACCACGTTGCGACCGGGTGTCACGGCGCTGCTGCTGTTCGTCATTGGCTGATTTCCGTTTCAATGTTCTTGACTGTCCAGGCGCCCGCGCGGGCCGCATCGGGCACCAGTTCGCGGTCGCAATGAAATTCATCGACCTGGTGTTCGTGACCGGGCAACACGCACACCACCGTGTGGCCTTGCGCGCGCAGGCCGGCAACGGCGTCGCGAAGGCTGGCGTCCATGCCCCAGGGCGCGCGTATCGCAGCCGCCAGGGGACGCGGTGCCACCGCGGCCACCAGTTCCTTGAGATCCAGACTGAAGCCCACCGCAGGACGGTTGCGGCCGAACACGGCGCCGACCTCGTCGTAGCGGCCACCGCGCGCCAGTTCCAGCGCCTGGCCGGAGCTGCCCTGCCCTGCCCGGGCAAACAGCGCAAAGCGCATGCCGGTGTAGTAGGCATACCCGCGCAGGTCCGCCAGGTCGATCGACACCTCCATGCCCTGTGCGTGCGAGGCGAGCCAGCGCAGGCCGTCCAGCGCGGCATGCAGTGCAGGTGAGCCCTGCAGTGCCTGGCGTGCTTCATCGAGCACGCCCACATCACCGAACAGGCGCGGCAGTGCGCAGAGATCCCGGCGCACGTCGGCCGGCAAGTCGCGCGCGAGCACCTGAAGCTCGGCCACGTCCTTGGCGTTGAGCGCTGCGTGAATGCGGGTCTCCTGGGCGCTGGTGAGTGCCACCGGGGCCAACACCGCGTCGATCACGCGCACATCGGCCATGTCGAGCTGCAGCCCGGTCACGCCAGCGCACAAGAGGCATGCCTGCGCGAGTTCGATCACCTCCAGATCGGCTTCCTGGCCGGCATGGCCATAGATCTCGGCGCCGAACTGCAAGGGTTCGCGGCTGGCCAGTGGGCCGTCGATGCGGGTGTGCACCACCGGTCCGCAATAGCTCAGGCGAGCCACCCCCTGGCGATTGAGCAGGTGCGCGTCGATGCGGGCCACCTGCGGTGTGCTGTCGGCGCGCAACCCCAGTGTGCGACCCGAGAGCTGGTCGACCAGTTTGAAGGTTTGCAGGTCGAGCGCTTCGCCCGTTCCGGTGAGGAGCGACTCGAGGTGCTCCAGCAACGGTGGCATCACCAGCTCGTAGCCGTAGCTGCGGGCGGTGTCGAGCAAGCTCCTGCGCAATTCTTCGATGTGGCGGGCCTCGGAAGGCAGGACATCGGCTATGTGATCCGGGAGGACCCAGGCAGACATGGGCATTTTCAGGAGCTGTTAAATCCGCGATTTTACCGGGGTGAACCAGGGTATCCATCGCGGCGTCGCGCGAGATGCATGAAGCGGGCGAGCCGGTCTCCCGAACGGCGAGAAAAACTCAGCCGAACAGCCAGACCATCAGGCCGCCCATTGCCACGCAAATGAGGCCGAAGAAACGCAGTTGCCCGTCACGCAGCCCGAGCATTTCGGAGAAGACCCTGCGCCACAAGCGCGGTGCGAGCAGCGGCAGGAGGCCTTCGAACACCAGCACCAGGGCCAGTGCGGTCCAGATCGGGTCCACGTCGGGATGGCCGCAAAGTCAGCGCAGGTGAAGGGTCCAGCCTGGCGCCGTCGACCTCACCGGGCGGGCGCCAGGTTGCTGCTGCGCAGCGACTTGAAGAAGTCGGACGAGGGATCGACCACCAGCACGTCGGACTTGCTGGCAAAGCTCGACTTGTAGGCCTCCAGGCTGCGGTAGAACTGGGCGAATGCCGGGTCGCGGCCGAACGCTGCAGAGAACGACGCAGCCGCCTTGGCGTCTCCTTCACCCTTGATGAGCTGGGCATCACGGTAGGCCTCGGACACGATCACCTCGCGCTGGCGATCGGCATCGGCACGGATCTTCTCGCCCTCGGCAAAGCCGGTGGACCGCAACTCGTTGGCGACGCGTTTGCGCTCGGCTTCCATCCGCTGGTACACCGATGCGGTGATGCTCTCGGCGTAGTCGACGCGCGTGATGCGAACATCGACCACGTCCATTCCCCAGGGCTTGTCGGCGCTGCGCACGGCAGCCAGCACTTCGCGCTTCACGTCGGCCATCAGCTCTTCACGCCGGGTCGACAGCAGTTCGTTCACGGTGCGCTTGTTCACTTCCTGCTGGAACGAGTTGCGCACCACCCGGTTGAGCTGCAATGCGCCCGCGCGCTCGTTGATCCCGACGTTTCGGATGTACTCCTGCGGCTCGGCGATGCGCCAGCGCACGTACCAGTCGATCACGACGCGCTGCTTCTCGGCGGTGAGCGTCGGCTCGGTGTCGGTGCTCTCCAGGGTGAGCAGGCGCTTGTCGATGTAGGACACGTTCTGGAACGGTGGCGGCAGCTTGAAGTTCAGGCCCGGCTCGGTCACGACCTGCTTGATCTGACCCAGTTGGAAGACCACGCCGAACTGGCGCTGGTCGACCACGAACAGCATGGAGCTGGCAATGGCCAGCGCCACGACAAGGCTGGTGAGGATGAAACCCAATTTGTTCATGTGCGTTGCTCTTTGATCTCGTGGGCTGCGTTCAACGGCTCTCGCGCTCGCGCGAACGGGCTGCGTTGTCGAGGCTTCGGCTGGCCGGGGTGGATGCGGTCCCTGAGCCCGGCGGGGGCACAGCAGCAGCAGCCGGCGTGTTCGCTGGCGACTGGGCCGTCATCTGCATGATCTTGTCCAGCGGCAGATACAGCAGGTTGTTGCCGGCCTTGGAATCCACCAGCACCTTGGTCACGTTGCTGTAGATCTCCTGCATGGCGTCGGTGTACATGCGCTCGCGGGTGACCTGTGGCGCCTTCTGGTACTCGGTCAAGACCGAGCTGAAGCGCTGCGAATCACCTTCGGCCTGCGCCACGATGCGGGCCCGGTAACCTTCGGCCTCTTCGGTCAGGCGCGAGGCGGCACCACGGGCGCGCGGCACCACGTCGTTGGCGTAGGCCTCGGCTTCGTTCTTGGCCCGTTCACGCTCCTGGCCTGCCTTGAGCACATCGTCAAACGACGCCTGCACTTGCTCGGGCGGGCGCACACCACCTTGCTGCAGGTTGATGCCGACGACCTCGATACCCACCTTGTAGCGGTCCAGAATGGTTTGCATGAGCGCGCGCACACGGGGCGCGATCTGATCGCGCTCTTCGGCCAGGGCAGCGTCCATCTTCATCTTGCCGACCACTTCGCGCACCGCGGTCTCTGCCACCTTGACCACCGAAGCGTCCGGGTCACGGCTCTCGAACAGGAAGGCGCGCGCATCGTTCAAGCGGTACTGCACGGCAAACTTGATCTCGACGATATTTTCGTCTTCGGTGAGCATCGCCGACTCGCGCAGGCCGGTGGCCGGCACGATGTTGTCTCGGCCCACGTCCACCGAGCGGATCTGGGTCACGAATACCGTTTCATGGCGCTGGATCGGATAAGGCAGGCGCCAGTTGAAGCCCGCGCCCACCGTGCTGTTGTACTTGCCGAATTGCGTGATGACCGCCTGCTGACCTTCCTGCACGATGAAGAAGCCCGTGCCCAGCCAGATCAGCGCGGCCACACCCACGATGAGGCCGGCACCGATGCCGGTGGTCTTGGGACTGGGGTTGAAGCTGGGCAGACCGCCGCCGCCCGAACCGTTGCCGCCGCCCTGGCCGCCACCCTTCTTGCCAAGCAGACCACCGAGCTTGCGGTTGAAGTCACGCCACAGTTCGTCGAGATCCGGCGGTCCCTGGTTGGGGCCCTGGCCACGCGGACGCTGCGGAGCACGCTCGTCGTCCTTGCGATCGGGCTCCTGACCGTCTTTCGATCCTTCGTTGCGGGATGCGTCATCGCCCCGACCCCAGCGCGGATCGTTGAGATTGAACATGCCCAACACCTTGCGCCAGCCCTGACGAGGGGTGGTGCCTGAGCCTTGCTCGTCGGTGCGGGCGGGGTTTTGCAGATTCACATCCATGTGTTGCCAACTCTTTGTCGATTTCAGAACCATCACATTGTGCCCAATCAGGAACGGGGACTTTCAATTTCGGAGAACGCCCCCGGGGCCAAAGGGCCTTGCCCCTGCGTGGCATCCAGGACCTGCTGCGCCAGGAGTGCCCTGAGCGCGGGCAGGCCTTCGCCTGTTTTTGCACTGACGTAGATTCGAGGCACCGTCTGCCCGTCCAGTTCCATTTGATTGGAGAGCACCAGCGGAACATGGTCCGGGTCCATGGCGTCGAGCTTGTTGAAGACGAGGATCTGAGGCACATGATCGGCCCCGATGTCCTTGAGAACGCCCATCACGGACGCCATCTGCTCCGGGTGCGATGGGTTGGACG
This sequence comes from Hydrogenophaga sp., assembly GCF_030373225.1. GTDB lineage: Bacteria > Pseudomonadota > Gammaproteobacteria > Burkholderiales > Burkholderiaceae_C > Hydrogenophaga. The sequence continues at coordinate 50,274 of NZ_JAUCZG010000026.1, read as the reverse complement.
CGTCCACGATGTGCAGCAGCAGGTCGGCATCGGCCGCCTCCTGCAAGGTGGCGGCGAAGGCGTCGACCAGACCATGGGGAAGGTCGCGGATGAAGCCCACCGTGTCGGACAGCGAAACCGAGCGCCCCGCCTCGCCCAGGTACAACTGGCGTGTGGTGGTGTCCAGCGTGGCAAACAACTGATCGGCCGCATAGGCGCGGGCCTTGACCAGGCCGTTGAACAACGACGACTTGCCGGCGTTGGTGTAGCCCACCAGCGAAATCGAAAAGGTGTCACGTCGCTCGCGCTGGCGGCGTTGGGTGGCCCGCTGCTTCTTGACCTTCTCCAGCCGCTCCTTGGTTCGTTTGATCGACTCACCGATCATTCGGCGGTCGAGTTCGATCTGCGTTTCGCCAGGGCCACCGCGCATGCCGATGCCGCCGCTCTGACGCTCCAGGTGCGACCAGCGCCGGACCAGTCGGGTCGAGAGGTATTGCAGCCGCGCCAGTTCGACCTGGAGCTTGCCTTCATGGCTGCGCGCGCGCTGGGCAAATATTTCCAGAATCAGCAGCGTTCGGTCATTGACCGGCATGCCCAGATGACGTTCAAGGTTGCGCTGCTGGGCCGGACTGAGCGACTGATCGAACAGCACTTCTGACGCACCCGTGGACTCGGCCAGCAGTTTGATCTCGTCGGCCTTGCCCGAGCCGACGAACAGGGCAGGATCGGGCGCACGCCGCTTGCAGGTGACGCGCTCGGCCACGGAATAGCCCGCGGTTTGGGCCAGCAAACCCAACTCCTCAAGCGGGGCGTCGAAATGGGGCGTACCGAAGTCCACCCCCACCAGGATGACCGATGGCGTGGGCGTGGAAACCATGTCGGGAGATTTCAAGTCGGTTCAGTGGCAGCGCAGATGGCGCTGCAGACCGGGTGGCGCACAGGCACCGGGTCGCAGGTCGGAAAACGATCGCTCAAGGAGCAGCAGGCTCATCCGCAGGAGCGGCAGAAAACTGCACAGGGCGACCCGGAACAATCGTGGAGATGGCGTGCTTGTAGACCATCTGGGTGACCGTATTCCGCAAGAGAACCACGTATTGGTCAAACGATTCGATCTGCCCCTGCAACTTGATGCCGTTGACCAGGTAAATCGACACGGGAACATGCTCCCGGCGCAGCTGGTTCAGGAAGGGGTCTTGCAAGAGTTGGCCTTTGTTATTGCTCACGATATGCTCCGTGTTCAGAAGAATGTGGGTAGGGAACGCACCATACCACAGGGTTTGTACTGCTCAAGGGCGCCGGGGAATTCCTATTCCTTGAATGGATTGGTCGAGGTCTTGAACTCGATCCGCAACGGCGTTCCAACCAGGTCGAAGGCCTTTCGGAAGCGTCCCTCAAGGAAACGTTTGTACGAATCGGGCACGTGTTCGAGCGAATTGCCATGAATCACGATCACGGGCGGGTTCATTCCGCCCTGGTGGGCATAACGCATCTTGGGCCGGAACATGCCTCCTCGCGTGGGCGCCTGGAAAGCCACCGCCTCGGCCAGAAGGCGGGTCAGCACCGGGGTCGACATCTTGCGCATGGCCGAGGCCTGCGCCTGCACGATGGATTTCCAGACCGGGCCCAGACCCTGACGCTTCTGCGCAGAGATCAGGTGCAACGACGCGAACTTCAGGAACGCCAGCCGGGTTTCGATCTGGCGCTCGATCTGCTCGCGCTGATAGGCATCGACCGCATCCCACTTGTTGATGGCGAGCACCACCGCCCGGCCACTCTCCAGGATGTAACCGGCAATGTGCGCGTCCTGATCGGTCACGCCTTGCGTGGCGTCGAGCAGCAACAAGACCACATGGGCGTTTTCGATCGCCTGCAAGGTCTTGACCACCGAGAACTTTTCGATCGCTTCGAAGACGCGCCCTTTGCGGCGAATGCCGGCGGTGTCGATCAGTTCGAACTTCTGGCCATTGCGCTCGAAAGGCACCGAAATGGTGTCGCGCGTTGTACCGGGCAGATCGAACGCGACGAGGCGCTCTTCACCCAGCCAGGCATTGATCAGCGTGGACTTGCCCACGTTGGGCCGGCCCGCCACCGCGAGGCGGATCACGCCGGCCGGCGCCGGTTCTTCTTCTTCGTCTTCCGGCGGCAGGCCCGGGATGCGCTCCATCGCCAGCTCGACCATGGAGCGCACGCCCTGCCCGTGTGCGCCCGACACCGGCAGCACTTCGCCCAGGCCCAGTTCGAAAAATTCGACCAGCTGCAGGCCCTGGGTCATGCCCTCGGCCTTGTTGGCCACAAGCACGCAGGGTTTGCCCAGGCGGCGCAGGTAGCCCGCGATCTCGTGGTCCTGCGCGCTGATGCCTGCACGGGCGTCCACCACAAACAGCACCACATCGGATTCGGCCACGGCCTGGCGCGTCTGCTTGGCCATTTCCTTGTAGATGCCTTCGGTGGCATCGGGCTCGAAACCACCGGTGTCGATGACGATGTACTCGCGCGCGCCCAGGCGGCCATTGCCGTAGTGCCGGTCGCGCGTGAGGCCGGCGAAGTCGGCCACGATGGCATCGCGGGTACTCGTCAGGCGGTTGAACAGGGTGGACTTGCCCACGTTGGGGCGGCCCACCAGGGCGATGACGGGTTTCAAGGAATGCTGCTTTCGTTCAGGGGACGGTCGTGCCGGAGATTACTGGGGTCGCCACGCGTACAGGCCGCCATTGCGGGTCTGCACCACGAGCGAATCGCCCGACAGCACGGGTGCCACCACGATGGGGGAGCCGTCCGTGCTGAGCCGGGTCATCTCGCTGCCGTCTTCACGGGAAACAAGGTGAACCAGGCCCGAGCTGTCGCCCACGGCGACCACACGGCCCAGCGCCAGCGGCGCGCTCAGGCCGCGGTATTTCAGCCGGTCGATGCTCCAAGCCGGTTCGCCGGAGGCGCGCTGCCAGGCCTGGAACCGACCCTCGGCATCGGCGCCGAACACCAGGCGATCGTCGCCGTGAACGCCGGTGGTGCCCTGGGCCGGGCGCGACCAGACCACCGTGCCGCGAGCGGCATCCACACATCCCACTGCTGCCGAGAAGGCCCGCGCGCAGACGCTGTCACCGATGCGGCTCACCGGTCCGACGACGTCCACCAGGCGCTCGACCTCGTTCGTGCCCCTTGGTGTGGCGATCGGCGCTTCCCAGCGCACAGAGCCGTTGGCCGGGTTGAGGCCGACCAGTCGGCCTGAGAGCCCGGCCACCAGGGTATCGCCCACGGCGAGCAAGGCGCCACCCTGGCTCAGGACCAGAGGTTCGGACGGGCGGGACTGGACCCAGAGGCGCGCGCCGTTGCGGGCGTCGAACGCCGTGACGGTGCGGTCGGCCGACAGGACGAACACGCGGGCGCCCGCCACCAGCGGCGCCGTGAACGAACGGGCCGGCAGGCGCACGCGCCAGAGTTCGCGGCCTTCGGACACGGCCACCACATGGTTGCTCAGGGTGATGACTGCGGCGGTCTGCCCGTCCGAGCCAACGCCGGCGGCAATGCCCGTTCCGAGGTTCAAGCGCCAGACGTCTTTCCCGGTGGCGCCGTCGATGGCAGCCACCGTGCCGGAAGAACTGGCGGCAAACACGCGCCCGGAGGCCACGACCGGCGCGATCGCTTCATGGGCCGCACCCACTTGCGCGGTCCAGGCCAGTTGCGTGCCCATGAGCGCGGCCACCGGAGGCAGGTCGACAGGCTGTGGCTTCTTGGCACCCGAGGAGCAAGCCGCCAGGCCGGTGAGGACGAGCACACCCAGACACACCGTGCGCAAGGCCCGCTGTGCAGGCCCCACCGGTGACAAAGGCTTCATGGGGTTCAGAAAAAGGTTCAACGGGCCACCTCGGTTGTCGGAGTCAACGTGGACACATCCACACCCAGCGACGCCAGCTTGACCTCCACCAGGCGGCGGTACTCGGTGCGGTCGTTCAGGCCTTTCCAGGCGGTCTGGTACTGCGCCCTGGCTTCATCGGCCTTGCCTTGCGCCATCAGAACGTCACCACGGCGGTCGGCCACGAGCGGCTCGAACGATTTGGGCACGGGGGCGTCCAGGGTCTTGAGTGCCTGGTCCCAGGCTTGCGCCTCGATGTCCAGGGCCGCCAGACGCAGGCGGGCCACCGCCTGGTAGGCCTCGTCCGGGGACTTCTCGGCGGCCCAGGTCAGTGCGGCGCGGGCCTCGGGCAGCTTGCCCGCTTCGAACAGCGTCTTGCCGGCCTGCAGCGCAGCCTGGCTGGCAAAGGTGGTGCTGGCAAACTGCGCCTGCATGTCGGCCAGGGCGCGCTGCATGCGGTCCGCGTCTTTGGCGAGCGCAGCGCGATCGACTTCGTCGTAGAGGGCAGCGGCCTTGGAGGCCTGGCTGCGTTGCCAGTAATTCCAGCCGTTCCAGGCCGCGAACGAACCGAAAACGACGATCAGCACCCAGCTGATGAGGTTGCCGTACTGGTTCCAGAAATGTTTGATCTGGTCGAGCTGTTCCTGCTCTTCAAGGTCGAGGTGTTTGGCCATGTTGCAAATTCAGTTCGGATCGGCGCGCTGAATGCGCAACGTTCGATTGTAGGCGTGCGGCTGCGGCACCCATGCCGCAACCGCCCGGGGAAATTCTGGCGAGCTCAGGTGTTGCGCAAACTGGCGGCCCAGTCGGCCAGGCCGGTGATCGGCAGCAGCCTCTGCACGGCCGCGGGCGCTGGCGATTCGCCCTCGGGCCGTGGGCCCCGCAAGGGCTTGACCGCCACCTGCCCTTGCTGCAGTTCCTGCTCACCGAAGATCAGGGCAAAGCGCGCGCCGCTCGCATCGGCCTTCTTGAACTGCGACTTCATGCTGCCCATGCCGTCGGCGCCGCCGGCGTGCATCTGCACGTTGACGCCCTGCTGGCGCAGCGCACGCAACACCGGCATGACCCGGGCCACGTGGGCCGCATCGGGCACCACGGCATAGGCATCGGGTACCGGCTGTTCGGGCAACCTGCCCTGCTCCTTGAGCAGCTCCAGGATGCGCTCCATGCCCAGGGCCCAGCCCACCGCGGGCGCGGCCTTGCCGCCGATCTGTTCGAACAGGCCGTCGTATCGGCCACCCGCACAGACCGTGCCCTGGGAGCCGAGCTGGGTGGTGACGAACTCGAACACCGACAGGTTGTAGTAGTCCATCCCGCGCACGAGGCGCGGGTTTATGCGGTAGGCAATGCCGTGCGCGTCGAGCAGGCCGCGCAGCCGGTTGAAGTGCTCGAGCGATTCGGCACCGAGGTGGTCCATCAGGCGCGGGGCAGCGTTCACCAGCGCCTGCATGGCCGGGTTCTTCGTGTCGAGAATGCGCAGCGGGTTGCTGTGCAGGCGACGCTTGGCTTCTTCGTCCAGCTGCCCGGCGTGGGCCTCGAGGTAGGCGATGAGCGCCTGGCGGTGCGCCAGCCGCTCGGCGGGCTGGCCCAGGCTGTTGATCTCCAGCTCGATGCCGGTGAGTCCCAGTTCGGCCCACAGGTCACAGGCCAGCACGATGAGCTCGGCGTCCACGTCGGGCCCGGCAAAGCCCAGGGCCTCGGCACCGAACTGGTGGAACTGGCGGTAGCGACCCCGCTGGGGCCGCTCGTGGCGGAACATTGGACCCATGTAGTACAGGCGTTTGCCGCCGTCGTACAGCAGGGAATGCTCGAGCGCTGCGCGCACCACGCCGGCGGTGTTCTCGGGCCGCAGCGTGAGCTGCTCGCCGTTGAGCCGGTCTTCGAAGGAATACATCTCCTTCTCGACGATGTCGGTCACTTCGCCCAAACCTCGCACAAAAAGCGCCGTGGGCTCGACGATCGGCGTGCGAAGGTTGCGGTACCCGTAGCGCCGCATCAGGCAGCGCAAGCGGTCTTCGAGCCACTCCCAGTGCGCGGACGCGGGAGGGGCGATGTCGTTCATGCCTTTGACGGCGCTCAGTTTTTCTGCCATGCCTTGGAGGTTCGTGCGATCAACGACAGGAGGGACGGAGACCCGGCCTCAAGCGGTGATGCCGAATTTTTTCTCGATGTAGTTGTCCACGATGACCTGGAACTCGCGCACGATGTCGTCGCCGCGCAAGGTCAGTGCCTTTTGTCCGTCGATGAAGACCGGCGCTGCCGGTGCTTCGCCCGTGCCGGGCAGGCTGATGCCGATGTCGGCATGCTTGCTTTCGCCGGGTCCATTCACGATGCAGCCCATCACCGCCACCTTGAGGTTCTCCACGCCGGGGTAACGCACGCGCCAGACCGGCATGGAGCTGCGCAGGTAGTCGTCGATCTGTTTGGCGAGTTCCTGAAAAGTGGTGCTGGTGGTGCGCCCGCAACCCGGGCAGGCCGTGACCGAAGGCACAAAAGCCCGCATGCCCAGGGCCTGAAGGATCTCCAGCGCGATCAACACCTCTTGCGTGCGGGACTCACCGGGCTGCGGCGTGAGCGAGATTCGGATGGTGTCGCCAATGCCCTGCTGCAGCAGCACCGACAGCGCCGCAGCAGATGCCACCGCGCCCTTGGTACCCATGCCGGCCTCGGTGAGCCCGAGGTGAAGGGCGTAGTCACAGCGCCGGGACAGCGCCTGGTAAACCGCGATCAGGTCCTGCACCGCGCTGACCTTGCAGGACAGGAAGATGTTGTTGCCGTTGAGGCCGATCTCCTCGGCGCGGCGGGCCGAGTCGAGGGCAGAAGTGATCAGCGCCTCGTACATCACCTGACGCGCTTCCCAGGGCTCGCGTCGGGCGGCGTTCTCGTCCATCAGGCGCGCCAGCAGGTCCTGGTCGAGGCTGCCCCAGTTCACTCCGATGCGCACGGCCTTGTCATGACGCGCTGCCATTTCCACCATCTGGGCAAACTGCCGGTCGCCCTTGTCGCCGCGGCCCACGTTGCCCGGGTTGATGCGGTACTTGGAGAGCGCCTCGGCACAAGCCGGGTGGTCGGCAAGCAGGCGGTGCCCGTTGTAATGAAAGTCACCGACCAGGGGCACATCGATGCCCATGCGATCGAGCTGTTCGCGGATGTAGGGCACGGCCCTGGCGGCTTCGTCGTTGTTGACGGTGATGCGCACCAGCTCCGAGCCGGCCAGGGCGAGTTCCTTGACCTGGATCGCCGTGCCCACCGCGTCGGCGGTGTCGGTGTTGGTCATGGACTGAACGCGGACCGGCGCGTTGCCGCCCACCGTGACGCGGTTGCTGCCCCAGGCCACCACACCCTGGCGGGTGCGGCGTGTCTTCGCGGCGGTCAGTGCAATCGGCTCGCCCGCCGGTGTGGAAGGCAGGCATCCCTGCGATGCGACGTCCATGGTCATTTCACCTCGAATCGAGCCACATTGCTGCGCGAAAACGGTGCCACATCGAAGGGCTTGCCACGCACGCTCACCTGAGCAGCGTCGGCCTTGCCCAGCACCACGGTGTACGGCGGAGCGGCAGAAAAATCGATCACATCGCCGGCCTGCAGCAGGCGCTGGGCGACCACATTGCCGCTGCCATTGACCACCTCGACCCACGACTCCCCGGTCGCCGCGATGCTCAACAGGCTGGTGGGACTGTTCGAGGCGACGGTCAGCGGCGCAGTCTCGGTGGGGGGTGATGTTGCCGGCGCGGCGTCGGGCGCTGCGGGCACGTCTGCGGCCGCCGCCGGCTCGAGCCCTGCGGTTGCGGGGTTGGACGAGGCCAGCGGCACGCCATCGGCCGCGGGCACCGCCTCGGCAACCCCAGCGGCCATGGGCACACCGGCCGGCACGGCCTCGGCAACGGTCGGATCCACCACGCTGGACACCACGGGAGGCGCTTCGGCCCTGGGTAGGAACACGATCACCAGCGCACCGAGCAACAAGGCGATGGCAGCCAGCAGCGCAGGCCGGGACAGCCAGCTCAGCAGCTGGATCGGCTCTTCGTCCCGACCCGGGTTGAACGGCGCATTGATGGATGTGCCTCGGTCACCCAGCTTGGGCGATGTGCCCAGCGGTATCTGCTGAAGGATGGGGGCCGGGTCCACCTTGAGCTGGCGGCAGGCACTCGATGCCAGCGCGCGGGCAAAGGTGAGATCGGGGAGTTCGCTGTAGCGCCCGGCCTCCAGGGCCTCGAGCTTTTTCACCGGCACCTTCAAGGCTGCGGCGAGCGCGGCAATGTGCAGGCCGGCCGCCTCGCGGGCCTCCCGCAACCGGATCGGCCTGGACAGGATGTCGCCCGCCGCCGCATCTTCTTCTCGGGCCACGGCCTCACTCATCGAACGCTCCGCGCTGGAAACGGTCCCATTGGGCAGAGTCCGGGTAGCGGCGGCCCAGCTGCTGGGCCAGTTGCGCCATGGCTTCGCGGTTGCGCAGGCGCCGCTCGACCTTGATGCCCAGCCACAGCGTTTCGGCGTTGGCCAGATCGGTGTTGTTGAGCCGGCGGATGGTGAACTGGGCCTTGGCATCGTCACCCCGGCGGAACTGCAGCGACGCCAGGTTGTAGGCCACGATCGGGTTGGAAGCGTCGAGTTCGTAGGAACGCGCAAGGTTGGCCTCGGCTTCCGCAAACTGGCCGGCACGGATCTGGCAGATGCCCAGCGCCAGCAAGGTCTTGGCCTGCCCTCCGTAGACCGGACTGGCCAGGGCGCGCTGGAACAGGTCGCTGGACTGGGCGTAGCGCCCGCGCTGGCAGGCGTACCAGCCGTAGTTGTGCAGGGCGTCGGGGTCGCGCGGGTTGAGTTGCATCGCCCGCTGGAAGCTCTCTTCGGCCAGCGGGTCGTTGTTCATGCCCATGTAGACCAGGCCACGCAACACATAGGCCGGGGCATAGGTGGGATCCGCCTGCAGCGCGAGCTTGATCTCGTCGAGGGCCACCGTGTTCTGGCCTTCGGCGAAATAGCCAGCTGCCAGTTCGATCCGGATGCGGGCGCGTTTGCGAGCCTCGGGCTCGTCCGAGTCGGTGATCGGTTCTGCAGTGCCAGCGCCTGTTGCGGCGCCGCGCTGCGCGCACCCGGTGGCCAGCAGCAGCGTGCACAACAGCAAAACCAGCAAACCCAACGTGGCGCCTGAAAACCGGGCCGGGAATCGAGTGGCTGAAGTCATGCCTGCCTTTCCTTGTGAACGATTCGAATGGGGTGCTCGACCACGTTGCGGCGTTTGGCCATGCGGCTCGCGGCCTGGGTGCGATCGAGCACGTCGCCGGCGAGTTGACCACAGGCGGCGTCGATGTCGTCGCCCCGCGTCTTGCGCACCGTGGTCACCAGCCCGCCGTCGCTGAGTATCCGTGCAAATTGCTGCACCACCGGGCGTGGCGAGCACAGCAGGCCGGATCCGGGGAAGGGATTGAACGGGATCAGGTTGATCTTGCAGGGCACACCACGACCGGCGTGGCCCCTGACCAGGTCGAGCAGTTCCTGCGCATGCTGCGGCTGATCGTTGACGCCGTCCAGCATGCAGTACTCGAAGGTGATGAAGTCGCGCGGTGCGGCCGGCAGGTAGCGCAGGCAGGCATCGAGCAGTTCGGCAATCGGGTATTTGCGGTTCAAGGGCACCAGGTCGCTGCGCAGCGTGTCGTTCGGCGCGTGCAGCGACACCGCCAGCGCCACCGGACAGTCCTGGGCCAGGCGGTCCATCATGGGCACCACGCCCGAGGTGGACACGGTGACACGGCGGCGCGAAAGGCCGTATCCATGGTCGTCCAGCATCACGCGCAGCGCAGGCACGAGCGCGTTGTAGTTCTGCAGCGGCTCGCCCATGCCCATCATCACCACGTTGGTGATCACGCGGTCATCGCGCTTGAGGTGCCGGCGAAGAAAGAATTCGGCCTGCCAGAGCTGGGCCAGGATCTCACCGGTGGTGAGGTTGCGCGAGAAGCCCTGGTGGCCGGTCGAGCAAAAGCGGCAGCCAACGGCGCAACCCGCCTGCGAGGAGATGCACAGGGTGCCGCGGTCATCTTCGGGAATGAACACGGTTTCGACCGCGTTGCCGTCACCCACGTCGAACAGCCACTTGATGGTGCCGTCGACCGAGTCCTGGCGCGAGAGCACGGGCAGGCCGGTGATGCGGCAGGCACCGGGGAGCTTGGCGCGCAGGCTGCGTGCGAGGTCGGTCATCTCGGTGAAGTCCGACGCTCCTTTTTGATGGATCCAGCGAAACAGCTGGACGGCGCGAAAGCGCTTCTCGCCCAGTTGCTCGCACCAGGCGGCCAAACCTTCAAGATCGAAGTCGAGCAGGTTGACCGTCATGGCATTGTCAGCGCGCTGACTCAGCGCGAGTAGACGTTGAGACCGGCGAAGAAGAACGCGATCTCGGCGGCAGCGGTCTCGGGCGCGTCGGAGCCGTGCACGGCGTTGGCGTCGATGCTGTCGGCGAAGTCGGCACGGATCGTGCCGGCATCGGCCTTCTTCGGGTCGGTGGCGCCCATCAGGTCGCGGTTCTTGGCGATGGCGCCTTCGCCTTCGAGAGCCTGGATCATCACCGGGCCGGAGATCATGAAGTCGACCAGGTCCTTGAAGAAAGGACGGGCCTTGTGCACGGCGTAGAACGCCTCGGCTTCACCACGCGAGAGGTGCGCCATGCGAGCGGCCACGACCTTCAGGCCAGCCGCTTCGAAACGGGCGTAGATCTGACCGATGACGTTTTTGGCAACGGCGTCGGGCTTGATGATGGAGAGGGTGCGTTCGATGGCCATGGAATTCCTGAAGTTTTGTGGGTGAATCTGTTGGGGCCCGGGGCGCCCCGCAAAGCCCACGATTCTACATTGGTCGTGTCACGGCGCCGTGACGCAGGGGCACAGCGGGCCCGGCCTCAACGGCCTCCCGTTCGACCACCGCCGCCGCGCCGTCGGGCCCCGCCGGGTGCGCTGCCGCGACCCGCTTCCTGCTCGCGGCGGCGCTGCAGCGCGTCCTGTCCGATGTAGCCAAACGAGGTCTTCATGGGATCGGGCTGTGACGCGCCACCACCGGGTCCACGTCCACCGGAACCGCTGCCGGGCTTGCTGCCGCGACCTTTGCCGCCGGGGCCGGTGGGCGCGCCGCCCATGCCGTAGCCACCACTGCGGCGATCACCGAAGCCCGGGCTCTCGCTGCGGCTGCCGGGCGGTTTGCCCTGGGTGCGACCCGAGCGGGGTCCCTGTTTGCCACGCTGCGCCGGGTGACGGCCACCCGGACGCGGCGCGCGGGCGCCCTCCTCGTCCTCCGACGGCATGCCGGCGGCGGCGGTCAGGCGTGCAATGTCGCGTTCGTCGAGCTCCAGCCAGGCGCCGCGCTTGAGGCCGCGCGGCAGCATCATCGCGCCGTAGCGGATCCGGATCAGGCGACTGACCGCATGGCCCACCGCTTCGAACATGCGACGCACCTCGCGGTTGCGGCCTTCGCCGATGGTCACGCGGTACCAGCAATTGGCGCCCTCGCCTCCGCCGTCTTCGATGGAGGCGAACTGGGCCATGCCGTCGTCCAGACGAACACCGTCCAGCAAACGGGCCTTTTCTTCATTCGACAGCGCGCCCAGCACGCGCACGGCGTATTCGCGCTGCAGGCCAAAGCGCGGGTGCATCAGCCGGTTGGCCAGTTCGCCCGAGCTGGTGAGCAGCAGCAGGCCTTCGGTGTTGAGGTCCAGGCGCCCCACCGACTGCCACTTGCCCTGCATCAGCTTGGGCAGACGACGGAAGACGGTGGGCCGGTTCTGGGGGTCGTCGTGCGACACCACCTCACCGGCGGGCTTGTGGTAGGCCAGCACGCGCGGCGGCGGCGGCGTCATGCGCACCCGCACCGGCTTGCCGTTGACCTTGATCACGTCACCGAACTGGATGCGCTGGCCGATGTGGGCCGGCTCGCCGTTGACCGAGATCCGGCCTTCGAGAATCAGCTGTTCCATCTCCAGGCGCGATCCCATGCCGGCCTGCGCCAGCACCTTGTGCAGCTTGGGCGACTCGGCCTGCGGCGCCAGCACGCGCTTGGTGGGCAGCAGCGGAAGCTCCAGCTCCTGCTCGGCGTCGAAGGCTCCACTGACCACGTCATCGAAACGCAGAACCTCGGGCGCGGGCGCAGCCTCCGCAAGGCGAGGCGCAGGGGCTGCCATTGGCTCGGCGGCTGGCGCTCCGGTGGCGGGGTCGAACTCAGGCGGGGTTGGGGGTGTTTGATCCGGGGTCATGGTCTTCCTGGGTGGACGGTTCCAACAACTGCGGGTCGGAGGGCGGGGAAACGGGTTCGGCAGAACCGGGAGTGACGGCCGCGGGGGCGGCCGCTTCAAGCGGTTCGGGGGCGTCGGCTGCGCCGGGCTCGGGCGAGGTCGGCTGCAGGCTGTTGGCCAGCGATTCGAAATCGAGGCGGTCGAGCGCGGATTCCTGGACCTCGCTGCCGTCCAGCGGCGGCAACTGGTCCAGGGAGGCCAGGCCGAGGTCATCGAGGAACTGGCGCGTGGTGGCGAACAGCGCGGGGCGCCCGACGGTTTCGCGGTGACCGATGACTTCGATCCAGCCCCGGTCTTCCAGCTGTTTGATGATCAGCGAATTGATGGTGACACCGCGGATGTCTTCCATGTCACCGCGCGTCACGGGCTGGCGGTAGGCAATGATGGCCAGCGTCTCCATCGCCGCCCGGCTGTAGCGCGGAGGCTTCTCGGGATGCAGGCGGTCCAGGTAAGGGCGCAGTTCGGGGCGGCTCTGGAAGCGCCAGCCGGAGGCCACCTGCACCAGTTCCACGCCACGCCCGGTCCACTCCAGCTGCAGGTCAGCGAGCAGGGTCTTGAGGGTGTCGGCCGACACTTCCATGTCGAACAGCGTGCCGAGTTCGCGCACCGACAGCGGCTGTGGCGCGCAGATCAATGCCGTCTCGAGGACACGCTTGGCATCCGTGGTGTTCATGGTGTCTGTCAGTCAAAAACCGGTTGAAGGCCGGGACGGTGCGAAAAGCGAACGGTGCTTGCGTCATGTGGACGGTGTGTCCAGACCATGCGGCATGCGGGCGCGACCATGGGGTCGGGGCGAATTGTCGGACCCTGCCGGGACCGCGCGGGGGCTGCCTGTCAGGCGGCGAACTCGGGCAGTGAGGCGGCGGTCGGGGGAAGGGGGCTGGCGATCGGGTGAGCGTTTCGACCGTGCGGGCTGCTGCTGTTTCAGTTCACCGGCTCGACATCCCAGCTCTCGACATTGTAATGGAGCCCGCCCGATTGCAATGCCAGCAGCATGTCGGCCGGCGGCGTGGAGCGAAACAACAACGGCCGACCGCTGATGGGATGCTTCAGTTCGAGGCGGGCTGCGTGCAGCGACTGCCGGGTCATGCCCCACAGGGCGCGCCCGCCGTACAGGCTGTCGCCCACCAGCGGATGCCCGAGCCATGCCATGTGCACCCGGATCTGATGGGTGCGCCCGGTATGCAGCTTGCAGGCCAGCAGGCTGGCCTGGTCGCAGCTGTCCAGCAGGCGAACGGTGGTCTGCGCGGTCTTGCTGCTGCCGCCCTCCACCCGCACCACCGCCATGCGCAAGCGGTTGTGCACATCACGTCCGATCGGCTGGTCGACATGCTGGTCGGCCTGGCCCTTCCAGCGGCCGTGGGCCAGTGCCAGGTACTGCCGGCTCACCTCGCGCGCCGCGATGGCGCGGACCAGCGCTTCCACCGCCTGGCGCGTCTTGCCCACCAGCATGAGGCCCGAGGTGTCCTTGTCGAGCCGGTGCACGATGCCTGCGCGCGGCAGCGACGCAGCCCCGGCATGGTGGTGCAGAAGCCCGTTGAGCAATGTGCCGCTCCAGTTGCCGGCGGCGGGATGCACCACCAGACCGGCCGGCTTGTGGATCACCAGCAGGTCGGCGTCCTCGAACACCACGTCGAGTTCCATGGCCTCGGGCACAAAGGCCTGGGCTTGCTGGGTGGGGCGCAGTTCCACCTGCAACCGGTCTCCGGCGGCGATGCGCGCCGAGGGCTTGCAGCGCGCCTCGCCGCGCACCTCCACGGCGCCGTCGGCCATGAGCTGTTGCAGGTACGAACGGGAGAACTCGGGGATCAGCTGGGCCAGCGCTCGGTCGATGCGCCAGCCGTGCATGGCGGCCGGCACATCGCAGACACGCTTTTCAACCTCGAGCGCCCATTCATCGGCGCTGCTTGCCGCGTCCAGAACCGTGTCTGCTGCCAGACCGGGCGACCCACCCCCCGTCGATATACTTTGCGCTTTCAATCCGTGGTTCCGTTGTGAAGGTGAGTTCGTTATGTTGACGTCGAGATTATCGGCCCTGGCCGCAGGTGCGCTGGGCGCAGCGCTGCTGCTGAGCGCGTGTGGCAGCACCAAGCCCAAGGACGAAACCGCGAACTGGAGTCCCAACCGGATCTACACCGAGGCCACCGAGGAGCGCACCGCCGGCAACTTCGAACGCTCGGTGACGCTGCTCGAGAAACTCGAAGGCCGCGCCGCCGGCACCCCTCTGGCGCAACAGGCCCAGCTCGACAAGGCCTACACCCACTACAAGGCGGGCGAGCCGGCACAGGCGATGGCCGCCATCGACCGCTTCCAGAAACTCCACCCATCCAGCCCGGCGCTGGACTACGCGCTCTACCTCAAGGGCCTGGTGAACTTCAACGACAACCTCGGCCTGTTTGGCTCGCTGGCACGCCAGGACCTGTCGGAGCGCGATCAGAAGGCCGCCAAGGAATCGTTCGAAGCCTTCCGCGAACTCAGCACGCGCTTTCCGGATTCGCGCTACACGCCCGACGCACGCCTGCGCATGACCTACATCGTCAACTCGCTGGCGCAATACGAAGTGCATGTGGCCCGCTATTATCACAGCCGGGGTGCGCACGTGGCGGCGATCAACCGCGCGCAGACCGCGCTGAACGAGTACACCAACGCGCCCGCACTGGAAGAGGCCTTGTTCATCATGGTGCGTTCTTACGACGCGTTGGGCATGACCCAGTTGCGTGACGACGCACGCCGCGTGATGGAGGCCAATTACCCGCAGAGCGAGTTCCTCACCCAGGGCTTCAAGAGCAAGGACGATCCGTGGTGGAAGATCTGGTGACCACCAGGTCATCGATGGCCGATCGCAGCTCCGACTCATCCACCAGGCGCAGCATCGGCGGCAATGCATCCAGCAGCAGGTTGCCGTAACTGCGGGTGAGCAGGCGGCGGTCACCGATCACCAGCACACCCCGGTCCCGCTCCGAGCGGATCAGCCGACCCGCACCCTGGCGCAGGGCCATCGCGGCTTCCGGCAGAAAGACGTCGCTGAACGCCTGAAACCCCTCGTCCTCCATGGCCCTCACACGCGCGGCGATCAAGGGATCGTCCGGGGGTGGAAAGGGCAGCTTGTCGATGACGAGCAACTGCAACACGTCGCCGGGCAGGTCGACGCCCTCCCAGAACGAGGCCGAGGCCACCAGAACGGCGCCGCGGCCCGAATGCGGGGCCGCACGGAAGCGTTCGAGCAAGGCCTTGCGTGACAGCCGGCCCTGCGCGAGCACCTCCATCGGAGCCCCCTCACCCACTTGCAACAGGCCGTCGAGCGCATTCGCCATGCGGGCGACAGCACGCAGCGTGGTCGTCAGCACCAGCGTGCGTCCACCCAGGCGGGTCGCCCAGTCCGCCACCCGTGCCGCCAGTGCCGGCGTGTGGTCGGCGTCGGCCGGATCGGGCAGATCGTGAGGGACGTACAGCGCGGCTTGCGCTGCATGGTCGAACGGGCTGGGCACCCGCAGCGTGTGCAAGGCGCTGTGGCCTGCGATGCCCAGGCCGCGGGTGAACCAGCTCAAGGCATCGTCGTGGCCGAGGGTCGCCGAGGCGAAGATCCAGCTGCGCTCGCCCCGCCCCCCGGTCTGCAACAGCTGGCCGAAGTGCGTCGCGCTGTCCCGGGGTGCCCTGACCATTCGCCACGAGCGCCCGGCGCCCCACTCCATCCAGCGCGCATCGGCGGCTGTGACCGGGATCGGCGCCCCGGGCGCCAACAGGCTCCAGGTGGCTTGCAACTCCTTGAGGCGCTCCATCAGACGCCCCAGCTCTGCGCTCGCCTGTGCGGTGGCCGACACCGCTTCCAGCGCGCCGGCCAGCGCCTGATCCAGGGCGGTGATGGCCAGGTGCCAGTCCGGGGCCTCCAGGCCATCGGGCGAGACGGCCGACCAGGCCTGCCGAGGCGGGTTGCCCCCGGCTCGGGGCAGTGCGCCGATGGCTCGACAGGCCTGCTCCAGCACCAGGGCCAGGTGGCCCCAGGGACGCAGGCCCCGGGCAAAGGCGCTACCTTGCGTGCGGAGTTCGCGCGCCAGGTCGTGCAGCGCGTCGGACGAAACGGAACTCGACAGCAACTGCACGGCGGTGTCGTTGAGACGGTGGGCCTCGTCCATCACCACCACACCCGTCTCGGGCAACCAGTCCACCGCTTGCGTCTCGTGCATCACCCGGTCGGCAAGGAACAGGTGGTGGTTGATCACGACCCAGTCGGCTTCCTGCGCCTGGCGGCGCGCCCGGTTGACGTGGCACGGTGTGGCTTGCGGACAGTCGGCGCCCAGGCAGTTGTGGCGGGTGGATGTGACGAGGTCACGCAGCGCCGAGCGTTCGTGCAGTGACGCCATCTCGCCCACGTCGCCGCTGCGCGTGACCTGCGCCCACAGGCGCACACGCTCCAGGCCGGCTGCGATGGCAGGGTCGTTGCGCTGGTTGGGCCCGGCGGCTCGGGCCTGTTCCAGCCGCTGCAGACACAGATAGCTCGAGCGGCCCTTGAGCAGCGCGGCGCGCACCGGCATGCCGAGCGCCCTGGACACGGCCGGAATGTCGCGGGAGAACAACTGGTCCTGCAGGGCCTGGGTCGCGGTGGACAACAAGGCCCGTTGCCCGCTCAGCAAGACCGGCACAAGGTAGGCAAAGGTCTTGCCCACCCCCGTGCCGGCTTCCACCGCGAGATGCCCGCCCGACGCCAGGGCACGCGCCACGGCCAGCGCCATCGCCAGTTGACCCGGCCTGGCCCGGTGATCGTGCCGTGCGGCTGCGAGCGGCCCGTCGGTGGCAAAGGCCGCCGCCACGCTGTCCACCAGATCGCTCACCGGGTCAACATGCAAAGACGCCTGTTCCAGCGGGGCGTTCGCGGGGGATAACTGGATACCATTGCGTGTATTGACCGGCACCGGAAAAACGATTGATTCATATGTCCAAAGGCTACCGCATCCAG
Organism: Hydrogenophaga sp.; assembly: GCF_030373225.1. Taxonomy (GTDB): domain Bacteria; phylum Pseudomonadota; class Gammaproteobacteria; order Burkholderiales; family Burkholderiaceae_C; genus Hydrogenophaga. The sequence continues at coordinate 33,219 of NZ_JAUCZG010000026.1, read as the reverse complement.
GCATCCACCGGCATCCACCGGGGCGACCGCGATTACCAGCAGGACCAGGTGTGTCTGCTGAATCACCCGCGCCACGACAGCTGCATGCTGGCCGTGCTGGCCGACGGCATGGGCGGGCGCAGCGGCGGCCGCAAGGCATCCGACCAGGTGATGCTCACGGCGCGCCAGCTGTTCGAACGCTACGACCCCGAGACCGACGACGCCTCTGCCCTGCTGCGACAGATCGTGGAGGAGTCGCACCTGGTGATCAAGCTCACCGCCGTCTCGGCCGAGCAGGAACCCCACAGCACCATTGCCGCCTTCCTGATCGACCCGGACGGCGAAAGCCACTGGGTGCATGCCGGTGACTCGCGCGTCTATCACTTCCGCAACGGTCGGCTGGTGTTCCGCACCATGGACCACTCGTATGTGCAGACCCTGGTCAACCAGGGAGAGCTCAGCGAACAGGAGGCGCTGGACCACCCGCACGCCAACATCCTGATGGGCTGCCTGGGCACCGAGAACGACCCGCCGGTGGACCTGCACGTGGTGCCGCAACTCATTCCGGGTGAAGCGCTGATGGCCTGCAGCGATGGCGTGTGGCACTACTTCACCCCTGAAGAACTCGCCAGCACGATCGCCATGCTGTCGCCCCGCGAGGCCTGCGAATTCCTGATCCAGAAGGCACGCACCCGTGCCAAGGGCGCGGGCGACAACCTGTCGATCGTGATCGTGAAACTCGAGCCTTTGGGTTAGGTCCGCTGCCCCCGAGGGGATTGGTCAGGTCAGGCCGGTGTCCACGACCCGGTGCTCCAGCGCCAGAAATTCCGCAGACTGCATCTCGCTCAAGCGCGACACCGTGCGTGGAAATTCGTGCGACATCGGGCCTTCGAGGTAGAGCTCTTCGGGCTGCACCGCGGCCGACATCACCAGCTTGACCCGGCGGTCGTACAGCACGTCGATCAGCCAGGTGAAGCGCCGCGCCTCCGACGCCTGGCGCACCTGCATCTGCGGCACGTTGGACAGCATCACGGTGTGGAACTGGGTGGCGATCTCGAGGTAGTCGTTCTGCGAACGGTGTCCGCCGCACAGGGTTCGGAAATCGAACCAGATCACGCCACCGGCCCGGCGCACCGCCCTGATCTGGCGTGACTCGATCTGCATCACCGGGTCCTGGTCGCCCGCCTCGGCCAGTTCGTTGAACGTGGCCTCCATGGCCGCATCGGCGTTGGGGCCGAGCGGGCAGTGATAGAGCTCGATCTGGTTGAGCGTGCGCTGGCGGTAGTCGGTGCCGTTGTCCACGCTGAGCACCTCCAGCCGCTCCTTGAGCAGCTCGATCGCGGGCAGGATGCGGTCGCGGTGCAGCCCGTCCGGGTAGAGACCGTCGGGGTGGAAGTTGGAGGTGGTGACGAACCCCACGCCGGCCTTGAACAGCGCGTCGAGCAGGCGGTGCAGGATCATGGCGTCGGTCACGTCGGCCACGTGAAACTCGTCGAAGCAGATCAACTTGTAGCGCCTGGCGATGCGCAAGCCCAATTCGTCCAGCGGGTTCACCGTGCCTTGCAACTCGCGCAGTTCGCGGTGCACCTCGCGCATGAACTCATGAAAATGCAGCCGCGTCTTGCGCTTCAGGGGCACGGCGTTGAAGAAACAGTCCATCAGGAAGCTCTTGCCCCGGCCCACGCCGCCGAACATGTAGACGCCCCTCGGAATGTCGGGCTTGATGAACAGTTTCTTGAGCGAGTTGGAGCGGCGCTGCTTGTACACCGCCCATTCGGAGGCGCACCGCTCCAGCGCGTCCACGGCGCGCTGCTGGGCGGGATCGGTCGTGTAGCCGCGCTCTTTCAGCGCGGCTTCGTAGGTGCTGCGAACGCTCAAAGCCAGTGCCGGCTCAGAAGTTCAGCGTGCGCTTGTCCACCGCCAGTGCGGCTTCCTTCGTCGCTTCCGACAACGAAGGATGCGCGTGGCAGATGCGGGCAATGTCTTCGGCGCTGGCCTTGAACTCCATCGCCACGACCGCCTCGGCGATCAGCTCGCTGGCCATGGGGCCGACGATGTGCACACCCAGGATCTCGTCGGTGGCGGCGTCCGCCAGAAACTTCACCATGCCGGTGGTGTCGCCCAGTGCGCGCGCGCGGCCGTTGGCCAGAAACGGGAACGTGCCGGCCTTGTACGCTGCGCCACGCGCCTTGAGTTGCTGTTCGGTCTCGCCAACCCAGGCAATTTCGGGGCTGGTGTAGATCACCCAGGGGATGGTGTTGAAGTTCACATGACCGTGCTGGCCGGCGATGCGCTCGGCCACGGCAACGCCCTCTTCTTCGGCCTTGTGGGCCAGCATGGGACCGCGCACCACGTCGCCGACCGCCCACACGCCCTTGAGGTTGGTGCGGCACTCGGCGTCGACCACGATGGCGCCGCGCTCGTCGAGCTGCAGGCCCACGGCTTCGGCGTTGAGGCCGATGGTGTTGGGCACGCGGCCGATGGAGACGATCAGCTTGTCGGCATCGAGCGTCAGGGCCTCGCCCTTGGCGCTGGTGTAGGCCACGCTCACACCCTTCCTGGTGCTCTTGATCTCGCCGACCTTCACACCGAGTTCGATCTTCAGCCCCTGTTTGTCGAACGCCTTCTTGGCTTCCTTGGCGATCTGCTCGTCCACCGCACCGAGGAAGGTGGGCAGGCCTTCGAGAATGGTGACGTCGGAGCCGAGACGGCGCCAGACCGAGCCCATTTCAAGACCGATCACGCCGGAGCCGATCAGCACCATCTTCCTGGGCACGGCGCCCAGGCGCAGCGCACCGTCGTTGGACAGCACCGTCTCTTCATCGAACGGCGTGCCGGGCAAGGCGCGGGCGTTGGAGCCGGTGGCCACGATGATCTGGCGTGCGGTCAGCAACTCTTCCTTCGCGCCCGTCACCTGGATCTCGTAGCCGGCTTCGACGGCCTTGGCAAACGAGCCACGACCGTGAAAGAACGTGACCTTGTTCTTCTTGAACAGGTACAGGATGCCGTCGTTGTTCTGCTTCACCACGGTGTCCTTGCGGCCGATCATCTTGCCGATGTCGATCTTCACGTTGGTGGCGGTGATGCCGTGGTCGGCGAAGTGGTGGTTGGCGTGGTCGAAGTGCTCCGAGGACTGCAGCAGCGCCTTGGACGGGATGCAACCGACGTTGGTGCAGGTGCCGCCCGGCGCCGGGCCACCAGCGGCGTTCTTCCACTCGTCGACACAGGCGACCTTGAAACCGAGTTGGGCTGCGCGGATGGCAGCGATGTAACCGCCGGGGCCGCCGCCAATGACGACGACGTCAAATGTTTGGGACATGTTGGATTCCTGGATTCAAAAGGCCAACGCCCCTGTCGGGGCGTTGGCAGAGGGTGATGCCGGTCAGATGTCGAACAGCAGGCGGGCTGGGTCTTCCAGCGCCTCTTTCATGGCCACCAGACCCAGCACGGCTTCGCGGCCGTCGATGATGCGGTGGTCGTAGGACATGGCGAAGTAGTTCATCGGGCGCACGACCACCTGGCCATTTTCGACCATGGCGCGGTCCTTGGTGGCATGCACGCCGAGGATGGCCGACTGGGGCGGGTTGATGATGGGGGTCGACATCATCGAGCCGAAGGTGCCGCCGTTGGAAATGGAGAAGGTGCCCCCGGTCATGTCATCGATGCCCAGCTTGCCGTCCTTGGCCTTCTGCCCGAACTCGGCGATCTTCTTCTCGATGTCGGCAAAGCTCATCTGGTCGGCGTTGCGCAGGATGGGCACCACCAGACCGCGTGGCGAACCCACGGCGATGCCGATGTCGAAGTAGCCGTGGTAGACGATGTCGTTGCCGTCCACCGACGCGTTGATGATGGGGTACTTCTTGAGCGCGTGCACCGCCGCCTTGACGAAGAAGCTCATGAAGCCGAGCTTGACGCCGTGTTCCTTCTCGAACTTTTCCTGGAACTTCTTGCGCATCTCCATGACCGGGGCCATGTTGATCTCGTTGAAGGTGGTCAGGATGGCGTTGGTTGATTGCGACTGCAGCAGGCGCTCGGCCACGCGGGCGCGCAGGCGGGTCATGGGCACGCGCTCTTCGGGGCGATCGCCCAGGTCGGGCGCCACCACCGGCACCTGAGGCAGCACCCGGGTGGGCGCCCCGGTGGAGATCGCCACAGGAGCGGCCACGGGCGCAGCAGCGGCTGGCCTGGGCGCGGCAACGGCAGAGAGCACATCGCCCTTGGTCACGCGGCCGTCCTTGCCGGTGCCGGCGACCGAACCGGCCGCCAGGTTGTTGTCGGCCATCAGCTTGGCGGCGGCTGGCATGGCCACGCCGGCCTTGCTGGTGGAGGCGGCAGCGGCCGCTGCAACAGCGGGGGCCGGGGCTGCAGCGGCAGGCGCGGCCGCAGCCGCCGGTGCTGCGGCGCCGGCCACGGCGGCCGTGTCGATGCGCGCAATCAACTGCTCGGCCGCCACCGTGGCGCCGTCGCCCTGCAGCACCTCGACCAGCACGCCGGCCGAGGGGGCCGGCACTTCGAGCACGACCTTGTCGGTCTCGATCTCGATCAGGATCTCGTCGACCGCCACCGCGTCGCCGACCTTTTTCTTCCACTGCAGCATGGTGGCTTCGGCCACCGATTCGGAGAGCTGGGGAACTTTGACTTCTACGATTGCCATGTTTCTTCTACCTGGTGTGTTTCGGACTGCGCTGAGCCAGCCCGGCCGGGATGCAAAGACATCCGCAGGCCGGGCGGCGGGAGCGGCTTACTTGGTGAGGATGAAGCCCTTGAGCTTGCCGAAGGCCGCCTCGATGAGGTTCTTCTGCTGTTCCTGGTGCAGGTGCGAATAACCCACCGCAGGCGAGGCGGAAGCAGCGCGCCCGGCATAACCGAGCTTCTGTCCGTCGAGCATGTTTTCGTGGATGTAGTGCTGCACGAAGAACCAGGCACCCTGGTTTTGCGGTTCGTCCTGGCACCACACGATGTCGGTGGCGTTGGGGTACTTGCGCAACTCGGCGCCAAACACCTTGTGCGGGAACGGATAGAGCTGTTCGACGCGCAGGATCGCCACGTCGTCGGACTCGCGTTCCTCGCGCTTCTTCACCAGGTCGTAGTACACCTTGCCCGAGCAGCAGATGACGCGCTTGACCTTGTCGGCCTTCTTCGCGACGTCGGCGCTCTGGTCGGGAATGACGGTCTGGAAACCGCCCTTGGTGAACTCGGACAGCGGTGAGGTCGCGTCCTTGTTGCGCAGCAGCGACTTGGGCGTGAAGATGATCAGCGGCTTGCGCAGCCCGCGGATCATCTGGCGGCGCAGCACATGGAAGATCTGGCTGGCCGTCGTCGGCTGCACGATCTGCATGTTGGTGTCGGCCGCCATCTGCATGAAGCGCTCCAGGCGGGCCGAACTGTGCTCGGGGCCCTGGCCTTCATAGCCGTGCGGCAGCATCAGCGTGATGCCGTTGACACGGCCCCACTTCACCTCGCCGGAGGCGATGAACTGGTCGATCACGACCTGTGCACCGTTGACGAAGTCGCCGAACTGCGCCTCCCAGATCACCAGCGTGTTGGGGTCGTTCGAGGCGTAACCGTATTCAAAGGCGAGCACCGCCTCTTCGGAAAGGATCGAGTCGATCACCACGAACGGGGCCTGGTTGTCGGCCACGTTCTGCAGCGGCACATAGGTGCCCTCGTCGAACTTTTCGCGGTTCTGGTCGTGCAGCACGGCGTGGCGGTGCGTGAACGTGCCACGACCGCAGTCTTCACCCGAGAGGCGCACCGGGAATCCACTGGCCACCAGCGAGGCAAACGCCATGTGCTCGCCCATGCCCCAGTCGACCGGGATCTCGCCACGGCCCATGGCCGCGCGGTCGGCATACACCTTCTTCACCAGTTGGTGTGGCGAGATGCTGTCGGGCAGCGTGGTGAGACGCTCGGACAGGCGCTTCCACTCGGCCATGGGAATGGCGGAATCGGAGCTGTCGGTCCATTTCTTGTTGAGGTACGGGCTCCAGTCCACCGCGAACTTGCTCTTGAAGTTCGTGAGCACCGGGTCCACCGTGTGACGGCCGTCGTCGAGCGCCGCGCGGTAGGCCTTGGCCATGTCTTCACCGAGGGTTTCGCCCAGGCCTTGTGCCGCCAGCTTGTCGGCGTAGAGCTTGCGCGTGCCGGGGTGGGCCGCGATCTTCTTGTACATCAGCGGCTGCGTCAGGCTGGGGGTGTCCTGCTCGTTGTGACCGAGCTTGCGGAAACACACGATGTCGACCACCACGTCCTTCTGGAAGGCCATGCGGAACTCGAGCGCGAGCTGGGTGGCGTACACCACGGCTTCCGGGTCGTCGCCGTTGACGTGCAGCACCGGCGACTCGATCATCTTCACGACGTCCGAGCAGTACAGCGTGGAGCGGCTGTCGCGCGGGTCGGAGGTGGTGAAGCCGATCTGGTTGTTGATCACCAGATGCACCGTGCCGCCGGTGGAGTAACCACGCGTTTCGGCCAGCGCCAGCGTTTCCATCACCACACCCTGGCCGGCAAAGGCCGCGTCGCCGTGCACCAGCACCGGCAACACCTGTTTGCCCAGCGGATCGCCACGGCGGTCCATGCGGGCACGCACCGAGCCTTCGACCACGGGGTTGACGATCTCCAGGTGCGAGGGGTTGAAGGCCAGCGAGAGGTGGACCGGGCCACCGGGGGTGGTCACGTCCGAGCTGAAGCCCTGGTGGTACTTCACATCGCCGGACGGCAGGTCTTCCGGCGCGGTGTGATCGAACTCGGCGAACAGGTCCTTGGGCATCTTGCCCAGGGTGTTCACCAGCACGTTGAGGCGACCACGGTGGGCCATCCCGATCACGATCTCCTGGATGCCGATCTGGCCAGCCTGGCGGATCAACTCGTCCATGGAGGCGATGAAGCTCTCGCCGCCTTCCAGCGAGAAGCGCTTCTGACCCACGTATTTCGTGTGCAGGAAACGCTCGAGGCCTTCGGCCGCGGTCAGGCGGTCGAGGATGTGCTTTTTCTTCTCGGCGTTGTAGACCGGCTTGGAACGGGTGCTCTCCAGGCGCTCCTGCCACCAGCGCTTCTGGCTCTGGTCGGTGATGTACATGTACTCGGCACCGATGGAGCCGCAGTAGGTTTCACGCAAGGCGTTGAGCAACTCGCGCAGGGACATCGTCTCCTTGCCGAAGAAGGTGTTGCTCGTGTTGAAAATGGTTTCCAGATCGGCGTCGGCAAAGCCGTAGAACGCCAGATCGAGCTCGGGGATGTTGTCGCGCTCGGCGCGCTTGAGCGGGTCCAGGTCGGCCCAGCGGGCACCCACGTTGCGGTAGGCCGCAATCAGTTGCTGGACGGCGACGCGCTTGCGTCCGAGGTCGGAGTCGGCGCCGGCGGCGATGACAACCTTCGTGCCACCCTGTTTGGCGCGGTCGGCAAATGCGTTGATGACGGGCTGGTGCGGGACGTCGCGGGCGTCGGATCCGTCGCCGGCGGGCACATGCTGCAGGGCGTCGAAGTAGCCGCGCCAGGTGTCGGGCACGCTGCCGGGGTTGGCAAGGTAGTTCTCGTACATCTCTTCCACGTACGGCGCGTTGCCGCCGAAGAGATACGAGTTGGTCTTGTAGGCAACATAGACGTTGCCCCCGCTCGATTGGGAATCGCTCATAAATCCGCTGACCTCCGTTTCCCTGCAGGAAACATTAGCTGGTTAGAAAAACCTTCCGCTGCACGGCTTGACCGTTATGCGGATGCGACAGTGACTGTGGAAGGACCTGGCTGCAAGCGGCGATTGTGCCACCTCGCCTCGGACGGCAGGAAAAAAGTTCGGCGCCCGAGGCGCCGATGTTGCAAGCGAGCGCGCGTCAGGCGCGGGTCAGGATGTCACGCGTGGCGAGAGCCGTTCGGATGCCGGAACAGCGCTGGGCTCGTCGATCTCGATGGCAATCTGCGTGCAGACCGTGCGGCAGAGCATCACGGCCTTTTCACTTTGCACACGGTAAATCACCTGTGTGCCTTCCTTGCGCTTGGCCAGCACACCCGAGCGGTACAGGAGATTCAGGTGCTGCGACAGATTGGGCTGGGTGGTGTCGATTTCCTGCAGCAACTGCGACACCGACTTCTCCCGGTCGCACAGTGCGCTGAGGATGCGCAGCCTCATGGGCGTGGCGAGCACACCGAAAAGCTCGGCCGCGAGTTCGAAAACCCGCACCCGCTCCACCTGTCCATCGGATTCGATCATCTTGTCCATGGCGCCCGTCGCTCGTGTGAATATAGGCATGGATCATACTTATAAAGCACACCAAGGGCCATGGAAGGGTTTTGGGGGGCCCATGCACCGGCCCGACGGTCGACAGGCTCAGGCCAGCAGGTCCTTGATCTGCTGCAGCGCGGCCGGATCGTCCATGGTGGTCAGATCGCCCGGGTCGCGGCCTTCGCACACCGCCTGGATCGCCCTGCGCAGCAATTTTCCGCTGCGGGTCTTGGGCAGCACCGAGACAAAACGCACCCGCGCCGGGCGCGCCACGGCGCCGAGTTGTTCGTCCACCACCTTCATCACCTCGCCTTCGAGTTTCAGGCGTGCGGCGTCGTCGCCCAGTGTCGAAGCGTCCTTGACCACCACAAAGGCCATCGCGACCTGCCCCTTGAGCTGATCGGCAACACCCACCACCGCCACTTCTGCCACGCGCGGATGGCTGGAGATGCTCTCTTCGATCTCGCGCGTGCCCAGGCGGTGACCCGCCACGTTGATCACGTCGTCGGTGCGGCCCAGGATGAAGAAGTAGCCGTCTTCGTCCTTGATGCCCCAGTCAAAGGTGCTGTAGACCAGCTTGCCGGGCACGCTGGACCAGTAGGTCTTGACGAAGCGTTCGTCGTCGCGCCACACCGTCTGCATGCAGCCCGGTGGCAAAGGGCCTTCGATGGCGACCACGCCCTTCTGCCCCGGTTCGGTGAGTTCGGCGCCGGTCTGATCGTCGAGCAACTTGACGTTGTAGCCATAGACCGCGCGCCCGGGCGAGCCGAACTTGCTGCTGGCCGGCTCCACGCCGTTGCACAGCGACAGGATCGGCCAGCCGGTCTCGGTCTGCCAGTAGTTGTCGATGATGGGTTTGCCCAGCGCCTCGGCAATCCACTGCGCGGTGGGTTCGTCCAGCGGCTCGCCGGCAAGAAACAGCGCCTTCAGGCTGGAAAGATCATGGTTCTTGATGAACGAGGCATCGTATTTCTTGAGCACACGCACCGCGGTGGGCGCGCTGAACATGACGCTCACCTTGTACTTTTCGACCAGGTGCCACCAGATGCCTGCATCGGGGCGGATCGGCAGGCCCTCGTACATGATGGTGGCCATGCCTGCGATCAGCGGTCCGTACACGATGTAGCTGTGACCGACCACCCAGCCGATGTCGCTGGTGGAGAAGTAGGTTTCACCCGGCTCACCCATGAACACATGCTTCATGCTCGCAGCCAGCGCCACCGCGTAGCCGCCGGTGTCGCGCTGCACGCCTTTGGGTTTTCCTGTGGTGCCGCTGGTGTAGAGCGTGTAGCTCGGGTGGGTGGAATCCACCCATTCGCAGGGCACGACCGTCTGCAACTGTTGTTCGCGCGCGCTGGCGTAGTCGACGTCGCGCCCGGCGGTGAGCTTCATCGGCGCCAGGCCGCGGTTGACCATCAGCACCTGCGCCGGTTTGTGGCTGGAGAGGCGAATGGCTTCGTCCAGCAGCGGCTTGTACTCGACCACCTTGCCACCGCGTGAACCGGCGTCGGCACTCACGATGACCACCGGGGAGGCGTCCTCGATGCGGCTGGCCAGGGAATGGCTGGCAAAGCCGCCAAAGACCACCGAATGGATGGCGCCGATGCGCGCGCAGGCCAGCATGGCAAAGGCCGCTTCGGGAATCATGGGCATGTAGATCAGGACCCGCTCGCCCTTCTTCACGCCCAGTGCGAGCAGAACCGCGGCCATGCGCTGCACTTCGGCGTGCAGTTCGCGAAAGCTGTAGGTGCGCTCGACCTCGGTTTCGGTGGAGACGAAGATCAGCGCGTTCTGCTCGGCCCGATCCTGGAGGTGGCGGTCCACCGCGTTGTGGCACAGGTTGGTGAGCCCGCCTTCGAACCAGCGGGCGAACGGCGGGTTGTCGTGGTTGCAGACCCGGTCAAACGGCCGCTTCCAGTCCACCAGGGCGGCCTGTTCGGTCCAGAAGGCGTCGCGGTCTTCGATGGAGCGGCGGTAGAACTCTGCGTAGCCCGGGGTCTGGCTCATGAACGTCTCCTGCTGGGGTGTTGTCGGTGTTGCGGTCTGGGTTTCCACTCAAACTGAATTCATAATTATGGTGACGCGGCTTTCGACAGGCTGACATGCACCCGGCGTCTCCACCACGCGCATGTTTGTCCTCGTGGCCCTACTTGATCAAGGCCTGCACGTCGCGAAACAGCGGGTGGTCGGCGGTTCGCAGCCATTCGAAGGCCACCATCTCGGTCGTCACCAGTTCGGCACCGGCGCCGGCCAGGCGGTCGAAGGCCGCATCGCGGTTGCGCTCGGTGCGCGAGCCGCAGGCGTCCGTCACCACCCACACGTCGAACTCCTGCTCGATCAGTTCCAGTGCCGTCTGCAGCAGGCACACATGGGCCTCGCAGCCGGCCAGCACCACGGTCTGGCGCTCGGGCGCGGGAGCCGCCGCCGGTTTCTGCAGGTGCTTGGGCAGGCTGCGCGCATTGCCCCCAGCTTGCGCCGTGCGGGCAGGCGGCCGCAGCCAGTCACCCAGGCCGTCGGACAGCGCACCGAAGTGCATCTTGGCCAGCGTCTTGCGGCAGAGTTCGCGCAGCTCCGGCGGGTTGGCGCCGAGCTTGTCCGGGTTCTGCTCGGTGCCCCAGACGGGCACATCCATGAGCTTCGCCATGCGCGCCAGGCGCAGCGCGTTGGCCAGCACCTGGGGACCTTCAGGAATGGCGGGCATCAGTCGGGCCTGGTAGTCCACCAGCACCAGTTGGGAGTCGTCAGCGTCCAGCAGCATGCATGTCTTTCGTGTGTCGTTCGGGGAAACGGAAAGCACGATTTTCGCAGCCTCGCAGGCGTTGGCGCCCCCTGAATTCAAAGGCCGAACAAATCCGCCTGGTCTCGTGGCTTCACGCTGGCCGCTGCCCCCGGGTTGAGGCGCTCCACCAGTTGCTCCACATAGGCCGTGAACAGCAACTCGGCCGACTGACCGAACAAGCGGATCCGGCCGGTGTGCTGCAGCAGCAGCAAACCCACGCCATGGGCAAACAGCGCCGTGTTCTCGCGCAGGGCTGCATCGGGCGGCTGCCCCATGGCTTGCAATGCCAGCTCGCAGGGACGCAACGCGTCCTGCAGACGTCCATTGAGTTGCTGATTGAGTTCGCCGGTGAGGCCGCGCGGCGCCAGCCCTTGCACCAGGTAAAAACCCAGATCCAGATCGCGCGGGTTGCGGGCATAGAAACCGAACCAGGCCTGCGCCTTGGAGGCCAGGGTCAGCGCAGGCTGGAGTTTGAAGGCTCGAGCCGCTGCAACCTCGGCATTGAGCCGCTCCAGCGATTCGGCCAGCAGCGCCGCGTAGATCGCTTCCTTGCTGTCGAAATAGCTGTAGATCGCACCCGGTGTGTAGCCAGCGCGACGCGCGATTTCTCGAATGCTCGCACCTTCGACCCCTTTTTCGGCAAAGACGCTGCGCGCGGCATCGAGCACCAGTGCGCGGCGCGTGTCGGACATCGCCAGTTGCCGCTGCTGCCGCTGCTGCTGCTGCCGCTGGGCAGCTTCCCGGTCGGCCGCCGAGAGGACCGGAGTGAGTTCGTACAAAGGCACATCCATGGCCGAAGTTTAGCCTTGCTCGGTGCGTCGGTTTGAAATTTTGAACAATTGCACATTATTTTGAACGATGTTCAAATATTCTGGCGAAAGATGTTTCATTGAACCCATGTCAAACCATTCAGCCCGAGTGAATCCCATGAACAACCCAGCCCAGCCGGCTTTCCTCATGAGTGGCGCGGACTACCGCGAATCCCTGCGCCGCCACCAGCCCAGGGTGTACGTCGACGGCAGACGTGTCGAGAGCGTGGCCGATGAACGAGCCTTCCAGCCAGGCATCAACGCCGTCGCCCTCACTTACGACTTTGCACTGCAAGACCGCTATGCCCCGCTGATGACAGCCGTGCAGCACACCAGCGGCCGAACGGTCAACCGCCTGAGCCACCTCAACACCAGCAGCGGCGACCTGCTCAACAAGCTCGAAGCGGTGCGCCTGATCTGCCAGGAGACCGGCTGCGCACAGCGCTATCTCACACACGACGCCTTGAATGCCATTGCCCAGGTCAGCGCGCGCATCGACGACGCGCGCGGCACGACCGAGCACACCGCGCGCTTTCACCACTACCTGCACCGCATCCAGGACCAGGACCTCATACTCGGCGTGGCCATGACCGACGCCAAGGGCGACCGCAGCCGCCGCCCGCACGAGCAGTCGAACCCGGACAGTTACGTGCATGTGGTCGAGCGCAACGCACGCGGCATCGTCATCAGCGGCACCAAGGCCATCGTCACCGGTGCGCCTTACATGCACGAACTGCTGGTCATGCCTTGCCGGAACATGGGGCGGGAAGACGCCGACTTCGCCGTCTGTTGCGCCGTGCCCATCGACGCCGCGGGCCTGACCATCGTGGCCCGCCCGGCCGGTCGCCCGGGCGAGAAGCTGGAGCATGGTGATGCGCTGTTCAGTCGCAAATACGGCCAGAGCACGGCCGTGTGCCTCTTCGATCGGGTTCTCGTTCCTTGGGACAGCGTGTTCTTTGCCGGCGAATGGGAACACTCGGGCCACCTGACCTACAGCTACGCCACCCACCACCGCCAGACCTGCATCGGCGCGCGGGCCGGCTTCGGCGACCTGCTGATCGGTGCCGGCGCCTTGATGTGCGAGGCCAATGGCTTCGACCCGGGGGCCGAGAGCCACCTGCGCGAACAGATGGTCGAGCTGATCACCATCACCGAGGGTTTTTATGCCTGCGGCGTCGCGGCCAGCGTGTACGGCAAGGCCGACGAACACAGCCAGACCTTCATGCCCGACCCGGTGTTCGCCAACATCGGCAAGCTGTTGCTGGCCACGAAGATCTACGACATGCACCGCATCGCGCACCACGTCAGCGGCGGCCTGATCGTCACCCTGCCCGGCCCGGACGAAGACCACAACCCCGAGACCGGGGCGCGCCTGGGCGAGGTGCTGCGCGCCAACCCCGACATCCCGTACGAGCAGCGCATACAGACAGCGCGTTTCATCGAGGATCTGACCGCCGGCTACCAGGGCGGCTGGTACAGCGTGATCAGCCTGCATGGCGGCGGCTCGCCGGCCGCCATGAAGCAGGAGATCTGGCGCAACTACCCAGTGGGCAGCAAGGTGGAACTGGTCGAACGCCTGCTGGAACGAGGCATTGCCGACGACGGCAGCCCGGCGGCGGCGCCCCACGACCCGGCACGCGCGATCACGAAAAACCGTCAACCCGGCAAGTGCTGCGACACCGGATGCACGCAGCCCGGTCAACCAGTCATGGTCGATCTGCCCACACCCCGGACACGACCTCCAGCATGAGCAGTCAGGTGACCTGCAGAAGCTTCAAAAACCAACAAAATCAAGTATTTGCAGCGCATTTCTCGCTTGACTTCAACAGACATCACCGCTACTCTGCGGCGCATGCGTCGAACACTCCCCGTCCTTCTGCTGAGCCTGTCGGCTGCGGTCCACGCCGCGCCACCGGAGGCCGCATTCGAAGACATGGACGCCTTGCTGGCCGACAAGGGCCTCATCGCCCGCCTCGGGGACCAGCTGCAGACCGCGCGTCACAACGTGGGCGATCAGGCCTCGGGCCTGGTCATCAATGCCATGGCTTTCCTGGGCGTGCCCTACAAGTACGGCGGCAACACGGTCGACACCGGTTTTGATTGCAGCGGTTTTGTGCGCGCGGTGTTCGAACAATCGGTGGGCAAGGTGCTGCCGCGCCGCTCCGACGAACAGGCCGCTGCCACCCAGGTGATCGACCGCAACGAGCTCAAACCCGGCGACCTGGTGTTTTTCAACACCATGCGCCGCGCCTTCAGCCATGTCGGCATTTACGTGGGTGACGGCAAGTTCATTCACTCGCCGCGCGCCGGCTCGCATGTGCGCGTGGAAGACATGCGCAAGAGCTACTGGAGCACCCGCTTCAACGGTGCGCGCCGCGTGCCTTTGCTGGCGGCCACCGGCCCGTCCAACACCTCACCCTGATACACGCCTCGCGCACGTCGGCGGTCACCACAACGACCAGTTGCCCGTGGCCAGGACATAGACCGACAGCAGTCCGTTGGTGGTTGCGTGGGCCACGAATGCATCGCCGACATTGTTGCGGTGACAGCGCACCAGACCGAAAGCCACACCGGCCAACAGTCCCGCCAGCCAGGCGCTGTGCAGCAGACCAAAGAGAATGGAAGACACGATCAAGGCAAGCCACGGAAACCCGGGCTTGCGATCAGGGTCGTTCCCGATGCCCAGCAGTTCAAACAGGTAACCCCGGAACGCCAGTTCTTCGGCCAGCGGTACGGTGATGACAGCACCGAGGGTTCGAAACACCAGCCACGCGATCAGCCAGCCGGATGAGATTTCCTGCAAGTGCTGTTCGCTCAGGGCACTTGCGACGGGATCGTCTGGAACCAGCAGCAGCCAGAGCAGAAAGACGAGCACGCCGACGGCCACTGCAAACCCGGTGACGCGGAACGAGATGCTTCGATAGTGCTGCCAGAGAAGCGCCAGGGCGCTCGCCGTGAGAACGACTCGCAGCGGATACCACCAGTCCACCGTGATGGTCATGGCCGACGTGATCAGCGTCGATGACAGCAGCACCACCAACGGAATCAGCAGCGCCATCCTGAAATTGATCGGCTGTGCGCCCGACGGTTGGGTCGCACGGCTGAACAGCGCGCTGCCGTGGGCCAGCAGCAATATGCAGGCGGTGACCAGAACGAAACTGATCCAGCCCGCCATGCTGTGAAACCCGCCCAACGCGAGCTCTGGCGAAATCTCCGCACCGATGGCAATCAACACGGCGATGCGGACGATGTTGAACAGCCAGATCGCCGCCACGCCCAACGGCAACAAGAGCAGAGCCTGTGGAAAGCGGAAATCCTGCCGGAAGATGATCAAGTAAAAGCCGGTGAAGATCAGCACCAGTCCAATGCCTTCATAGCCGGAGCACACGGCTGCGATCTCGACGACGAAATCGCCCACCCCGAGGATGCGTTGCGGCGCATCGACAACGATATCGGCGTAAAACAGCTGCAGCAACGAGGTCGCAGCGCTGAAAGTGCCTCCGCTCAAGGGATCCCAGAGACCCTGGGTCACCAGCGTGAAGCTCCAGGTCAGCGCGGCAACGGCACAGGCAAAACCGATGGTGATGGCCTCTTCCCGCGCAAACCGGAACCACCATCCGAACGGTACGATCGTGTGCAGCCAAAGCGCGGCGACGAGTGCCAGCGAGGCCAACCAGAACAAGGGCAGAGGAACCGCGGGCCCATCCCAACGACCGGCTGCCGTCGAAAAGACCAGATAGGTCAGGACAAAGAACACCAGGTAGGTGCCGAGTTGCAGCACAAGCCACAAACGATATCGATGCCCGTCTGCGGCCCGCTGCAGCTGCAAAGTCCAATGTTTCAATCTCGGACCCAGCGCCACCAGCAATGCGACGGCCCAGATGAACAGGATCTTTGAGGCCGCGCCTGCTTGCCCCAGCCAGGCGTAACCGCCGCCGGCGTGCGGTTCCGGCATCGTCGAGGCGTCAAACACGACAGAGATCGCCAGTGCCTGAACAACAATCAGCAGAACCAGCAGGCAAAGTCGGACCGTGGTGGTTCGCATCGGCGAAACATCCATCTCAGAGAGGCCCGTTGCAAAACGGGTGCCGGATTGGGGACGGCGGCTCAACCAGCCGCGGGAGTCTGCCGGTGGGCGGAGGGAAACCGAATCAGCGCGTGCGGCGCTTTTCGCGAATCAGGCCGCCCACGGCGAGGGTCAGCCCGAGTGCCATGACCGCCATGCTGCCATCAAGCTCAGGAACTGCACGAGCTGGCCCGGATGGACGGGGAGGCTGAGGCCGGTCTGAGGCAAAGTAGAACTGAATCCGCTGGATAAAGTGGGTGTACCAGTTGGCGGACTGTTCCCTGGACTCGCTTTGGGCCAGGGCGTTTCCGGAGAGGAGCAGCGCAAATGCCAGCGCCGTGAAAGTTTTGCGTGCCATGGATGGTCCTCTTGGGAAATGTGAGAGTGCTTCAATCGTCGCGTCGGTAACGCCTTGATACATCATACCCCCAACTCCTTCAAGGTATAGATCAAAAGCTCACCTCCGCGGAGATCTGCGCGAGCGTTCGTGACACTTGTCACAAAACCGAATGAGATCGGCAGCGCGCTCCTCGGCGGAGGGATGTCCAAGAAACGCCAGGTCAGCAGGGCATTGCACCTGCTGACCTTCGGATCAATGACCCGACCTGTTGCGCAAACCCGTTATTTGCGGGCCGGGGGCACGTCGGTGCAACTGCCGTGCGCAATTTCGGCGGCCATCCCGATGCTTTCTCCCAGCGTGGGGTGGGGGTGGATGGTCTTTCCGATGTCCACCGCGTCTGCGCCCATTTCGATGGCCAGTGCAATCTCGCCGATCATGTCGCCCGCGTGTGTGCCCACCATGCCGCCGCCCAGGATCCTGCCGTGGCCATGGGCCTCGGGTGAATCGTCGAACAGCAGCTTGGTCACGCCCTCGTCCCGCCCGTTGGCGATGGCCCGACCCGAAGCCGTCCAGGGGAACAGGCCCTTCTTGACCTTGATGCCCTGCGCCTTGGCTTGATCTTCGGTGAGCCCCACCCACGCCACCTCGGGGTCGGTGTAGGCCA
The DNA here is from genome assembly GCF_030373225.1 of Hydrogenophaga sp. Classification (GTDB taxonomy): domain Bacteria; phylum Pseudomonadota; class Gammaproteobacteria; order Burkholderiales; family Burkholderiaceae_C; genus Hydrogenophaga. The sequence continues at coordinate 16,364 of NZ_JAUCZG010000026.1, read as the reverse complement.
CGCTCGGGATCACGCGTGCATTGAACGCTGCTGCGGCCAGTTCCTGGTTGCCTTGCAACTCCCCGGCGATCACCTCGGCTGCCACATGCGCCTCGTGCACCGCCTTGTGCGCCAACATGGGCTGGCCCACGATGTCGCCGATCGCGAAAATGTGCGGCACGTTGGTGCGCATCTGGATGTCGACGTTGATGAAGCCGCGGTCCGTCACTGCCACGCCGGCCTTCTCGGCTGCGATCTTCTTGCCGTTGGGAGTGCGACCCACGGCCTGCAACACCAGGTCGTAGACCTGCGGCGCGGGGGCTGTGCCACCTTCTTCGGCCGCGGCAAACGTCACTTCAATGCCTTCGGGCGTGGCCTTGGCCCCGACGGTTTTGGTCTTGAGCATGATGTTGTCGAAGCGCTTGGCATTCATCTTCTGCCAGATCTTCACGAGATCGCGGTCGGCACCCTGCATCAGGCCGTCGAGCATTTCGACCACGTCCAGGCGCGCACCCAGGGTGCTGTAGACCGTGCCCATCTCCAGACCGATGATGCCGCCGCCCAGGATCAGCATGCGCTTGGGAACTTCCTTGAGTTCCAGCGCGCCTGTGCTGTCGACCACGCGCGGGTCTTCGGGCATGAACGGCAGGCGAACGGCCTGGGAGCCTGCCGCGATGATGGCCTTCTTGAAGGCAATCACCTGTTTCTTGCCGGTCTTGTCCTGCGCCGTGCCGCTGGTTTCGTCCACCTCGAGGTGGTTCGCGCCCACAAAAGCACCGTAGCCGCGCACCGTGGTGACCTTGCGCATCTTCGCCATGGCGGCCAGTCCGCCGGTGAGCTTGCCGATGACTTTCTCTTTGTGGCCGCGCAGCTTGTCGATGTTGAGCACGGGCTGACCGTAGTCCACACCCAGGTCTGCCATGTGGCTGACTTCGTCCATCACGGCGGCGACGTGCAGGAGCGCCTTGGACGGTATGCAGCCCACGTTCAGGCACACGCCGCCCAGGGTGGCGTAGCGCTCGACCAGCACGACCTTCAGGCCCAGGTCGGCGGCGCGGAAGGCGGCGCTGTAGCCACCGGGACCACCGCCGAGAACCAGCAGGTCGCAGTCGATGTCGGCGGAGCCGGCAGCGGGGTAGGGAGCGGGAGCGGTTGGCGTGGTTTCCGTTCGCCTTGAGCTTGTCGAAGGGCTCGCCTGTACCTGGGCCGGGGCTTCGACAGGCTCAGCCCGAACGGTCGTTTCACCAGCCGCCTCAAGCGTCAACACCAGGCTGCCCTGCTTGACCTTGTCGCCCAGCGCGACCTTGAGTTCCTTGACCACACCGGCGTGCGACGAAGGGATCTCCATGGAAGCCTTGTCGGACTCAACAGTGATGAGCGACTGCTCTGCCTTGACGGTGTCACCGGGCTTCACCAGCAGTTCGATCACCGCCACCTCGTCGAAGTCGCCAATGTCCGGTACTTGAATATCGATCAGTGCCATAAATTTCCTTATTCGGTTGGGGTCAGAGCACCGCTGTGCGGTGGTCTGACCCGCAAGGCATCAGAGGAGCACGCGACGGAAGTCGCCGAGGATCTGGCCGAGGTACGCGTTGAAACGCGCCGCCGCTGCGCCGTCGATCACGCGGTGGTCCCAGGTCAGAGACAAAGGCAGCATCAGGCGTGGTGCAAACGCCTTGCCGTCCCACACCGGTTCCATGTTGCTCTTGCAGACACCGAGGATGGCGACCTCGGGCGCATTGATGATGGGCGTGAAGTAGCGCCCGCCGATGCCGCCGAGGCTGGAGATGGTGAAGGTGGCGCCACTCATCTCGGCCGGGCTCAGCTTGCCCTCGCGCGCCTTCCTGGCCAGTTCGCCCATTTCCTGGCTGATCTGCAGCACGCCCTTTTTGTCGGCGTCCTTGATCACCGGCACCATCAGGCCGTTGGGTGTGTCGGCGGCAAAGCCGATGTGCCAGTACTGCTTGTAGACCAGCGCATCGCCGTCGATCGAACTGTTGAACTCCGGAAACTTCTTGAGCGCGGCCACACAGGCCTTGATGAGAAAGGCCAGCATGGTGACTTTCACGCCGCTCTTTTCGTTCTCCTTGTTGGTGGAGACACGGAAGGCTTCGAGGTCGGTGATGTCGGCATCGTCGAAGTTGGTGACGGCCGGGATCATGACCGCGTTTCGCAACAGGTTGGCGCCGCTGATCTTCTTGATGCGGCCCATCTCCTTGCGCTCGATCGGCCCGAACTTGGCGAAGTCGACCTTGGGCCAGGGGATCAAGCCCAGCTCGGAGCCGCCGCCCGACGACGCAGGCGCCTTGGCGGCTTGCGCAACCGTCTGCACCGCCCCCGCCATCACGGACTTTGTGAACGACTGGATGTCTTCGGCGGTGATGCGGCCCTTGAGGCCGGAGCCTTTCACCTCGGCCAGCGGCACGCCGAGTTCGCGAGCGAACTTGCGAACCGACGGCGAGGCGTGAGGCAGGCCCACGGGCGCTGTCGCGGTGGGGTTGTGGGCGGGTGCAGCGGATGCAGACGCCGTTTGCACCGGGACGGTCGAAGGACTCGCCAACAACTGGGCCGCAGCGGGGACAGGCTCAGCCCGACCGGACGGGGCGGCGGTCGAAGGAGCGGGCGCAGCGCCTTCCAGAATCGCCAGCAGGTCGCCGATGTTGACCGTGTCACCCACCTTGACCTTGAGCTCCTTGAGCACCCCGGCGGCTGACGATGGAATTTCCATCGACGCCTTGTCGGACTCCACGGTGATGAGGCTCTGTTCCAGCGCGATCTTGTCGCCAGGCTTGACCAGCACCTCGATGACCGCCACGTCCTTGAAGTCGCCGATGTCCGGCACGTGCACCTCGACCGGGCCGCTGGCGGCCGCTGGCGTGGCGGCCGCGCTCGCCTGGGCCGGCGCTGCGACCGCTGCCGGAACCGAAGGCGCTGGCGCTGGTGATGCAGATGCAGATGCTGGTGCCGCCGCAGCCTCACCCGCCGCCTCCAGCACCAACACCACCGAACCTTCTTTCACCTTGTCGCCCAGCGCGACCTTGAGTTCCTTGACCACACCTGCGGTGCTCGACGGAATCTCCATCGACGCCTTGTCGGACTCGACCGTGATCAGCGATTGCTCGGCTTTCACGGTGTCACCCACCTTCACCAGCAGTTCGATCACCGCCACCTCGTCGAAGTCGCCGATGTCCGGGACCTTCACGTCAATCAGTGCCATGTTGTTGTCTCCTCGCCGTATCAGGCGTACAGCGGGTTGATCTTGTCGGCCTTGATGCCGTACTTCGCAATGGCTTCGGCCACCTTGGCCACCGGCACCGTGCCCTCCTCGCTCAGCGCCTTGAGCGCAGCCACCACGATGTAGTGGCGGTTGATCTCGAAGTGCTCACGCAGCTTGCTGCGGAAATCGCTGCGACCAAAACCGTCGGTGCCCAGCACCTTGTAGGTGCGACCTTTGGGAATGAACGACCGGATCTGTTCGGCGTAGTTCTTCATGTAGTCGGTGGACGCGACCACCGGGCCGGTGTGCTTCTCGAGCTGCTGCGCCACGAACGACACGCGCTGTGGCTCGGTCGGGTGCAACAGGTTCCAGCGTTCGGCGTCCTGTCCGTCGCGGGTCAGCTCGTTGAAGCTCGGGCAGCTCCACACGTTGGCAGCCACCCCCCAGTCTTTTTCCAGCAGTTCCTGCGCGGCGATCGATTCACGCAGGATGGTGCCGGAGCCCAGCAGCTGCACGCGGGGCGTGAGCTTGGGGCCTGCCTTGCAGAGGTACATGCCCTTGATGATCTGGTCTTCGGTGCCGGGCGTGAGGCCGGGCATGGCGTAGTTCTCGTTCAGCAGGGTCAGGTAATAGAAGACGTTGTCCTGCTTCTCCACCATGCGCTTCAAGCCATGGTGCAGGATCACGCCGACCTCGTGCGCAAACGTCGGGTCGTAGCTGACGCAGTTCGGGATGGTGCCGGCCAGGATGTGGCTGTGGCCGTCTTCGTGCTGCAGGCCCTCACCGTTGAGCGTGGTGCGCCCGGAAGTGCCGCCGAGCAGAAAGCCACGTGCCTGCATGTCACCAGCGGCCCAGGCCAGGTCGCCGATGCGCTGGAAGCCGAACATGGAGTAGTACACGTAGAACGGCACCATGATCCGGTTGCTCGTGCTGTAGGAGGTAGCCGCTGCGATCCAGCTGCTCATGCCGCCGGCCTCGTTGATGCCTTCCTGCAGGATCTGGCCGGCCTTGTCTTCCTTGTAGTACATGACCTGGTCTTTGTCGACCGGGGTGTAGTTCTGGCCTGCCGGGTTGTAGATGCCGATCTGGCGGAACAGGCCTTCCATGCCGAAGGTGCGCGCCTCGTCCACCAGGATGGGCACGATGCGCGGGCCCAGGGCCTGGTCGCGCAACAACTGGGTGAGGAACCGCACGTAAGCCTGCGTGGTCGAGATCTCGCGACCCTCCACGGTGGGCTCCATCACGGCCTTGAAGGTCTCGATCGATGGCACGGTGAAGCTCTCGTCGGCTTTCGTGCGGCGCTTGGGCAGATACCCGCCCAGGGCCTGGCGGCGCTCGTGGAGATAGCGCATTTCCGGCGTGTCGTCGGCGGGCTTGTAGAACGGGATCTTCGAGAGTTCGCTGTCCGGGATCGGCAGGTTGAAGCGGTCGCGGAAGATCTTGATGTCTTCGTCGGTCAGCTTCTTGGTCTGGTGCACGGTGTTCTTGCCCTCGCCCGACTTGCCCATGCCGAAACCCTTGACGGTCTTGATCAGCAGAACCGTGGGTTGGCCCTTGTGGTTCACCGCCTTGTGATACGCCGCATAAACCTTTTGCGGATCGTGACCACCACGCTTGAGGTTCCAGATGTCGTTGTCGCTCAGGTGGGCCACCATCTCCAGCGTCTTCGGATCACGCCCGAAGAAATGCTTGCGCACATAGGCACCGTCGTTGGCCTTGAAGGCCTGGTAGTCGCCATCAACCGTGTCCATCATGATCTTGCGCAGCGCACCGTCCTTGTCGCGCGCCAGCAGCGAGTCCCATTCGCTGCCCCACAGCAGCTTGATCACATTCCAGCCGGAGCCGCGGAACTCGCCTTCGAGCTCCTGAACGATCTTGCCGTTGCCTCGCACCGGTCCATCCAGGCGCTGCAGGTTGCAGTTCACGACAAATATGAGGTTGTCGAGGTTCTCGCGCGCGGCCAGGCTGATGGCGCCCAGCGATTCGACTTCGTCCATCTCGCCGTCACCGCAGAACACCCAGACCTTTCGGTTCTCGGTGTTGGCAATGCCGCGGGCGTGCAGGTACTTCAAAAAACGCGCCTGGTAGATCGCCATCAACGGGCCCAGGCCCATGGACACAGTGGGGAACTGCCAGAACTCGGGCATCAGCTTCGGGTGCGGATAGCTGGAGAGGCCCTTGCCGTCGACTTCCTGGCGGAAGTTGAGCAACTGCTCCTCGGTCAGGCGCCCTTCAAGGTAGGCCCGTGCATACACGCCAGGTGAAACGTGACCCTGGATGTAGAGACAGTCACCGCCGTGGTTTTCGCTCTCGGCGTGCCAGAAGTGGTTGAACCCGGCGCCGAACATGTGCGCCAGCGAAGCAAAGGAGCCGATGTGACCGCCCAGATCACCACCGTCATCGGGGTTGTGGCGGTTGGCCTTGACGACCATGGCCATGGCGTTCCAGCGCATGTAGGCGCGCAGCCGTTCTTCGATTTCGATGTTGCCGGGGCAGCGCTCTTCCTGCTCGGGTTCTATGGTGTTCACATAGCCGGTGGTGGCCGAGAACGGCAGGTCTATGCTGTGCTGGCGGGCCTCTTCGAGCAGCTGCTCCAGCAGGAAGTGGGCGCGCTGCGGGCCCTCACGTTCGATCACGGCGCCCAGCGCCTCCATCCATTCGCGGGTTTCCTGTGTGTCCAGGTCACCGGCGCCGCTGCCGTCCTGCGCGTTGTTCGCTGCCATGCTTGTCTCCTGTTGGTTGAATTCGAGCTTACGGGGGGCATTCCGTGCTGTCACGGAGTTTCCCACAATGTTGATTCAATTTCAATATGTGCTTTTGTTTTCTACAATGTGAAATATTGGAGCTTCCGCGGCGGCTGCAGGCACTCCAGCGATGCTGCAGGAAGCGAAGCAACCAGCCCTTGCTCACGTAGACTCGGCGGTCCATGAGTTCACCGTCCACACCTGCACCGGCAACAGCGGCTGCCCATCGCTCGCCTTGGTGGAAGAGCTGGTGGCGCAGGCTTCCGCCCTCGCGCCAGGACCGCTTTGCCACGCTCGCGCCGCTGCTGTCCGTCTTGCTCTTTCTCTCGGCGATCGTGGTGGCCATCACTTATCTGCGCTACGAGGAACTGGAGCGAGAGCAGGAAGCGGTCACGCGGGATGTGGAGTACGCCCAGCAGCGATTGAGACTGCGCCTGCTGGAACGCCAGGAGCAGTTGATGCGGCTGGCCCGCGAAATCGACAACCGGGACATCGACACCGAAGAATTTGTCTTCCAGGTCGAGGCGCTCGTGAGCCAGTTCCCCGAGCTGCTGGCGGTCACCTGGGTGGACGCCCGACGCAACGTGCTCGCCAGCTACGCCTCGCCCAGCGCACCGCTGCGCCTGATGAGACCCACTGGCAGCACGCTGTCTCCGAACGAGACCGACGGAACCTTCGATCTCGCTCGCGACTTGCGCCAGCCCACCTATTCGCGCCCGCTCGAAACCCAGGACCCGCGCAACGCCACCTTGATGCTGCACGTACCCCTGAGCGAACAGGGTCGCTTTGCGGGCACCGTGATGGGCGAGTACGCCATCGACGGCCTGATGCGCTTCGGCATGCCGCCGGAGATCATGGCGCGCTACGCGGTGGCGCTGGTCGATGATCGGGGCCAGGTGCTCGCGGGCAGCCTGCAGGCGCCCAGCGACGTGCTGCGGCTGCTGCCCTGGTCGAACCCACCGCTGGAACACGAAGTGCCGGTCTCGCCTGTGGGCAATGGCCTGATCGTCAAGGCACAGGGTTACCGAACCTCGCAAGACATCGTGGGCAGCGGCTTTTTCTGGGTGATCGGCGCCCTCTCTGCGCTCACGGTGTGGATGCTGCTGGGCACCTGGCGACACACACGCCGACGCGTGCAGGCGCAGCAGGCCCTGGTGTCCGAAACCAACTTCCGACGCGCCATGGAGAACTCCATGCTCACCGGCATGCGGGCGCTGGACATGCAGGGCCGCATCACCTACGTGAACCCGGCCTTTTGTTCGATGACCGGCTGGACCGAGGGTGAACTGGTCGGACGCACAGCTCCTTTTCCCTATTGGCCCGACGAAGACCACGACCAACTGGCGGCACGCCTGGAAGACGAACTGCGCGGACGCTCGACGCCCGGCGGCTTCGAGGTGCGCGTGCAACGCCGCGACGGCAGCATCTTCGACGCGCGAATGTATGTCTCGCCGCTGATCGACCCCAAGGGCCACCAGACCGGCTGGATGACCTCGATGACCGACATCACCGAGCCCAAGCGGATCCGTGAGGAACTCTCTGCCTCCTACGAGCGCTTCACCACGGTGCTCGAATCGCTCGACTCGGCCGTCTCGGTGGCGCCGCTGGGCAGTGACGAGATGCTGTTTGCCAACAAGATGTACCGCATGTGGTTCGGCACCCGCGGTCAGGGCCACCGCCACCTGGTCGATCTGGCGGGCAACCAGCCCACGCCGAGTCCCGACGATGGCGATGCGGTGGACGCCTTCGCCGGCATGCCGACCGAAACGCTCACCGATGCCGGCGCGGAGAACGCCGAGGTGTTCGTCGAAGGGCTCGACCGCTGGCTGGAGGTGCGCACGCGCTACCTCACCTGGGTCGACGGGCGCCTGGCGCAGATGGTGATTGCCAGCGACATCACACCGCGCCGCAACGCCGAGGAGCAGGCGTCGCGCCAGGCCGAACGCGCGCAAACGGCCAGCCGGCTGATCACCATGGGTGAGATGGCGTCCAGCGTGGCGCACGAACTCAACCAGCCGCTCACTGCCATCAGCAACTATTGCAACGGCATGATCTCTCGCGTCAACGAAAACCGGATCAGCACGCAAGACCTGCTGGGCGCGCTGGAGAAGACCGCGCGTCAGGCTCAGCGTGCGGGCCAGATCATCCAGCGCATCAAGGCCTTCGTGAAGCGCAGCGAGCCCAACCCGGCGCCATCCGATGTGGCGCAGATGGTGAGCAACGCCATCGAGTTGGCCGACATCGAACTGCGTCGACACCAGGTGCGTCTGTCTCCGTATGTGGCGGCCCGCCTGCCCAGCCTGATGGTTGATCCCATCCTGATCGAGCAGGTGCTGATCAACCTGCTGAAGAACGCGGGCGAGGCCATCATGCAGGCGGGACGAGCGCCGGGTGAGCGCTATGTCGAACTGCGTGTGGGCCCGCGCCGCCAGGACGATCTCGACGTGGTCGAGTTTTCGGTGCGCGATTCGGGCAACGGTGTGCCGGACGAGAAGATCGAGCGCATCTACGAGGCCTTCTACAGCACCAAGAGCGAAGGCATGGGCATCGGCCTGAAGCTGTGCCGCAGCATCGTCGAATCGCACCACGGAAGGATGCATGTGCACAACATCTACAATGGAGACGAGGTTGTGGGCTGCTGCTTCAGTTTCTGGATCCCGGTGGTATCACGACTGAAGTTGGGCGACGCATCAACCGGACCCGCCACAGAGCCGGTGACGAACACAGAAAGAGCGAGATGAGTTTGATCCCCAAAAAAGGCACTGTCTACGTGGTCGATGACGACGAGGCGGTGCGCGACTCACTGCAGTGGCTGCTTGAAGGCAAGGACTTTCGGGTCCGCTGCTTCGAATCGGCCGAAGCCTTCCTCAGCCGCTACGACGCCCGCGAAGTCGCCTGTCTGATTGCCGACATCCGCATGGGTGGCATGACCGGCATGGAACTGCAGGAACGTTTGATCGAGCGGCAATCGCCCCTGCCGATCGTCTTCATCACCGGGCACGGCGACGTGCCGATGGCCGTCGAATCGATGAAAAAGGGTGCGCTCGACTTCATCCAGAAGCCCTTCAAGGAAGACCAGCTCGTCACGCTGGTCGAACGCATGCTCGAGCATGCCCGCGAAGCCTTCACCACCCACCAGCAGGCAGTGAGCCGCGACGCACTGCTGTCCAAGCTCACCAGCCGTGAAGCCCAGGTGCTCGAACGCATCGTGGCTGGCCGCCTGAACAAGCAGATCGCCGACGACCTGGGCATCAGCATCAAGACGGTGGAGGCGCACCGCGCCAACATCATGGAGAAGCTCGGCGCCAACACCGTGGCCGACCTGCTCAAGATCGCGCTGGGTCAGACCCCGGCCAAGGCCTGACCACCCCGCGCCACACACCCCGATCAACGCCCGCCCTACCCGGCGGGCGTTTCCGTTTCAACCGCAGCCTCCGACACCATGACCGCAAAAATCATCGATGGCAACGCCCTCTCCCGCCTGCTCCGTGCCGAGGTCACCGCCCGCGTCACGGCACTCAAGGCCCGCGGCATCACGCCGGGTCTGGCGGTGGTCCTGGTGGGTGACAACGCGGCTTCGCAGGTCTACGTGCGCAACAAGGTCAAGGCCTGCGAAGACACCGGCATGCATTCGGTGCTGGAGCGCTGGCCCGCCACGATGACCGAGGAAGCGCTGCTGGAACGGGTGGCGGCGCTCAACAACGATGCCGGCATCCACGGCATCCTGGTGCAGCTGCCATTGCCTGCGCACATCGACGCACAGAAGGTGATCGAGGCGATCTCGCCGGCCAAGGACGTCGACGGTTTTCACATCGCCAGTGCCGGTGCGCTGATGACCGGCATGCCGGGCTTCTGGCCCTGCACACCCTACGGCTGCATGAAGATGCTGGAGAGCATCGGCTACGAGCTCAAGGGCAAACACGCCGTTGTGATCGGTCGCAGCAACATCGTCGGCAAGCCGATGGCGCTCATGCTGCTGCAGCAGAACGCCACCGTCACCATCTGCCACAGCGGCACCGCGAACCTCAAGGCCATGACGCTTCAGGCCGATGTGGTCGTGGCCGCCGTGGGCAAGCGCAACGTGCTCACCGCCGACATGGTCAAGCCCGGTGCCGTGGTGATCGACGTGGGCATGAACCGCAATGACGAAGGCAAGCTCTGCGGCGATGTCGACTTTGACGGCGTGAAGGAAGTCGCCGGCTGGATCACGCCGGTGCCCGGTGGCGTGGGCCCCATGACCATCACCATGCTGATGGTCAATACCCTCGAATCGGCGGAGCGCTTGCTGTAAACCGCTTCGGCGCGAGAGCCTACCTCGCCACCCGCCACAAAACCGCGCCGGCGCACAGCCACTGCCCGAGCACCATGGCAGAACCCACGCCATGCCACAGCCGCAGGTCGCCGCCGCTGGCGCGGGCGGTCACGATGTTCTGCGCCACACCAAACTCCTGCACCAGCGCGAGCAGCATGGCGAACACGACAAATCCCAGGGTGGTGACGGCAGCGGGGGCGACGGCAGTGCTTTCACCCTTCCAGCGGCGCACGATCAGCAGCAGTGCCAGTCCCAGCACCAGCCCGGCCCAGCACTGCAGCGAAAAAATCTTCGCCGCCACCGGCCCGGCGACCGCAGGGCTGCCCAGCGTGGCAAACAGCAGCGGGACGGCCAGAAAACTCAGGGCCGAAATGCCGCCCCACCACAGGGCGGCCACAAACACGGCCAGCCGTTGCAGGGGCATCAGGCGTAGCGCACGGCGACGATTTCAAATCGCTTGGTGCCGCCAGGGGCCTGCACCTCGGCCACATCGCCTTCCTCTTTTCCGATGAGGGCGCGCGCGATCGGGCTGCCGATGTTGACCAGCCCCAGCTTCAGGTCGGCCTCGTCCTCGCCCACGATCTGGTAAGTCACCGACGCGCCGCTGGCCTCGTCTTCCAGTTCCACGGTGGCGCCGAACACCACCTTGCCACCGGCTTCCACAGCCGTCGGATCGATGATCTGCGCCGCGGAGAGCTTGCCTTCGATCTCGGCGATGCGCCCTTCGATGAAGCCCTGGCGGTCCTTGGCCGCGTCGTACTCGGCGTTTTCGCTGAGATCGCCCTGCGCGCGCGCTTCGGCGATGGCGTTGATCACCCAGGGACGGTCCACCGTCTTGAGACGGTGCAGCTCTTCCTTGAGTTTCTCCGCGCCGCGCTTGGTGATGGGAAGGGTGGTCATGTAAATGCTCCGGTGCCCGCAGGCGTGAACGTGCCCTGCGTCAATACAAAAGGAAACCGCCGAGCGTTGCCGGTCGGCGGTGTACTGCGGTCAATTATGCCCCTGTCCAGACCATGGGCTCAACCGGGACGAACCCGAACCGGGATCAGAGCTGCGCGTGCATCTCCTGCACGGAAATCACGCCCAGGCGGTCCATGTACTTCATGCCCTCCACCGCGGCTTCCGCGCCGGCGATGGTGGTGAAGGTTGTCACCCGCGCCAGCAAGGCCGAGGTGCGGATGGCGCGCGAATCGGTGATGGCGTTGCGCCGCTCTTCCACCGTGTTGATGACCAGCACGATGTCTCCGTTCTTGATCATGTCGACGATGTGCGGGCGTCCTTCGGTGACCTTGTTGACCGTCTGCACGGCCACGCCGGCCGCCGCGATGGCCGCCGCCGTGCCCCGGGTGGCCACCAGCTCGAAGCCCATGCCAACAAGCTGGCGGGCAATGTCCACTGCGCGCGACTTGTCGCTGTTCTTCACGGTCAGGAAAACCTTGCCCGAGGTTGGCAACTTGGTTCCGGCACCGAGCTGGCTCTTGACGAAGGCTTCGCCAAAGGTCTTGCCCACGCCCATGACCTCACCCGTGGATTTCATTTCGGGGCCGAGGATGGTGTCCACGCCCGGGAACTTCACGAACGGGAACACGGCTTCCTTGACACTGAAATATGGCGGCGTGACTTCGGCGCCAATGCCCTGGTCGTCCAGCGACTGTCCGGCCATGCAGCGCGCCGCCACCTTGGCCAGCTGGATGCCGGTGGCCTTGGAGACGAAGGGCACGGTGCGCGAGGCGCGCGGGTTCACTTCAAGCACATAGATCACGTCCTGGCCGTCCACTTCCTGGATGGCGAACTGCACGTTCATCAGACCGATCACGTTCAGGCCCTCGGCCATGGCGGCGGTCTGGCGCTTGAGTTCGTCCACGGTGGCCTTGCTCAGGTAGTACGGCGGCAGCGAGCAGGCGGAGTCGCCGCTGTGCACGCCAGCCTGCTCGATGTGCTCCATCACGCCGCCGATGAACACGCGCCCGGTGTGGTCGCGGATCGCATCGACATCGCATTCGATGGCGTCGTTGAGGAAGCGGTCGAGCAGAACCGGTGAATCGTGGCTGACCTTGACGGCCTCGCGCATGTAACGCTCGAGGTCACGCTGCTCGTGCACGATTTCCATCGCACGGCCACCGAGCACATAGCTCGGGCGCACCACCAGCGGGTAGCCCAGCGCAGCGGCCTTCTCGAGCGCCTCGGGCTCGGCGCGCGCGGTGGCGTTGGGCGGCTGGCGCAAGCCCAGCGTGTGCAGCAATTGCTGGAAGCGCTCGCGGTCTTCGGCCGCGTCGATCATGTCGGGGCTGGTGCCGATGATGGGCACCCCTGCGGCTTCAAGCCCCAGCGCGAGCTTCAGGGGCGTCTGGCCGCCGTACTGCACGATCACGCCGACGGGCTTTTCCTTGTCGACAATTTCCAGCACGTCTTCCAGCGTGAGCGGCTCGAAGTACAGGCGGTCGCTGGTGTCGTAGTCGGTGGAGACGGTCTCGGGGTTGCAGTTGACCATGATGGTCTCGTAACCGTCTTCGCGCAGCGCCAGTGCGGCATGCACACAGCAGTAGTCGAACTCGATGCCCTGGCCGATCCGGTTGGGACCACCGCCGAGCACCATGATCTTTTTGTTGTTCGTGGGCTCGGCCTCGCACTCGCCGTCGCCATGTCCTTCGTAGGTGGAGTACAGGTACGCGGTGTCGGTGGCGAACTCGGCTGCGCAGGTGTCCACGCGTTTGTAGACCGGGCGGATGTTCTCGGCGATGCGCCGCTCGCGCACGGCCTGGTCATTGGTCTTGAGCAGCTTGGCCAGGCGCCGGTCGGAGAAACCCTTTTTCTTCAGGCCGCGCAGGGTGTCGGCGTCGATCGCCTCCAGGCTGGTTTTCTCGAGCGCGAGTTCGATCTTCACGATCTCTTCGATCTGCACCAGGAACCACGGGTCGATCTTGGTGAACTGGTGGACCTCTTCCATGGTCCAGCCCGCGGCAAACGCATCACCCACGTACCAGATGCGGTCCGGGCCGGGTTCGCCGAGTTCACGCTCCAGCGTTTCGCGGTCCTGCGTCTTCTCGTTCATGCCGTCCACGCCGACCTCGAGGCCGCGCAAGGCTTTCTGGAACGACTCCTGGAAGGTGCGGCCCATCGCCATGACCTCGCCCACGCTCTTCATCTGTGTGGTCAGGCGGCTGTCGGCGGTGGGGAATTTCTCAAACGCGAAACGCGGGATCTTGGTGACCACGTAGTCGATGCTGGGCTCGAAGCTGGCCGGTGTGGCACCGCCCGTGATCTCGTTGCGCAACTCGTCCAGCGTGTAGCCGATGGCCAGCTTGGCTGCGACCTTGGCGATCGGAAAGCCGGTCGCCTTGGACGCCAGCGCGGACGAACGCGACACCCGCGGGTTCATCTCGATAACGACCATGCGCCCGTCGGCAGGGTTGATCGAGAACTGCACGTTGGAGCCACCGGTGTCCACACCGATCTCGCGCAGCACCGCCAGGCTGGCGTTGCGCAGGATCTGGTATTCCTTGTCGGTCAGCGTCTGGGCGGGTGCCACGGTGATGGAGTCACCGGTGTGCACGCCCATGGGGTCGAGGTTTTCAATCGAGCAGACGATGATGCAGTTGTCCGCCTTGTCGCGCACCACCTCCATCTCGTACTCTTTCCAGCCCAGCAGCGATTCTTCGATCAGCAGCTCGTTGGTCGGCGAAGCTTCGAGGCCGCGCTTGCAGATGGTTTCGAACTCTTCGGGGTTGTAGGCGATGCCGCCGCCAGTGCCGCCGAGCGTGAAACTGGGGCGGATGACCACGGGGAAGCCCACGGTCTTCTGCACGTTCCAGGCCTCCTCCTGGCTGTGGGCGATGCCCGAACGCGCCGAGCCCAGACCGATCCGGGTCATGGCGTCCTTGAACTTCAGGCGGTCCTCGGCCTTGTCGATGGCCTCGGGCGTGGCGCCAATCAATTCCACATCGTGCCTGGCCAGCACGCCGTTGCGCCACAGGTCGAGTGCGCAGTTCAGCGCGGTCTGACCACCCATGGTGGGCAGGATGGCAAAGCCGCCCTGGGCCAGGGGGCGCTCCTTGGCGATGATTTTCTCCACCGTCTGCCAGGTGATGGGCTCGATGTAGGTGACGTCGGCCGTGGCCGGGTCGGTCATGATGGTGGCGGGGTTGCTGTTGATCAGCACCACCTTGTAGCCCTCTTCGCGCAAGGCCTTGCAAGCCTGCACGCCGGAGTAGTCGAACTCACAGGCCTGGCCAATGATGATCGGGCCGGCGCCGATGATGAGGACGGTTTGGATATCGGTTCTTTTGGGCATGGGGTTCGCGGTGGTGGGCGCCAGGTGAGAGCGCTCTCAGGGTTGGCGCTGGGTATCCAGGGTGTTCAGCAGGGCCTGCAGTCGCTCGGCCGGCACGTTTTTCTGCATCAGCTGCAGCAGGCCGTCGCCTTCGATCAATGGTCGCAGCACCTCGACCTCAGACGCATGAAAACGGGCGTCCCAGGCAGCCAGTTCGGCGTTGAAGGTTTCGTCGTCCCAGCTCTTGCCCTTGGCCAGCAGCGTCACCAGCGGCATGGCCTTGGTTTCCAGGAAAGACTTGCGGTAGGGCTTTTGCGCCCAGCGCGGGGCAAACCAGTCCTTGTGCCCGGCCTCCAGCGTCAGCATGCGCTTGCCGATGGCTTTTTCGATGGCGTAGACGGGAAAACTGAACAGCTTCATGGGGCAGGTGCCTCAGGCGGCAACGCCCACTCGGGCTTGCATGAGGTCGATGAAGCGGTCAAACAGATAGCCGATGTCGTGCGGTCCGGGAGACGCCTCGGGATGGCCCTGGAAGCAGAACGCCGGCTGGTCGGTTCGGGCCAGGCCCTGCAACGTGCCGTCGAACAGGCTCACGTGGGTGGGGCGAAGCGTGGCCGGCAGGCTTTTCTCGTCGACCGCAAAACCGTGGTTCTGGCTGGTGATCGAGACGCGGCCGCTGTCCAGGTCCTTGACCGGGTGGTTGGCGCCGTGGTGACCGAACTTCATCTTGAAGGTGCTCGCTCCGCTGGCCAGCGCCATGATCTGGTGACCCAGGCAGATGCCGAAGGTGGGCACGCCGGCGTCAATGATCTCGCGCGTGGCAGCGATCGCGTAGTCGCAGGGTTGCGGGTCACCCGGGCCGTTGGAGAGAAACACGCCGCTGGGCTTCAGCTTGAACACGTCGGCTGCGGGCGTCTGCGCCGGCACCACGGTGATCTTGCAGCCGCGCTGCGCCAGCATGCGCAAGATGTTGTGCTTCACACCGAAGTCGTAGGCCACCACATGGAAGCGCGGGGCGATCTGCTCGCCGTAGCCGAAACCAAGTTGCCATTCGGTCTGCGTCCAGGCGTACGGCTCGGCGGCCGACACCACCCGGGCCAGATCCTGGCCAGCCATGTTGGGTGCCGCTTTCGCGGCGGCCAGGGCCGATGCGCGGTGCGCCTCGGTGATGGCGGTACCGGCGGGCAGCGCGACGATGCAACCGTTTTGCGCGCCATGGGTGCGCAAGCGGCGCGTGAGCGCCCGGGTGTCGAGATCGGCAATGGCCACCGTGCCTTCACGCTGCAGGTACTGCGAGAGGCTTTCGGTGCTGCGGAAGTTGGAGGCCAGCAGGGGCAGGTCTTTGATGATCAGGCCGGCGGCGTGGATGCGGCTGGCTTCGACGTCTTCGGCGTTGATGCCGGTGTTGCCGATGTGCGGATACGTGAGCGTCACGATCTGCTGGCAGTAACTCGGATCGGTGAGGATTTCCTGGTAGCCGGTGAGCGATGTGTTGAACACCACCTCACCCGTGGTCTGACCGGTGGCGCCGATGGAGATGCCTGTAAAGACCGTGCCGTCGGCGAGCGCGAGAAGGGCTTTCGGGTGGACGGGAAGCACGGATGGGACTCCAGATGTGGGCGAAACGCAGGCCACCGGCGGTTGGTGCCGCGCAGGCTTCGCACCCGCCCTGCCCGCTGTTTCTGGTGGGCCTGGACGGAAGAAAACCTGGGGTGAGGAACCGGGGTGAGCGCGCGTTGCGCTGATTGCGGGTAAACCCCGGAATTATATGCTGACCCCCACGCTCTCCCGCTGCGCGAGGTCCGCTGCCCCCCGAGGGGGCTGGGCCTGCCTTGGGGCGGC
>NZ_JAUCZG010000025.1 GCF_030373225.1 Hydrogenophaga sp. | reverse complement strand
CATACTCAGCTCAAAGCTGCGTGACTCAGGCGACAACTACCTTGACGCGCGCCGCCTCCCAGGCTTGTTCTGGAAGTCGGACGCACTCACGTGCGGCCTGTATGTCTTGCGACATGGGACGTTTACCCGCAGCTTCACACCCCCGGATTACTCCAGACGCATGTGCGGAAGAGGACACGCTGTTCCAAGCGTGGTTCAGTTGAGAACAAGACATCTTGAGCGGTGCCGCTCACGAATAGCCTGCACAATGGTTAACTGCAACGGTTTGTAAAACACGCGCAGTGTCGCCTCTGAGCAGAGAAATTTGTCTCTTTTCAGCTACTGGATGAGTCCCTCGCGGGGCACAACCTACCGTTCATACCCCGTGCGGGGTTTGAACAGTGCAGCCAAAAGGGCGCCTTTCGGCTGCACAAATTCGCCCTTTTGAGGGGGCGTTTCCCGCGTCTCCCATAGGAGAAACAGGCTATCGTTAATGTCGTCATGAAGACGACTACGTTGCGACTTCGAGTCGCACCATGGGTCAATAATAGTCAAAGCCACATGGATGCGCCCGCCCCTGTGAACTCCACCATCCTGACGCCTTGCCGATGCCCCCACCCGATCCCGCCACGACCCCGCCAGCCCCGGGTCGCGATGCCGCCCAGGCCGGCAGCCAGCCCAGCCCGACCTGGGGGGAAACCCTGCGCGTGTACCTTGAGCCGGCGAGCCTGCGCATGTTCGCGCTGGGGTTTTCGGCCGGACTGCCGTTGCTGCTGGTCCTGGGAACCTTGAGCTTTCGGCTGCGTGAAGCCGGCCTGGACCGCACGACCATCGGCTACCTCAGCTGGGTGGGTCTGGCGTACGCCTTCAAGTGGTGCTGGGCGCCGCTGGTGGACCGCCTGCCCCTGCCCTTTCTCACGCGATGGCTCGGGCGCCGGCGCAGCTGGCTGCTGCTGTCGCAGTTCCTCATCATGGCGTCGCTGGTCGGCATGGCGCTGTCCGATCCACGCACCGGTCTCACTCTGGTGGTGTGGTGTGCGCTCGCGGTGGCGTTCGCCTCCGCGACGCAAGACATCGCGCTGGATGCCTTTCGCATCGAGTCGGCCGACGTGCGCCACCAGGGTGCGCTGGCCGCCACCTACCAGACCGGCTACCGTCTGGCCATGATCTGGGCCGGTGCCGGCGTGCTGTGGATCGCAGCACGCGCCGAGGTGGCGCCGGTGCCTGCGGCGGCCGGGGCAGCGCCGGGCGTGCTGTACCAGCAGGCCGCCTGGACCACGGCCTACCTGGTGATGGCCGCGAGCATGCTGGTGGGCGTGTTCACCGTGCTGTTTTCCCGCGAGCCGGCCCACGTGGTGTTGCCTCCATCGAAGAACGCGGCCGAATGGTTGCGCAGCGCG
Organism: Hydrogenophaga sp.; assembly: GCF_030373225.1. Taxonomy (GTDB): domain Bacteria; phylum Pseudomonadota; class Gammaproteobacteria; order Burkholderiales; family Burkholderiaceae_C; genus Hydrogenophaga. The sequence goes on along the minus strand of NZ_JAUCZG010000025.1, from coordinate 65,301 downwards.
CTGGTCGAACCGTTCGCCGACTTTCTCAAGCGTTACGGCAAACAGGCCATGCTGATCCTGGCGCTCATCGGGGTCTACCGCATCAGCGACGTGGTGATGGGCATCATGGCCAATCCGTTTTACGTGGACATGGGCTACACCAAGGACGAGGTGGCTGCGGTCACCAAGGTGTTCGGCGTGATCATGACCCTGGTGGGGGCCTTCATCGGCGGTGCGCTCTCGCTCAAGCTCGGTGTCATGCGCGTGCTCATGCTGGGTGCCGTGCTGTCGGCCGCGAGCAACCTGCTGTTTGCCTGGCTGGCCGGGCACGGACATGACGTGACGGCACTGGTGCTGGTGATCTCGGCCGATAACCTGAGTGCGGGAGTCGCCTCGGCCGCCTTCATCGCCTATCTCTCGGGCCTGACCAACGTCAGCTATTCGGCCACGCAGTACGCGCTGTTCAGTTCGATGATGCTGCTCGCGCCCAAGTGGCTTGCAGGCTACTCGGGGGCCTTCGTCGACGCCTACGACTACCCCACTTTCTTCACCGCCACCGCGTGCCTGGGCGTGCCCGTGCTGCTGCTGGTCTGGCTCGCTTCGCGGGTCGCGCCCGTGGGCTCGCGCCCGTGAGCGCGCACCGCGGTCACGTTTCCTTACGATCTCCACAACCTGTGTTCACGCCCGGCCGCCACGCTCTCGGTCTCCCGCCACTGGCGCACACCACACATCCATGACATCCCAACTGCTGATGATTGAAGACGACGCCCGGCTGGCCAAGATGGTCGTCGAGTACCTCGGCCAGTCAGGCTTCGAGGTGACCCACGCCCCCGACGGCGAAGCGGGCCTGGAGCAACTGCAGCTCATCCAGCCCGAACTGGTGATCCTCGACCTGATGATGCCGGGCATCGACGGGCTCGAAGTGTGTCGGCGCATCCGCGCGCTCCAGGGCGACGTGGCCCGGGTGCCGGTGCTCATGCTCACGGCCAAGGGCGATCCGATGGACCGCATCATCGGGCTGGAGCTCGGGGCCGACGACTACCTGCCCAAACCCTTCGAGCCACGTGAGCTGCTGGCGCGGGTGCGTGCCGTGTTGCGCCGCCGTGGCGAAACCGGCAGCGCCAGCGTGTCGCGCAGCACGCCCGTGATGCGCTTCGGCTCGCTGGACATCGACCGGGACGCGCGCACCGTTCAGGTGGCCAGTCAGGCGTGCGAACTCACCTCGTACCAGTTCGACCTGCTGGTGGCCATGGCCGAGCGCGCCGGACGCGTGCTCACCCGCGACCAGATCATGGAAGCGGTGCGCGGGCGCGAGCTCGAGGCCTTCGACCGATCGATCGACGTGCACATCGGCCGCATCCGCAATGCCATCGAAGTCGACAGCAAGGATCCCAAGCGCATCCTCACGGTGCGCGGTGTGGGCTACGTTTTTGCGAAGCAGCAAGATTGAACGCCTGGCCCCCACGCTCCGCCGCTGCGCGGCTCGCTGCCCCCCGAGGGGGCGGTTTCGCCTTGGGGCGGCCCGGCGGCGAAACCTGGCCCCCACGCTCCACCGCTGCGCGGGTCGCTGCCCCCCGAAGGGGCGGTTTCGCCGCTGCGCGGGCCGGCGGTGAAACGCCATGAAAGCCATCTTCGGCTCCAGGCTCTACCTGCGCATCTGGCTCGCGGTGGTGGCGGCCGTGACCGTGCTCACGCTGTCGGCCGGCTGGTTGTGGCAGCGTGCACTGGACACGGACCGGGCCGAGCGCGATGCGCGCGTGACCCGAACGATCGTGATCCGGGATGCCGCGCGCGACGTGCTGGGTGAAGCCCCCGCGCGTGCCGTGCGCATTCCGGGTGGTGGCTGGGAGTTCGAGGTGCAGATGAAGGACGGGCAGAAGCTGTTTGTGCTGCTGCCCCGCCCGAACCGACCGGAGGGGTCGAACAACCCGGGGCGCCGCGCGCCCGCCTGGTTGCAGACCCCGACCGGCTTTGCCTGGTTGCTGGGTTTCGTGGCACTCGCCGTGGCGCTGGGCGCCTACCCGATCGTGCGACGACTCACCCAGCGGCTGGAGGCCTTGCAGAAGGGCGTGGAGCGCTGGGGCGATGGCGACCTGTCCACCCGCCTGCCCGTGCGGGGCCAGGACGAGGTGGCGTTTCTGGCCGAGCGATTCAATGCGGCGGCCGAACGGGTGCAGATCCTGGTGAAGTCGCACAAGTCCCTGCTGGCCAATGCCTCGCACGAGCTGCGATCGCCGCTGGCGCGCATCCGCATGGGTCTGGAACTGCTGGGCCGCGATGCCGTGAGCGCGCAGCAGCGCAGCGAGATGGCGCGCAACATCGACGAACTCGATCAACTCATCGACGAGATCCTGCTCGCCAGCCGGCTGGACCTGCGCGACGCCAGCGATGTGTCGACGCTCGGGCCCACCGAAGAAGTGGATCTGGTGGGGCTGGCCGCCGAGGAGTGCGCACGCACCGGTGCCGACCTGGAGATCGCCGCAGACACCTCGCCGCTGCTGGTGCAGGGCCATGCAAAGCTGTTGCGCCGTGTGTTGCGAAACCTTCTGGAAAACGCGCGCCGCCATGGCCGCGCGTCGGGCTCCTCGAACGGGCAGGGCGACGGAGCCTCCGAGGCCGATGTGCGCTTGAAGCTGGCCCGGCAACCGGGCGTTGGCCCGGGAGACGGACAGACCGCGGTGTTGTGGGTGGAGGATCGCGGCCCGGGGGTGCCAGTCGCCTTGCGAGAGCGCATTTTTGAAGCCTTCTACCGCCTGCCCGGCGCGAGCGAGAGTGAGGGCGGTGTGGGTCTGGGCCTGTCGCTCGTCAAGACCATCGTCGAGCGCCATGGGGGGCAGGTGCGGTGCGAAGACCGGCCCGGCGGGGGCGCCCGCTTCGTGGTGAGCCTGCCGCTGTGAATCGCGCGGTGGTCCAACCCGCTTCGGGGTCGGCTGGCCGGGTGCAGGTCGCCCAGGCAGAGTGCTGCTTCCGAATCAGGAAAACACACGCCTTCCCCCAGATTGGGGATGGCCGAGCGGACTTTTGCAACGCACAATCGACCCCGTTGCTGTCACAACAGGTCGAAAAACAGATCCGGCAAAACCCACACGTCGCTCAGCGCGTTTGAAACTGGTCTCCCAACGACGTCCCTTCAAGGACTTTCAAAAGCCACCCTCGAGGTGGCTTTTTTTTGTTCGCAGCTCAGCGTTGCCTTGGCGGTCGGGCGGTGTCGTGGGCCAGCGTGGTGTGCACCCAGTCCACCACCTCGCCCGTGGGCTGGTAACCGTGCACGCACTGCTCCAGCAGCGCCCGGGCGGCAGGGACGTCCTGCCCGGCGAGCGCCTGCTCCAGTGTGCGCAGGGTCTGCTCGAACTCGCTCCATGGGCGGAAAGCTTCGCGGGCACGCAGGATGCGCGGGTGTTGCGTGGGCTGGGTGTCGTCGCCGATCAGCAGCTCCTCGTACAGTTTCTCGCCCGGGCGCAAACCGGTGGTTTCGATCGCGATGTCGCCGGTGGGGTTGAGGGGGGTCTTCACCTGCAGGCCCGAGAGTTCGACCATGCGCCGCGCCAGATCCATGATGCGCACCGGCTCGCCCATGTCGAGCACGAACACGTCGCCGCCCTGCGCCATGGCCCCGGCCTGGATCACCAGCTGTGCTGCTTCCGGAATGGTCATGAAATACCGGGTGATGTCCGGGTGTGTCAGGGTGATCGGCCCACCGTCCTTGATCTGCTGGCGGAACAAGGGCACGACCGAGCCGCTGGAGCCCAGCACATTGCCGAAGCGCACCATGGAAAACGTGGTGGGACCGGGCTCCGCCGCGAGGGCCTGCAGCGCGAGTTCGGCCATGCGCTTGCTGGCTCCCATGATGTTGGTGGGGCGAACCGCCTTGTCGGTGCTGATGAGCACGAAGTGATTCACGCCAGCGGCCCGCGCACTGAGTGCGCAAACCAGCGTGCCCCACACGTTGTTGCGCAATCCTTGCACCGGGTTGTGCTCCACCAGCGGCACGTGCTTGTAGGCCGCTGCGTGGTAGACCGTGTGCGGCTGCCACGTCTGCATGATCTGCGCCATGCGTTCTTCGTCCTGCACCGACGCCAGCAGCGGTACCAGCGTGACCGCCATGGGAGCGATGGCCGTGTTGTCCTCGAGGTCCAGTGGGTCGACCTGGCTGCCCACCAGCGCGGTGAGTTCGTGGTGGACCTGATACAGCGCGAATTCGGAGTTGTCCACCAGCAGCAGGGTGTGGGGGCGGCAGGCGGTGATCTGGCGGCAAAGCTCGCTGCCGATGCTGCCGCCCGCACCGGTGACGAGCACCACCTTGTCGTGCACCAGCCGCTGCAGCAGCTGCGCGTCGGGCGTGACCGGCTCGCGACCCAGCAGGTCTTCGATCTCGAGTTCGCGCACGTCGTTCAGGCTCACGCGGCCGGCGGCCAGGTCCGACATGCCGGGCAGGGTGCGCACACGCACCGGCAGGTGGCGCAGCGATTCGAGCACCGCCAGGCGCCGCTGGTGCGTGATCGAGGGCAAGGCGAGCAGGATATCGGTCACGCCCAGCTCGGTGATGAGATCGGGCAGGTCGTTCGGCGCATGCACGGTGCGCCCGTCCAGGCTGTTGCCGTGCAGCCGCGTGTCGTCGTCGAGAAAACCCAGCAGGCGGTGCTCGGTACCGCGGGCCAGCGCTGCTGCGAGCTGGCGGCCTGCCGCGCCCGCGCCATAGATCAAAACCCCCGGCAGGTGCTTGCGCTGCAGAACCGAGCGGTACAAACCGCCGAGCCAGTAGCGCACCACCACCCGGCTGAAGCCCACAAAGGCCATGAGCAGCATGGGCTGGATCACGCCGACAGTGCGTGGAATGCCCGGCACGCTGATGACGGTGAACAGGGTGGCGTAAAACAGGCCGTACAGGCCCATGGCCTGCACCAGGCTGACCATGGCGTTCCAGCCTGCATAGCGGAAGATGGCCCGATACAGGCCAAAGCGGATGAACAAGGGCAGGGCCAACAGCACCGAGCCCAGCATGGCCCAGCCGTGCACCGGCTCCAGCCGCACCCAGTGCTCCAGCCGCAGGCACAAGGCCAGCCACACCGTGAGCACGCACAGCGACGCGTCGACCGCCAGCGCGACCAGCCGCTTGGCCAGGCGCGGCATGTCCAGCAGTGCGGTCGCAGCAGTGGTTTCCGAATCCCTGTTGTTCATGGCTTTTCAGTGCGCCACGCCATCGCGGCGCAACACTTTCACAAACGTCATCCACAAAATGCGCAGGTCGAACAGCAACGTCCGACGGTTGAGGTATTCGGCGTCCAGCGCCACCTTCTGCGGAATCGGCAACTCGTCGCGACCGTTCACCTGGGCCCATCCGGTCAGGCCCGGTACCAGTTCGTGCACGCCGAGCCCGGTGCGCAGCGCGATCAGATCGTGCTGGTTGAACAGCGCGGGCCTGGGACCGACAAAGCTCATGTCGCCCTTGATGATGCTCCACAGCTGGGGCAGCTCGTCCAGGCTGCTCTTGCGCAGGAAGGACCCGATGGGTGTGAGGTACTGGTCCGGGTTGCCCAGCAGGTGCGTGGCCAGCGCCGGCGTGTCGATCCGCATGCTGCGGAACTTGGGCATCTTGAAGAGCCTGTTGTGGCGACCGACGCGGTCGCTCCAGTACAGGGCCGGACCGGGCGAGGTGAGCCGCACGGCCATGGCAACACTGGCCACCGGCAGCAGCAGGATCAGCGCGGCTGGAATGGCCAGGACGAGGTCAAACAGGCGCTTGATCACGACTTGAGCCCCGCTGCTGCCCGCCGAAGTCCTTCGTCCACCGAAATCGGTGGAGACCAGTTCAAGGTGTTGCGGGTATGGCTGATGTCGACCTGCAGGTTGCCGAGCAGGCGCTGTGCCACGGCGCCTTTGCCCAGCAGCCGGGCGCCGAGCTGAAGCAATGAAGGCGGTACCGGGAACAACCGCGCCGGTTGGTGCATGGCCTGGCCCAGGCGCCGCAGCAGATCGGCGGTGGAGAGGTCCTCACCGTCGCTGACCAGAAAGGTCTGGTTGGCCGCAGCGGGATGGTCGATGCAGGTGATGAGCAAATCGACCAGGTTGTCCAGCGCGACCAGGCTGCGGCGGTTCCCGGTGACGCTGGCCAGCGGCAGGGGAATGCCGCGCTGAACCGCGCGCATCAGGGACGCGAAGTTGGCCTTGACGCCCGGCCCGTAGACCAGGGGCGGACGGACGATGACGACTTCCATTCCGGTGTGTTCGGCAATCTCTCGCAGACCTTGTTCGGCTTCCATCTTGGAAATGCCGTAGGGGTCTTGCGGTGCGGGCACATCACTGGCAGTGAAGGGCGCGCCCTCTTCGGTGGCCTCGCCGTTGACCTTGACCGAGCTGACGAACACGAAACGGCGAACGCCGGCTGCGGCGGCTTGTTTGGCTAGGTTGAGGGTTGCATGGGTGTTGACTTCGCGAAAGGCCTGCAAAGGATGGGCTGTGGTCTCTTTCATCACATGGACGCGGGCTGCCAAATGCAAAACCAACTGCCTGTTGCGAAGGGCATCAGGCCACTTGCCGTCTGCATCATCAGCGCAGATCCTCTCAGTTCGCACTCCATGCAGGTCCGTGGCGGATCGAGTGACGGCAACGATGTCGTGACCTTGCTGTTGTAGAGCACGCAGGGCATTGCTGCCCACCCAACCCGTCCCGCCCGTGATCAAGATGCGCGTCTGGCTCATGAAAGAACCTGGCTCGGTTGCGCATGTTCAGAAGCAAGAAGGCCGATTTCTCCGGCCATGCGACCCATGATGGTGGTGCGGCGGTACTTGTCTATGAAATGGCTGCGGTCGATGGTTTGAAGTTTGAGCGTTTCCAGGGACCTGGCAGCGCCCATCGAATCACATGGTTGGAAAACGGCAACGTTCTCGATCTCGTCATGGGCAAAACGAGAGGGGAAGCCTGCCAAGCCTGCCCAGATCGGTTTTCCGGTAGCGGCATATTCAAACAGCTTGGAGGGCAGAACCTTCTCAAAGGCTGGCAGGTCGTTCAAATGCACAAACAGCACGTCGGCTTCTTGATACAACTGGATCAATTCGGCCCGTTTGACGGGATTTCTCAAGGTCACGGCGTGCCTGGGCAGGACTGCCAGCGCTGCTTCCAGCGCAGCACGTCGCCCCCCGTCCCCGACCACCGTGAAGTGCACGGATGGGCCCAGGCGTTGGGTCAATTCAGGAAGGATGTTGTGCAGACCCTGGCCCTCCCCGATATTTCCTGCGTACAACACATTGATCGGGCGATTCTGGGTGCAAGGGGTTCCCTCAGGGCCCCAGAGATGGTCGATGAAAGCGTCATCTACTCCGTTGCTCAGCAGTGAGAAGCTGCGTCCAGGGTAGCGCGGCTCAAAGTACGGAAGAAAGCCCGGCGATACCAGATTGACCTTCGACGCTGAGTTGACAGCCCAACGTTCCAGAGCCGACAGCAACGGTTTGAGCAGAAAGGAAGAGCGAGGCGAGAGAACGTCGCCAATGGTGTCGACGAAGATGTCCCGTATGTCCAGGTAGAAGGGCGCCTTGTGATGTCGGGCAGCCCACGCGCCCAGCACGCCGGTCATGAGTCTGGAGGTTGTAGCTACGACTACATCGGGCCTTTCTCTCTGCACCAGAGCGCGAGCCTTCCAGGCGAAGGTACCGAAGGCCCTTGCCTGGTCCAGCATGCCGCTGCGGTGTGGCGGAAGCTGGATGCGGTGGATGTTCACCGAACCCGACATTTCGTTCGCGTCTGCAGGTGCTTCAAAGCTGCCATATCTGTTCGGGCTGGTGGTGATCACCGTGATCGTGGAGATTTTCGGCGTGTGTTGAAGCAGCGAGGCAACCAGCGCCTCCATGCGGAACGATCCGGCCGACAGGTCGGGCGGGAAGTAAAAGCTCAAAAGCAGTACTTTCATGGAATCTTGCGGTCGGTGCTGCCGCCCCAGCGAAGTTCAAAGCAGGAGTGATCCCCGCTCCATTCCAGTTCGATGCATTGATTGGGGACGGTGATGCCGAACGCCGGGTGCCAGGTGGAAGGTTCTGCGTGGGCCCTGCCGCCGTCGACACGCCAGGTCAGCACCTGGCCGTCAGGGAGGTGACATTCACCCTGCGAGCCACAAGGCTCCACTGACACCTTTGCGGAAGGGTGAAAGTGGAACCGGGACTGTGCCCGCTGAAACGAACCTTCGATGTGGTCTGCAATCCTGCAGCCATGGTCAGTGAGTGTCACGCTGCGCCTGTGCACCGGGTTGCCACGGAGCCGCACATAGCCATCATGGCTGGCAGACACCTGTTGCGTGTCTTCTCTCAAGGAAATCGATACATCGTGAGGGAAGGCGCGTCTCGCGACTCGAAAACTGCCCCACACTTCGCTGGAGTCCTGTTCGTTGATCACCACGGTGTTGTGCGCCTTCGTACCACGCTGACGCGATCGCTCCAGGCCTTCGGCATACAACGAGGTGCCCGAATTGACGAGAACTCGTGACCCCGCATAGGACAGTTCCAGGCTCAGCGTATCCGCATGCGCGTGGGCTGGCAGGTAGTCGGGTCCGACCGGTGCAGCGTCAAACAACACAACGGCCCTGTCGCTTTGCAGACGAACATAGCCGCTGTCTTGAAGATGAGCTGTGCCCGTGTCGCTCGGGGGTTCCAGGCCCAGGCGGCGTGCATAGGTGTCCAGTTCCTGCACCGAGGGTGCGATGTCGGCAGCTGCGTCATTGAACAAGGAGAGTCCGCCGTCTGGATGGCTCATGATGAGCAGCCAGCGCCACATGGCCTGAAGCCTTTCCTTGCCGCCAGGAATGCCGATGTGGACTCCGTCCTCACGGCAGTCTGCAAAGCATCGCGCCAGGTTGTGGAGGTCCAGCATGTCTTCAAAGGCCAGCGCGTGATACATGGGTGATCGCTCGAACTGGCCACCATCAGGAAGGATCTGCTCCGGGATTTCGCGCTCGAGCAGTTGGCTGCCCACCCTTCGCCAGGTGTTGGCCTCTGTGCCTGTGAAATAGGACCCTGCAAACAAGAGAGCCTTGGCGTTGACGAACAGATGATTGCCCAGCAAGTGGGTTTCAAGTCTGTTGGCAAGCCAGCGTGCCTGTGTTGCAAGGCTGTCGAGAAACGCCGGGTCTGCCTTGCCACTGGCCAACGACCATTTGATCCAGTTCACGATGCGCAGCGAGGTGGGATACGACTCCCATCCCGTGCCCTCGGCTGGCGGGTTCCGTCGAATCCAGTCAGTTATCAGGGATTCATGCCAGGCCGCTCTGGAAGCCCACCCGTGAGCATTGAGATCATCAAAGTAGTGTTGGTTGTAACGCCATAGCTTTTCCTTTTCTGTCCCATCCCATCCGTCGATGGCCAGATCCCCTTGAACGTTGAGAAAAGTGAAACGTTCTGCACCGAAAACGCTCTGGATACGACGGGCAGGAAATGTCCAGACGCCCGGCTGTGCGCGTGGTGGCGCAGGTGCAAATTGCGGGGGATGAGGGGTGTGCAGCCGATGCGCAACACGCCCCCATATTTGTGGAGGGCGCAGGTGGCGAAGCGTCTCCCAGTAGCGATGGACTTGCTGGAGCGGCGACATGTCAGGCCGGGCGCGGGTCTCCGCTACCCTTCAACTGCTCTGCGGCTTCAATGGTCCAGCGTGCCACCTCAAGTATTTCACTCAGCGGGATGGGGGCATCCCCACTGCGCACTCCCGCCAGAAATCGAGCGACGGCTTGGTTTTGACCCTTGTCCTGCCTCCAGCTTTTCATCGACTTGAAGCCAGGCCAACCAAACCCGGTGAGTGCGCGGAAGTTGTCGATCTGCAGCACTCTGCCTGCCGTGAACGCCTCGATCCTTTCCTTGGGAAAGGCCGCTGATCCATTGGCCAGGTAGTTGATGGAACCAAGGGATCCGTCCTCGAACTCGATCGTGATCGCGAAGGTATCTCGTGTGGTGGCTTTGCCCGCACGCACCCCCATCCCGATCGCGCGCACCGAGGCAATCGGAGACCCCGCCAGAAACCGGAGCAGATCAATGAAGTGGCAGGCTTCACCAATCAGACGACCGCCTCCCACCTCAGGATCCTGCGTCCAATGTTCTGCCGGAATGCGCCCCGCATTGACTGTGACCACAAACGACTTGGGTTCCAGCACCGTATCGAGCAGCGACTTGAGCTTGACCACGTGCGGGGAAAAGCGGCGATTGAAGCCGACCATGAGAACACCGCGTTTTCCTTCTGGTTGGTCGGCCAACGCGCGCTCAATGTGGGTCAATTCCGCCAGCGTCAGGCACAGCGGCTTTTCAACGAATACCGACTTTCCAGCATCCAGCGACCGAGCCACCAACGATGCGTGGCTGTCATGACGCGAAGCAATCACGACCGTGTTGACTGAGGGTTCCTCGAGCAACGCCTGCACGTCAGTGGATGCCACCTCGAAGCCCGCCTTGGTGCCTTGAACGACGGCACTCACTCCACCCGACGAGCAGATGGTGTGCAAGCGTGCCTTTGAAGCGCGGAAAGCGGGTATCAGTACCCTGGCTCCGTAGTTGCCAGCACCGATGAATCCAATGACAGGTTCACCCGCCCGGGCCGCTGATGGCGCGGGGGACACGACAACCCGGTTCTTCAGACGCGTTGCCGGGTCCGATGGGTATTCCAACAGCATGCCCAGGACTGTCCGGTCGTGTGTGAGGGCTTCGTATGCCGCAGGAGCATCCTCAAAGGCAAACCGGTGCGAAATCAGCGCATCGACGTCAAGCCGTCGGCCGGCCATCAGGTCCAGCACGGCCTGGAAATTTCGTTGTTCGGTCCAACGCACAAACGGCAAAGGGTAGTCGTGCCCTTGCTGTTCGTACACCGGGTCGTAGCGTCCAGGGCCATAGGAGCAACTGACTTGAAAGCTCAGTTCCTTTTCATAGAAATCCGCTCTGTTGAGTTCCAGTCCGGTCACACCCACCAACACAATACGGCCGCGCTTTCTGCTCATGCGTGCGGCCTGCGTCACCGGATCGCTCGATGAAGTGGACGCTGTGATGAGAACGGCATCAATGCCCTGGCCCCGGCTGAAAGCCAGCCCGGCAGAGATGGGATCTTCCCCGCTGCCGGCTTTGCACGTTTCGGCACCAAACTGCCTTGCCAGTGCGAGCTTGCCACTGTCCAGATCAATGGCCAGCACCCTGCAGCCCTGTGCGACCAAGAGTTGAATTGTCATCAGGCCGATCAGGCCTGCCCCGATGACAGCCACCGACTCTCCCAACGTCGGTTGCGCCAGCCGGATGCCTTGCAAGCCGATACTCGACAGGACAACGAAGGCTGCTTCATCGTCGCTCACACTGTCCGGGATCCGGACGCAAAGGTTCTTCGGTACCAGGGCCATGTCGGCATGAGGTCCGTTGGACACAACGCGATCGCCAAACTGAAATCCATCAACACCTGGGCCAACGGTGTGTACGACACCCACGTGGCAATAACCCAGCGGGATAGGCTGACCGAGTTTGGAACGCACGGCCTCCACCGTGGTCAGCAGGCCGTCGGTGCGAACCTTGTCAAGCACCTGCTTGACCTTCTCTGGTTGCTGGCGTGCCTTGTCGATGTAAGAGGCTCGCCCAAAGTCCACCAACATGCGTTCCGTACCCGCCGAGACAAGCGTGCGGGTGGTTCGCAGCAGCAATTGCCCCCTGCCAGGCGCGGGCGTCGGCGCTTCCACAACGGTGGTTTCTCCGTTGGAAAGGTCTTGCAGCACCTGTTTCATGCGGTTCCCCTTGCTTGTGACACCAGGGCGTCTTTGTCGGCACGCGAGGGGTAATTGATCAGCACAGCCCGGTACTTGCCTTTGAAAACGAACAAACTGCCTGCGGCCGCACCAATGACACCGAATTCCCTGATCAGGTTGGAAAGATCTGTCAACGAGCCGGCGCCGCCCAGGCACGTGATCGGCAGTGAAACAGCTGCGCGCACCTCGCGCAGAAGGTCAAGGTCGTAGCCTTGCATACGACCGTCACGGTCAATCGAATTGAGGACGATCTCGCCGGCGCCTTTGGATTGGGCCAGCTGCGCCAGTTCTACCGGGTCTTTGCCCGCCACGAGCCTGGTGCCGTTGTGGGTCCAGGCCTGGCGCTGACCATGGACCTCTCTCACATCGATCACGACCACAACACTTTGACTGCCGACGCGGCGCGCTGCTTCACTGATCAGGTCGGGCGTGTGCACGGATGCCGCACCGATCGACACTTTCTCGACTCCCAGACTGATCAGCTTTTCGAACTGCTCGACAGTTCTCACTCCGCCGCCATAGGCAAGCGGCATGCGGCACTCCGCTGCAAGACTTCCGATCAGCTTGTAGTCGGGTTCCCGTCCTTCCCGGGTGGCATCGATGTCCAGCACCACCAGTTCGTCCACCTCCTTCTCGTTGAAGATGCGCACCGCATTCAACGGATCTCCGACGTATTTTGGTTGCTCAAAACCAATGGTCTTGACGAGTCCGCCCTTGTGTACCAAGAGACAGGGAATGATGCGTGGTCGGAGCATGGAGTCAGATGTTGGCGAAATTTTTCAGGAGCTGAATGCCCCATGCGTGGCTTTTCTCGGGGTGGAACTGCACGCCGTGGACGTTCCCCCTGCGCACCGCACAGGTGAACGTTGCGCCATAGTCCGACTCCGCCAGCGCGTCGACAGGATCGTCGGGAGAGAAATAGTACGAATGCAGGAAGTAAAAGCGAGGCGATGGTTCGAAGCCAGCGAACAGCCCATCGGTGCTTCGTGGCATGACGTCGTTCCAGCCCATGTGGGGCAACTGCAGTGGCGCGTCTTCAGGGCCAGGATCAAGGCGCTTGACTTCTGCGTTCAGCCAGCCCAGACCCGGGGCTGAGCCTTCATCGCTTCGACGGGCCAGCATCTGCATGCCGACGCATATTCCCAGCACCGGTCGCTTCTGGATCATCACGGCATTGTCCAAGGCCTCGCGCATGCCTGATTCATTGAGTTTCGTCATGGCCCAGTCGAACGCGCCGACTCCGGGGAGCACGATGTGCGAGGCAACGGCAAGATCGCTGGACTGACGTGCCAGCTGGCAAGGCAGGTCGAGCCGCCTGTAGATGTTGGCAATGGCCTGAACATTGCCCAAGCCATAGTCCACGATGGCAATCAACGTTTGCCTCCCCGTTCCAGCCCCAGCACCTTCATGACCCGAGCGCCAAAGTTGTAGACGCTTTGCTGGGATCGATAGTCGCGGTAGGTTTTGTTCGGGGCATCGAAGTAGCCCTGCAGTTCATCCACCGTGATGCCCAGCTTGGTGGCCACGTACTCGAACTCCTGTCGCACGGTGGCATCGTCGAGGGCTGGCTTCTCCAGCTGCTTCAACGCCTCCTCACGCGTCATTTGACCGGTCACGATCAGGCTGGAGAACTGCACCTTGCGCGTGTCGTAGCCAAACTTGCATGGCAGCCAGAAACCCTCATAGAAGCGGGTGAAACGCGACTCGAAGTGCTTCTGGGGATACGGCTGCCAGCCATACACATCGGCCAGCAATTGCATGGCGTGGGACTTGTCGTAGGGTACGCAATTCAACGGCCTCACCACCTTGATGCCCTTGACATAGGGCAACCAGACCTTGTGACGAAGGATTGAGGTGGTTGGGTAGTTGACCAGCGGACGGGTACCGAATTGCCGGTGGATGTCCTTGAGCTGGATCGCATCGGACTGGTAGTACATCCATTCGATCGGGTTGCGGATGCACTCGGTGGAGAAGTTGGCTCCCGTCAGGATGTACTTGACATCGTGCTCTTCGGCAAACTTGTACATCGTGGCGAAGAACGCGTGGTCCTGCGGTGAGTCAATGTGCGGCACGCCCGACTTGAAGTACGCGAGCTGCAGATCGCGCATCTCTTCCCAGTCAATGACCTCGGTGTAGAGATCCAGTTCCAGCTTGTCGACCAGCTTCTCTATGTTGTTGACCGCCACCTGCGAATTCCAGCCGGCATCCACGTGGAAGACCAGCGGACGCAAGCCATATTCGGTGGCGACGTGGGTGAGGTAAGAGCTGTCAATACCGCCGCTCAGGCCGATGATGCAGTCGAACTCCTTGCCCTTGCCCTGGGCTTTGATCTGGGAGACCAGTGCCCGCAATTCCTGGTGTCCGCGTTCGTCGGTGTGCCAGTTCGGCTTGACGTCGCGCTCATAGGTGAGGCAGTGGTCGCAGACGCCGTTCTGGTCGAACACGATCTGACTGTCGCTGGTGTCCATCACACAGCGGCTGCAGACTTGAAAAGCTCTCATTCGTTTGCCCTCATGGCATCGTCATTGGTATTCAAAGTGGTGGCACAGCATCATCGAAAAATCCCGACGTGCTTGCGGTATTCCCGATGTGCATCCCGGGCCATGTTCCATCGTTTTCTGCTGGGCAGATTTTCCAGGGAGCCATGCCAATGGTGAACGACCTGTAGGGCGGGTTCGTAGAAGACGCGCTGTCCCACATCGCTGAGCTGTTTGCTGAGGAAGTACTCCTCGGACATCATGAATGTGGGTGCCCACAGCTCGTCGAATTGCTCAAAGAAGCGCGGCCCCAGAAGGTAGCACGAACCATGCCCCTGGTAGATCGGTCTGGCGGTCTGCCACTCTTGTTCGTCGCTTCGCTCCGAGAGCGAAGGCAGGAGCTTCGCCAGCTTCAGGATGGCCAGACCCAGGTAGTAGTTGGCGTAGTAGAGATCATAGGCAAGCTCTCGCAGCGGACTGATGCCGCTGATGACATGAGGATTCTGGTGCTCACCTTCGACGGTCACGACATCGGGCGACACCACGGCGTGTTCGCGCAGGCGCGGGGCGTGTTCCGAGAGCTTGTCGGCGAAATCGACCGGAAACTCAAGGTCGTTGTTGCCGACCACCATCCATTCGACGGTGGGGTGATGCTCCCGCACATACCGGATGCCGATGTTCAGTCCGCGGAAGTAGCCCTCGTTCTCGGCGTTGAGAATCAAATGAAGGTATGGCACCTCCACCGCCAGTTCCTTCAACTGCTTCACGCTTTCGTGACTGGAGTTGTTGTCGACGACAGCGATCACGTATTCGTGGCCAGCGCCCGCCTTCAGCGTTCGTACCGCCTTGGCGGTGAAGGCGCTGTTGTTGTAGTTGGTGCAGACGTATCCGATTTTCATGGCTGGCATTCTCAGGAAGACTCTACAAACCTGCGAGTCAGCCGCCCGCCTCGACCCAGAAGCCCGTCCTGCAGGCCGGTGCACACATAGAAAAGCCGGGCGCGTTTTTGCGGCTCGAACAAGAGCGCCTTGAGCGGTAACCGGATAGCGTCGAGCAAGAGATAGAGACTGAGCACCGGGTCGAAGGCGAGATGTTTCCTCGCGAAAAGGAACACATTGCGCACCTGATAGTGGAGCCTGAACGGCGCATGGTTATAGATCACGATGGCCACGCCCAACAAACAGACTTTTCGGGCGTTCCCCACCCGATGGGCCATGCCCGTCTTGTTCAACAGCACCAAGGTTCGACCAGATTGTCTCAGCTTGGTGCAGAAGTCGAAGTCCACCAGGTCGATAAACAAGTCTTCGTCGAACCCCCCAATCTCCTGAAACGTGCGGAACTCGAACACGCAGCCGGAGGTGATCAGGGTGCGTTTGATCTTGTAACCAGCCGGATCTCCCTGGGAGGACGGGACGCTGCCTTCGCGCGAGCAGGCGATGAGCCCCGCGGTGGGTTGAGCGCCTGTCTGAACAAAGCTGAAGACGTCGTCCAGGTAGGTTCTGGAAACAAGGGTGTCGTCGTCCAGCGTGATGATCCAGTCACATCCCATCGCACCCGCTCGCGCAATACCCCGGTTCAACGCGGCGGCGATTCCGAGGTTGTCTTCGTTTCGCAAGACGATCGTCTTTTCCATGCCAGTGAACGTGATGGCATCGTTCCTCAAGGGGTCTCCAGAATCGTCCACGATGATCACCACCTCCACTTGATCGGCGATTCTCTCGAGGTGGGACCGAAGGCCATCCCCGCCGTGGAAGGTCGTGACGACGGCTGCCACCTTTCGGGTCGTGGTCACTGCGTGGCCCCTTCGTCAACCGCAGATCGTTGATGGGGCCGGTCTGTTGTGTTCAGAATGAGCGGAATGATCGACAGTGCAAACAGGAAGTCGAAAGATGAAAGGTAGGGGTTCGACGCTGTGGCAATCAGGACCGTGAGAAAGCCGGTCAGCAATGACACAAGGATGGATGCGTGGGCACTGTGCCTGATCTTGCGCAGCGTCAGGAACAGGTAGGTGCAGAAGAAAAGCAGAAGGATGCCCATGCCCACAAGGCCTGCGTTGAACAGCAACCGGGAATACGTCAATTCGAATGTCCAGGGTCTTTCATCTGAGCGGATCACCGACGTGAGCCCGCCAAAGCCCGACCCCCAGAAATAGTTGTCGGTAAAGGCCGCCATCAAGGCAGCGTGCTGCTGTGGTCTGGGGGCGTCGGCGTCGGTGGTGAAAGCACTTGCCAGGCGCCCCGAGAAGCCATCCAGGAAATCGAACCCACCGTAGATCACCAGCAGGCTGCCGGCCCCTGCGATCAACAAAGGGAGGGTGTAGAACTGCGTGAACCGTCGCAAATGCCGCTGATTTGCCTGGCCGGCCAACACGGTGAGCCCGAAGGCCAGCAGGGGCGTGATGACCAGAAGCACCAGCACCACGCGCCGGGAGGCCAGCACGGCAGACACCACCGCAACCGCAAGCCCCAGCAGCATCCATCCCCGTTGTTCGTCTTGTTCTCCCATCAGCACTCTGCTCAGCAGATAGGGAACGATGAAAGTCAAAATGCCGATGTTGACGTTGTTCATCTGCACATAACCTTGGTGCAGGCCGACCTGGAGATACATGTCGTCCTTGATCGACTGGGGAAGCCAGCCGAGCTGGAGGATGTGATCCAGCAAGGCATACAACGCCACCGCGCCAATGCCGAAAGCGCCGGCGATGACCACTCGGTCTACATAGGCCTGGTACTCCAGATTCGATACGTAAATGCCGAGCGCACAAAAGATGCCCATGTAGACCACATAAACGCGCAGCGCCTCCAGGACGGCGATTTCCGGATTCACTCTCACCAAGCCCACAATGCACCATGTGACGGTCAGAAGACAAAAGATGAGGTAATAGGGAAGAAATGCACTGGACCTGATTTTCCAGTGGTCGTGAATTCCCACCACCAGCATCCAGGCAAGCACCGCGCACAAGAATGGCAGCTTGAGCCAAAAGAACGACTGAGGAATGATGAAGATCATCATCATCAAGGCCGCCATGGAGAACTTGATCAGGGAAGAGATGGCCACGCTGCTGGATGAACCCGGGGTCGGGCTCAGCTCCGTTTCACGCCGAAAGCGATGTGGTCTGTGGGCGTTTCCTGCTGGGCGATCACGTCGAGACCGGCATGTTCGAATATCTTGCCGATCAATTCGCGATCAAACACATGGTGATGCAGCGTGCGATTGTGGACGTTGTCCAGACTTCGCCTTTGGAAAGACTCGCGAGTCCCGGCTGGAGGATCCATCGACAGATCGTGGAGACGGAGAATTTCGTCGAGATGCGTCAGATCGTCCTCACCAACATCTTTATGGAAGTCCTCCAGCAGATGTTGAAACGATGTCACGGGTCTGCGGTGATCGAAGTTGGCTGCTTTGTTGGGCAGAGCGAGCAGCAAGTGACCATTGCGTTTCACCACGCGAACCCACTCACTCATGGCTTTCAGCGGATTGGCGACATGTTCGAGGCAATTCGATGAGAGAAGAAAATCGTAGGACTCAGAACCAATCTGGGAAAGGTCGGTGGCATCGGCCACGAACTGCCGCCCCTTTTTCCAGCCATGAAAGCGAAAGGTGTTGCCCGCCTCCAAGTCACCTTCCCAGATCGTGCTGGCAGAGAAATTGACGCCGTCCAGCTGCCGAACGAGCTGGTAGACGGGTAACTGCGTGGCAAACAGCGTGCTGGGGCCGCCGATTTCGAGCCCGAGCTTGCCTTTGAGGCGCGCGCAGTACACCTCGGCTTCAGGCAGTTGCGCGCCACGGTACTTGATCGCGACGAGCAGGCTCTTGATGGGCTGCGGCAGGTGTCGCTTGACGGCCTGGCGCAATGTTCGGATGGACATGGAGGATCCCGCTTCTGCAATGCGTTGTTGGGCGTCCGGTCAGACCACTTCCAGGCGCGGCAAGGGAAATACCAGCTTGGCTGTTTTCCATTTCCGGTTCTCGATGAAGAACTTCCGGAAGTGCCATGGGAGTACCAAGAGGTAGTCAGGCTCGTTGGTCAGCAGGTCGTTCTCATTGACAATGGGAAGCCATGTGCCCGGGGTGAAGCAGCCGAATTTCTCTGCATTCACCTCGCCCACGCATTCCACGTCGGCCGTGGTGATTTCGCAATACTGCAGTAGAACGTTGCCTTTGGTCGATGCGCCGAGCACTGCCACGCGCTTGCCCTGCATTCGCGCCTCGGTCAGGAAGGCCAGCAGTTCTCTGCGGGATGCCTCCACTCGATCGGAAAAATCCCGGAAGGGTTGCAAGGTGTCCAGTCCCCGTGCGCGCTCGTCATTCAGAATGGCCTGCACCGCAGGCAGCACCGACGTGTCGCCGTGAGCCTTGGATACCGTGACTGAAAAGCTGCCACCGTTCACATCGTTGAACTCGACGTCAATGATCTTGAATCCCACTCGGTCGGTCATCCATTTGATCTGGCGCAGCGCGTAGAACTCCAGGTGCTCATGGCATACCGTGTCGTAAGAGTTGGTGGCCAGCATGGTGGGCATGTAGCTTTGCTCGAACACCCAAACGCCGTCGTCGGCCAAGACATCGAAGACCTGCTGCATGAATCCCATGGGATCTTCCAGGTCATAGAACATCGAGAACGAGGTGACCACCTTCGCCTTCTTCCCGGGGAAGCGCGCTTCAATCAACTTCGAAGAAAAGAAATCCGGAATCAGCTGAACGTGTGCCGGGTAGTACGAATGGAACTTGACCCCGGTGGGGTCCACGCCCACCAGCGACAGGCCATCGGCTGGATACGCCCGTAGCGTGGTGCTGTCGTTGCTGCCGATGTCGATCACCAGATCGCCATCGCGCAGTTCCACCAGGCCCATGATGCGCTTCACCTTGTTGTGCAAGTGGGCAACCATGCTGGCGTTGAGACCCGAGCGGTAGCCATAGTTCTCGCCGTACATCTCGCCCAAGTCGTACGAGTGCTCCATCTGAAGCAGCCCGCACACGTCGCCGTCGCCGGTGCATTTGACGAGGTGCAAAGGGCCCCGAGTGACATCGGCACCCTTCTCGCGAGGGAAGACGCCGGTGAGCATTTGTTCGCCCAGATTCAGAACACGTTCGAGTTGGTGATTGCCGCAGATCCGGCACCGATCAGTTTTCTGGTAAGTCATGTTCGTTCAGTTGTTCATCGAGAAACGCAAATCGCGCAGATCCGAATCCACCATCATGTGGACAAGCTCGGGAAAGCTCACTTCTGGTTTCCAGCCCAGGTTTCTCCAAGCTTTGGCGGGTGATCCCACCAGCGGAGCTGGCTCAGATGGTCTGTAGGACGCTGCGTCCTCCCGCACGTGGTCGCGATAGTCAAGACCCACGTGCGCGAATGCCTGGTCGCAAAATTCGCGCACCGAGTGGGCCACGCCGGTGGCCACCACATAGTCTTCAGGCTCGCCCTTCTGCATCATCAGCCACATGGCATGCACGTAGTCGCCGGCAAACCCCCAATCTCGCTGGGTGTCCAGATTCCCCAGATGCAGTTCCTGAGAGAGGCCCAGCTTGATCCTGGCGGCTTCGCGCGAGATCTTGCGCGTCACGAAATCGACGCTGCGACGCGGGCTCTCGTGGTTGAACAAAATGGCCGAGCAAGCGTACATGCCATATCTGTGCCGGTAGATGCGGATCATGGCGTCTGCATAGAGCTTGGCTGCGCCGTATGGGCTCCTGGGGCTCGGGGGAGTCGATTCGGTTTGAGGGCTTTCGAGTGCTTCTCCGAAGATCTCGCGACTGGATGCCTGACAGAACTTGATCTTGGGATTGACTGCCCTGATCGCCTCCAAAATCCGGGTCACCGCAACGCCGTTGACTTCTGCCATTCCCAGGGGATCTTCGAACATTGCAGCGCCGCTGGCATAGGCCGCAAAGTTGTAAATCTCGGTCGGCTTTGTGGTGGCGATGACTTCCTGCAGCGCAGAGAGATCGCTCATGTCCCATGCGACGAGCTCCACCCCCTCACGCAGGTTCATTGGGAGGGCATCGCTTGCGCGCGAAACATCGCGCACGCCACCCAGCACCCGGTAGCCCTTTGCGATCAGTTGCTCGGCAAGGTAGGAACCATCCTGGCCGCTCACACCGGTAATCAGCGCAGTTGACATAGTGCAGTTACAACGAACGTGCCAGATGACGACTCAGCCAAGTGGCGTGCTTGCTTCGCGAAAGATCGTAAAGATCTGAGCGAGCCCTCTTGTTGATGAAGGCGCAGTAAATGCTTGCCAGCGAATTCAGCAGGGATGCAGGCAACCAAGCGATGGCCGAGTAGATGAATCGCATGAAGCCAGAGACTTTGGGTGCTATGAACCGTTCGTATTCGCTGGGTCCGTAGCCACCCAATGCCCTGTAGAGGAGTACCCGGGTCTTCACGTGCCAAGGCTCACGTGCCGAAACCATGGACTTCGCCTCTTCAGAATAGTCCTTGAAAGACCAGATCAACCCCGGCCATTTGAACATCCAGATCTCGAAACCGCGCGCTGTCCACATCGCATTGCCGTAACGAATGGCAATAAGCGGCTCACGAATGACGAGTACCAAGGACAAAGGTTTTTGAAATATGACGCCCACATGAATAAACAGGCTGCCGTAGTAGGTGGATCGATCTCGCTCCAACCATAGGCTGCGTTTGATGACAACTCCTCCAATGAAAGATAGGTACCTTCCAACCTCAACGAATAGGCGTTCGGTTTCACTCCCGTCATAACGTTCGTTGCCGGAACGCGAGAGCAGCCCTGTTGCCAGAACATTGCACATGTCTACAGTTCTCAGTTCGGAATTGGCAACCACAAGGTCAGGAAATTCCAAGAGAGCATCCAGAACAGACGAAATGGCTCCCTCCTTCAGAAGGTCATCATCGGTCATCAACCAGCAGTATTCTCCGGACGCGTAGGCCACCGCCTTGTCGTAGTCCTTGTCAACGCCCGAGTTCTCCGCCTGTCTGAAATACTGAATTGATGGATACCTCGAAACGTAATTTGCCATGACCTGCTCCGTGTTGTCTGGTGAGGCGCCATCCACCACAATCAACTCGACCTCGGGCCCCAGTTGTGGAAGTATTGAATCCAGTGTTTCACCGATGAAACGACCGCGGTTGTAGGTGGTCATGCAGATGGAAAGCCTCAAAACTGGGCGTTCCGGAGTCGCTTCCAAAAGAGATTGTGAAAATGTATCCTCAGACATCAACGAACCTTTGGTCTGCAATGAGTTTGAACTGCTCCGAAAAAGCGCCACGAAACTTTCTGAGCTGGTAGAGATTTTCAGCAAATGAAGATCCGGCAACAGCATTCAGAAACGAAGCATCGAAGCTGTTTGGGTTGACAAAAAAGGCATTGACACCCTTGGAGTCAACCGTGACAAAGCGATAGCCCTGCTTATCAAAAAACTTTCGCCATGCAGAGATGGAAACACCATAGTAAAGACGTGTTGGATGTTCTTGGCCAAATGAGAAATTTTCTTTGTAGGGAATCGTTATGCTGCGTTCCGGACCAAACGCAGAGTTGTACTCGACCACAAAAATTTTGGGCCGAAACCCGGCATCGAATACCGCTTCAGCCACGTAATAGTCAATTCCGTCGATATCCAGTGAAAAGACGTCTGGATCGCTGTGCAATGCCAAGTCTTTGAGTGCTTTGATACTGTTGGAGTTGACGAACATATTCACACATTCGGCGCCAACACTATAATGGGGAATCAACCTCTTGGCGCGATCAACCAATTTTGAATTGCCTTCAACCATTAAACCGGCATACTGTTCTGCAACGACCAACCAAGAGGAGTTATTTTGCATTCCGTCAGCGGAGCCAATTTCAACAAAATATCGGTTGGAATCTGTTAGCTCTTTTCGTAGTACATCAAGGACTCCATCTTCTCCATTCTGACTGAAGGCAGAAAACTCCCAAGTCGCCGGGCGCGTCATGTCGATTCGACGGCCTTGCATCATGGCGGCTCCCTTACCAACAGCGATCGCCATTTGCTGC
The DNA here is from genome assembly GCF_030373225.1 of Hydrogenophaga sp. Taxonomy (GTDB): domain Bacteria; phylum Pseudomonadota; class Gammaproteobacteria; order Burkholderiales; family Burkholderiaceae_C; genus Hydrogenophaga. The sequence continues at coordinate 43,105 of NZ_JAUCZG010000025.1, read as the reverse complement.
CGATCTCTAAGATCGAGCATGAAGTGGAACAATTTTTTGATCAAGTTGCACTCTCTTTTCGGGTTCTGATTTTTCGCTGCGGGCTACATACGCACGGGTGCATGTCCGTTTTCCAAATCATCTAATGCAACATGCATGAGCTCTGGTTCAAGTGATTCATCGACAAACACGTAATTGAAGGTACTTCGCCGGTTTGATTTCTGCTCAACCCAGTTCAAGATACTCTGTCGATTCACTGGAGTTGGTGGTTCGGTGGCGGTATAAACTGCATAGCCGCGATCGAAAAACAAGTCGAATATCTTCTGATAGTCAGGGTTGAAGCCGGATGGATGGAATTCTTCCAAGCAGACTTCAAGGAGCCATATCGGCTTGACTTTGCGATCAAGTGTCAGATGCGCCCCACTCAACACCTGATATTCCGCACCCTCTACATCGATCTTGATAAAAATTCGCTCTCCTTCAAATCGCGAACCGAGAATATTGTCAAGTGTTGAAACTGGTATTTGCTGGCTGTGCTTGGAAGAATACCCAGCCCACCCCTTGATTAGGGAGGCGGATGGTCCGCTGGCTCCATACAGAGTTAGTAGGCCAGGCTTGTCGCTGAGTGCGAGCGGGAAAATTTCCACCCCATCCTGATAGCCATTTACCGTTAAGTTTTGCATCAGACACTTGAGATTCTGCTGCTGCGGCTCAAAGGCAAGCACTGATCTTCCGTGCTGTGAGGCCAAGCAGGTGTAGTACCCGAGGTTCGCACCGACATCAACAAACACTTGAACCTGTTTCAGCATCCTTTTGATGATCCTTGTTTCCTCCACCTCGAACTCACCGGTTCGCATTTGCTGATATGCAGGATGAAAACCGGAGACCAGTTTGAAACCGAGTGGTGTTGTCACTTCGGTGGTCTTTTTCCAAATCTTGGTGCCCCACCAGTCCTTGAAATGATGAAGTTTGCGCTCCATGCTCTTGTAGAAAGAGAACAGCCAGTCATATTGCTTCAGACGCTGGCGAATAGATTTCGGGATGACGGTCATGTTTGGTTGGAACTCAAGTGATGGAGTGCGGGTTTTGAAAGTGTTCAGGCGGCTGCAAATTGTTCAGCGGATCCTGCCTTGAACTTTTGCAAAAGCGTAACCCCGCAGTTCTCCAGATGTAAAGGCAGATGCGAGTGGAAGAATCAACATCAGGATGAGCCCCCCGGCAAACTTGACGTAGAGACCGTCGAATCCAGCAAAAGTGAGTTGGAAAAGGCAGACGCCAACGGTGACTGACAGCAGCAAAGGAATGCCGACATCTCGGCCAAGCCAAATGATGGCTTGTCCTGGCAGCAAGCGTCTGTGCATGAACCACGTTCCGAACAGCATGTAGAAAATCAATACCACCAGCCAGGCTGCGCCACCACCCACAGTGCCGAACTTCAACGGAAGGAAGGCGAGCAAGGGGAGCATGACCACAATCAGCACCAGATAAATCGTCAAGGACAGGCGAGTCGTACCATATGCGAGTTGCAACGCGTATGGAAAATGCATGACACCATGCAGCGCCGATCCCGATGCGAGCAGTGCAATCACAGGTGCTGTGCTCGTCGCAACTTGGAGATTGCCTGTCCATATATAAACAATATCCTTTGCAAAAACCGCCAGCAGCATGGCTGCCGGAAAAAGGATCGAGGCCAGCAGGCGGGTGCCGAGGTGGTAATGCTTTTTCAGTTCTTCGATATCGCCCTTGGCGACGAGGGCCGAAAAGCGCGGATAGATGAGGTTGAAAACGGGTGTGATCAGTACGTAGAGCCCGCTCACCACGACCGAGGCCAACATGTATTGGCCAAAGTCTTCCAAGGCGAGCACTTTGCTGAGGATGATCTTGTCGAGTTGGCTGAACACAACTCCTGTCAGGCCGATGGCACTCATGCCCGCAGTGAAGCGCCAGATCCGCTTGAGCTCTGAAGTGTCAAACCGGTTTGCATCCGACGCTCCAATGACCAACCAGGTGACTTTTCTCAGCGTCACAGCATAGACCAACCCCACAAAGGCCTGCCAGGCAAAGAATGCTTCTATGGTCGGCGACACGAATGCCAGGATCAGCACCGCGCCTACGCTGCCCAGGGTCACCATGGACATGTTCACCGCGCTGGAGACAGTCATGCGCTGTGCGCCGAGCAGCGCGCCTTGGTACAAGCCGATTGGCCAGCGGGACGCAACCACCAGGCCCATCAACATCAACGCGTTCACCACGGTGTGACTTGGCAGGTCCTTGGACTTCAACCAATGTGTCGCAATGAAGGGCGCCAGCAAAATAATCACCAGCCCGATGACAATTGCCACGCACCAGTAGATGACGGCAAGCGTGTGCAGCAGCTTGCCGGCATCCCGCAGCTGACCTGATGCCGAGCACCGTGCGACCTCACGATTCATGGTCGGCGCCATCCCCATGTCAAGCAGCTGAAACATCACTTGCGCGGTCATGAAGAAACCGATCAAGCCATAGGCTTCCATGCCCAGATACTTGAGATAGAAGGGCACGACCGCAAAGCCCACCAGCGCCGACCAGCCTGAATTGGCCAGCCCCGCCAGCAGGTTGCGACGCAAATTCATCTGCGCTTACTCGTGGTAATCGTTTGCCGAGTAGCCGTGGCGTTTGACGAGCTCGTCTCTCTCCGCGGATTTCAGGTCCTCGCGGACCATCTCGCTGACAAGCTCCCGGAAGGTGATCCTGGGCGACCAACCGAGCTTCTCACGTGCCTTGGACGCGTCGCCCAAAAGCGTTTCTACTTCCGTAGGGCGGAAGTAGCGGGGGTCGACAGAGACCAGGCACTTGCCTTGTTCGTCGTATCCTTTTTCTTCCACGCCGTCGCCTTCCCAGCGCATCCTGATGCCCAGCTCTCCCGCGGCTTCGTTCACGAAGTCCCGCACACTGTATTGAACCCCTGTGGCAATGACAAAGTCTTCGGCCTGCGTCTGCTGCAACATGAGCCACTGCATCTCAACGTAGTCCTTGGCGTGTCCCCAGTCGCGTAGCGCATTCAGGTTGCCCAAGTAAAGGTGCTCTTGTAAACCGAGCTTGATGCGTGCCAGCGCGCGCGTGATTTTTCGGGTCACGAAGTTTTCGCCGCGCACCGGTGATTCGTGGTTGAAGAGGATGCCGTTGCAGGCGTACATGCCGTAGGCTTCGCGGTAGTTCACCGTGATCCAGTAGGCATATAGCTTGGCTACCGCGTAGGGCGAACGAGGGTAGAAGGGGGTGGTCTCCTTTTGTGGCGTTTCCTGCACCAGGCCATACAGCTCGGAGGTGGAGGCTTGGTAAAAGCGGGTCTTCTTTTCCATCCCCAGAATGCGGATCGCCTCCAGAACGCGCAGGGCACCCAGGGCATCGGAGTTGGCCGTGTACTCCGGTTCCTCAAAGGAAACTGCGACGTGGCTCTGCGCGGCCAGGTTGTAGATTTCGTCGGGCTGAACCTGCTGAATGATGCGAATGAGACTGCTGGAATCGGTCAGGTCTCCGTGGTGCAGAAAAAAACGGACCCCCGGCTCGTGTGGATCGCGATAAAGGTGGTCAATGCGGGCCGTGTTGAACATCGAGGCGCGGCGTTTGATGCCGTGCACGATGTAGCCCTTCTTCAAAAGGAACTCGGCCAGGTAAGCGCCGTCCTGGCCGGTCACACCCGTGATCAGTGCTGTCTTGTTGTTCATGTCAGAGTTGGTCATTGCTGTGGTCGGCTCGCAGCTGGATACCATTGGTTGGGGGGTGTTTCATCCCGAGAGCGGCCCGTAGCCGCAGCAACTTGGGCGCGATCGCCGGATCCTGCTCAGCGCTCCTCCATGCTTGCACGATCAGAATCCAGAGGAGGAGCATCATGGCCGCGGCCAGAGCGCTCAGCAAGGCAATCAAGCCCTTCGGCATTGCTTCTGGCCCGGAGGGCAGGGTTGGCACCTGTTTGACAACGTCATTTGAATAGCCTCGAAGCAAGCTGGCGATTTCCGTGGTTTCGTGCAGATAGCGTGTTTGAAGATCTGCAGCCGCAATCAGCATTGCTGCCCCATCGTCCGGCTTCAGGGTGTTTCCAGGGGACACGTCATGCTCTGGCGACAATCGCTCGATCAGTCGACGTGACGCGCTCAGGGATGACTCGGCATGGGCGAGCATTTTCTTCAGCGCGGCCTGCTCTTCCACGCCAGGTACCGTGCTCTTCAGCCAACTCTCCAGGATTGCGTTGGCCACAGCCTGTGCCTGCTCGGGTGTCTGCGATGTAACGTGCAGGTGCACCAGGCCGTCTGGGTGAGCCGCTACCCTGAGTTGGCTCAAAAGTTTGTTTCGTGCTGTGGCGAGCGTGTGCCCTTGCGCCAGCTTCAGACTGACGATCACGGGGTCAAGTACGCTTGGAGCGGTGATCAGTTCGGCCACCTGGGGCGGAGTCTGAATCTTGATCACGTCGTAGACATGGCTCAGTCCGTGAACTTGAGAAGGCAGTGCCAATATGGCGTGGCTCACGAAACGCTTCGGAGCGAGATAAGCCAAGCCCGCTGCGATCAAGCCTGCGAGCACGGATCCTATGATGAGCAGCTTGAAGTTTTCCGCAACCAGAATCAGCAGGTCGAGCAGACCGACCTCGTTGTCTTTTTCCAGATTGCGACTCATGGCATTTCCCTGTTGCCATTCACACGGCATATCGGCCTATTCAAACAACTGGGCCGCGTCCAACGCCAATCCGAGGCGGTCCTTGTTGGATAGCGCAGGTGCACCCTTGAGCGGCCATTCGATACCAATGCCCGGATCGTTCCAGACAATGCATCGCTCATGCTGCGGCGCGTAGTAGTCCGTGGTCTTGTACAGAAAGTCGGCTGATTCACTGACGACGAGGAATCCATGGGCCAGACCAGGCGGCACCCAGAGTTGCCTGTGGTTGTCTTCGGAGAGTTCCACGCCGACCCATTGACCAAAAGTGGGCGACCCCTTGCGAATGTCGACCGCCACATCGAACACCGCCCCGCGCGCCACCCGCACCAGCTTGCCCTGCGGCTGTTGCACCTGGTAGTGCAAGCCGCGCAGCACACCCTTGGCACTGCGGCTGTGGTTGTCCTGCACGAAGTTCACATCGAGACCGGTGGCGTCGTTGAAGGCCTTCTGGTTGAAGCTCTCGAAGAAGAAGCCGCGCTCGTCACCGAACACCTTGGGTTCGATGATGAGCACATCGGGGATGGCGGTGGGAGTGACTTTCATCGGTGCACCGGTTCCTTGAGCAGACGCGCCAGGTACTGGCCGTATCCGTTCTTGAGCATGGGCTGGGCCAAGGCGTCGAGCTGGGCGTTGTCGATCCAGCCGTGGCGCCAGGCGATCTCTTCGGGGCAGGCAATCTTCAGGCCCTGGCGGTGTTCCAGCGTGGCGATGAACTGGCTGGCTTCGAGCAGGCTGTCGTGGGTGCCGGTGTCCAGCCAGGCATAGCCGCGCTGCATGATTTGCACGTTGAGCTGGCCGAGGTCCAGGTAGGCCTGGTTCACCGCGGTGATTTCAAGTTCGCCGCGTGCGCTGGGCTTGACGGCTTTGGCGATGTCCACCACTTGCTGGTCGTAGAAGTACAGGCCGGTCACCGCGTAGTTGCTTTGCGGCTTCAATGGTTTTTCTTCGATGCTGCTGGCCTTGCCTGTCTGGTCGAAGGCCACCACGCCATAGCGTTCGGGATCGTTCACGTGGTAAGCGAACACCGTGGCCCCGCTGGTCTGGTTGTCGGCGTCGGCCAGGAGCGTGGTGAAGTCGTGGCCGTAGTAGATGTTGTCGCCGAGCACCAGGGCGCTGGGGCTGTTTCCCACAAAGTCGGCGCCGATGATGAAGGCCTGGGCCAGCCCGTCGGGGCTGGGTTGCACCGCGTATTGCAGGCTCATGCCCCAGGCGCTGCCGTCGCCCAGCAGCTGCTGGAAACGCGGTGTGTCCTGCGGTGTGCTGATGATGAGCACGTCCCGGATGCCGGCGAGCATGAGCGTGGTCAGCGGGTAATAAATCATCGGCTTGTCGTACACCGGCAGCAGCTGTTTGCTGATGGCCAGGGTGGCCGGGTGCAGGCGGGTGCCGGAGCCACCGGCGAGGATGATGCCTTTGCGTTGCGTCATGCGATGGGTCTCACAAAATTTCGGCAAGCATACGACGCACGCCGTGTTGCCAGTCGGGCAGGTTCAAACCAAAGGTGCTGCGCAAGTATGAAGTGTCCAGCCGCGAATTCAGCGGCCGGCGGGCCGGCGTGGGGTAGGCGCTGGTGGGCACGGTGGCCACTTCCTGCGCCTTGATCAAAAGCTCGGGCTTGAGCGCGCGGGCCGTCTCCAGCACGAAGCGGGCGTAGCCGTTCCAGCTGGTTTCACCCGCAGCTGCCAGGTGGTAGGTGCCGCAGCAGGCCTCGTCGCTCAGGGTCTGGCGAATGGCATGCGCCGTCACGTCGGCGATCAACTCTGCCCCGGTGGGTGCGCCGACCTGGTCGTCGATCACGGCAAGCCGCTCGCGCTCTTGCGCCAGCCGCAGCATGGTCCTGGCGAAGTTGCCGCCGCGTGCGGCGTAGACCCAGCTGGTGCGAAAGATCAGGTGGCGCGCACCGGCCGCGGCGATCAGGCGCTCACCCTCCAGTTTGGTTTGCCCATACACGCTGAGCGGGCCGGTGGTGGCGTCTTCGGTCCAGGGTGTGTGGCCGCCGCCGTCAAACACGTAGTCGGTGGAATAGTGCACCAGCAAGGCCCCGACACCGTTGGCCGCTTCGGCCAGCGCGCCGGGCGCCCGGGCGTTCAGCGTCCGCGCCAGGTCGGGCTCGCTCTCGGCCTTGTCCACGGCGGTGTGGGCCGCTGCATTCACGATGACGCCGGGCCGCAGGCGCCGCACCGTATCGCGCAGGCCGTCAAGGTCGTTCAGGTCTCCGCAGCCGCCGTCGGTGAGCGTGCTGTGCCGGTCCAGGGCAACCAGCTCGCCCAACGGGGCCAGGCTGCGCTGCAGTTCCCAGCCGACCTGTCCGTTTTTGCCCAGCAGCAGAACCTTCATGCGGACACGGGCGCCTCGTACTGCGTCTGCACCCACTGGCGGTACGAGCCGCTTTGCACGTTGGCCACCCAGTCGGGATGGTCGAGGTACCACTGCACCGTCTTGCGGATGCCGCTCTCGAAGGTTTCTGCCGGCTTCCAGCCGAGCTCGCGTTCGATCTTGCGCGCGTCGATGGCGTAGCGGCGGTCGTGGCCGGGGCGGTCTTTCACGTAGCTGATCTGGCTGGCGTAGGGCTGGCCGTCGCTGCGCGGTCGCAGCTCGTCGAGCAGGGCGCAGACGGTGTGCACGATCTCCAGGTTGGGTTTCTCGTTCCAACCACCGACGTTGTAGGTCTCGCCCAGGCGCCCGCCTTCGAGCACGCGGCGAATGGCGCTGCAATGGTCTTTCACGTAGAGCCAGTCGCGCACCTGCATGCCGTCGCCGTACACCGGCAAGGGCTTGCCCGCGAGTGCGTTGACGATCATCAGCGGGATCAGTTTCTCGGGGAAATGCAAGGGCCCGTAGTTGTTGCTGCAGTTGGTGGTGAGCACCGGCAGGCCGTGCGTGTGGTGCCAGGCGCGCACGAGGTGGTCGCTGGCGGCCTTGCTGGCCGAGTACGGGCTGTTGGGCTCGAATCCGTGGGTTTCGGTGAAGGCCGGTGCGTCGGGGGCGAGGCTGCCATACACCTCGTCGGTGCTCACGTGCAGGAAACGGAACGCAGACTTCTCGTCGGCCGGCAAGGCAGTCCAGTGCGCGCGCACCGCCTCGAGCAGGCGAAAGGTGCCCACGATGTTGGTCTGGATGAAGTCTTCTGCGCCATGGATCGAGCGATCGACGTGGCTCTCCGCCGCAAAGTTGATCACCGCGCGTGGCCGGTGCTCGGCCAGCAGGCGCGCCACCAGTGCACTGTCACCGATGTCGCCCTGCACGAACACATGGCGCGGATTGCCCTGCAGGCTGGCCAGGTTTTCCAGGTTGCCGGCGTAGGTGAGCTTGTCGAGGTTGATGACGGACTCGGCGGCCTCGGCAGGCCCGGCCAGCCAGTCGAGCACGAAGTTGCCGCCGATGAAGCCGGCGCCGCCAGTGACGAGGATCATGGAATCTTCCTGAAAATGACAATGTTGTGGCCACCCGCAGGCTGCCAACCGCCCCACATTATCTTTGCCAAACCGCGGCTTTCGGCGGTTTCAGTGGGCAGATCAGTGTCCGTGTGAAACCGTCTCGCCCGCCTTGAGGCGGTAGACCGTTCCGCAATAAGGACATTTGGCTTCGCCGGTGTGCGCCACATCCAGATACACCTTGGGGTGGCTGTTCCAGAGTTTCATGTCGGCCAGCTTGTTCGGGCAGAACACGCCGCCCTGGGCATTGAGGTCGCTGGCCTTGAGTTCGATGGCTGGGGTGCTCATGTCGGTCAAACCTTGGTGAGCCAGTGGGCGTACTTCGGATTGCGGCCGTTCACGATGTCGAAGAAGGCGCTCTGGATCTTCTCGGTGATGGGGCCGCGGGTACCCACGTAGTCGCCTTTGCCCATCTCGATGCGGTCGAGTTCGCGGATCGGTGTCACCTCGGCGGCGGTGCCGGTGAAGAAGGCCTCGTCGGCGATGTAGACCTCGTCGCGGGTGATGCGCTTCTGCACGATTTCCAGCCCCAGGTCTTTGGCGATGTGGAACACGGTGTTGCGCGTGATGCCGTTGAGCGCGCCGGCGGACAGGTCGGGCGTGTAGATCACGCCGTTCTTGACCACGAAGATGTTTTCGCCGGCGCCTTCGCTCACGAAGCCCGAGGCGTCGAGCAGCAGCGCTTCGTCGTAGCCCTCGTCGGTGACTTCCATGTTGGCCAGGATGCTGTTGGTGTAGTTGCTCACCGCCTTGGCCTGCGTCATGGTGATGTTGACGTGGTGACGCGTGTAGCTGCTGGTCTTCACGCGGATGCCGCGCTTGAGGCCTTCCTCGCCCAGGTAGGCACCCCAGGCCCAGGCCGCGACCATCAGGTGGATGGTGTTGCCCTTCGGAGAAACGCCCAGTTTCTTGTCGCCGATCCAGGTCAGCGGGCGGATGTAGCAGCTCTCGAGTTTGTTCTCGCGCACCACGGCTTTTTGCGCTTCCATGGCCTCTTCCATGGTGAAGGGCAGCTTCATGCGCAGGATCTTGGCGCTGTTGAACAGGCGCTCGGTGTGTTCTTCCAGGCGGAAGATCGCCGTGCCGCCGACGGCGTTGTAAGCCCTCACACCTTCGAACGCGCCGCAGCCGTAATGCAGCGTGTGGGTCAGCACGTGGATCCTGGCGTCGCGCCATTCCACCATCTGGCCGTCCATCCAGATCTTGCCGTCGCGGTCGGACATCGAGGGAACGATGGGGCTCATGGGGGTCCTTGTGAGTTGTTCGTGGGGGGGCGCCCAACCCACAGGGCGGGTCGCCAAACCGGCGATTTTACGGCGCCGGGACGAGCGGGTCTGGCGCCTGCGGGTCGGGGCGTGCCAGCTGCCAGCGCACCAGCCTGCCGCCGGCGAATTCGGCTTCCACGCAGGACAGCCCGGCGTCGGTCCAGCGGTAGACCTCGGGCTCGGCGCCCTCGACGGACAGCCGCTCACCCAGCGCGCGGGTCATGGCGATCACGTGCATCAGCGTCACGCCGGATTTGAGCTTGGCATTGAGCATCACCGCGCTGTCGACGTGGCCGATCGGGCGGTTGGCGGCGCGCTTGAGCACCGTCATCAAGCGGGTGAGGTGCAGCAGCAGCCACATGAGCAGGCCGCCGCCGACCGCGGCCACACCGGGCCAGCCGGAGGCGCGGTGCGCCACCACCAGGAGGACCGCGCAGCCCAGGGGAACAAGGAATTTCTTCAGTTGCATGGCGCCATTGTCCGTTGCCGCGCCGCCGGCGCTGCTGCGGTTTGTACGCAGGCCGCGCGGCCTCAGGCCAGGCTGCGGGCCAGCTCCATGGCCTCTTCGATGCGGTCCACGCCGTGCACCGTGAGGCCTTCGAACGACTTGTCGTTCTTCTTCGGCAGATTCGCCCTGGGCACCACCGCCACCGAAAAGCCCAGCTTGGCGGCCTCCTTCAGGCGCTCCTGGCCGCGCGGCGCCGGGCGCACCTCGCCGGCCAGGCCCACCTCGCCAAAGGCAATGAAGCCCTTGGGCAAGGCCCGGCCGCGCAGGCTGCTGGTGATGGCCAGCATCACCGCCAGATCGGCCGCCGGCTCGCTGATGCGCACGCCGCCCACCGCGTTGACGAACACGTCCTGGTCCATGCAGGCCACGCCGGCGTGGCGGTGCAGCACCGCCAGCAACATGGCCAGGCGGTCGCGGTCCAGGCCCACACTCAGGCGCCGGGGCGAAGGGCCGCCGGTGTCCACCAGCGCCTGGATCTCCACCAGCATGGGCCGCGTGCCCTCCAGGGTCACCATCACGCAGCTGCCCGGCACCGGCTCCGTGTGTTGCGACAGGAAGATGGCACTCGGGTTGCTCACGCCCTTGAGGCCCTTCTCGGTCATGGCGAACACGCCGATCTCGTTGACCGCGCCAAAGCGGTTCTTGATCGCACGGATCAGCCGAAAGCTGCTGTGTGTGTCACCTTCGAAATACAACACCGTGTCGACCATGTGCTCGAGCACGCGCGGGCCGGCCAGCGCGCCTTCCTTGGTCACGTGGCCGACCAGCACGATCGCAGTGCCGCTGGCCTTTGCCGCGCGGGTGAGGTGGGCCGCGCACTCCCGCACCTGCGCCACCGAGCCCGGCGCCGAGGTGAGCTGCTCCGAATACACGGTCTGGATCGAGTCGATCACCGCGATGCCGGGCCGCACATGGTCCAGCGTGGCCAGGATCTTCTCCAACTGGATCTCGGCCAGCACGCTGACTTGCGAGCCGTCCAGCCCCAGGCGGCGCGAGCGCAGCGCCACTTGGGCACCACTTTCCTCACCGGTCACATAGAGCGTTTTGACCCCGGCGCGCTGCAACGAATCCAACGCCTGCAGCAGCAGAGTGGACTTGCCGATGCCCGGGTCGCCGCCGATCAGCACCACGCCGCCTTCCACAATGCCGCCACCCAGCACGCGGTCCAGCTCGTCGTGGCCGGTGGGCGTGCGCTGCACGTCGGTGGCGTCGATGTCGGCCAGGGTGGTGACCTCGGCGGTCCTGGCCAGAGAGGCAAAGCGGTTCTTCGGCGGGGCGCTCGGTTCGGCGACCGATTCCACCAGGGTGTTCCAGGCGTTGCAGTGCGGGCATTTGCCCAGCCATTTGGGGCTGGAGCCGCCGCACTCGTTGCAGGTGAATTGGGTTTTGTCTTTGGCCATGGTGCTGGGCAATATAGTCCCTCATGCCCTCCTCACGTCCCGCCGTTGCCGGCCCCGCTGCCTCCCTGCTCGTGCTGCCGCCCGACGCCCAGGCCCTGTCCGCCGCGGCGCGCGCCTACAACCTGCAACTCACCCGCATCGACAAGCTCAAGAGCCAGCTCGCCGAGCTCGACACGCTGGGCCAGCTGCACCGCCAGGAACTGCATGGCGCCGTGCACCCGCTGCGCCGCCGGCTCGAGCAGGGCCAACGCGAACTGGCACTGGCGCTCGACGGCTTTCTGCTCGGCAAGGAACTCAGCCGGGGTCAGGCCGAGGTGGCCCGCGCGGTGCTGTGCCGGTTGACCCGCGCCCTGGTGGATGCGGGCGGCCCGGTGGGCGAGGCCATGCGCGAACTGCACGATCGCCACAGCCCGCGCACCCTGGCCGAGCTCCGGCAGGCCGAGGCCGATGCGCTGCGCACGCGGCTGGAGTCGGTCCTTGGCGAGCGCCTTGACGACGAAGGCCAGGACCTCACTGCCGAGCAACTGCTGCGCGCCGGCATGGCGCGCCTGCGTCGCTCGCAGGAAGAAGCGCAGGACAAGAAGCGCGAAGCCGCCCAGGCCCGGCGGGAGCGCAAGAAGCCGGGTGCCGCGCTGCGCCAGACCGGGCAACTGGACGCCGACACGCTGTTGCGCCGCCTGTTTCGCCAGCTCGCCAGCGCCCTGCACCCCGACCGCGAAACCGACCCGCAAGCGCGCCTGCACAAGACCGCCCTCATGAGCGAAGCCAACGCGGCCTACGAAAAGCGCGATCTCGTCACACTGCTGCAGATCCAGAGCCGCGCCGAGCTGAGTGACCCGGCCGCGGTCCACAAGCTGTCGGACGAACGCCTGGCCTCACTCACCTTGTTGCTGAAGGCCCAGGTGGCCGAACTGGAGCGCGAACGCGCCGGGCGCCAGACCGCGCTGGCCGATGAATTCGACCTGCCCCAGGGCCAGTCGCCCAACGCCAACACGCTGCTGCAGAACCGCATCGACCAGGTGCGTGCGCTGGAGGCCGAGCTCGCCGGCATCGAAGACGACCTGGGGCAGCTCGGCAACGGGGTTCGGGCGAAGCGCTGGCTCAATGCGCAGCGCGACGCCGTCAGGCGCGAGCGCTGAAGCCTTCGGCCAGCGAGCGCACGATCTCTGCTGCCGGCGCCTCGCGACAACCACTGACGTTCTGCCCCGACCACAGCGGCGAAAAGTCGCCACTGCCCTTGGCCTCCCAATGCGCACGCAGCGGCGCCATGGCCGCGCCGGCCAGCGGGAAGGCGGGTGCCACCGGGTTCATCGGGCCGAGTTCGCGCATCACGCGGTTGACGATGCCGCGTGCCGGGCGGCCGGTGAACAGGTGGGTCAGCGCCGTGTGGTGTGCCGCTTCGCTCTGCAAAGCGGCGCGGTGCAGGGCGCTGGTGGTGGCCTCAAGGCTGCACAGGAAGGCCGTGCCCACCTGAACGCCCGATGCGCCCAGCGCCATGGCCGCGGCCACACCCGCCGCGTCGGCAATGCCACCGGCGGCGATCACCGGCACGTTCACCGCCGCCACGATCTGCGGCAGCAGCGCAAAGCTGCCCACCTGCGTGGTGAGGTCGTCGGTGAGGAACATGCCGCGGTGGCCACCGGCTTCCGCCCCCTGGGCAATGATGGCGTCGGCGCCGAAGGCTTCGAGCCAGCGCGCCTCTTCGACCGTGGTGGCCGAAGACAGCACCACGCTGCCCCAGCCCTTCACGCGGTCCAGCAGGTCGAGGTCGGGCAGGCCGAAATGAAAGCTCACGACCCGGGGTTTGAAGCGTTCGAGCAGGTCGGCCGACCCGCTGTTGAACGGCACGCGGCCGGGGCCCTCGGGCACGGCGTCGATGTCCAGCCCGGCTTCGCGGTAGTAGGTGGCGAGCCAGGCACGCCAGGCGGCTTCGCGCGCGTCGTCGGGCACCGGCGGGTTGTGGCAGAAAAAGTTGACGTTGAACGGGCGCTGGGTGCCGGCGGTGAGCGCACCGAGTTCGCGCTCCAGCGCATCTTCCGCGAGCATCGCGCAGGGCAGTGAACCCAGCGCGCCCGCGTTGCTCACCGCCGCTGCGAGAGCGGCCCCCTGCACGCCGGCCATGGGTGCCTGTATGAGCGGGTGGTCGGTGCCGAGCAACGAAGTGAGTGCGTTCATGCGCGCATTCTCCGCGCGCGCCACGGCCGGGTAAACCCTCAAACGTGTAACAGGGCAATCATTTAACATGTTAACTAAATGACCGACGCCACCCCCTTCATCCACCGCAACCTGCCGCGTCTGCTGCTCGAAGCGCGCGAGGCCGTGATGCTGCACACGCGGCCCAGCCTGCGCGAACACGGTCTGAGCGACCAGCAGTGGCGCGTGCTGCGCGTGCTCGGTGAACATGCCCGCCTGCCTGGTGGTGTGGAGACTGGCCGCGTGGCGCGCGAAGCCTTTTTGCTCGGCCCCAGCCTCACCGGCGTGCTCACCCGCATGGAGCGTGACGGGCTGATCGCGCGCGGCCGCTGCCCGCAGGACGCGCGCCGAACCGTGGTGCGCGCCACGCCCGCCGGGCTCAAGCTGGTCAAGCGACTCTCCAGCACCATCGAGTCGCATTACGCGTGGATGGAGGAGCGCCTGGGCAAGGAGCGGCTGGCACAGCTCTACGCCCTGCTCGATGAAGTGATTGCGCTGGAGCAGCCGGCCGAAGCCGAGGCCGTGGAAGAGGACGCCTGATGAACACCCACTGGATGCCCGAGGGCACGGTTTACGGCACGCTGCTGAACTTCCAGCGCGAGTTCGCGCTGTGGGCGCCGCGCATGAGCCAGCCGCCCTACCTGGCGCCGCCGAAGGCGCCGGTGCTGTACGTCAAGACGGCCAACACCTTCACGCCCGCGGGCCACACCATCGTGCTGCCCGCGGGTCAACCGGTCGCCGTGTCCGCCTCGCTCGGCCTGGTCATGGGTGCTGCGGGGGTGGCCGGTGCGGTGCTGTTCTGCGAGGTGGCGATCGTGCACGACAGCTATTACCGCCCGCCAGTGAAGTTCCAGTGCCTGGATGGTTTCCTGGGCGTCGGCCCCGAGTGTGTGCCGCTGCAGCGCCTGGGTGGACTGGCCGGTCTGTCGGCCCTGCAACTGGAGCTTCGCATCCATGGTGTGCACCGCCAGACCACCGTGCTGGCCGAGCTGGTGCGTGATGCCGCCACCTTGCTCGCCGATGTGGGCGAGTTCATGACGTTGCGCCCCGGTGACGTGCTGATGCTGGGCAGCGACTGCCTGGCGGACGGCTCGCGCCCGCTGGTCCATGCGGGCGACACGGTGGAGATCGGCGCCACCGGCTTCAAGCCGGTGGTGCACCGCTTTGCGAGCGAGGAGACGGCATGAAACACGCCCGCATCGCCTGGGCCGGCGCCGTTCACGACGCGGTGGAGCTTGAGGGCCAGCTGGCGCTGCTCACCCCCGCGCTGCGAGGCCGGCGCGTGGGCTTCGACGAGGTGGTGTGGTTGCCGCCGCTGCCGCCCAACCCGCCCTCACGCCCCCGCACCATTCTCGCGCTCGGCCTGAACTACGCCGACCACGCAAAAGAACTCGCCTTCAAGGCGCCCGACGAGCCGCTGGCCTTTCTCAAGGGTGAAGCCGGCCTCACCGGGCACCGCGGCGTCACGCTGCGCCCGGTGGGCGTGCAGAACATGCACTACGAATGCGAACTCGCCGTGGTGATCGGGCGCACCGCGCGGCGCGTGCAGAAAGCCGATGCCCTGGACTTCGTCGCCGGCTACACCGTGGCCAACGACTACGCGATCCGCGACGTCCTGGAAAACTGGTACCGCCCGAACCTGCGCGTGAAAAACCGCGACACCTGCACACCCATCGGCCCCTGGCTGGTCGACGCCGCCGACGTGCACGAGCGCCACGGAGGGCCGATGAATCTCGCGCTGCAGACCACCGTCAATGGACGGGTCACGCAGCAGGGCAACACGCGCGACATGATCTTCGACGTGCCCACGCTGATCGCGTATTTCAGCGCCTTCATGACGCTGCAACCCGGCGACCTGATCCTCACCGGCACGCCCGACGGCGTGGTCGACTGCCAGCCCGGCGATGTGGTGGTCACGTCGATCGAAGGCGTCGGCGACCTGGTCAACACCATCACCTCACCGACCGAATCCGCATGACGATCCAGCACCTCATCAACGGCCATGCCGTGGCCAGCGCCAGCACCTTCGAGACGATCAACCCTGCCACGCAGGAGGTGCTGGCCGAGGTCTGCGCCGGTGGCGCAGGCGAGGTCAACGCGGCGGTGCAGGCGGCCAAGGACGCCTTCCCCGGCTGGGCCGGCCGGCCAGCCACCGAGCGCGCCAGACTCATGCGCCGGCTCGGCGAACTCATCGCGGCCAACGTGCCACAGATCGCACAGACCGAGACCAACGACAGCGGCCAGGTGATCTCGCAGACCGGCAAACAGCTGATCCCGCGCGCGGCCGACAACTTCCATTACTTCGCCGAGATGTGCACCCGCGTCGATGGCCACACCTACCCCACGCCCACGCACCTGAACTACACGCTGTTTCACCCGGTGGGCGTGTGTGCGCTCATCAGCCCCTGGAACGTGCCCTTCATGACCGCCACCTGGAAGGTCGCGCCGTGTCTGGCCTTCGGCAACACCGCGGTGCTCAAGATGAGCGAGCTCTCGCCGCTCACGGCCGCGCGCCTGGGCGAACTGGCGCTGGAGGCCGGCATTCCGCCCGGCGTGCTCAACGTGGTGCACGGCATGGGCAAGGAATCCGGTGAGCCGCTGTGTGCCCATCCCGATGTGCGTGCCATTTCCTTCACCGGCTCCACCGCCACCGGCAACCGCATCGTGCAGAGCGCGGGGCTGAAGAAGTTCAGCATGGAGCTCGGTGGCAAGAGCCCGTTCGTGATCTTTGAAGACGCCGACCTCGACCGAGCGCTCGACGCCGCGGTCTTCATGATCTTCAGCAACAACGGCGAACGCTGCACGGCAGGCAGCCGCATCCTGGTGCAGCAAGGCATCTACGCCGATTTCGCACAGAAGTTCGCCGAACGCGCCCGCCGCATCACCGTGGGCGACCCGCTCGATGAAAACACCATCGTCGGACCGATGATCAGCCAGGCACACCTGGCAAAGGTGCGCAGCTACATCGAGCTCGGGCCGAAAGAGGGCGCCACGCTGTTGTGCGGCGGTCTGGACCGGCCGTCGTATGCGGCGGCCTTGCCATCGCGTGTGGCCAAGGGCAACTTTGTCTGGCCCACCGTGTTCGCCGATGTGGACAACCGCATGCGCATTGCGCAAGAGGAAATCTTCGGCCCGGTCGCCTGCCTCATTCCGTTTCGCGACGAAGCACACGCGATCGAGCTGGCCAACGACATCCAGTACGGTCTGTCCAGCTACGTGTGGACCGAAAACCTGGGCCGGGCGCACCGGGTGGCGGCTGCGGTGGAGGCCGGCATGTGTTTCGTGAATTCCCAGAACGTGCGGGACCTGCGCCAGCCGTTTGGCGGCACCAAGGCCAGCGGCACCGGGCGCGAGGGTGGAACCTGGAGCTACGAGGTGTTTCTGGAGCCCAAGAACGTGGCCGTTTCTCTCGGGTCACACCACATTCCGCATTGGGGTGTCTGAGTGACCGCCTGCGGCTCTCTCCACCGGGTTGGCGGAATCGAACGGACCCGGCGCCATGGCAGACCACCAGGAGACAAGACATGGGAAAGCTAGCACTCGTGGCGAAGGTCACCCACGTTCCTTCGATGTACCTGAGCGAACTCGACGGGCCGCGCAAGGGAACCAGACAGGACGCCATCGACGGCCACAAGGAGATCAGCCGCCGCTGCCGCGAACTCGGTGTGGACACCATCGTCGTCTTCGACACCCACTGGCTCGTCAACGCCAACTACCACCTCAACTGCGCGCCCCACTTTGAAGGCCGCTACACCAGCAACGAACTGCCGCACTTCATCAGCAACATGCCGTTCGAGATACCGGGCAACACCGGTCTCGGCCAGATCCTGGCCAGGGTCTGCAACGAGCACGGCGTGGAAACCCTGGCCCACCACGCCACCACCCTCGGCCCCGAG
This sequence comes from Hydrogenophaga sp., assembly GCF_030373225.1. GTDB lineage: Bacteria > Pseudomonadota > Gammaproteobacteria > Burkholderiales > Burkholderiaceae_C > Hydrogenophaga. Next base: position 25,738 of record NZ_JAUCZG010000025.1, on the reverse strand, counting down.
TACGGCACGCTGGTGCCCATGCGCTACATGAACGCCGACCGGCACTTCAAGGCCATCTCGGTGTCCGCCCTGTGCCAGGCCCACTACCTCAACGACAGCGCCCGCCTGGGCTGGGCCATGCGCCGCGCCGTGGAAGACCACTACGACGGCACCGTGGCCTTTTTGGCCAGCGGCAGCCTGAGCCACCGTTTTGCGCAGAACGGTCTCGCCCCCGACTTCGCCTTCAGGATCTGGAGCCCGTTTCTGGAAACGCTCGACCGCAGCGTGGTGCAGATGTGGGAGCAAGGCGACTGGAAGGCCTTTTGCGAGATGCTGCCCGAGTACGCCGCCAAGGGGCACGGCGAAGGTTTCATGCACGACACCGCCATGATGCTGGGCGCGCTGGGCTGGAGCGACTACAACGGCCAGGCCGAGGTCATCACGCCCTACTTCGGCGCCTCCGGCACCGGCCAGATCAACGCCGTCTTCCCTGTCACGCCACAGACGGGCAAGGCCATTCCCGCCGCCCAGGCCTCCGCCGCCCGGGGCTACCAGGCCGTCTCCAGGCTCTGAACCCATGCCGCACCTCGTCATCCTCTACACCCCCAACCTCGACCGACCTGAAGCGCAGGGAGGCCTGGACATGAAGCGGCTGTGCCGGGTGCTGTGCGACGCCATGCTCGCGGTGCGCGATGAATCGGACCAGCAGGTCTTTCCCACCGGCGGCACCCGCGTGCTCGCCTACCCGGCCGCGCACAGCGCCGTGGCCGACGGTGGCGCGGCCGGTGAGGCCGCCGGCCTGGGCAGCGACTACGCCTTCGTCTACATGAACCTGCGCATGGCCAAGGGCCGCAGCGCGCTCACGCACCAGCGCGTGGGCGATGCACTGCAGGCCTGCGTCAAAACCCACTTCGCCGCCCAGCTCGCCGCGCGCCCGATCGGCATCACCGTGCAGGTGGACGAGGGGCACGAGGTGTTCGACGCCAAGAACAGCTCCATCCATCCGTTGTTCAACCGGACATGAAGTCCTTCGCCCCCTCCCACCCACTCCGTTCGGGCTGAGCCTGTCGAAGCCCTCGCACACCCCCATGTTTGACGACACCCTCATCCAGCAACTCGCCGCCGAGCTCGAGCGCTCAGAGAAGACCCGCGTGCCGCTGGAGCATTTCTCCAGGCGCTTCCCCGACATGACCATCGAGGACGGTTATCGCATCGGGCGCGCCTGGGTCGCGCTGCAGGTGGCGGGCGGCAACCAGGTCATCGGTCACAAGATCGGCCTGACCAGCCGTGCCATGCAGATGGCCAGCCAGATCGACGAACCCGACTTCGGCACCCTGCTGCAGAGCATGCTGTTCACCGCGACGGCCGGCCAGGTGCTGGAGATTCCTGCCGGCCGCTTCATCGCGCCGCGCGTGGAAGTGGAGCTGGCCTTCGTGCTCAAGGCCCCGCTCAAGGGCACGAACGTGACGGTGGCCGAGGTGCTGGCCGCCACCGACTTCGTGACCCCCGCCATCGAGATCATCGATGCGCGCATCGAGCAGTTCGACCGCCACACCCGCGCCATGCGCAAGGTGTTCGACACCATCAGCGACAACGCCGCCAACGCCGGCATCGTGCTCGGTGCGGGTGACGCTCGCTACCGGGCCGACCCGATCACCACCGACCTGCCCTGGTGTGGCGCCGTGCTCCGGCAGAACGGCGTGGTGGAGGAAACCGGTCTGGCGGCCGGCGTGCAGGGCCATCCCGCCATCGGCATCGCCTGGCTGGCGCACAAGCTCGCCCCCTGGGGCGAATCGCTGCGCGCGGGCCAGATCGTGCTGGCCGGCTCGTTCACGCGGCCGGTGGCGGCCAGGGCCGGTGACCTGTTCGAGGCCGACTACGGTCCGCTCGGTTGCCTTCGATTCAAGTTCGTCTGAGGACCCATCCCCCATGCACACCCCCATCAACACCTTCAAGCAGGCGCTGGCCGCCGGCACACCGCAGATCGGCTTGTGGGCCGCGCTCGCCAGCGCCTACAGCACCGAGCTGCTGGCCGGCATCGGCTATGACTGGCTGCTGATCGACGGCGAACACGCGCCCAACGATGTGCGCAACACCCTGGCGCAGCTGCAGGCCGTGGCCAGCGCGCAGCACGCGTTTGGCGATGCGCGGTCCCACCCCATCGTGCGGGTGCCGGTGGGCACGGGCGAGGTGGGTGTGGCCCTGATCAAGCAGTACCTGGACATCGGCGCACAGACTTTGCTGGTGCCCATGATCGACACCGCCGCGCAGGCCGAAGGGGTGGTCAAGGCCACGCGGTATGCGCCGGCCGGCATCCGCGGCATGGGCAGCGCGCTGGCCCGCGCCTCGCGCTGGCAGGCGCATGCGCGCTACGTGCACGAGGCGAACGACCAGGTCTGTGTGCTGGTGCAGGTGGAAACGGTAGAGGCCATGAAGAACCTCGATGCGATTGCCGCCACACCGGGGGTGGACGGTGTCTTCATCGGCCCGTCCGACCTCAGCGCCTCCATGGGCCACCCGGGCAACCCGGCCCACCCGGACGTGCAGGCCGTGATCGCCGAGGGCGTGCGGCGCATCCGCGCCGCCGGCAAGGCGCCCGGCATCCTGGCGACCACCGAAGCCGGTGCCCGGCAATGGCTGGCCGCCGGCGCGGTGTTCGTGGCGGTCGGCGCCGACACCCTGCTGCTGGCCTCCAGCGCTTCGCAACTGCTTGCGCAATTCAAGGGACCGGTCGCCACCGGCCCCAACACCTATTGAAGGAGACGCCATGAGCGCCACGCTGCGAGCCACCACCGTGCTGCCCCCGGGCATGCATCCCGACGAATGGGCCGCCCGCCTGGAGCTGGCCGCCTGCTACCGCGTCTTCGCCATGCTGGGCTGGACCGAGATGATTTACAACCACATCACGCTGCGCTTGCCTGCGAGCGTGACAGGAGAAGCGGCGGGGAGCTTGGGGGCCCCGGGAAAGCCCGCCGCCGGGCCGCCCCAAGGCGTGGCAGCCCCCTCGGGGGGCAGCGAACCACGCGTAGCGGGGAGCGTGGGGGCCCCGGGAAAGCAGTTCTTGATCAACCCGTTTGGCCTGCACTACAGCGAAGTGACTGCGAGCAACCTGGTGAAGATCAACCTCCAGGGCGAAGTGCTCGGCGGGTCGGCGCACCGCGTCAACCCGGCCGGTTTCACGGTGCACGCCGCGATCCACGACGGCCTGCCCGACGCGCATTGTGTGATGCACACCCACACCACAGCCGGGGTGGCTGTCGCCTGCCTCAGGAACGGCCTGCAGCAGACCAATTTCTACACCGCGCAACTGCACGGCATGCTGGCCTATCACGAGTTCGAGGGCATCACCATCCACGCCGAGGAAGCGCCGCGCCTGCTTCGGAGCATCGGCGACAAACAGGCCGTGATCCTGCGCAACCACGGCCTGCTGGCCTGGGGCACGACGCTGCCGCAGACCTTTGCCATCCTCTGGACGCTGCAGCGCGCCTGCGAGATCCAGCTGGCGACCTTCTCCATGGGTGGCGCCGAGGCCGCCATTCCCGTGCCCGAGAGCATTGCGGCCAGATGCACGCGCGACGCGCTGCAGTTCAGCCCCGACCACGGCGCAGGCCGTGACGTGTTCGATGCGCTGGTGCGGCAGGTGAACCGCCTGGACAGCAGCTACCAGGGCTGACGTTCCAGTCGCTGCGCCATCCGTGATTTCAGCGGAGCTTCTGCTCTGCCAGCCCGCCGAGTTTGAAGACCGCCACCAGCTGCGACAGCCGCAGGGCTTGATCCTTGAGGCTTTCCGATGCCGCAGACGATTGCTCCACCAGAGCGGCGTTCTGCTGGGTCATCTGGTCCAGCTGCGAGACGGCGGTGTTGACCTGGCTGATCCCGCCGGATTGCTCGGCGGTGGAGGCGCTGATGTCGCTCACCATGTCGGCCACCCGCTGCACCGATGACACGATCTCGCCCATGGTCTCCCCGGCACTGGCCACCAGCTGCGTGCCGACGCGGGCTTTTTCCACGCTGGAGCTGATCAGCAAACGGATTTCCTTTGCTGCCTCGGCTGAACGCCCGGCGAGGTTGCGCACTTCGGCGGCCACCACCGAGAAGCCGCGCCCTTGCTCACCGGCCCGGGCGGCTTCCACCGCTGCGTTGAGCGCCAGGATGTTGGTCTGGAAGGCGATGCCGTCGATGACGCCGATGATTTCAGCGATTTGCCGAGACGAGGCGTTGATCTCGTCCATCGTGGCCACCACCTGCGACACCATCGACCCTCCCTTGAGCGCCACTTGCGAGGCGGTGACGGCCAGCTGGTTGGCGGTGCGGGCCGAGTCGGCGGATTGCCGCACCGTGCCGTGCAGCTCTTCCATCGACGCTGCCGTTTCCTGCAGGCTCGAGGCGGTCTGTTCGGTGCGCATCGACAGATCGGCGTTGCCCGTGGCCACCTCCGAGCTTGCCATCTGGATGTTGTCGGACGACTCCCTCACCTGATGGACCAGCTTGTACAGCGCCCGCTGCATGTCGGCCATGGCTTCGATCATGCTGCCCAACTCGTCCTGCCGTGCGGGCGGCACCGGGTGGGACAGATCACCGTCGGCGATGCGCCGCATGGCCTGTTTCACGCCGTCCAGCGGCACCAGGATCGACCGGGTCGTGAACCACGACACCCAGACCAGCAGCATCAGGCAGGCCAGCGCGCCGGCCACGCCGAGCATCAGCAGGCGCTGGCTCTGTGCTCGGGCGTTCTGGTACGTCTCGCCCGACTGCTGCTGTGCAAGAGGAATGAGCGCCTGCAGCGGTTTGACCACTGACGTGACCATCTGTGCCCAGTCGTCTTCCAGCAAGCTGGTGAGTCTTGCGGTGTCTTTGGCCACATAGCCTTGTTCCAGCGCAGAGGTGATGCGCTCCACCGTCGGCCAACCCGCCTGGAGCGCGGCGAACTGTTCGTTCGCTTCGCCCGTTGCGAAAAGGCTCCCCGCGCCGCCCTGGAGTTCAGACCACAAGGTGCCGAGCTCCTCCCGCGTGGCCTTGAGATGGTTCAGCGAACCGGGCACAGGGAGCTGGTCGAGCAACACGCCAGCCGCGCGAAAGCGGACCTCCAGCAAGAGGTTCTCCATGCGTTGCATGCGCACCAGCGACTGGCCGTTCTCTTCAAACATTTCGCTCAGCGCATGTTCGTTGGTCCGGTTGGAGAAAAAGAACAGGGCAGTCACCAGGGAAACCGCCACAACCGCCAGTACGGAGAGCAGCAGCAACCGCTGCCTGATGGAAAGCTTGAAGCGCATGTCGAATCCTCGTTGCAGTGCGTGCAGCTGGAACCTCAAGGTTCCCCGGTCATTGGGTCGGCAGCCCCTTGGCGGTCCATTCCGGCATGCCGCCGCGGAACCAGTTCACCTTGGCATAGCCATTTTTCACCGCCATCGCCGAGGCCTTGTAGCTGCGCCAGCATTCGCCCGCATTGCAGAAAAATACGACGGGAGCGGCCTTGTCGGCGGGCAGTTTGCTGAGGTCGAACTGGTCCTGGGCAGGATCGAAATCAGCCGCCTTGGCGCTCTTTTCGCGGTACGTCAGGCTCTTGGCGCCCTTGATGGACTTTTCGGCGTATTCGGCTGAAACGCGCGTGTCGAAGAAGGGCACGCCGCTGTCCAGCAGCTTCTTGGCCTCGTCGGCCTGAATCACCTTGGCTCCGGCCAGCGATGGGGGAGTCTCAGCGGCCCACGACAGGCTCAGGGAGCCCAGACCCAGGGCCGCTGCGCCAGCCCATTGCATCCAGTTGCGCTTGTTCATCTCGGTTTCTCCTAGAAAGAAAGGACGGTCACGACCGTTCGAGGGTGGCGTCGGACCTGTCGCTGGCGCGGCGAACCTGCCCATGGGCCAGTGTCGCGATCGCAGAAAACCATCCAACGGCAGCATGAAATCAGCTGCTGTGTGTGTATCGGTCTGGCTGGTTGCATCCTTTAGCCGCAATTGACGGCCTTGAGCAGTGCTGTTCCCGCGTTCGGGCGACCTGTGGCCCGGGGTCAGCCGGATAATCGGCCGACCGGCATGGGAACTGCAGCCGGGGTCCGTCCGGGTTCGGCCGGCCGGGTTTTTTCACACAGGTGCCCCGCATGAATGCAAACAACCCTGACCTTTTTGCCCGGGTCGCCATCGTCGGTGCCGGCGCCATCGGCGGCTGGCTCGGCGTGCTGCTGTCGCACACCGGCTGCATCGTCAGCGCGCTCGCCCGCGGCGACACGCTCGCGGCACTCCAGCGCGATGGCCTTCAACTGCACGAGAACGGCCGTCTCATCGGCGCGCCGGTGGAAGCCTCCAGCAGCGCGGCGGCCCTGGGTGTGCAGGACCTGGTCATCGTCGCGGTGAAGGCGCCGGCCCTGGCCGAGGTGGCGCGCGGCATCGCCCCGCTGATCGGCCGCCACACGGTGGTGCTCACCGCCATGAACGGCGTGCCCTGGTGGTTCTTCAACGGCTTCGGCGGCGAGCGCGCCGGCACCCGGCTGACCTCGGTCGACCCCGGCGGCGGCATCGACCGGTCGATCCCGGCGCGCAACGTCATCGGCGGCGTGGTGCACGCCAGCTGTTCCGTCGATGCGCCCGGCGTCATCCGCCACCACTTCGGCAACGGTCTGATCATCGGCGAGCCCTCGGGCGAAGCCACCGAGCGCGTGGCCGCGTTGGCCGAACTGCTGCAGCGTGCCGGGCTCAACGCCACCGTGTCGCCGCAGATCCAGAAGGACGTCTGGTACAAGCTCTGGGGCAACATGACGGTGAACCCGGTGAGCGCGCTCACCGGCGCCACCACCGACCGCATCCTGGGCGACGACCTGGTGCGCGGCTTCATCAGCAGCGTGATGCTGGAAGCCCGGGCCATCGGCGCACGCATCGGCATCCCGATCGACCAGCAGCCCGAAGACCGCCACGCGGTCACGCTCAAGCTCGGCGCCTTCAAGACCTCGATGCTGCAGGACGTCACGGCGAGAAAGCCGGTGGAGCTCGACGCGCTGGTGACCGTGGTGCGCGAACTCGGCCAGCTCACCGGCGTGCCCACGCCGTTCACCGATGCGCTGCTGGGCCTGTCGCGCCTGCAGGCGCAGACGCTCGGCCTCTATCCCCAGCCTCCCCAGCCCGAGCCGAAACAGGGTTAATCCGGTAGGAGGGCGGGGCCGCCGGCTGAAGAATGGTCCGCATGCCCTCCACCTGGTCCCTCGACACGCCACACCCTGGTCACCCGCTCAACGGGGCGGCCGTGGCTGCCTTGCTCGACGTGGCCGCCGGCCCCGCCAGTGCACAGCGCCTGCTGTTCGCCATCAAGCAGGTGGTGCCGGTTGAATACCTCTCGCTGGTGGAATTCCGCCGCCAGCGCCAGGAGGTGATGCCCGAACTGGTGCAGGGCTGTTCGGACCACACCCACGACCGCGATGTGGTGGCCGAGTGTTTTGCCATTTACCGCCGCAGCTACTACCAGAGCGATGCGGTGATGCACCTGGCCGAGCAGGTGGGTCGTCGCCCGGCGCGCGAGGTGGCCGCGCTGCACTGCCGGGCCGACGAACTGCCGGTGGCCGGCTGGCGCGACGACATCTACGTGCGCGAGCGCCTGACCGAGCGCTTCAGCCTGCTGCACGCGCCCGCACCCGGCGTGGTGCACGCCATCCACCTCTACCGGGACGAGCGCCAGGGCCTGTTTCAGGCGCCCGAGATCGAGCAGCTGCTGGCGTTGGCGCCCCTGCTGCGCCAGGCCCACCACGCGTCGTTGCGGGCTGCCGATGCCACGGCCGACCTGTGCGCCCGGGTCGCCAGCGCCGCCGACCGGCTCGAGCACGGCGCGCCGCGCCTGTCGCCGCGCGAACGGGCGGTGTGCGCGCGCATCGCCTGCGGCATCAGCGCAGACGGCATCGCCGCCGAACTCGACATCGCACCCTCGACCGTCGTCACCCTGCGAAAGCGCGCCTATCTCAAGCTGGCCGAGCAGGGCCTGCCTGCGCACCGCATGGGTCTCGCGCGCTGGGTGAACTGAGGCCGCAGCCAGACCGTGCCGATACCCGCGTCCATCCCCCTCGAAGGGGACAGGCCGCTCACAGGACACCCCTAGCATGCTGGCTGGAGACCACCCGAGAAGGAGCTGCCCATGTGGCTGCGCAACTGCTGGTATGTGATTGCCTGGGGTCACGAGATTCCCGCCGCCGGCTCGCCCGAGCTGTTCACCCGCACCGTGCTGGGCGAGCCGGTGCTCGTCTACCGGCTGGACGACGGCACGCTGGTGGCGCTCGAGGACCGTTGCTGCCACCGCCAGGCACCGCTGTCCAAGGGCCGGCGCGAGGGTGACTGTGTGCGCTGCGGCTACCACGGCCTGATGTTCGATCCGCACGGGGCCTGCGTGCAGGCGCCGGGCATTGCGGTGGTGCCTGCCAAAGCCCGGGTGCGCAGCTACCCGGTGGTGCAGCAGAACAACTGGGTGTTTGTCTGGATGGGTGAGCCGGCGCTGGCCGACCCGGCCTTGCTGCCCGACAACTTTTCGTGCGAGCACCCCGACTGGCAGCACAAGCCCGGCTACCTGCACTACGACACGCCCTACCTGTTGATCTGCGACAACCTGCTGGATTTTTCGCACCTGAGCTATGTGCACGAGAAGACGCTGGGCGGCTCCACCCAGATCGCGCAGGCCCGCCCCGACATCGAGCCGGTGTCCGGCGCCAACGCCGACTGGCCGCAGATGGGCATCAAGGTCACCCGGCGGGTGAACGACGTGCCGCCGCCGCCCTTCTACCGAAAGTTCCGCGAGTTCAGCACGAACCTGGACCGCTGGTTCATCTACGACTTCCTGCTGCCCGGCACGCTGCTGATGCACTCCGGCGGCCGGCCCACCGGCACGCAGGGTGAAGACAGCAGCCAGTCGGTGCGCCTGCACAGCTGCCAGACCCTCACGCCCGAGACCGAGACGACCACGCACTATTTCTTCCAGCAGTCGCACCGCGCCGACGAGGGCGATGCCAGCGTGACCGAGAGCATCTTCAACAGCCTGCTGGTGGCCTTCAACGAAGACCGCGACATGATCAGCGCCCAGCACCGCAACCTGGTGCTCAAGCCCGGCCTGCCCATGTTGCCGCTGGCCATGGACGCCGCACTCATCCAGTTCCGGCGCCTGCTCGAACAGCGTGTGCAGGCCGAGCAGGCCAGCCCCCGCGATGGCCTGTCCGCATCCCTTCCCGCGTCCCACCCCGTTCCCATCACCTGACAACAAGGAGACATTCCATGACCCCGACTTCATTCCGCTGGACCCGCACCGCGCTGGCCCTGGCCGCGCTCACCGGCGCTTCATTCGCCCAGGCGCAGACCGTGCTTTCGGTTTCCACCTGGCTGCCGCCCTCGCATGGCGCCACCATGGCGCAAAACCAGTGGTGTGAAGCGGTGGAGAAGGAAACCAGGGGCAGTGTGAAGTGCAACCTGCTGCCCAAGGCGGTGTCGGCGCCACCCGGCACCTTCGACGCGGTGCGCGACGGTCTGGCCGACGTGTCCTTCACGGTCGATGGCTACACGCCCGGTCGCTTCATCTTCACCCAGGTTGCTGAATTCCCGTTCCTGGGCGACAGCTCCACCACCACCTCGGTGGCCTACCAGCGCATCTACAACAAGTACTTCGCGCCGCTGGGTGAACACCGGGGCGTGAAACCGCTGGCGGTGTTCACGCACGGCCCGGGCATCATCTTCACTGTCAAACAACCGGTCACCAGCTCGGCCGACGCGGCCAAGCTGAAGTTCCGCATCGGCGGCGGCAACATCAACGAGCTCTCCAAGTCCATGGGCTGGAACACCACGCTCAAGCCCGCCACCGACTCGTTCGAACTGCTGTCCACCGGCGTGATGGACGGCACCTTCTTCCCCGACGAATCGCTGCAGTCGATGCGCCTGTCGATGGTGAAGTACGCCACCACCTTCCCTGGTGGTCTCTACAACACCAGCTTCGTCTTCATGATGAACCAGGCGAAGTACGACTCGCTCAAGCCCGAAGAGAAGGCCGCCATCGACAAGGTCTCGGGCGAAGCCGCGGCCCGCCTGTTCGGCGCCGGCTGGGACCGCACCGACGCCGCTTCCCGCGACATCCAGAAAACCACCGGGGTTCAGCGCCAGATGGCCAGCGATGCCTTCGTGGGCGAAGTCAGGGCCAAGCAGGCCGCGCTCGAAGACAAGTGGGTGACGGCAGCCGAAGCCCGCGGACTGAAGAACGCCCGCGCCGTGCTGGCCGAATTCCGCGCCGAAACGCAGAAGCTGAAGTGAGCCGACCCTAGCCGGCCAGTGCGGGGAACAACTTCACGAGGCCGGTGGCCATCACCTCCACCGACAGGGCGGCGAGGATCAAACCCATCAGCCGCGTCATCACGTTGATGCCGGTCTGGCCCAGGAAGCGCGCAATGGGCTCGGCCATGGTGAAGCAGATGGCGGTGGCCAGCGCGATCACCACGCCGTAGCCGACCAGCGCAGCGTGCTGGAAAAAGGTCTTGGCCTGGTCGGCGTAGATCACCACGGTGGACATGGTGGCCGGGCCGGTGAGCAGCGGAATGGTGAGCGGCACCACGGCGATCGAGGCGCGCGCCGATGCGTCGTTGACTTCCATTTCGTTGGTCTTGGCCTCGGCGGGTTGGGCGTTGAGCATGGCCAGCGCCGAGGTCAGCAGCAGCATGCCGCCACCGACCTGAAAACTGGCCAGCGAGATGCCGAAGAACTCGAGGATCTGCAGACCGATCAGCGCACAGGTGGCGATGACCGCAAAGGCGCTCACCGATGAGATCAGCACCGTGCGCCGCCGCTGCTTGCGGCTGAAGCCCTGCGTGTAGTGAATGAAAAAAGGCACGATCGCCAGCGGGTTGACGATGGCCAGCAGGGTGATGAGCGGCTTGAAATCCATGATGGATTGTGACCCACCCCCGCCGCGCTGCGCGCGTCCCCCTCGAGGGGGCGCACGCCGGGAGCGGCGAAGCCGGGTCCTCGCCTGCCCTGGATGAGGCACCTCCCGTGCCGGCGCAGCGTGCGGGCTACGGCTGCCCGGGTTCACGGCGGCGGAACATGCCGTAGCCCTCCATGAACAGGACCTTGTCCCCATGCTGGTTGAACATCTCCCAGCTGGTTCGCACCAGGCCCACGTCCAGCCGTTTGCTCATGGCGCGTTTTTCCAGGATGGTGTGCTGCAGGCGCAGCGTGTCGCCGGGGAACACGGGCTTGAGCCATTTGAGGCTGTCCAGGCCGGGCGATCCGAGGCTGGAGCTTTCGCTCAGGAAGTTCGTTACCATCAGCCGCATGGCCATGGCGCAGGTGTGCCAGCCGCTGGCACTCAACGCGCCGAACACCGAGTTCTTCGCGGCTTCGTGGTCCAGGTGAAACGGTTGCGGGTCGAACTGGCGGGCGAAGGCCACGGTCTCTTCTTCGGTCGGGGTGACGGTGCCGAGGTCGCGGGTTTCGCCGACCTCCAGGTCTTCCCACCAGTACTTGATGTGTGATGTATTCATGTCTTTTCGCCGCCGGGCCGCCCCAAGGCGAAAAGCGCCCCCTTTGGGGGCAGCGACCCGCGCAGCGGCGCAGCGTGGGGGTTGTCCATCATCGTCCTCCGGACACGTCCAGCAAACTCATGGTGGTGTAACTCGCCGCGTCCGAGAGCAACCAGACGATGGCCTGCGCCACCTCGTCGGCCGTGCCGCCGCGCTGCATGGGCACCAGGTGCTGCAGGTCGCGCACCCGCGTGGGCAAGCCGCCCGACGCGTGGATACCGGTCTCGATCAGGCCCGGCCGCACCGCGTTCACCCGAATGCCCTCGGCCGCCACTTCCTTGGCCAGCCCGATGGTGAAGGCGTCGATGGCGCCCTTGGCCGCGGCGTAGTCCACGTACTGCCCGGGTGAGCCCAGGCGCGACGCCGCGCTGGACACGTTGACGATCGCACCGCCTTCGCCGCCGTGTTTCGTGCTCATGCGGCGCACCGCTTCGCGTGCGCACAGCAGCGAGCCGATCACGTTGATGTCGAACATGCGCCTGATGCGCGCCAGGCTCATCTCGTCAAGGCGCGCGCTCACATCTACCACGCCGGCGTTGTTCACCAGGCCGTTGAGGCGCCCGAGCTTGGCGTCGATCTTCTGAAACATCGCCAGCACCTGGCCCTCGTCGGCCACATCGGCCTGCACGGTGATGGCCGTGCCGCCGAGGTCGCGGATGCTGCGCACCACCTCGTCGGCGGCCAGCGAATTCGCGGTGTAGTTCACCGCCACCGCCCAGCCCTGCGCGGCCGCCAGCCGTGCGGTGGCCGCACCGATGCCGCGCCCGCCGCCGGTGACCAGCAGCACCCGGCCACTCGCCTTGTCCATAACCTGTCTCCTGCATGAAGTGGTGGCATCGCGTACAACTCGGGGCTACCACATCCGGCCATTACAACAGCCCGAGGAGACCGCCATGCGTCGCGCAGTCGACTACTTCTTTGCCCCCCAGAGTCCCTGGGCCTATCTCGGCCACGAGCGGTTTGCAGCCCTGTTGCGCGAGACCGGCGCCAGCGTGCGTGTCTTGCCCATGGACCTGGGCAAGATCTTCCCGCTCTCCGGCGGTCTGCCCTTGCCCAAGCGCGCGCCCCAGCGCCAGGCCTACCGGCTGTTGGAGCTGCGCCGTTTCAGCCATGCGCTGGCCATGCCTTTGCATCCCGAGCCGCGTTTCTTCCCGGTGGCGGGCGATCCGTCGGCGCGCCTGATCACGGCCGTTGCCATGCACGACGGCGAGGAAGCGGCGATGCGCCTCACGGGCGCGGTGATGAAGTCCGTCTGGGCGCAGGAACGCGACATCGCGTCCATGGACGTGCTGGCTGCCTTGCTTGCAGAATGCGGTCTGGACGCAGCGCGGCTGGCGCAGTCGCAACAACCCGAGGTGCAGGCACGCTACGAGGAACAGACCCAGGCAGCGATCGATGCGCAGGTGTTCGGTGCACCCAGCTACCTGATCGACGGAGAACTGTTCTGGGGCCAGGACCGCCTGGACTTCGTGGCGCGCAAACTGCGGGCCTGAATCCTTCAACCGACACCAGGAGAGCTTCCATGGGACAGACGATCGAACTCAAGTCCGCCGACGGCACAACTTTCTCTGCCTACGTGGCAGAACCCTCCGGCCCGCCCAAGGGGGGACTGGTCGTGCTGCAGGAAATCTTCGGCGTGAACTCGCACATCCGGTCGGTGGCCGACGGCTACGCGGCCGATGGTTACCTTGTGGTGGCACCCGCCACCTTCCATCGCGTGCAGCCCGGCGTGGAACTGGGCTACACCGAGGCCGACATGAACGCCGGTTTCGGCTTCAAGACCGCGGCAGAGGGCCTGCCCCCGCCCGGCGTGATGGCCGACATCCAGGCCGCCATCGACCACGCGGCCCAGGCCGGCAAGGTCGGCATCGTCGGCTATTGCTGGGGCGGCTTGCTCACCTGGCGCGCGGCCTGCACGCTGGATGGACTGTCCGCTGCGGTGCCCTACTACGGCGGTGGCATGACAGCTGCGGCCGATGCCGCACGCGCGCCGACCGTGCCGGTGATGGTTCACTTCGGCGATCAGGATCACTGGATCCCGATGGACACGGTCGAGGTCTTCCAGCGGGCACAGCCCGGCGTGACGGTGCATGTCTACGAGGCCAACCACGGCTTCAACTGCGACCAGCGCGGCTCCTACAACGAAGCCGCAGCCCGGTTGGCGCGCGAGCGCACGCTGGCGTTTTTCGCGCAGCACCTGAGCTGAACGCCGATGCGCCGCGCCAGCCTGCTCGTGTGTCTCGGGATGGCCTGGGTGGGCTCGGTGGCGGCGGCCGACTACAGCGGTCCGCTGTTCGACGCCCACCTGCATTACAACGACGAAGCCTGTGTGCACACGGCACCGTCCCCCGGCTGCCCGCACCCCAAGGCCGACGTGCTGGAGCGCATGAACAAGAGCGGCGTGCGCGCCATCATTGCCAATTCGCGGCCCAATGACGGCACCTTTGCCCTGGCCAGCGCAACCGATCTGACGCGCGCGGCCGGCGTGACCGTGGTGCCCTTCGTGCGCCTCTACCGCAACCGCGCCGACTACAGCAACTGGTTCCGCGACCCGACCATCGTGGACATGGTGAACGCAGAACTCGCGCGCGGCACGCCGGCCGGGCCCTACCGGGGCCTGGGGGAGTTCCACCTCTACGACAGCGCGAATGCCAACGGACCGGTGGCCAGGCAACTCATGGCGCTGGCCGAAGAAAAAGGCCTTGCGATCCTGGCGCACGTGGACGACGTGGCGATCGATTTGCTGATGGCCCACACGAAAGCGGCCAGCGCGGATCGCGCAGCATCGCAACATCGGGACTTTCGCCTGATCTGGGCGCACACGGGCATTGGTGGTACGCCCGCGCAGCGGGTGGACGAACTGTTCGCGCGTTATCCGGCGTTGATGGGTGAGCTCTCGTACCGACCGGGCCTTACCTGCGGCGATGGGCAACTCTGCCCCGACTGGCGCGCCCTGCTGCTCAAGTACCCCGGTCGTTTCATGATCGGCTCCGACACCTGGGTCAACCAGCGCTGGCTGTACTACGGTGAGCTCATGCAGGGCTACCGCACCTGGCTGGGCGGTCTGCCGGCCGATGTGGCGCGGCGCATTGCCTGGGACAACGGCGCGAAGACGTTTGGTGTGGCCACGCCGGCGCGGTGAGTGGCGGGCGGGGACTCAGCGCCCCGGCGAGCGCACCAGGTAACGCTTGCGCCAGAACAGCACGCCCAGCACCGCGGCGGTCAGTGCCATCGAACCGAGGGCCCACCAGAACCCGGTCTGCTGATGAAGCAGCGGGATGAATTCGAAATTCATGCCGAAGATGCCCGCGATCAGGTTCAGCGGCAGAAAGATGGCGGTGAGCGCGGTGAGCGTGCGCATGATGTCGTTGGTGCGGTTGCTCTGCGCTGAAAAATGCATCTGAACCGCGGTCTCGGCGTTCTGCTCGAGCCGGCGCACATGGTGCACCACCCGCTCGATGTGTTCGAGCACATCGCGCGAGCGCACCTTCAGCAGTTCGAGCCCCCGTTGACCACCGTGGTGGTCGTTGGGCTCCCAGGTGGCCAGTGCCTCGATCCAGTCCTGGATGGCCGAGCGCTGGTCTTCGCAGATTTCGTCAAGCTGGTGCAGCGAAATGCGAGCGTCCAGCAGCGACCCCCAGTTGCTGAAGCGGGCCTTCGGGTGCAGCAGTTCGGCCTGCCAGTGGTCCAGCTGGCGCGTGAGTTCACGCCGCAGTTCAAGGTAGCCATCCACCATCTGGTTGATGATGCGCAGCATCAGATCGGCCGGGCTGGGCGGCAAATGCACGCCGGCGGCCCGCGAGGCGGCGGAGGCGGCCGAGTTCAGCCGCGCGGCATACTGGTCCAGAACCAGGCAGCCGGCCGGGTGCACGGTCAGCAACACGCGTTCGAAAACCGCGAAGCCGACCGGGCTGGTGTCGATGCGACGCAGCACCGGAGGCCCGCCACGCTTGGTCGAGTGTGTCAGCACCGTGCCCGGGTGGGCGAGGTCGGTTTCGCTGTGACCGGCCGCCAGACGACGGAACACCAGGATGTCGTATTGCGAGGTGTAGTCGTAGTGCGAGGGCAACTGGTTGTTGAGCAGGTCGGAGAGGTGCAGGTCCACCAGCGTCATGCCGCAAAGCACCTGCAGGGTGCTTTGCACCGCGCCCTGCTCCAGCTCGAACTCGCGCCGACCGCAGGCGATCCACAGGTAGCCCTTGCCGGGCATCACCATCGGCAGGCTCGCCGACTCGCTCACCGAGCCGGGCAGGATGTGGAAGACGCGCATGGACGGGCGCTCAGCCGCGCAGCAGGCGGGCTGCGTCGCGCGCGAAATAGGTCAGCACGCCGTCGGCGCCTGCGCGCTTGAAAGCCAGCAGGCTCTCCATCATCACCGCATCGTGGTCCAGCCAGCCGTTGATGGCGGCGGCCTTGAGCATGGCGTACTCGCCGCTGACCTGGTAAGCGAAGGTGGGCACCGCGAATTCGTCTTTCACCCGGCGCACGATGTCCAGGTAAGGCATGCCGGGTTTGACCATGACCATGTCGGCGCCTTCGGCCAGGTCCAGTGCCACTTCGCGCAGTGCTTCGTTGGAGTTCCCCGGGTCCATCTGGTAGACCTTCTTGTCGGCCTTGCCCAGGTTGGCAGCCGAGCCCACCGCGTCGCGGAACGGACCGTAGAAAGCACTGGCGTACTTCGCGCTGTAGGCCATGATCTTCGTGTGCACCAGGCCGTTGGCTTCAAGTGCGGTGCGAATGGCGCCGATGCGGCCGTCCATCATGTCGCTGGGTGCGACCATGTCCACGCCCGCCTGCGCCTGGTTCACCGCCTGCTTCACCAGAATCTCCACCGTGGGGTCGTTCAGGATGTAGTTGTTGTCGTCCAGCAGGCCGTCCTGGCCATGGCTGGTGTAGGGGTCGAGCGCCACATCGGTCATCACGCCGAGTTGGGGAAACCGCTTTTTCAGCTCACGAACCACGCGCGGCACCAGGCCTTCAGGGTTCAGTGCTTCCCGGCCGTCGGGCGTCTTCAGCGATTGGTCGATCACGGGAAACAAGGCCATCACCGGAATGCCCAGCGCCACGCAGTCCTCGGCCACCGGCAACAACAGATCCAGGCTCAGGCGCTCGACGCCCGGCATTGAGCCCACGGCTTCGCGACGGCCCGAGCCATCCAGCACGAACACCGGGTAGATCAGATCGGCCGGACTCAGCCGGTTCTCGCGCACCAGGTCGCGGGTGAACGGGTCCCGGCGCAGGCGTCGGGGGCGGCTGAAGGGGTAGGGGGCGGGGTTGTGCATCAGGCTATTGTGGCAAACAGCCAGCCCTTGCGGGTGTCGCCCTGGCCCGGTCGGCCGGCCATTCGTGGCATTGGTGGATTCAAAGGTGCCGGCATTGTGTTGAAGTCCACGGTAAGAAGAAATGATTGATACCCCCCCACGGTTCCAGCACGAATCGGTCGTGATAATTGCAATTTGCAACATTTGCCCGGCCTCTTCTGAAGACTTGTGGCTATTTGCGAGCCCTCCTTCAGACCGTTGCGAAACGCACGTTCCCGCTTTACCGAACCTGTCCACCGACCATGCTTTCTGTCAAAAAGAACCATGCCAGCGCCCCCGCAGCCGCAAAGCCGGGTGGCCATGCCGAACAACCCTGGTCACTGGAAGCGCACTGGCCCGAACTGGTGGCGGGCCTGGCCGACCAGATCACCGAGGGAGTCAGCGCACTCCAGAACAGCATCGACCAGCTGCTGGCCAAGGATCGCATCACCTCTGCTGAACACCGTTCCCTGAGCATCCCCACCCAGCGCCTGAAAATGGCTGGCGTCAGCACGCAGCAGATCCACCGCTTCTATGGCGGACGAATCCGTCAGTCGCACGAGAAGGTGGACATGGCTCAGTTGGTCGAGGGCATTCTTCAGGACCGCAAGGTCGAGTTGGGTGTGCTCGGCATCGAGCTGCGCCGCAAGCTCAAGCCGGTGGAAGTGCTGGTGGACCCGACGGTGGCCTACACATTCGTCAACGCAGTGCTCGACTGGGGCCTGCCATTCGGCAACCGCATCGACGTGCGCATGGACATGAACGCCTGGCCCAAACACGCGCGACTGCAGGTTCGGGTGTCGAACGACGGTGCTCCTCCTTCCAGCGTTGCGATGCTCGACAGCCTGAGTTGGGTGCTCATCCGCCAGATTGCGCAGACCGCTGGCGGCATCGAGATCAGTCGCGAAGTCACCGACGATGGTGTGAGTTTCACAGCCTTGTTCACGCGCACCGTGCAGGCTGTGGACGGCATTTCCGCTGTTGAACTCTCGGACGATCACTCGTCGATGTTCAAGTCGCTCTCCGGCATTTATGTGTTGACGATCTCTCCGACACTGCAGATTCGCGCCGACATCCGGGACGCCCTGCGGGAGATCGGCGTGATGTCCGACAGCGTGGTCGATTTCGAACAGGCGCGCCAGGCGCTTCGAAGTCGCATGCCCAACCTCATCATCGTGGACTCGGAAATCAAGGGTGAAGCGTTCGACATGTTCCGGCGCGAGCTGCTGCGCGAGGTTTTCGAATTTCCGTTCGTGGAAATTTCTCCCGACGACAGCTCTTTCGACATGTCCGGTTTTGGCGAACTGTCCATGGCCAAGGTGGGGCGCGGCAACATCCGCGAAGCGCTCGGCACGGCCGTGATGTTCGAGCTGGCCAAGATGATGTAGACCGGTTCGATCCTGCGGCGCTGGTCGGTCTGGAATGTCAGCAATGTCAAGGTTGACAGGTCAAAGTTGGATATCCGATTTGTTTGGTGTACCATGCCGTTGGGCCGCCGCAAGGCGGCTCCCCGCTTTTCCTCCCTGAGCGGGTGCCTTGGTGTGTGACAGCAAAAAGGCTTCCCGACCCGGTCCAAACGGCCGGGTTTTTTTTGTCCCGTTACCCGCCAGAGGCCATTGGCGAGAACGCACAACCGGCTCTGAACGGGGGCTACACTGCCCCCATGCTTTGGGTCAAATCCTTCCATATCGTTTTCGTGGCCAGCTGGTTTGCCGGCCTTTTTTACCTGCCCAGGATTTTCGTGAACCTGGCCATGGTGCCGGCCGAGAGCCTCGCGGAACGTGAGCGCTTGCTCCTCATGGCGCGCAAGCTGATGCGTTTCACCAGCCTGCTGGCGGTACCCGCAGTGGCACTGGGCCTGTGGCTCTGGTTGGGTTATGGAATCGGTCTGGGCGCGGGCAATGGCTGGATGCACGCCAAGCTGGTGGTGGTGGTGCTCGCGCTGGCCTATCACCACACCTGCGGTGTGATGCTCAAGCGGTTTTCCCAGGGCGCCAACCGCCGCAACCATGTCTGGTACCGATGGTTCAACGAGGCTCCCGTGATCCTGCTCGTGATGGCGGTGGTTCTGGTGGTCGTCAAGCCTTTCTGATGCTTTGAAAGCACGCACCTCCGCCTGGCCGCTGGCGTTGCTTTTCGCCGGCATGGTGGTGTATGCCAGCCTCTACCCGTTCACAGGGTGGCGCGACCAGGGTGTGGTGCCGCTGGCTTTCCTGCAGGCGCCTTTGCCCCAGTACTGGACCGGATTCGACATCGCCTCCAATCTGGTGGGATATGCCCCGCTGGGCTTTCTGCTGGCACTGGCCCTGCGGCGCTCTGGCGTGGGGCAGTGGGCCTGGCTGGTGGCCCTGGCGCTTCCGGTGCTGCTGTCGCTGGCCGTGGAGATGCTTCAGAGCTACCTGCCCATGCGGGTGCCTTCCAACGTTGATCTGGCGCTGAACGCCCTTGGCGCCGCACTGGGGGTCGCACTCGCGATGTTGATCGAGTGGTTGGGCGCCCTGCGCCGCTGGAGCCAGATCCGGGCCAACTGGTTTGAGCCTTCTGCCCATGGGGGACTCGTGCTGTTGGCGCTGTGGCCGTTTGCCTTGCTGTACCCGCAGCCCGTGCCGTTCGGACTGGGGCAAGTCCGTGATCGCCTGGAAGATGCGCTCACGACGTTGTTGATGGACACGCCGTTTCTCTCCTGGGTCCCCGTCCGCCAGACGGCGCCGGCGCCTTTGAGTCCTCTGGCCGAGGCGTTTTGCATAGGCTTGTGCGTGCTGACGCCTCTGCTCATGGGCTACGCAGACATGCGATCGAGGATCCGCCGGCTGTTTTTCTGCGGCCTTGTCGTGGCGGGTGCCGTCTGCGTCGCGGGCTTGTCAGCCGCACTGACCTACGGCCCGGACCACGCATGGGCCTGGCTCACGCCGCAGGCGCAGCTGGGTCTGATCCTTGCTGTGGTGGTGGGCGTGTCGTGTGTCCTGATGCCTCGCAGGATGTGCAACGTGGTCATGCTGCTGTGTCTGGCTGTCTCTCTTGCCTTGCTCAACGGAGCGCCCATCAGCCCCTATTTCGCGCAGTCGCTCGAAGTCTGGGAGCAAGGACGCTTCATCCGTTTCCACGGGCTCTCCCAATGGCTGGGCTGGATGTGGCCATTTGCCGCTCTCGTGTTTGGCCTGCTGGCGGTGTCGCGCTCGACCGCCACTCCCACACACGCCAACTAGAATCCGGGGATGATTGAAAACAAGTCTTATTACGAGCGCCACATCTTTTTCTGCCTCAACCAGCGTGACAGTGGTGAGGCCTCCTGCGCGCAACACAAAGCGCAGGCTGCATTCGATCGCTGCAAGTCACAGGCCAAATCGATGGGCCTGCTCGGAGAGGGCAAGGTGCGCGTGAACAAGGCGGGTTGCCTCGACCGTTGTTCGGGAGGCCCGATCGCCGTGGTCTATCCGGAGGCGGTCTGGTACACGTATGTCGACGAGCACGACATCGACGAGATCGTTCAATCGCACCTGCGCGATGGCGTGGTGGTGCAGCGGCTTGTGACGCCCGCCGATGTGGGCCGTTGACCCTGCACAGCGTGTCTGCGTCCGGGTGAACGCGGTCGGCCCGACATGAATGCCCAAACCGAGAGCCTGACCATGGCCGGGCCTGCGGGACTGATCGAGCTGGCCATCGACCGCCCTGAAGCCACACCCCGCGGAACCGCGGTCATTGCGCACCCACATCCCCTGCACGGCGGCACGTTGACGAACAAGGTGGTGCAGACGCTGGCCCGAGCATGTGTGCTTGCCGGCTGGACCGCTGTGCGTTTCAATTTTCGTGGTGTGGGGGCCAGCGAGGGCCAGTACGACGAAGGGCGCGGCGAGCTCAAGGATCTTCTGGCTGTGGTCGCAACCCAGGCGGGCGAGGGCGCCCTGTGTCTGGCCGGGTTCTCGTTCGGCGCGTTCGTCACCAGTCATGCGGCCGCCAGCCTGCACGCCTCACGCGATCTTCAGCATCTGGTGCTGGTCGGCACAGCTGCCAGCCGGTTCGACGTCGCTCCGGTGAACGCGGAACTCCATGCCCGAACCCTGGTCGTTCATGGGGAGCAGGACGACACGGTCCCGCTGTCCAGCGTGATGGACTGGGCCCGGCCTCAGGTGCTGCCTGTTCTGGTGGTGCCGGGTGGAGGCCATTTCTTTCATGGTCAGCTTCCCTTGTTGCGGGAGTTGGTGCTGCGTCACCTGCGGGCCTGACGGGCCAGGCAGGTTTTCTTTTTTTGCTTCTCGTTGAAGGACTGGATTTTGTTTCGTCGTTTCTCTGCCCTGTTGCTTTCTGCGGTCGTGCTGTGCGGGTCGGTTCTGCCGGCATCCGCCCAAATGCCACAAGCCCCCGAGGTGGCGGCCAAGGCCTATCTCTTGATGGACGTGACCTCCGGTCAGGTGTTGGCGTCATTGAATCCCGATCAGTCCGTCGAGCCGGCCTCGCTGACCAAGCTGATGACGGCGTACATCGTTTTTGATGCACTCAAGTCCGGCAAGATCAGCCTGACGCAAACCTTCGGGGTGAGCGAACGCGCCTGGAAAATGCCGGGCTCGCGCATGTTCATCGACCCCAAGATGCAGGTGCCGGTCGAGGACCTTGTCAAGGGAATGATCGTGCAGTCGGGCAACGACGCCACGGTCGCCCTTGCCGAAGGGGTGGCTGGATCGGTGGAGCGTTTTGTCGAACTCATGAACGCGCAGGCCAAGTCCCTGGGCATGAATTCAACCGGCTACCGCAACCCGGAAGGTCTGACCGAAGCGGGTCACACAACGACCGCCCGCGATCTCGCCATCCTGTCCAACCGGCTGATGACCGACTTTCCGGACTATGTGCCGTACTACGCGATCCAGCGCTACCGCTACCCCGGAACGCCGGCGGCGAACGACACCAACCGCAACATGCTGCTGTTTCGCGACCCCAGCGTGGACGGTCTGAAGACGGGGCACACCAATGCCGCTGGCTATTGCCTGGTCGCCACAGCGCGGCGGCAGGTGGCGGCACTCGGAGAGGGCCCACAGGGGCAGCGACGGCTGATCAGCATCCTGCTCGGGGCCGCCAGCGAAAATGCCCGTGCCGCTGAAACCCAGAAGCTGCTGAACTGGGGCTACACGGCATATGACGCCGTGCGTTTGTTCCCCGCGGGTCAGCCTGTGGCCACTCCCCGCGTGTGGAAGGGCAAGGCCGAGCAGATCAAGCTTGGACGCCCGGAAGGGGTGGTGGTTTCCGTGCCTGCGGGCGAAGGTGCGCGCCTGAAGACCGAGGTGATCCGCCCCGAACCCCTGGTGGCTCCGTTCAATCGCGGAGATGCACTCGGCACGCTGCGCGTGACCCTGGCCGGCGGCGCGACGGTGGCCGAGGTGCCCCTGGTGGTGATGGAAACCGTCGAAGAAAGCGGCGTCTTCGGCCGCGCCTGGGACGCCATCCGCCTCTGGATCCAGTGAAGGCCTGCAGCCACTGAATTGCCAGGGGCCCACCCTCGTGCTACATTAGCGGGCTTTTCGGAATTTTCCGAAGAGCTTTCCGTTTTCGCTTTTCTCAAACGTTTAGGGACGTTTTCAATGCCAACCATCAATCAACTCGTGCGCCACGGCCGGGAGGTCGAAAAGACCAAGTCCAAGAGCCCGGCCATGGAAAATTCTCCGCAGCGTCGCGGTGTGTGCACCCGTGTGTACACCACGACCCCCAAGAAGCCCAACTCCGCTCTGCGCAAGGTTGCCAAAGTGCGCCTGACCAACGGTTTTGAGGTCATTTCCTACATCGGCGGCGAAGGCCACAACCTCCAGGAACACAGCGTCGTGCTGGTCCGCGGCGGTCGTGTCAAGGACTTGCCCGGTGTGCGCTATCACATCGTGCGCGGTTCGCTCGACCTGCAGGGCGTGAAAGACCGCAAGCAGTCGCGCTCCAAGTACGGTGCGAAAAAGCCCAAGGCCAAGTAATCCTGGTTCGAATTCAAGGTGCTGTTCGCCGCGTGGCGCGGTGATGCAGCGTAGTGACCCGAAGCGCGGAATTGTCCGTGTGGGTCGAGTAAGTGAGGGTTCCAATGACCCTCGCGGTGCCTGCCAAGGTGCCAACTGAAGCAATATGAGGTGAAAAAATGCCACGTCGTCGCGAAGTCCCTAAACGTGAAATCCTGCCGGATCCCAAGTTCGGCAACGTCGAGCTCTCCAAGTTCATGAACGTGATCATGGAAGGCGGCAAGAAAGCTGTCGCCGAGCGCATCATTTATGGCGCGCTGGAGCAGATCGAGAAGAAGAGCGGCAAAGACCCGGTCGAAATCTTCTCGGTGGCCATCAACAACGTCAAGCCCATGGTCGAGGTGAAGTCCCGCCGTGTCGGTGGTGCCAACTACCAGGTGCCTGTTGAAGTGCGCCCCGTCCGTCGTCTGGCGTTGTCGATGCGCTGGATCAAGGAAGCCGCGCGCAAGCGCAGCGAAAAGTCCATGGCACTGCGCCTGGCAAACGAGCTGATCGAAGCCACCGAAGGCCGTGGCGGCGCGATGAAAAAGCGCGATGAAGTCCACCGCATGGCCGAGGCCAACAAGGCCTTCAGCCACTTCCGCTTCTGATCCGGGCCACCGCCCCTTAGAGCATTCAGCACCGAGAGCCCGCGTCCCTTGATTTCCAGGGGTGGCGGGCTCGATCCCTTTTCGGAGTATTTCCATGTCCCGCATCACGCCCCTTGAGCGCTATCGCAACATTGGTATTTCCGCGCACATCGATGCCGGCAAGACCACCACCACCGAACGCATCCTGTTCTACACCGGTGTCAACCACAAGATCGGTGAAGTTCACGATGGCGCGGCCACCATGGACTGGATGGAGCAGGAGCAAGAGCGTGGCATCACGATCACCTCGGCTGCCACCACCTGTTTCTGGAAGGGCATGGACATGTCCTTCCCGGAGCACCGCATCAACATCATCGACACTCCCGGCCACGTCGACTTCACCATCGAGGTGGAGCGCTCCATGCGCGTGCTTGACGGCGCCTGCATGGTGTATTGCGCTGTGGGTGGCGTGCAGCCCCAGTCGGAGACCGTCTGGCGCCAGGCCAACAAATACAAGGTGCCTCGCCTGGCCTTCGTGAACAAGATGGACCGCACCGGCGCCAACTTCTTCAAGGTTGTCGAGCAGATGAAGCTGCGCCTGAAGGCCAACCCCGTGCCGATCGTGATTCCAATCGGTGCTGAAGAGCACTTCACCGGCGTGGTCGACCTGCGCAAGATGAAGGCCATCATCTGGGACGAAGCGTCGCAAGGCATGAAGTTCGAGTTCCAGGAAATCCCGGCCGAACTGCTCGAAACCGCCAAGATCTGGCGCGAGAAGATGGTTGAAGCCGCGGCCGAAGCCTCTGAAGAGCTGATGAACAAGTACCTTGAAGAAGGCGACCTGACCGAAGAAGAGATCACCCACGGCCTGCGCGTGCGCACGCTGGCGGTCGAGATCCAGCCGATGTTGTGCGGTACGGCGTTCAAGAACAAGGGTGTCCAGCGCATGCTTGACGCCGTGATCGAGCTCATGCCCTCGCCGGTGGACATCGAAGACGTCAAAGGCACGGACGATGACGAAGAAGTCACCAGCCGCCGTCCGGATGACAACGAGAAGTTCTCGGCCCTGGCATTCAAGCTGATGACCGACCCGTACGTTGGCCAGCTCACGTTCGTGCGTGTGTATTCGGGCGTGATGAAAAAAGGCGACAGCGTCTACAACCCCATCAAGGGCAAGAAAGAGCGCATCGGCCGGATCGTGCAGATGCACGCCAACAACCGCCAGGAAGTCGAAGAAATCCGCGCGGGCGACATCGCCGCCTGCGTGGGTCTGAAAGACGTGACCACGGGCGAAACCCTGTGCGATCCTGAAGCCATCATCATGCTCGAGCGCATGGTCTTCCCGGAGCCCGTGATTGCGCAGGCCGTGGAACCCAAGACCAAGGCCGACCAGGAGAAGATGGGCATCGCCCTGCAGCGCCTCGCCGCTGAAGATCCTTCCTTCCGTGTCAAGACCGACGAAGAATCGGGTCAGACCATCATCGCCGGCATGGGCGAGCTTCACCTGGAAATCCTGGTGGACCGCATGAAGCGCGAATTCGGCGTCGAAGCCAACGTCGGCAAGCCGCAGGTGGCCTACCGCGAAACCATCCGCAAGACGGTGGAGGATTCGGAAGGCAAGTTCGTGCGCCAGTCGGGCGGCAAGGGCCAGTACGGCCACGTGGTCTTCAAGATCGAGCCCAACGAAGCCGGCAAGGGCTTTGAGTTCGTCGACGCCATCAAGGGCGGCGTGGTGCCGCGCGAATACATCCCTGCGGTGGAAAAAGGCGTGATCGAAGCGCTGACCACGGGCGTGCTGGCCGGTTACCCGGTGGTCGACGTCAAGGTCACCCTGCACTTCGGCTCGTACCACGATGTGGACTCGTCCGAGATGGCCTTCAAGATGGCCGCCATCTTCGGTTTCAAGGAAGGCTGCCGCAAGGCCAGCCCGGTGATTCTCGAGCCCATGATGGCGGTGGAGGTGGAGACGCCTGAAGACTATGCCGGCAACGTGATGGGCGACCTGTCCAGCCGCCGCGGCATGGTGCAGGGCATGGAAGACATGGTTGGTGGCGGCAAGGCCATCAAGGCCGAGGTGCCCCTGTCTGAAATGTTCGGCTACTCCACGACCCTGCGCTCGATGTCGCAAGGCCGCGCCACCTACTCGATGGAATTCAAGCACTACGCCGAAGCACCGCGCAACGTGGCCGAAGCCATCGTCGCAGCACGCGCCAAGTAAGTTTTTAGCCGGTCTGCGATCACGCGCCGCCCTGTCCCCGTGCGGGGCGAACCAGCAGTGTGATGCAGACCTTAAACCGTGACACGGGTTTTGTTCTTTAGGAATTGAAAAATGGCAAAAGAGAAATTTGAGCGGACCAAGCCGCACGTGAACGTGGGCA
>NZ_JAUCZG010000024.1 GCF_030373225.1 Hydrogenophaga sp. | reverse complement strand
CCCCCAGGTTCTTGGTTCTATCGGGGCGACAACTATTCTGACGCGGGGGGAGGCCAACCGGCGCGATCGGCCCGCCAAGGGCCCTGTGCTTTAATTCACACCACACAAAACCGCTCTATGGCCGAACTGACAATTGCATTCGTGGATTTGACCGGCAGCGTCTCGGTGTTTGAAACATTGGGTAACGATCGCGCCACGATGGTGGTGACCAAACTCACCCAATGGATCGGGGCCACCGGCATGGAACACGGCGGCACCGTGGTGAAGATGCTCGGCGACGGCGTCCTGCTCTCGTTCACCAGCAACCGCCAGGCCGTCGAGGCCATGGTGCAGATCCAGCAAGAACACGCCAAGCGGGTGGTCCAGTGGCCCAACCGCCTCAAACTCATGATGCAGATCGGCATGGCACGCGGCCAGGTGGTCGTGGTCGACGGCGACTGCTTCGGAGATGCCGTCAACCTGGCCTCGCGCCTGAGCGATCTGGCCGGCGGCGAACAGATCCTGGTGACGGACAACGTGGTGCGCGAACTCGGTCCTCGCACCGCCATACGCAGCCGCAGTC
Organism: Hydrogenophaga sp.; assembly: GCF_030373225.1. GTDB lineage: Bacteria > Pseudomonadota > Gammaproteobacteria > Burkholderiales > Burkholderiaceae_C > Hydrogenophaga. The sequence goes on along the minus strand of NZ_JAUCZG010000024.1, from coordinate 66,065 downwards.
TCGGGCCTATCCGTATCAAGGGGCGTACAGAACCCTGTGAGGTATTTCGCATCGAATGGCAGCAGGAGATGCTGTCGGAATTCCTCACCTTGCCCGCCGACCTGCATGCGCTCACGCCGCCCAAGGACATCGGCATGGGCGGCATCGAGCTGGCCTGGCTGGACAGCAGCCGAAGCTTCGGTCTGACCGAACTGCCGCTGAAGATCGGGCGGGTGCCCGAGGCCGACTTCGTGGTCAGCGACCCGCGGGTCTCGCGCATGCACACCAGCATCGACATCCGCTCGGGCAACTACGTGCTGGAAGACATCAGCAGCTACGGCACCTGGGTGCGCTTTGCCGGTGGCGACAACGTGATCGCGCTGCGCCGCCAGGAATGCATGCTGCACAGCGACGGCGAGATCGCGCTGGGTGCGCCGTTCACCGATTTCAGCGCTCCCACGGTGAGCTTCAGGCTGGTCAACGGCAACATGGTGCTTGGCCGGACACCCCAGCGCCGCTGACGGCGCCGCGACCTGACGGCCGGGCCTTCGGCGCCGGCGCTGACAGGGACAACCCAAAAAAATCATCCCGGAGACAACATGCGCTGGATCAAACGGTTTTTCGCGTTGCTGGTGCTGCTGCTGGTGGCATCGGCGGCGGTGCTCTTCTTCTACGCCCAGCGCAGCCTGCCGCAGACCGAGGGTCGGCTGCAACTCGCCGGCCTGGGCTCGCCGGTGCTGGTGCACCGGGACGCGAGCGACGTGACCCACATCCTGGCCAGCCGCCCGCGGGACGCCTGGAAAGCCATGGGCTATGTGCATGCCCAGGAGCGCGGCTGGCAGCTCGAATTCAATCGCCGGGTGATGCGAGGCGCCTTGTCCGAAGTGCTGGGCCCGGCCACGCTGGAGACCGACAAGCTGATGCGCACGCTCGGCATCCGCGAGGCCGCGCAGCGGCAGTGGGAAGGCCTGCCCCCCGATGCACGCACGGCGCTGGAGGCCTACAGCGAGGGCATCAACGGATTTTTTGCCACCAGCGCACAGGCGCTGTCGCCCGAATTCGTGCTGCTGGGCATCGACCCCGGCCCCGAGGCGCGGGCCGGGCGCTACTGGGACCCGCTGGACAGCGTGGGCTGGTCGATCATGATGGCGCTGGATCTGGGCAGCAACTGGGGCAACGAATTTGCGCGGCTCACGGCCTTGCAGGGCATCGACACGCCGACCCTGTGGGAACTGTTCCCGCCTTACCCGGGTGAGCAGCCCGCGGCCAGCGCCGATCTGGCTGGCTTGTACCGTGGCCTCGGCCTGTACCGGTCGGCGCCGTCCAGCACGTCGTCCGCCGCACCCGAGCCGCAAGGCATGGCCGCGCTCATCGGACGCGACCTGGAGCGCTGGGTGAACGAGCTGGGCAACAACGACGGCAAAGGGTCGAACAACTGGGTTGTCTCCGGCGCACGCAGCCAGAGCGGCATGCCCTTGCTGGCGAACGATCCGCACCTGGGCCTGAGCGCGCCCGCCATCTGGTATTTCGCGCGTCTGCAGGCACCCGATGCCGATGGCATCAAGGGCATGGATGTGATCGGCGCCACGTTGCCGGGCACGCCGTTCGTGGTGCTCGGGCGCACCGAACAGGTGGCCTGGGGCTTCACCAACACCGCACCCGATGTGCAGGATCTCTACATCGAGCAGATCAACCCGGCCAATCCGGCGCAATACCGGGTGCCTTCCAGCGACGCCGAACCCCGCTGGGCCGACTTCTCGCTGCGCATGGAGACCATCCGCGTGAAGGACCAGCCGGATGTGAGCCACATGGTGCGCAGCACGCGTCACGGCCCGGTGCTCAGCGACGCCCAGGCGCGTCACGGCGAGGTCATCGACACCGCCCGGTTTGTGCTGGCCTTGCGCTGGACGGCCCTGGACACCGACAACCGCAACGTGGTCGCCTCGCTGCAATCGAACCGCGCGCAGTCCGTGGCCGACCTGATGCAGGCGTTCGCCGACTTTCATGCGCCGATGCAGAACGTGTTGATGGCCGACCGCAGCGGAGTCATTGCCTTCAAGGCCGTGGGCAATGTGCCCTTGCGTGCACCCGACAACGACATCCGCGGCGTGGCACCGGCACCTGGCTGGGAGTCGCGCTACGACTGGGTCGGCTGGCTGCCCTATGCCGACACGCCCCAGGACACCGGCGAACGCGGCTGGATCGCCACCGCCAACCAGCGCATCCATGCGGCCGACTACCCCCACTTCATCACGCAGGACTGGGCACCACCGTACCGCCAGCAACGCATCGAGGCGATGCTGGAGGCCACGCCGCGGCACACGGTGGCGTCTTTCCAGGCCATGCACGGCGACCTGCAGTCGGCCGCCACGCTGCGGCTGCTGCCGTTCCTGCAGAAGACGGCGTCGAGCCACCCCCTGGCCGCTGCGGCTCAGGCGCAACTGCAAGGCTTTGATGGCGAGATGCGGGCCGAACTGGCTGCACCGCTGATCGTCACCGCCTGGGTCGATGTGTTCACCCGGCAGGTGGTGGGTGAACGCCTGGGCCAGGCCCGCTTCGAGACGATGTACGGCAAACGCCTGTTCAGAAGCGCGGTGGAGGGCATCCTGGAGCGCAACGATGCGAGCTGGTGCGGCGCGGCCGGCTGCGCCGCCGCCAGCACGCGCGCGCTGGACAGCGCACTCGACCAGTTGCGGCAGACGCATGGCGACGATGTGGCCGCCTGGCGCTGGGCCGACGCCCACCCGGCGATCTCCATCCACCGTCCCTTGAGCAACGTGAAGCCGCTCGCCCCCTTCTTCGAGGTGCGCACGCCCACGGGCGGCGACCCGTTCACGGTCAACGTGGGGCAGTACCACCTGGACAAGGCCGACGCACCGTATGCCAACCGGCATGCGGCCAGCCTGCGCGCCATCTACGATCTGGCCGACATGGACAACTCGCTGTTCATCTACCAGACCGGTCAGAGCGGCAACGTGTTCTCGGGCCGCTACCGCGACATGAGCCAGCCCTGGGCGGCGGTTCAGTACCGGCCGCTGAAGATGCGGCCCGGCGAATGGACCTCGACGCTGGAGCTGGTGCCCTGAGGCGCCGGACTACTTGAGGTTGCCCGAGAGGAACTGGGCAAGGCGCTCGCTCCTGGGCCTGGCCAGCACCTCGGCGGGCACCCCCTGTTCTTCAATGCAGCCCTTGTGCAGGAAGATCAGGTGGGATGAGACCTCGCGCGCAAAACCCATCTCGTGGGTGACCACCACCATGGTGCGGCCTTCCTCGGCCAGCAGCTTCATCACGCGCAGCACCTCGCCCACGAGTTCGGGGTCGAGCGCGCTGGTGGGCTCGTCGAACAACATCACGTCGGGCTCCACCGCCAGCGCGCGCGCGATCGCCACACGCTGCTGCTGCCCGCCGCTCATGTGCGACGGGTAGCGGTCTTCAACGCCCTTCAAGCCCACGCGTTCGAGGTAACGGCGCGCGGTCTCCACCGCCTTGTCCTTCGGGATGCCCAGCACATGCACCGGCGCCTCGATGATGTTCTGCATCACCGTCATGTGGGCCCAGAGGTTGAAGTGCTGGAACACCATGGCCAGCTTGGTGCGCAGGCGCTGCAGCTGCGCCGCGTTGACCGCGCGCAACTCGCCGTGTTTGTCGGCCTTGAGCTGCAGCTCTTCGCCAGCCAGCAGGATGCGCCCGCTGTTGGGGTTCTCCAGCAGGTTGATGCAGCGCAGCAACGTGCTCTTGCCCGAGCCGGAACTGCCGATCAGGCTGATCACGTCGCCGGCGCGGGCCTGCAGCGACACGCCCCTGAGCACCTCGTTGTCGCCGAACCGCTTGTGGATGTTGTCCACCTCCAGCAGGGGGCGGGCAGAAGACTGGCGTTCATCGGTCATGGAAGGGCCCGTAGGAAAGGTGGCTTCGAAAGAGGGCGGTCATGGCGGGCTCAGGCGCCGAGCAGGTCGCCCGAGCGAAAAGGCGTGGCGCCGGCGATCTTGCCCACTTCGCCGCCTGCAACAACGTAGCGGGAGCTCACCGCGGCGTACAGCACGCCGTCCACCCCGGCGCACACCGGGTGCACACGGGACTGCCCGGCGGCGGTGGGGTCGATGACCTCGGCCACGAGGTCGCCCACGCGCAGCTGCGCGCCCACGGCGACACGAAACACCAGCACGCCGGGCACCGGCGAGCGCAGCGTCTGGGAGCCGGCCAGCGGCGTGGCCGCGTGCAACAGCGGCGGAATGGGCGGCCGCGGCCGGTCTGCGGCGAGCACGCCGGTGTGTTCGAGGAAGGCCACGATGGCCTGTGCGTCGGCGGATGCGTGCGGGTGCGCCACGTCGTGTTCTCCGCGCAGCTCCACCGTGGCGCTGGCACAGGCCTGGGGCAGGGGCACGTCCACACCGGCCGCCTTCAAGGCATCGGAGAGCTGCCACCACAGGCCCGAGAGGCGCTCGTCAAAAGGGCCGCCGCCCGACTCGCGGGCCAGCAGCACGGCCTGGCAGCCGAGCAGACGGGCCAGCGGCTCCAGCGGAGGCCAGCACACTTCCTCGCTGTAGAGGTGCATCACGGCTTCCCAGTCGCAGTGCAGGTCGAGCACGGTGTCGGCGTCGTGGGACAGAAGCAGCAGTTCGCGGCGCAGGCTGTCGAGCTCGGTGGCGGGCTGCCAGTCGGTGAGGAAACGGTGGACCAGCGCGCGCACGGTGTTCACGTTGTCCTGCGCGTTCTGGCCGAGCCGGGTCAGGGCCTGCGGCAGCACGGCAGCGGCCATGTCGGGGTAGTGGCGGTTGAAGTTCTGCGCCGTGTCGAGTTCGAAGCGGCCCATCGGCTTGTGGTCGAGCCGCTGCGCCAGGCCGATCGGGTTGGCCGCCGGCACCAGCACCACCTGACCCTGCATGCGGCCATCGCGCTCGGCCACCTCCAGCAGGGTTCTGAGGTGGTGTGCCACCAGCATGCCGGGCAGTTCCTCGGCGTGCAGGCTGGCCTGGATGTACACCTTGGGGCGGGCCTGGGCCAAACCCGCACGAAAACTCACCAGGGTCTTCTGGCTGCCCAGGCTCTGGCTCAACAAGGCGTGTTCGGTGCGTTGCATGGAAGGCGGGGCGTGGCCTGCGGTGGTGGCGCTCAGTGCGCGCGCGGGGCGAGGTGCGCCAGGAAGCGCCGCTCGGCCAGCTTGAACAGGCCGACCAGGCTGAAGGTGATGGTGAGGTAGATGGCCGCGGCGAACAGGTAGGCCTCGAACGGCAGGTAGAAGTCGGAGTAGATGCGGCTGGCGGCGGCGGTGATGTCGAGCATGGCCGGCACGGTGCTGGCCAGGCTGGTGCTGTGCAGCATCATCACGACTTCGTTGCTGTAGGCCGGGAGCGTGCGGCGCATGGCGCTGGGCAGAACGATGCGCCGCAGCGCCATGCCGCGGCTCATGCCCATGGCCTGCGCGGCCTCGATCTCGCCGGCCGCGGTCTCGCGCATCGCGCCGGCCAGCATTTCAGCGGTGTAGCCGGCGGTGTTCAGGCTGAAGGCCAGCAAGGCACAGAAGAAGGGCTCCTTGAAATGGGTCCAGGGCCAGACGTCGTCCCAGCGCGCCTGCACCCATTCAAGCTGCGCAATGCCGTAATAGATCAGGTAGAGCTGGATCAGCAGGGGCGTGCCCCGGATCACATAGGTGTAGACCCCGACCACCCAGCGCAGCGGTGCCACCGAGCTGGTGAGCGCCAGCGCGAACAGCACGGCGAGCACGGCGCCGACACCCAGCGAGGACAGCAGCAACGTGAGCGTGGTGATCACGCCCTCGCCGTACAGGGCCAGCGAGCTCGGTTCGAAGATGACGTCCCACTTCATGGAGGGTGTTCCTCAGGCACGGGCGCGCTTGACGCCCAGGCTGAAGCGGCGGTCGAGCCAGCGCAACGCCCACAGCGACACCGAGGTGTAGATCAGGAACAGCACTGCGGCGAACAGGAAGAAGGTGAACGGCTCGCGCGTGGCAGCGCTGGCCTGCTTGGCCAGGTAGGTCATTTCCTGCAGGCCGATCAGGCTGATCAGGGCCGTGGCCTTGATCAGCACCAGCCAGTTGTTGGTGAAGCCGGGCAGGGCGTAACGGACCATCTGCGGAGCGGTGATGCGCATGAAGGTGCGCGCCGGGCCCATGCCGAAAGCCCAGGCCGCCTCCATCTGACCTTTGGGAATCGACAGGATCGCACCCCGGAAGGTTTCGGTCATGTAGGCGCCGTAGATGAAACCGATGGTGAGCACCCCAGCGAGAAACGGGTTGATGTCCACCACGGCCTTGCTGCCCATGCTGGCCAGCAGGTGGTTCAGGCCGATCGTGCCACCGTAGAAGATGAGCAGCATGAGCACCAGCTCGGGGACGCCGCGCACCAGCGTGGTGTAGACCGTGGCCAGGCTGACCAGGACCGGGCGGCCCGACAACTTGGCCGCTGCTCCGCCCAGCCCCAACAAAATGGCCACCACGAGGGCAGCCAGTGAGACACCCACCGTGAGGAGGGCGCCTTGCAGGATCGAGACGAAGTAGCCGGACAAAACCGAGCCGGCTTATTCGCCGTACACGTCGAAGTCGAAGTACTTCTTGCTCACCGTTTCGTAAACACCGTTGGCGCGGATGGCCTTGATGGCGGCATTGAGCTCGTCCTTGAGCGCGGTTTCGCCCTGGCGCATCGCCACGCCGACGCCGTAACCGAAGTACTTCACATCGGCCAGCGACGGGCCGACGAAGCCGTAGCCGGCGCCTTCGGGCTTGCTCAGGAAACCACCCGTGACTTCGACCGTGTCGGCAACGGTGCCGTCCAGGCGGCCGGACTTGATGTCCAGGTAGACCTGGTCCTGCGCTTCGTAGGGCACCACGTTCACGCCGACGGTCTTGAGTTCGCCCATGGCGTACTTTTCTTGCGTGCTGCCCTTGAGCACGCCGATCTTCTTGCCCTTGAGCGAGGCCAGGTCGGTGAAGGCCGTGTCGGCTTTCACGACGATGCGGCTGGGGGTGTTGTAGTACTTGTCGGTGAAGTCGACGACCTTCTTGCGGTCGTCGGTGATCGACATGGAGCTGATGATCACGTCGTACTTCTGGGCCTGCAGACCGGGGATCATGCTGTCCCAGACCTGCTCGACGTACACGCACTTGCGCTTGATCTCGTTGCACAGGGCTTCTGCGATGTCCACGTCGAAGCCGGTCGGCTTGCCGTCGGAGGTCTTGAAGGTGAAGGGCTCGTAGGTGGGATCGATGGCCACCTTGAGTTCAGGCAGTTCGGCCGGTGCGGGCGCGGCTGCCGGGGCAGCCACTGGCGCCGGCGCCGGGGCGGCTTCGGGCGCCGGTGCTTCGGTCTTGCCACAGCCCACCAGGGCAGCAGCGGCGATCATGCTCAGGGAGAGAAGAACGTGTTTCATGGTTGTCTTTCAGGGGCAGCCTCTGTGGGCGCCAGGAAGGTTGATACAGCAGGTGGATTGTAGGTGGCGGCTTCGACGGGCTTGTCGCAAGGGCTGCTGGTGTTTCCCCGCATATCGGGGCACAGCGGTCCTGCTCGAACGGATGAATGCAGCGCCGGAACCCTGGCCTTCCAAGCAAGAAGCCCGCCAGTCTCCCCGCCGGCTTGACTCAGGTCAAGCCCCACGCGCCCCCCGGGCCTTAGCCTTGGCATGACAAGGAGACGCCATGAACCCCCACCCCACGAGCCCGTGCCGCGATGCAGACGACGTTTGACCCCTGGCGAAGCGGCGTCGCCGCGGTCGCTGTGTCGATGTCGGCCGGTGCGTCGCCTGCCTTCCTGCAGGCGCAGCAGGAGCGTCGGCTGCGCGAGCTGCTTCGCGCCGCCGAGCAGGGTTCGGCCCACCACCGGCGCGTGTTCAAGGGGTTTGACCTGGAACGCGTGCGCCTGAACGAACTGCCGGTCTCGCACAAGGCCGAACTGATGCACGATTTCGCCAGCTGGGTGACGGACCCGGCGCTGCAGCTGGACGAGCTTCGCCGCTTCATCGCACAGCCGGCCAACATCGCCCGGGCCTTTCTGGGGCGCTACACGGTGTGGGAAAGCTCGGGCAGCACCGGTGAGCCGGCCGTCTTCATTCAGGACGCATCGGCCATGGGGGTGTACGACGCCCTCGAAGCCTTTCGCCGCCCGGTGCTGCGACCGCTGCAGTCCTGGCTCGATCCCTGGGGCCTGGGCGAGCGTCTGGCGTTCGTGGGTGCCACCGGCGGCCACTTCGCCAGCACCGTGTCGGTCGAACGCTTGCGCCAGTTGCAGCCTGGCCTGTCACACCGCTTGCGCGGCCTGTCGTTTCTGCAGCCGATGGACGCCCTGTGCGGTGAACTCGACGAATTCCAGCCGACCTCGCTCGCGACCTACCCGAGCGCGGCGGTGCTGCTGGCCGAAGCGCAGCGTGCCGGTCGTCTGCACCTGCGTTTGCGTGAAGTCTGGACCGGCGGTGAATCCCTGTCAGCCACCGCGAGGGCGTTTGTGGGACGCACGTTCGGCTGCCCGGTAAGCCAGAGTTATGGCGCCTCCGAGTTCCTGTCGCTGGCGTTTGAATGCCGTCACGGCACGCTGCACCTCAACAGCGACTGGGCGATCCTGGAGCCGGTCGACGCACGGGGCAGGGCGGTGCCGCTCGGGCATCCCGGCACCACGACCCTGCTGACCAACCTGGCGAACCATGTGCAGCCCTTGATCCGCTACGACCTCGGCGACCGGGTGACACTGCTGCCCACGCCGTGCGCCTGTGGCTCGCACCTGCCCGCCATCGAGGTGTGGGGGCGGGACGACGACACGCTGGTGTTGACCCGGGGTCGGGGAAAGGGCGTGGTGAAGGTGGTGCCCCTGGCGGTGAGCACCGTGCTCGAAGAGGCCGGCCTGTTCGACTTTCAGCTGGTGCAGCGCACCGCCACCGAGTTGTTGCTCAACACCGGGCTGCAAGGTGAGGCGGCGCAGCCCGCCCTGGCGGCGGCCAGCGCGCAGTTGCAGGCTTTCCTGCACCAGCAGGGCGCGCGCGGGGTGCACATCCGCTGCAGCAGCGACACGCCGGCGATCTGCGGTCGCAGCGGCAAGATCCAGCGCGTGATCGCCTGCGGCGCCTGAGGCCCTTGTGCCGAACTCGCTTCCCTGACCTGACTCCACCGGCCATGCACGAACCCTTTGCCGAATTTGCACTGCTGCTGTTGATCTGCGCGCTGGCGGGTGCGGTCTTCGTGCGGCTGCGCCAGCCGGTGCTGATTGCCTACATCGTGGTGGGCATCGCGGTCGGTCCGGCCGGCTTCGGCCTGGTGACGGCGCACGACCAGATCGACCTGCTCGCGCAGGTGGGCGTGGCGGTGCTGCTGTTCGCGGTGGGCCTCAAGCTGGACCTGCACCACGTTCGCCACATCGGTCCGGTGGCGCTGGCCACGGGGCTGGGCCAGCTGGGCTTCACCATCGTGATCGGCTTCACGCTGGTTCTTGCGCTGGGCAAGGGCGCCATGGAAGCCCTGTATGTGGCGGTGGCCCTGACCTTCTCCAGCACCATCATCATCGTCAAGCTGCTGTCGGACAAACGCGAACTCGACAGCCTGCACGGTCGCATTGCGGTGGGCTTCCTGATCGTGCAGGACCTGGCCGTGGTGATCGCCATGATGACCATGAGCGCCCTGCGCAGCACCGGCGACGCAGGCGATGGTGCTGCAGGGTGGACGGCGGTGCTGCTGTCCTTGTCGTGGCGGCTGGTGCTGGCGGCTGCCTGCATGTATGTGCTGATGCGCTGGGTGCTGCCGGTGGTCGTGGCGTCGATGGCCCGCTCGCAGGAACTGCTGCTGGTGTTCGCCATCGCCTGGGGCGTGGCGCTGGCCGCGCTGGGTGAATGGGCCGGCTTCAGCAAGGAGGCGGGCGCCTTTCTTGCCGGCTTCTCGCTGGCCTCCACGCCCTACCGCGAGGCCATGAACGCGCGGCTGACCGGCATCCGCGACTTTCTGCTGCTGTTTTTCTTCATCGATCTCGGCGCCAGGCTCGACTTTTCCACGCTCGGCGCCGAGCTGGTGCCGGCCATCGTGCTGTCACTGTTCGTGCTGATCGGCAACCCGCTGATCGTCATGGCCATCATGGGCTACATGGGTTATCGACGTCGCACCGGCTTCATGGCCGGCCTCACCGTGGCGCAGATCAGCGAGTTCTCGATCGTGTTCGTGGCCATGGGCATCACGCTGGGGCATGTGGGTGTGCAGGCGCTGGGCCTGACCACGCTGGTGGGGCTGGTGACGATCACCGTGTCGACCTACATGATCCTGTATGCACAGCCCTTGTATGAGCGGCTGTCACCCTGGCTGCGGATCTTCGAACGCGACCATCCGGGGCGCGAGATTGCGGCGGAGTCGCAGCAGAACACCGTGCGCGATGCCCAGGCGATCGTGTTCGGGCTGGGCCGCTACGGCAGCCGCCTGTTCGAGCAGTTGCACGCCGACGGCGTGGCCGTGGTTGGCGTCGACTTCGACCCCGAGGCGGTGCGCGAGCTGCAGGGCAGGGGGCTGCCGGTGGTGTTCGGCGACGGGGAAGACCCCGACTTTCTCGAAACCTTGCCGCTGCGTCAGGCGCGCTGGGTGATCACGACCTTCCCGCAATGGGAGTCGAACCGCGCGCTGCTGCATGCGCTCAAGGTCGTGCACTATCAGGGGCAGGTGGTGGGCGCAGTGCGCGATGCGGCCCACGGGCGGGCGCTGGCCGCCGCCGGTGTGGCCCGGGTCCTGAATCCGTTTGACGACGCTGCCGACCACGCGGCCGCCCGGCTGGCGCATGACATCCATCAACAGGAGACAACACCATGACATCCAGACACCCGCTGGGGCCCATCGTCGCGGCCACCGACTTTTCAGCACCGGCCCGCCACGCGGCCCAACGGGCAGCGCGTCTGGCGCAGGAAACCGGCGCACCGCTCACATTGATGCATGTGCAACCGGGTGGCCCGCTGCAGGAGCTGCGCCGCTGGCTGGGCGAGGGGCATGCATTGGAACAGCAACTGGTCGATGAGGCAGGCCGGCAACTCGATGAGCTGGTGGCGCAGCTGCACGCTGGCCGCACGCCAGGCATCCGCGCGCTGCAGGCCACCGGTGCGCCTGTGGACGAGATCGTTCGTGAGGCCGAGACGCAGGAGGTCGGCCTGCTGGTGGTGGGTGCGCGCGGCGCGGGCTTTTTACGCCGGATGGTGCTGGGCAGCACGTCGGAGCGGCTGTTGCGCCGCACGAAGCGCCCTGTGCTGGTGGTGCGCCAGACACCGCACGAGCCGTACCGGCGGGTGCTGGTGGCGCTGGACTTCTCGCCCTGGTCGGCCCACGCCATCACGCTGGCACGGCGGGTGGCGCCCCACGCGAAGCTGCTGCTGCTCAACGCCTGCCAGGTGCCGTTCGAATCGAAGCTGCATTACGCCGGAGTCGATGAAGCGACCATCGATCGCTACCGGCGACAGGCCCGCGCCGACGCCACCCAGCGGGTGCACGCGCTGGCGCTGGCCAGCCACCTCAAACCAGGCGACTGGGAGCCGTGCATCGTCGAGGGAGAGGCGTCGCAACGCATCGTCGAACTCGAACAGGACAAGGACTGCGATCTGGTCGTGCTGGGCAAGCACGGCACATCGGTCACCGAAGACCTGTTGCTGGGCAGCGTCAGCAAACACGTGCTGGCTGAAGGCAGCACCGACGTGCTGGTGTCGACCGCGCACGAGGCATGATCTGGCCGCCTTCGCCGTTGCTGCGCGTGTCGGGCTGCCTGGCACTGGCGGCGCTGGTGTACACCGGTGCGCCGCAACCCGAGGCGCTGCGCACCGGGCTGGCGCTGTTCGTGCTGATCGGCGGGCTCTGGATGACGCAGGCCCTGCACCTGAGCGTCACGGCCTTGCTGGTGCCCCTGCTTGCCACGCTCGCCGGTCTGATGGACCTGGGCTCCGCGCTGGCGTCGTTCGCCCACCCTGTGATCTTCCTGTTCTTGGGCGGCTTCGCGCTTGCCGCGGCCTTGCAGCAGCAGGGTCTGGACCGTGCGCTGGCACTGACGGTGCTTCGCCTGGCGTCGGGGCGGCGCGCGGTGGCGCTGTCCTTGCTGTTCGGCCTCACGGCCCTGCTGTCGATGTGGATCAGCAACACCGCGACCGCCGCGATGATGCTGCCGCTGGCGCTCGGTCTGATGCGTGAGGACGACGGCGTGCGCGAGCGCAGCTTCGTGTTGCTGGGCGTGGCCTACAGCGCGAGCATCGGCGGCATCGGCACGCTGGTGGGCAGCCCGCCCAATGCCATCGCGGCCGCGCAGGCCGGCATCGGCTTTGCCGAGTGGATGCGTTTTGGCGTGCCCCTGGTGATCGTGTTGCTGCCGCTGATGGTGGGCGTGCTGTTTCTGCTGCTTCGCCCCCGGCTCGGTGTTCAAACGCCCGAGCCGGTCGACAGCGCTTCGGGCGATCGCTGGACCCGTTCGCAGCGCATCACCCTGGTGGTGTTCGGCCTCACCGCCGCAGGCTGGATCGGCGCGGCGCCACTCGGGCAGGCGCTGGGCATGACGGCCGACCTCGACAGCGTGGTCGCGCTGACCGCCATCGTCGCGCTGGTCGCCAGCGGTGCCATCACCTGGCCGCAGATCGAGCAGCGAACGCAGTGGGGTGTGTTGCTGTTGTTCGGTGGTGGCCTGGCGCTCAGTCAGGTGATGGCGTCCAGCGGAGCCAGCCGCTTCCTGGCGGACGCGTTGACCTTGGCCTTGCAAGGCGCGCCGACGGTGCTGTTGCTGCTGGGTGTGGTGACCTTTGTGGTGTTCCTCACCGAGCTGGTCAGCAACACCGCGTCTGCAGCGCTGCTGGTGCCGATTTTCCTGGGGGTGGCCGCCACGTTGGGACTGCCGCCACCGCTGTTCGCAGCGGCCATCGCGGTGTCGGCCTCCTGCGCCTTCATGCTGCCGGTGGCCACGCCGCCGAATGCGCTGGTTTATGCCACCGGGCAGGTGACGCAGGCCACCATGATGCGTTGCGGCCTGGTGCTCAACCTCGTGTGCATCGCGGTGATCACCGCAATGGCCAGTTGGGTCCTGTGATGGCCATGCTGCAGACACTGGGTGTGATGGCGGGCGGGCTGGGCCTGTTCCTGCTGGGCATGGGCTTGATGACCGACGGCCTGAAACTCGCGGCCGGCCCTGCGTTGCACCGCATCCTGGCCGGCGCCACCCGCACGCGTCTGCACGGGCTCGGGTCGGGCATGCTGGTCACGACGCTGGTGCAGTCGTCCAGCGCGGTGACCGTGGCCACGATCGGCTTCGTCAACGCCGGCCTGCTGGCGCTGGGTCCCGCCCTGTGGGTGCTGTTCGGTGCCAACGTCGGCACCACCATGACCGGCTGGATCGTGGCGCTGGTGGGTCTGAAGTTCAAGGTGGAAGCCCTGGCCATGCCGCTGGTGGGCCTGGGTGTGCTGCTGCGCTTGACCGGCGAAGGCCGGCGCCACGGCGCCTTCGGCACCACGCTGGCGGGATTCGGGCTCCTGTTCATGGGCATCGCCTTGCTGCAACAGGCCTTCACCGACCTGGCCGGGCAGCTCAGCTTGCCGCAGGGGGAGGGGGCTGCGGCGGTGCTGGCGCAACTCGGTATCGGAGTGCTGATGACCGTGCTGATGCAGTCATCCAGCGCGGCCATGGCCATCACGCTCACCGCGGCCCAGGGCGGGCTGATCGACATGCAGGGTGCGGCGGCGGTGGTCATCGGCGCCAACATCGGCACCACCGTGACGGCGCTGCTGGCGGCCATCGGCGCCACGCCCAATGCGCGTCGCGCCGCCGTGGCCCATGTCGTTTTCAACTTGCTCACCGGTGCCGTGGCACTGCTGTTGTTGCCGTGGATTATCGACGCCCTCGGCCACGTTCGTGAAGCGTTGGCCTTGCCACCCGACCCGGCGGCCATGCTGGCCCTGTTCCACACCTGCTTCAACCTGCTGGGCGTGCTCCTGATCTGGCCACTGGCCAGCCCATTGACCCAGTGGCTGCAAAGACGGTTTCGCGCCAGCGAGGAAGACGAGGCGCAACCCCGTTTTCTCGACGACAACGTGCTCGCCGTGCCGACCCTGGCCCTGGACGCACTGGCGCGTGAAGTGGCGCGTGGCGGGCAGGTCGCGTTTCGGATGGTCCGGGCAGCGCTGGCCGGAGCCGGTGCGCCGTCTCTGGCCCGCGACGAGGCGATCTTTTCGGGCCTGGATTCGGCCATTGAAGGGTTTGTGGAGCGGCTGCGGCGCGCAGCGATGTCGCGCGAATCCAGTGCCCGGCTGGCCGAGCTGCTTCGGATTCACCGTTACCACGAGAGCTGCGCCGAACAGGCCGGGCTGGCCGCCGGGCTTGCGTTGCCGCAGCGGGTGGCGGCCGACGTGGAACTGGCCCGCGTGGGCTTTTCCAACGCCGCCAGCGAGTTGCTGGACCGCTGCGGGGCGGTACACCTGTCTGCCGATTTCGAAGAACTCGACGTGGGTCTGCTGCAGACGGGTGCGAGCTACGAAGCGCTCAAGTCGGCGTTGCTCAAGGCAGGCGCCAACGGCCAGCTTGATCTGTCCGACATGGAACGCTCATTGCGCCGCTTCAGTGCCCTGAGACGCGCAACCCAGCAAGCCGTGAAGGCCCGCAGGCGTTTGAGCCTCACATGAAAGCAGGGATGGGAGAAACAGGGTGAAACCGTCGGACGCTGTGGTTGCCTGCAAAAAGGTTCACTGCGAGAGCAGATCCGATGCAATCGTTTTAACTATACATAATATACATCGTAGAGTATCTAAAATACGCACCCGAATCTCTCCCAAAACCACCAAATGGCCACCACACGTCTTTCCAGATCGAGCGCCCGAACCCATGAAACGCTCGGACATCACGCTGTGGCAAGGGAAAAAGCAAAACCCGACGCGAGGTCGGGTTTCCTTGGGGAGAAAGCTCCGGCGAATGTCAATCTTCGACGAAGGCTTCCTCGCGCTTTTTCTTGATGGACGGCAGCAAGACGATCACCAGCAGCAACACCGCCGCCGCCAACAGCGACGCGGAGATGGGCCGGGTCACGAACACCGACCAGTCGCCGCGCGAAATCAGCAAGGCGCGCCGCAGGTATTCCTCCATCATGGGACCCAGGATGAGCCCCAGCAGCAAGGGAGCGGGTTCGCAACCGAGCTTGATGAAGCTGTAGCCGATCAGCCCGAAGATGGCCACCATCCATATGTCGAAGCTGTTGTTGTTGGTGGAATACACCCCGATCGCACAGAACATCAGGATGGCGGGAAACAACCAGCGGTAAGGAACGGACAGCAGCTTCACCCAGACGCCGATGAGGGGCAGGTTCAGCACCACCAGCATCAGGTTGCCGATCCACATCGAAGCGATCAGGCCCCAGAACAGTTCCGGGTTGGATGTCATCACCTGCGGGCCGGGCTGGATGTTGTGGATGGTCATCGCACCCACCATCAGCGCCATCACGGCGTTGGGGGGAATGCCCAGGGTCAAGAGCGGGATGAATGAGGTTTGGGAACCGGCGTTGTTGGCCGCCTCCGGTGCGGCCACGCCGCGGATGTTGCCCTGCCCGAACGGCACCTCACCTGCCTTGAGCTTGGTTTTCTTCTCGATGGTGTAGGCCGCGAAAGACGACAACAGTGCGCCGCCGCCGGGAAGAATGCCCAGCACGGAGCCCAGCGCCGTGCCACGCATGACGGCCGGCGCCATGCGCTTGAAGTCTTCCGCCGTGGGCATCAGACCGTGCACCTTGCCGGTGAACACCTCGCGCTTGGTCTCGTCCTGCGACAGGTTGCTGATGATCTCGCCGTAGCCAAAGATGCCCATGGCGATCACCACGAAGCTGATGCCGTCGGTCAACTCCGGAATGTCAAAGCTGAAGCGGGCCACGCCGGAGTTGACGTCGGTCCCGATCAGGCCGATGAGCAGGCCGAGCACGATCATCGCCAGTGCCTTGAGCAGCGAGCCCGAAGCCAGCACCACGGCGCCAATGAGGCCCAGCACCATGAGCGCGAAGTACTCGGAGGGGCCGAAGCTCAGTGCCACCTCGGTCAACGGAGGTGCGAACGCGGCGAGCACCAGCGTGCCGACGCAACCCGCGAAGAAAGAGCCGAGACCGGCGGCAGCCAGCGCAGGACCCGCCCTGCCCTTGCGCGCCATCTGGTAGCCGTCGATCACGGTCACGACCGATGAGGATTCGCCCGGCAGGTTGACCAGAATCGCCGTGGTGGACCCGCCGTACTGCGCGCCGTAGTAGATGCCGGCCAGCATGATGAGTGCCGCCACCGGCTCCAGGCCGTAGGTCACAGGCAGCAGCATGGCGATCGTGGCCAGCGGCCCGATGCCGGGCAGAACACCGATCAGGGTGCCGAGCAGGCAGCCCACGAAAGCGTAGAGCAGGTTCTGCAGGGTGAAGGCAACACTGAAGCCCAGTGAGAGGTTGTCAATCAGGTCCATGGGGGTGGGTCTCCGGTCAGGCGGTCAGGAAAGCAGGCCACACCGGGAACTGCAGGTTGAGCATGTAGACGAAGGCGCCGTAGCTGCCGATCGCCAGGAGGGTCGCCAGAAACAGGGACTCCTTGACGCTGGACTTCGGGCGGGCGAAACCGGCGGTGACCACCAGGCCGTAGATGGCGACGATCAGGCCCATGGCGGGAATGCCGAAAGACGGCAGACCCACCAGCAGCACACCAAAAACCAGGTTGGCGCCCAGCACGAAACCGAGCGGCCGCCAGGCAATGCGCCCGATCGGGTCGCCATCAGGCGCCTTGCTGCGAAACGATTGCGCCGTGATGGCCACACCCAGGACGGTCAGAAGAATGCCGAGCAGCAGCGGAAAGTAGCCGGGGCCCATGCGGGCTGCATTGCCCACCTCGAAGTTCGTTGCGCCCACGGCGAACGCGACGCCCACGATGGTGAACATCAATCCAGAGAAAAAGTCTCTTTGACTTGCCAGCTTCACAGTGTCTCCTCCGACTTGTTGGGTGCCGCGATTCTGATCCGCCCGGGGCGTTTCCCCCATGTGGGTTACACCTACACCCGGGTGTCGCCAACGTGCCTCGAGGCCGCAACAGCGGCCGTGGCCCTGGATTTACCAGCGGCCCCGGGGCTGCTTCGCCCGAACGAACGCGGCAATGATTTCTGCCGATTCGGCGCGTTGCGCGCGGTTGGCGAAATCGATCGCCGAGAGGCCTTGCTGGTTCTTGAGCAGCGGATCGGCGCCCTCCTGAAGCAGCAACCTGACCACGCCGGGGTTGCCATAGTGGGCCGCCATCATCAGCGGGGTCGTGCGGTTGGGCGACTCGGCATCGATGTAGGCGTGGTGCTCCAGCAGCAGGCGCACCATGGCCACACTCTCGTCGCCGGCGTTGGTGGCGGCGTAGTGCAACGGGGTCCAGCCGGTTTTGTTGACCTCGGCCTTGCGCTCGATCAGGCGCCGGGCTGCTTCAAGCCGCCCTTTGAGCGCGGCCATCATCAGCGGACTTTCATCCTTGCTGGTGCGCGCTTCGACCTGCACCTTGGAATCACCCAGCAAGTAACTGGCCACCGCCGGGGCCTCATCGCGCAGCGCGAGGAACAGCGCGTGTTCACCCGCCTCGTTGCGCGTGTTCAGGTCGAAGCCGCGCTGGGCGAGCTGGCGCACCGCAGCCACATCGTCGCGCTTGACAGCGGAAAAAAAGTCGTCGAACGAACTGGCCGCAGCGAGGCTGGAAGCCGTGACCAGCGCAGCTGCGATCCATTTTAAAACAACGTACTTTTTAGATTTATTCATGTGATTTCTCACCATTCAGACAGGCTGCGGCAGCGACACCTGGTCAAACAGGCGTTCGAAATTGGCGCTGGTCTCGCGAGCCACCTGCTCCACGTCCAGGCCCTTGATGCGTGCCACCTCGGCCGCCACCCAGGGAACGAAGGCAGGTGAGTTGGTTTTGCCACGGTGGGGCACCGGCGCGAGGTACGGGCTGTCGGTTTCGATCAGCAATCGGTCCATCGGCACCAGGGCGGCCACGTCCCGGATGTCGCCCGCGCTGCGGAATGTGAGGATGCCCGAGAAGGAAATGTAGAAACCCAGGTCGAGCGCCGCGCGGGCCACCTCGGCCGTTTCGGTGAAGCAGTGAAACACGCCGCGCGCCAGCGGCAACGGACCGGCGTCATCACCGAAGCCGCCCGCCTCGCGCAGGATGGCCAGGGTGTCCTCCGAAGCGCTGCGGGTGTGGATGACCAGTGGCAGGTTGGTCCTGCGGGCGGCCTCGATGTGGGTGCGAAAGCGCGACCGCTGCCAGGCCATGTCGGCCACGGTGCGTTCACCCAGGCGGTAGTAGTCCAGCCCGGTCTCGCCGATACCCACCACCCGCGCACGGCCTGCCCGCTCCAGCAGGTCGTCCAGGGTCGGCTCCTGCACACCTTCGTTGTCGGGATGCACACCCACCGTGGCCCAGAGGTTGTCGTGTGCGATGGCCAGCCCGTGCACTTCGTCGAACTCCTCCAGCGTGGTGCAGATGCACAGCGCCCGATCGACCTGGGCCAGCGCCATGGCGCCCAGGATGTCGGGCAGACGGCTTTTCAGCTCGGGAAAGCTCAGGTGGCAGTGGGAGTCGGTGAACATGCAGGCCCTGAATGGAAATGGGCAACGGCTGCCGGCCCGGAAAGGCCATTCACAACGTCGCGCGGATGCGGCCGCCTCAGAGGGTCTGTGTGGCGCGATCGGAGCCGAGGTTGGCGCCGAGGATTTCTTCGATCTTCAACTTGAGCATGCGGGATTTTTCGTCCGCCGGGAATCGGATGCCGACACCCTGGGTGCGACCGCCCGACGCCTTGGCCGGCGTCACCCATGCCACCTTGCCCGCCACCGGATACCGCTGTGGATCGTCGGGCAGGCTCAACAGCACATACACGTCATCGCCCAGCCGGTACTCACGCGAAGACGGGATGAAGATCCCCCCGTCTGCGAACAAGGGAATGTAGGCGGCGTAGAGCGCTGCCTTCTCCTTGATGGAGAGCTGGATCACGCTCGGGCGCGCCGTGGCTGCCGAGGGAGAAGGGTTGGTGCTCATCGCGTGGAGTTTAGCGGCAATCCCCGGCCGGGTGGGCGCTGTTGCAACGCCGCAAGACGGCGCCGCCCCAGGCCGGCTTGCCGCATCATCGCGCCCTGGCCGCCAGCACCTGGCGGGTGCGGGCAGCCCAGGCTTCCTGCATGAGGCCGGCGTTGTAAGGGTGCTCGACCGAGCGCGCGGCCTGCATCAGTTCGCGCGACCAGGCGGCCAGTGCCGTCCAGCGCGGCGGCGCCGGCAGCTCAGGCGCCGGGAAGAACCGGGCCGGCGCGCCGCAGGCGTGGGCCATCAGGTCGTGGCACAGCTTCTGCAGTACAGCCAGTTGCTGGGCAGCCGGCCAATCGGACAACACCGACCAGTCGCCGCGCGCCAGCGCCTGGGGCAAGGTGGACCAGGCCTGCGCGGTCAATCCTGCAGCGGCCCAGGCCAGGGCATCGTCGGGACGACCACCCGCGGCCTGCAGCCAGACCGCGGCCTGGGCCGGCGTGGGTGCAGGCAACGGCGATTTGCCACCCGCCCGGGCTGAGGTCACCTCCTGAACGAGCCAGGCCAGGGCTTCGTGCTCGTCGGGCCAGACCATCGCATGGGTCTGGCAACGGCTGCGGATCGTGGGCAGCAACTGGTGGGCCGACTCGCTGGCCAGGATGAAGCGCACCTCGCCCACCGGCTCCTCGAGCGTCTTGAGCAAGGTGTTGGCCGACTCGATGTTCATGCGCTCGGCCGGGTACACCAGGATCACCTTGGTGTTGCCGCGCGAGCGGGTGGTCTGGGTGAAGGCCACCGCGTCGCGCGCGGCTTCCACCCGGATCAGCTTGCTGGGTTTGCGCTTCTTGTCGTCGATGTCCTTCTGTGCGCCTTCGTCCAGCGGCCATCCCAGTTCCAGGCTGAGCACTTCGGGCATGAGTGCGCACAGGTCGGCGTGCGTGCGCACGTCGATGGCGTGGCAGCTGCCACAGTCGCCGCAAGCGCCTTGCGCCGTGGGACGTTCGCACAGCCAGGCCCGGGCCAGAGCCAGCGCCAGGTCGTACTGACCGAGCCCGGATGGGCCGGCCAGCAGCAGCGCATGCCCCCGCTGGGCCAGCAGATCGCCGAGCTGGCGCTGCAACCAGGGGGCCAGGGGCGCGACCGCGCTCATTTCGTCACCTCTGCGCCCAGCCAGCCACGCTGCTCGAAGGCCTGTCGCACGGCCAGCCAGACCTGTTCCATCGGGCGATCCGACGGCACGCGGGCGAAACGGCCCGGGTCTTGTTGCATGCGAGCGCCGTAGCCTGCGGCGACCCGCTCGAAAAAGGCCTGCGGCTGGGATTCGAAGCGGTCGGGCAGGCGGGCGCCGGCCAGCCGCTGTGCCGCGACTGCCGGCGGAAGATCGAACCACACGGTCAGGTCGGGCTGGCGCAGCCGGGCGCCGGGCTCGGTTGAGGCTTGCACCCACTGTTCGAGCTGGCGCAGCACCGCCAGGTCGAAGCCCCTGCCGGCCCCCTGGTAAGCAAAGGTCGCGTCGGTGAAGCGGTCGCACAACACCACTTCGCCCCGCGCCAGCGCGGGTTCGATCACCTGCTGCAGGTGGTCGCGCCGTGCGGCAAACATCAGCAGCGCCTCGCACAGAGGGTCCATGGCATCGTTGAGCACCAGATCGCGCAGCTTCTCGGCCAGCGCAGTGCCACCAGGCTCGCGGGTGAGCACCACCGCGCGACCTTGCGCGCGAAAGGCCTCGGCCAGACCGGTGATGTGGGTGGACTTGCCTGCGCCGTCGATGCCTTCAAAGCTGATGAAAAGTCCGGCGGTCTGCATGAAAAATGGGGCGGTACGGGCGGGTTTCAGCGGCGCAGGATGTAGCGCCGAACCGCCGCATTGTGCTCTTCGAGCGTGGCGCTGAACTGGCTGGAGCCGTCTCCGCGCGCCACGAAGTAGATGGCGTCGGTGTCGGCGGGTTGCACGGCCGCACGCAACGATGCGGCGCCGGGCATGGCGATCGGGGTCGGTGGCAGGCCGGCGCGGGTGTAGGTGTTGTAGGGCGAGTCGGTCTGCAGGTCGATGCGCCGCAGATTGCCGTCAAAGCGCTCGCCGAGGCCGTAGATCACCGTGGGATCGGTCTGCAGGCGCATGCCGATGCGCAGCCGGTTCGCGAACACACCGCCGATGCGACGTCGATCGCTCTCCAGGCCGGTTTCCTTCTCGATGATGCTGGCCAGGATCAGCGCCTCGTCAGGGGTGCGCAAGGGTGAGGCGGCATCGCGCTGGGCCCAGACCTCGGCCAGGCGTTTGTCCATGGCCTGTGCGGCCTGGCGCAACACGCTGGATGCGGTTGCCCGTTTGGCCACCCGGTAGGTGTCGGGGAAGAAGCGCCCTTCCGGATGGCGCCCCGGTTGGCCGATGAGGGCCATGATGTCGGCCGTGCTCAGGCCCTCGAGGTCCTGGGTGAGGTCGGGCGAGCCGCGCAGCAATTCGAACACCTGGCGGTGGTTCCAGCCCTCCAGCAGCGTGATGCTGCGCACCGCCTGTTCACCCCGCACGAGTTTGGACAACAAGCTGCGCGGCGTGGTGCCGGGCGCAAATTCGTAGCTGCCCGCCTTGATGTCGCGCGATCCACCCGAGATGCGGAACCAGCCGTAGAGCAACACCCAGGGGGTCTGCACGCCCGCGGCGGCCAGTTTTTCGGCCACGCCACGGGCCGACTGGCCCGGGGCGATTTCCACCTCGAGCGGTTGTTGTTCGCTCACGCCGGCGCCCATGCGCAGAGGGCGATCGACCCACCACACGCCATAGGCACCGCCGATCAGCAGCGTGGCCAGCGACAACACGAACAGGAGTTTGATCAGACGCAGCAAGGGGGTGATCTCGACAGGGGGATGGAGCGGCCGCAAGGCCCGAAAAAAACCGCCCCATGATAATCGGGCACTCCCTGCGCAGCACCCGCCGCTGGGCCGGCTTCCTGTGCCTTGCATCCCCTGCCGTCCACCAACGAACACCACCCGACCACCCATGGCACTCCATCCTTCATCTGCAGACCTTTCTTCCAGCGACGGCGTGGCCCGGTTGACCCGGCTCGGGGTGATCCAGGTCGACGGTGAAGATGCGGCGAAATTCCTGCAGGGCCAGCTCACCCAGGACTTCTCGCTGCTGGGTTTGTCCGAGGCGCGCCTGGCGGCGTTTTGTTCGGCCAAGGGCCGCATGCAGGCCAGCTTTGTCGGTTTCAAGCGCAGCCACGACCAGATCCTGCTGGTGTGCAGCCGCGACCTGCTGCCCGCCACGCTCAAGCGCCTGTCGATGTTCGTGCTGCGCGCCAAGGCCCGGCTGAGCGACGCCAGCGAGGCCTTTGCCCTCTTTGGCCTGGCCGGCAGCGCCGTGCCGGCCCACCTGCCCGCCGCGGCCTGGACGCAGGTGCGCGAAAACGACGCCAGCGTGGTGCGCCTGTACCCCGCCGGCGCGACCCAGCGCGCCCTGTGGGTGGCTCCCGCCGACGCGCCGGTGCCCGCCGGTGCGGCCCTGGGCGAAGAGCGCTGGGACTGGCTGGAGGTGACCAGCGGCGTGGCCACGTTGAGCCAGCCGGTGTTCGAGACCTTCGTGCCCCAGATGCTGAACTACGAGTCGGTGGGCGGGGTGAACTTCAAGAAGGGCTGCTACCCAGGCCAGGAGGTGGTGGCGCGCAGCCAGTTCCGCGGCACGCTCAAGCGCCGGGCCTACCTCGTGCACTGTGACGTGGCGCTGGCTTCGGGTCAGGCCGTCTTTCACAGCAGCGACGCCGAACAGCCCTGCGGCACGGTGGTGCAGGCAGCCGGCCACCCGGCGGGGGGATTCGACGCCATTGTTTCCATGCAGACCAGCGCTGCCGCCGATGGCAGCCTGCACGCCGGTGCGGCCGATGGACCGGTCCTGACCCTGCTGCCCCTGCCCTACCCGCTGCTCGAAGACATCTGAGCGGGGCACGGCCATGTGCCTCATTGCCTTCGCCCTGCATGCCGATCCGGCAAGGCCGCTGCTGATTGCCGCCAACCGCGACGAGTTTTTCGACCGGCCCACCGCGCCGCTGCACCGCTGGAAGCTCCACGATGGCACCGAGGTCGTGGGTGGGCGCGACCTGCGCGACGGAGGCACCTGGCTGGGCCTGAGCCCGCAGGGCCGGCTGGCGATGTTGACCAATGTGCGCCAGCCCCTGGGCGGCGCGGCCCGACGCAGCCGTGGCGAACTGGTCACACGCTGGTTGCAGGGCCAGCTGGATGCCGACCGGTTCGCTGCCGGCATCGCGCCCGCCGACTACGGCGGCTTCAATCTGGTGGTGGGCGATTTCCACGCCCGCGCCTGGCACTGGCTGGGCAACCGCGATCCGGCGGTGCCGCACGGTTCAGGGGCCGACGTGTTGCACCGGCGGGCCCTCGGCGACGGGCTCTACGGCCTGTCGAACGCCAGCCTCGACACGCCCTGGCCCAAGACACGGCAACTGAAGGCCGCCCTCGGCGAGGCACTGCGCAGCCCGTCAGACTGGTTGACGCCATTGTCCCGCGCCCTGACCGACAGCCAGCCGGTACCGCACGAAGCCTTGCCCCACACCGGCGTGCCCGACGACTGGGAGCGGGCGCTCTCCAGCCCGTTTGTGCGCATGGCCGATCGCGCCTACGGCACCCGCACCAGCCAGGTGGTCAGCGTGCAGGCGCTTGAACAAGGCTTCGCTGTGACCGTGCAGGAATGGACCCACGACCCCGCACGCCTGGCCGCGGGCCTGCAGCCTGGTCAGGGCCGTTGCGAGACCCTGGTGTGGTGAACCTCAAAGGCGCTTGAACATGGTCACGTGCGCGATGCCGGCTTCTTCAAACGGCTCGCCGAGCACGGTGAAGCCCAGCCGGTCGTAAAACCCCTGCGCGCTGCGCTGCGCGTGCAGCACCACCTCGGCATCGCCGCGCTCCCGAGCCACCGCCATCAAGGCATGCAGCACGTCGCGCCCGAGCCGTCCGCCGCGCAGCGTGCGCTCCACCGCCATGCGCCCGATCTTCGACGTGCCCGGCTCGTGGGCCAGCAGCCGCCCGGTGGCCAGCGGGCGGCCCAGGCGGTTGCAGGCCACGGCGTGCACCGCGGTCTCGTCGGCGCTGTCCCACTCGAGTTCCTTCGGTATGCCTTGTTCTTCAACGAACACCGCCGTGCGCAGGCGCTGTGCGTCTGCACCGAGTTCGCTCCAGGCACCCACGCGCATCCCGGTCATGGCCTCGCCCGCCTCGAAGCCGGTGAGGATGTCGCGCAACACCGGCGGCACCGGGCGCGAGCTCTGCGTGGCCGGGTCGGCGAAGACATAGATGATCTCGCCGGTGATGAGGTGTTCGTCGCCACGAAAGATGGCGCCCGTGAAGCTGAGGGACGAGTTGCCGATGCGGCTGCACTTCATGGCCACCTCGATCTGGTCGTCCGCGCGCGCCGACGCGTGGAACTCAACCGTGGCCTTGACCACGTAGAGATCGCCACCGAGCTGGTGCATGGTTTCCTGGTAGGGAAGACCGAGCGCGCGCCAGTAGTCGGTGATGGCGGTGTCGAAGTACATCAGGTAGTGCGCGTTGAACACGATCTTCTGCATGTCCACCTCGGCCCAGCGCACGCGCAGGCGGTGGAAGAAACGGAAGTCGGAGCGGGTCATGGTCATGTTGTCTTGTCCGTGAAGGCATTGCGCAGCGCGCGCGCCGCGTCGTTGTGGGCGGTCAGCGCCTGCGGGATGGCGCGGCCGAAGTTGATGAAGCCGTGCACCACGCCGGCATAGATCTCGATGTCCACCGGCACACCGGCGTGGCGCAGGCGGTCGGCGTACATCACACCCTCGTCGGTGAGCGGGTCGCATTCGGCCAGGCCGAACCAGGCGGGTGCGACTCCGTCGGGTTCGCGAACATGGCCGTGTTCGTCCACCCCGTCGAGCGGGGCGAAGCGCCAGTCGTCGCGGTCGGCGCCGTTGCGCAGGTAGTGGCCAAAAAAGTAGTCGATGTGGCTTTCTTCGAGCAGGAAGCCTTCGGCAAAGGTCTTGTGCGACGCGGTGTCCTGGTGTCCTGCGCAGCCGGGGTAGAACAGCAGCTGCAGCGCCAGCGGCAGGCCGGCGTCGCGCGCCGCCAGGGCCGTGACGGCGGCGAGCGTGCCGCCGGCGCTGTCGCCGCCGACCGCGATGCGCTTCGCATCCAGTCCCAAGGCCCGGCATTGTTCGCGCAGGCCCAGCAGGCTGTCCCAGGCATCGAACACCGCGGTGGGGAACTTCCACTCAGGGGCCAGCCGGTAGTCCACCGAAACCACCGCGCAATGCGCGAGGTGCGCCAGATGCCGGCACAGCGCGGCATGGGTGGCCACGCTGCCCACCGTGAAACCGCCGCCGTGAAAGTACAGCAGCACCGGCAAGTCCACCTCGCTGGCCGGCGCAAACAACCGGGCCGGCAGCGCCGCGCCGTCCCGGGCCGGCAGGCTCAGCGCTTGCACGCGGGCCAGCTTGTGCGAGGGAATCTCCAGCACACCGGCGCCGGCCTCGTAGGCCAGCCTGGCCTGTGCCGGCGTGAGCGCATGCAACGGCACATGGCCGGCGCGTGCGATGCGCTCGAGCACATGGCGCATGGCCGGTGTGAGCAGCGCTCGCGGGTCGGGGTGGTGGGACATGGGTGAACATTGTGGCCGGCGCCTGCGGCTGTGGCCATCGGTGCTGTCTTTTGGGTGACGGCCTGCGGGTTGGCGGCATAGGCGGACACCGTGCCGGGCCCTATCATTTTTGTTTCCACCCGATTCCCCATTGGAGACCGCCTTGGCCCAGATCCTCTACATCACCAACATCCTGATCGACTTCGGCGTGCTCTCGCAACTGCAGGCCGAGTGCGAGCGGGCGGGCATCCGGCGTCCACTGATCGTCACCGATGCCGGCGTGAAGGCCGCCGGCCTGCTGGACAAGGCACTGGCCGCCCTGCCCGGCCTGCCAGCCGCGGTGTTCGACCAGACACCCTCCAACCCGACCGAAGCCGCCGTGCGAGCAGCGGCGGCGGTGTACCTGGCGCAAGCCTGCGACGGCCTCATCGCCCTGGGCGGCGGCAGCGCCATCGATTGCGCCAAGGGTGTGGCCATTGCCTGCACCCACGAGGGGCCGCTCAAGACCTACGCCACCATCGAGGGCGGCTCGCCGAAGATCACCGACCGCGTGCCGCCGCTGATCGCGGTGCCCACCACGGCGGGCACCGGCAGCGAGGTGGCGCGCGGCGCCATCGTGATCGTGGACGACGGCCGCAAGCTCGGCTTCCACAGCTGGCACCTGGTGCCCAAAACCGCCCTGCTCGACCCTGAACTCACGCTGGGCCTGCCGCCCATGCTCACCGCGGCCACCGGCATGGACGCGATCGCGCATTGCATGGAAACCTTCATGGCGCCGCCGTTCAATCCACCGGCCGACGGCATCGGCCTGGACGGCTTGCAGCGTGGCTGGGCACACATCGAGCGGGCCACAAAAGACGGTCAGGACCGCGATGCGCGGCTGCAGATGATGAGCGCCAGCATGCAGGGCGCCATGGCCTTCCAGAAGGGCCTGGGCTGCGTGCATTCGCTCAGCCACAGCCTGGGCGGTGTCAACCCGCGCCTGCACCACGGCACGCTCAACGCCGTGTTCCTGCCGGCGGTGATCCGCTTCAACGCCGAGGCCGAGTCGATGAAGAAGGACCAGCGCCTGCAGCGCATGGCGCACGCCATGGGTCTGTCCAGCGGGGGCGATGTGGCCGAGGCCGTCACCGAGATGAACGCCCGACTGGGCCTGCCCGGCGGCCTGGCCGCCATGGGTGTCACCGCCGACCTGTTCGACCAGGTCATCGCCGGCGCCATGGCCGACCACTGCCACAAGACCAACCCGCGGCTGGCGAGTGCCGACGACTACCGGGCGATGCTGCAGGCCGCGCTCTGACACCGGCGCCCCGCCGGGTCGCGCTCAGGCCGGATCGTGCGGGCTGTCGGCCGCACGGCGCTGGCGCGCGCCCACGTGCACCTGACCGCGCGATTCGGCCAGTTCGACCTGGCGCTGGCGCTCGGCCAGATGCGCCTTGTCTTCGGCACTGCGCTGGTCGTGGCAATGCGGGCAGCTCACACCCTTGATGTACAAGGGCGACGCCTTCTCGGCCGCCCCCAGGGGCCAGCGGCATGAGCGGCAGAGTTCGTGCGGCCCGGGCTGCAGACCGTGCCCCACGCTCACGCGCTCGTCGAACACGAAACACTCGCCCTGCCACGTGCTCTGCTCGGGCGGGATCTCTTCGAGGTACTTGAGGATGCCGCCTTCCAGGTGATAGACCTCGTCGAAACCGCGCATCTTCATGAGCGCGGTGGACTTCTCGCAGCGGATGCCGCCGGTGCAGAACATCGCCACGCGCGGCTTCTTGTCGCCTTGCAGGCGGCTTTGTGCGTCGAGCCAGGCGGGCAGCTCGGTGAAGGTCTTGATGTCCGGATTGAGCGCGCCGGCGAAGGTGCCGATGGCCACCTCGTAGTCGTTGCGGGTGTCGATCACGAGCACGTCGGGGTCGGCCAGCAGGGCGTTCCAGTCCTGCGGTTTCACGTACTGGCCCACGGTCTTGTTCGGATCCAGCCCGGGCACACGAAGGGTCACGATCTCCTTCTTCAGGCGCACCTTCATGCGGTGGAACGGCGGATGCTCGCTCCAGGACTCCTTGTGCGGCAGCCGGGCCAGGCGCGCATCGGCCCTCAGGTGGGCCAGCACGGCCCGCACGCCCGCCTCGGGCCCGGCGATGGTGCCGTTGATGCCTTCGCTGGCGAGCAGCAGCGTGCCCTTCACCCCATGTGTTTCGCAGCAATCCTGCAGGGGCTCGCGCAGCTCGGCGAAGTCGGGCAGGTCGACGAACTGGTAGAGCGCAGCGGTGAGATAACGGTGGGGGTGTGGCTCGGCGGACATGGGGCAATTATCCCCCTGCGCCCCGCCGCGTCACAGCGGCAGCAGCCGGGCCGGGTCGGGCCGCTGCAGCCACTGGGCAAACTCCTCGGCCAGCTGCTCGCTGGCCGAGGTGGCGGCATTCCAGGCCTTCATTCGGCCGGCGAGGTCGGGGCCGTAGCGGGTGAAGTCCTGGCGGTCGGGCAGCTTGGCATCGGGCAAGGTTTTCACCCAGGCCGGATCGGGCGAGAGCAGCAGCATGCTGTCGAGCGCCGGACTGCTGCGGTGCCGGCCCTTCCAGGCCTTGTCGAGCCAGCCGGGCACGACCGATGGCTGGAAGTGCGGGTACAGCACGATCGGAGATGCTGCCGGCGGCTGGTAGCGCAGGTGCAGGTGGTAATCGGTGATGCCGCCGTCCCAGTAGGCGCCGGGAGGCGCGCCGGCAATGCCGTGCACCGGGCGCAGCACGAACGGAATGGAGCAGCTGGCCTGCAGCGCCTCCATGAAGTTGGCCTCGTTGAGCGGCACCTGCCGGGTCCGGAAATCGTGGGCGTCGAACGGCAGCGCACCGCCGCTGGAGAACACCACCCGTTCCAGCCAGGCGCCCAGCGCCTTGCGGTGCAGCGCGTTGGACGCGAAGGCGCCCAGGTAACCCAGCGGCGTGCGCCAGCGGCCTTCGCGACCGAGCAGGTGCCGCCCGCGCGAGGTGACGATGTGCAGCCGGTAGCGTGGGTGGTTGAGCACCTCGGGGATGCGACCGCCGTAGAAGCTTTTCAGGTTGTTGCCGAACTGCTCGCTGACCTGGTCGGGTGTCGGGCGTTTCTGCCCCGGTGGCAGGGCGTAGTGCTGCGCGATGTAGTCACGCTGCAGCCGCTCGAAAGCGGCCACCGGTGCGTCCAGGCAGGCGGTGGCCATGCGCCAAGCGCCGATCGAGGCACCCACGAGGTGCACCGGCTGCCGGCTTTGCGGCAGCCACTGGCCGAACAGGAAACGGTCCAGGGGACCGAGGATCAGGCCTTTCGGGCCACCGGCGGCGCCCGGGATCACGCCCACGTCGTGGGGACGCAGACCGTGTTGTTCGATGTGCTGGCGGGCGCGTGGACCCGCATGGAGGCGAAGGGCTTGCATGGGCTGCGATTGTCACGCAGCCCGCAGTGTCGCCCTGCCTCAGTGGCCGGAAGCTTCTTCGGCTTCGGTGATTTCGGTGTGGCGCGAGATCGAGGGGATCTCTTCTGCCACCACCGTGTCGGGGTCGATGCCCAGCACCAGACCCACCGGATCGGGATAGGTGTTGATCAACAGTTCGGAGCGCATGGCCTGTTCCTCGGCGCGTGCGCGCCACGAGCCGATGTGGATCACACCGGCGATCGGCTCGTAGACCTCGTTTTCGAACGGCGCCGTCTGGTGTTCGATGGCGTTGATCATGCGGCGGGGGAAATTCCATTCGCGTGCCAGCGCGGCGCCCACCTCGGCGTAGCTGTAACCGAACAGGCCACGTTCGGCGGTGGCGCGCTTGAGGTCGAGCATGGGCACGCTGCGGTCCAGATCGATCATGGCCTCGGGCATGCCCACGTGCATCACGAGTTCGCCGATGCCGTGGATGAGGCCGGCGGTGAACGCGGTGTTCTCGTCGATGCGGATCGGCAGCGCGATGTAGCGCGAGAGGTTGGCGGTGTTGAG
The DNA here is from genome assembly GCF_030373225.1 of Hydrogenophaga sp. Lineage (GTDB taxonomy): Bacteria > Pseudomonadota > Gammaproteobacteria > Burkholderiales > Burkholderiaceae_C > Hydrogenophaga. Next base: position 36,540 of record NZ_JAUCZG010000024.1, on the reverse strand, counting down.
GCTGTAGCGCCAGAACTGGTTGAGGTTGACGCCACCCACGGCATGAAAACCTTCGCCGAGCGACGCGGCAATGACCAGCGCACGAACCTTGATCAGGCCCAGCACCTGGATCGCTTCGCGGGCGCTGGAGACCGATCGGTGCAAACCGAAGAAGGCGGAGTTGGCGGTCTTGAGCAGCTTGGCGGTGAGCACCGGGTCGTCCTCGATGTAGGACGCCGCGAGCATGGCGTCGACATCTTCCTGGTCGAAGGTCTCGATCAGTTTGCGCACCACCTTGGGAGCCGACGGCAGCGCATCGGGCCGTTTGAGTAGCTTGTCGAGTTGCATGTCTTTCTCCCGCCTGGTTTGCCCACCCGAATGGGGTTTGCTGTGATTTTTATCGCCTGAAAATCGCCACACTTGAGGTCTTTTTCAGTCAATGAAGGCGCCCAGGGCCTGGCTGAATGACCACTCCGAGGGGTCTTTGCCCAGCACACTGTCCAGATCGAGCCCGAGCGACAGGCCCACCAGGTCGGGAAAGGTCGCCACCAGGCCGTTCTCGTCGAGCTGTATCTCTTCGGCCCGCGCGCGCCACGACGCGATGTGCAGCACCCCACCCAGCGGGTCGTAGGCTTCACCTTCAAACGGGCTGATCTGGTTGTTCAGCGCCGAGACGATGTGGGTCGGGAACTGCCACTTTTCAGCCATGCCGGCGCCCACCTGGGCGTAGGTGTAGCCAAAGACCGACATCTCGGCCTGGGCTCGCTGCAGGTCCAGGGGCGGCGTGCCCATGTCCAGCGGTGCGATCAGGTCGGGCATGGCGATGTGCATGATCAGGTCGCCGATGGCATGGATCAGGCCGGCGGTGAAGGCGTTGCTTTCGTTCTGGCGCAGCACGCCGGCCAGCGACTTCGAAATGTCGGCCACGCGCAGGCTGTAGCGCCAGAACTGCGGCAGGTTCACGCCGGGCACGTTCTTGAAACTCGAGCCCAGGGCCGCGGCCATCACCAGCGAACGCACATGGGTCATGCCCAGCATGGCCACCGCTTCGTCGGCGCTGCCGATCTTGCGGCTGACACGGAAGAAGGCCGAATTGGACAGGCGCAGCACGCGGGTCGTGAGCGACGGGTCCTGCGAGATCAGGTCGGACACCCGCTTGGGACTCGGGTCGTCCTTGTTCATCTCGGCCAGCAGGTCGGACACGGTGCGCGACATGGCGGGCAGCGCACGGGGGAAGTTCAGCAGGGCTTCGAGTTGCATGGGGTGAAGTCCGTTGGAAGCATGGGTCGTCGGACGCAGCCTGCGCTCAAGACCGCGTGTTCCTTTCTGTATCGGCCAGAACGCCACCAACTTGAGCCTGCGTGCCCACCCCGAGCCGCGTGCTTTTGACCCGCTTTTCCCGCCCTTTTTCAGCGTTTGGCGTCTTTGCCGGTGCCCTGCAGGCGGGCAAACGCCGACGCCATGGCCGACGGAGCCGCTGCCCCCGGTGCGCCGGGTGCGCTGCGCGCATCGGATCGCCCCGCGCGAGCCGGCTCGAAACGGTTGTCCCGGGGCCCGGCGCCCTGCCCTGCGCTGCGCCCCGGTGTCTCCCCCAGCTTCATCGACAGACCGATGCGCTTGCGCGCCACGTCGACTTCCATCACCTTGACCCGCACGATGTCGCCGGTCTTGACGATCTCGCGCGCGTCGTTGACGAACTTGTGCGCCAGCTGGCTGACGTGCACCAGACCGTCCTGGTGCACGCCCAGATCGATGAAGGCACCGAACTGCGCCACGTTGCTGACCGTGCCCTCCAGGATCATGCCCTCGCGCAGGTCGCTGATGTCGTCGACGCCGTCGTTGAAGCGCGCCACCTGGAAGTCCGGGCGCGGGTCGCGGCCCGGCTTCTCCAGCTCGGCCAGGATGTCCTTGACGGTGATGACGCCGAAGCGCTCGTTGGCGAACAGCTCGGGCCGCAGGGTCTTGAGCATGTCGGAGCGACCCATGAGGTCGGCCACCGCCTGGCCGGTGGCCTTCATGATCTGCTCGACCACCGGGTAGGTCTCGGGGTGCACACCGGTCATGTCCAGCGGGTTGTCACCGCCGCGGATGCGCAGGAAACCCGCGCTTTGCTCGAACGTCCTGGCGCCCAGGCCGGCCACCTCCATGAGCTGCTGGCGGCTGCGGAACGCGCCGTGCGCCTCGCGCCAGCGCACCACGGCCTTGGCCACGCTGCCCGACAGGCCGGACACCCGGGAGAGCAGCGGCACGCTGGCGGTGTTGAGGTCCACACCCACGCCGTTGACACAGTCCTCGACCACCGCGTCCAGCGTGCGCGCCAGCTCGCTCTGGTTGACGTCGTGCTGGTACTGGCCCACACCGATGCTCTTGGGATCGATCTTGACCAGTTCGGCCAGCGGGTCCTGCAGCCGGCGCGCAATGCTGGCGGCGCCGCGCAGGCTCACGTCCACGTCGGGCATTTCCAGGGATGCGAATTCGCTCGCGGAGTACACCGATGCGCCGGCCTCGCTGACCACGACCTTCTGCATCTCGGGCCGGCCCAGCTGCTTCATCAGGTCGGCCGCCAGCTTGTCGGTCTCGCGGCTCGCGGTGCCGTTGCCGATCGCAACCAGGTTCACGCCGTGTTTCTCGCTCAGCAGGCGCAGTGTGTGCAGCGCGCCGTCCCAGTCGCGCCGGGGTTCGTGCGGGTAGACGGTGGCGGTGTCCACCAGCTTGCCGGTGGCGTCCACCACCGCCACCTTCACGCCGGTGCGAATGCCCGGGTCCAGCCCCATGACCACCTTGGGGCCGGCGGGAGCGGCCAGCAGCAGGTCGCGCAGGTTGTCGGCGAACACCTTGATCGCCACCGCTTCGGCACCCTCGCGCAGCCGTGCGAACAGGTCGCGTTCGCTGGAGAGCGAGAGCTTCACGCGCCAGGTCCAGGCCACGCACTTGCGCAGCAGGTCGTCGGCCGCGCGGCCCTGGTGGCGCCAGCCCAGGTGCAGGGCGATGCGGCCTTCGGCCAGGCTTGGACCCACCGTTCGGGCTGAGCCTGTCGAAGCCGCCACTTCAGGCTCGGGCAATACCAGCCTGGCGTCCAGGATCTCCAGCGAACGCCCGCGAAACACGGCCAGCGCGCGGTGCGAGGGCACGCGCGAGATCGGTTCGTCGTAGTCGAAGTAGTCGCGAAACTTCGCCACTTCGGGGGTGTTCTCGTCCTTGCCGGCCAGCAGCGTGCTCTTGAGCAGGCCTTCGGTCCACAGCCATTCGCGCAGGTTCTGCAGCAGCGCGGCGTCTTCGGCCCAGCGTTCGCTCAGGATGTCGCGCACGCCGTCGAGCACCGCAGGCACGGTGGAGAAGTCGGCGCCGGGTTTGCCATCGTCCAGCACCTCGGGTGGGCGCGTGAACGCGGCGGCCTCGGCCACCGGGTCCAGTGTCGGGTCGGCCCAGAGCCTGTCGGCCAGCGGTTCGATGCCGAATTCGCGGGCGATCAGGCCCTTGGTGCGTCGGCGCTGCTTGAACGGCAGGTACAGGTCTTCGAGCTCCTGCTTGGTGGGCGCCAGCATCACGGCGGCCCGCAACCCGGGGGTGAGCTTGCCCTGTTCGTCGATGCTCCTGAGAATGCTCTCGCGCCGGGCCTCGAGCTCGCGCAGGTAGTCCAGCCGGTGGGCCAGCTCGCGCAGCTGGATGTCGTCCAGGCCGCCGGTGGCTTCCTTGCGGTAGCGGGCAATGAAGGGCACGGTGGCGCCGCCGTCGATCAGGTCGACGGCCGCCTGCACCTGGTGAACGCCGACCCGGATTTCCTGCGCGATCTGAGCAACGATGTTGTGCATGCTGTGGTGTCTCTGGAGCCCTGGCCGCGAGGGGCCAAAAAGCTGCGCAGTGTGCCACAGGCCCGCAGCCGCGCGGCCACGCTGCGCCGGACGCGGACCTGCGTCACAATGCCGCCTTCTGTCGATCCCCCACCCGGAGTCCACCCATGGCCGTCGAAGGCAGCGCAGGCGACCTGCTCAAAGTCGTGACCCTGCTGGGCGCAGCGGTGATCGCCGTGCCCCTGTTCAAGCGCCTGGGCCTGGGCTCGGTGCTCGGTTACCTGGCGGCCGGGCTGGCCATCGGGCCGTTCGGCCTGGCCCTCATCAACGACCCGGCCACCATCCTGCACACGGCCGAGCTCGGCGTGGTGATGTACCTGTTCGTCATCGGCCTGGAGATGCAGCCCTCGCACCTGTGGAGCCTGCGCCGGGCCATCTTCGGCCTGGGCAGCCTGCAGGTGGTGGTGTGTGGCCTGCTGCTGAGCGCCGTGGGCCTGGCGTTCGGCTTTTCATGGCAGGTGTCCTTTGTCAGCGCCATGGGCTTTGTGCTCACCTCCACCGCCGTGGTGATGCAGTTGCTGGGCGAACGCGGCGACATGGCGCGCCCGCGCGGCCAGAAGATCGTGGCCATCCTGCTGTTCGAGGACCTGCTGATCGTGCCGCTGCTGGCCGTGATCGTCTTCATGGCGCCGGCGGATCTGGCCGGGCCGGTGGCGGCCACCTCCTCGCGCTGGGCCACGATCGGCCTGGCACTGGGCTCGCTGGTGGCGCTGGTGGCCGCCGGCGTCTGGCTGCTCAACCCGCTGTTTCGCATCCTGGCCGAGGCCCGGGCGCGCGAGGTCATGACCGCGGCCGCCCTGCTGGTGGTGCTGGGCGCGGCGCTGCTCATGCAGGTGGGCGGACTCTCCATGGCCATGGGGGCGTTCCTGGCTGGCGTGCTGCTGTCCGAATCCACCTTCCGCCACCAGCTCGAAGCCGACATCGAGCCGTTCCGGGGTTTGCTGCTCGGCCTGTTTTTCCTGAGCGTGGGCATGTCGCTCGACATGGCCGCCGTGGCGGCCAACTGGCCGCTGATCGTGGCCGACGTGCTGGCCATGATGGTGGTCAAGGCGCTGTGCATCTACGCTGTGGCGCGCTTTGCGAAGAGTTCCCACGCCGACGCGCTGGACCGTGCGGTGCTCATGGCTCAGGGCGGTGAATTCGCCTTTGGGCTGCGCTGAACAAGTAGCCGAATTGAGTGGCCCGCTGCGCAAGGGGTCCGCTGGCGCGGGTAAGTGGCGTGATTTGACCGCGTTCCTGGGCCATACAGCCCTCGCGCGCACGCTTCTGGCGTGCAACAGGCGCACTCATGCCGCGAAACGCTTTCGCGCCAGGTAGATGTTGGCCAGACCCAGCACCACGAACGAGCGTGTGGCGTTCTTGGCAAGGCCTCGGTAGCGCACTTTGGCAAAGCCCCAGAGCCGTTTGACCACGGCGAAGACGTGTTCGACCCGGGCGCGGATCTTGGACTTGTTGTGATTCCTCGAGCGCGCGGCCTCGTCGATCTCGCCACCCCTGCGCACGCGCTGGTTCGTGAAGTCCTTGGCCCGTGGCGCCTTCGATTCGATCAACGCCCTCTGACTGGCGTAGGCGCTGTCGCCGTACACACGCTGTTCGTTACCGTGCAGAAGCTCGGGCAGCGGGTGTTTGTCATGCACGTTGGCCGCCGTCACCACAGCGCTGTGCGCCAGTCCGGTGCGGCTGTCCACGCCGATGTGCATCTTCATGCCGAAGTACCACTGCTGACCTTTGCGGGTCTGGTGCATCTCGGGGTCGCGCTGCTTGTCGGCGTTCTTGGTCGAGCTGGGTGCGCCGATGATGGTGGCGTCCACGATGGTGCCGGTGCCCACCTTCATGCCCCGCGCCTGCAGTACCTCACCCACCTTGGCAAACAAGGCCTCGCCCAACTTGTGCTTCTCCAGCAGGCGGCGAAACTTCAGCAGCGTGGTCCCGTCAGGCACACGTTCACGCCCCAGATCGATGCCTACAAAGCGGCGCAGCGCCGTGCTGTCGAGCAGAGCCTCCTCGCAGGCCTCATCAGCCAGGTTGAACCAGTGCTGCACGAAGTACATCCGCAGCATGCGTTCCAACCCGATCGGTGGGCGCCCGTTACCGGCCTTGGGGTAGTGGGGCTCGATGACCGAGCACAGTTCCTGCCAAGGAACGATCTGCTCCATCGTCGCCAGGAATGCGTCCCGCTTGGTCAGCTTGCGGTACTGCTCGTAGCCATCACCTTGATCGGCTGCCATCGCCAGGGTCTGTTGCTTCATCTTCACCTTCGTGTATCAGGTGCCTCGATACATGCAAACCTCGCGCCACCTCTCGACTTGTTCAGCGTAGCCTTTGTGCTGTTCGCAGCCGCCCTCGGCGCGCGGGTGATCGACCCGGTGGTCAATGCCAACATGACCGCGATCGTGGTGCTGTCGATGGCGCTCACGCCGCTGGTGGTGCTGGTGCACCGGCGTCTGGCGACAAAGCCCGGTGTGTCGATGGAGGGCATCGAGGCGGTCAACGGCCAGGCCGCCAGCGTGCTGGTGATCGGCTTCGGCCGTTTTGGCCAGATCGCCAGCCAGGGCGTGATCGCACGCGGCGCGAGCATCACCATCATCGACAACAACGTGCAGATGATCCGTGACGCAGAAGCCTATGGATTCAAGGTGTACTACGGCGACGGCTGCCGCGCCGATGTGCTGCACGCCGCCGGCGCGCACTCGGCCGATGCGATCCTGGTCTGCCTGGACAACAAGGTGGCGGCCACCCGCATCGCCGAACTCGCGAAAACCGAATTTCCGCAAGCGCATCTGCTGGTGCGCGCCTTCGACCGGGAACACGTGCTCGAGCTGCGCCGGGCCGACGTGGGCTTTCTCGTGCGCGAGACCTTCGAGTCGGCCATGAGCATGGGGCGCCAGGCCTTGTTGGCCCTCGGCGCGGCCGACGAAGAGGCCGACGAGGTCATGGAACACCTGCGCCGGCGCGACGCCGAGCGCATGGACCTGGAAGCCGCCGGCGGCCGTTTTGCCGGGCGAGCGCTGGTGCTGGGCAACCAGGTGAAAAAGGCCGGCGCCCAGGCAGCGGCGCAAGACCCCGCCTGACGGGTCCCCACCGGCCTGGCGCGTGCTCGCCGTGTCAGGCTTTGCGCAGCGCTGCGCGCAAGCCCACACCGATCTCGGGCCGCTCATGGAACGGGTCGGCCGGGTTGGTCTGGTTCACGATGCCCTCCATGCGCGCACGCACGTTGCCCAGCGCCTTGGGGTGGCTGAAGATGTAGAAGCGGTCGGCCGAAATGGCGTCGAACACCAGCTGCGCCACCTGGGCCGCGGTGACCTTGCCCGAACTCACGGCCTTGTCGCTCATGGCCTGGCCGATCAGCTGGCTCTGCGTGGCCGTCTCGTCGGCCAGTGCCGCCGGTTTGTTGCGGTGGCTCTGGCTGATGCCGGTGGGCACGAAGTACGGGCACAGCACGCTGGCGCTGAGCTGGTCGCTCACCAGCTTCAGGTCCTGGTAGAGCGTCTCGGTGAGGCTCACCACCGCGTGCTTGCTCACGTTGTAGATGCCCATGTTCGGCGGTGTCAGCAGGCCGGCCATGCTGGCGGTGTTGACGATGTGGCCGCGCCAGGCGGGGTCGGCCCTGGCGGCCTCCAGCATCATGGGCGTGAACAGGCGCACGCCGTGCACCACGCCCCACAGGTTCACGCCCAGCACCCACTCCCAGTCCTTCACCGAGTTCTCCCAGATCAGGCCGCCCGAGCCCACGCCCGCGTTGTTGAACACGAAGTGCGGGGCGCCGAAGGTCTGCTGCACCTCGGCGGCCAGCGCCTCCATCTGATCGGTGCTGGACACATCGACCTTGCGCGACAGCACCCGCACGCCGGTGGCCCCGATCTCGGCGGTGGCGGCGTCCAGCGCGTCCTGCTGAACGTCGACCAGCACGAGGTTCATGCCGAGTCTTGCGCCGATGCGCGCGCACTCCAGGCCGAAGCCCGAGCCGGCACCGGTGAGCACGGCGGTCTTGCCTTTGAAATCCTGAATCATGGGGGTCTCCTGTGGTTGAAAGAAGCTCAGGCGGTTCGGACCATCTCGATGTGGTCGATCCCGTCCTCGAGATAGATCGGGCCCGCGGGCTGAAAGCCGTGCTGACCATAAAACGCCTGCAGATGCGCCTGGGCACCGATGCGGATGGGCTGCACGCCCCACAAGCCGTGCAGCATCTGCACCGACTGGCGGATCAGTGCATGGCCGATGCCGCTGCCGCGCGTGGCCGGGCTCGTCACGACCCGCCCGATGCTGGCTTCGGCGTACTTCAGGCCCGCGGGCGCCAGCCTGGCATAAGCCATCAGCTCGATGCCTTCGGCCTGGTGAATCTCGGCGAGCACATGCAGGCACCAGGCGTCTGCACCGTCCATGTCCTGAAACACGCAGTTCTGCTCCACCACGAACACCTGGCTGCGCAATTGGAGCAGGCGGTAGAGCGTGCGTGCGGACAGGGCATCGAACGGCAGGCAGCGCCAATGGGGAGGCCCCTCGGGTCTCAAGTGCGCACTTCCCGCAGCACGAACCCGATGCGCGGAAAGTGCACGTGCACCAGGCCGGCGCGCTCGTCGGTGCGCTCCAGCGTGTAGCGGGTGCGCGTGGCCGCGCGCAGGATGCCTTCGGTGGGTTCCTGGCCGAAGGTCTCGGCGCCGATGGTGACGCGGCTGCCCAGCGGTATGCCGTGGTCGTCCTGGAACGTGTCGTCGGTGAGCGGTGCGGGCCGGGCCGCCGCAGCGATGGCAATCGCCTCGGTGGAGGTGAGCTTGCTCATCTGCCCATGCCCGATCGCGGCCATGCGGTCCATCCAAGCCACGACATGTGGCGTGGCATCGAGGATGCCGGCCATGGCCGGATTGACCACGCGACTGAACCACAGCGGGTGGTAGGCCGCGAAGTCGGCCACGCAGGGCGCCTCGCCGAGCAGAAAGGCTTGTGCCTCGACCATGGTCGAGAGGCGGCGCAGGTAGCTCTTGTAAGCAGCGGTGGCGTCGCCCGGGCGCAGGCTGGTCATGCCGCTGCGCATGGCGCCCCGGTCGGCGGCAAAGGCCTGCGCCGCCTCCGGTGGCTGGCCGGCGAACAGGGCGGCCGCTCCCTTGGGGCTGAGGTTGTGGCCCATCGCGGCCCAGAACAGCGTGCTGTCGGCCCACTGCGCGAGCACGCGCGCCGTGCCCTTGAGGTGCTCGGGGTAGAGCGTGGGCTCGGGCTGGCGGTGTTCGAGCACGTCGCAGATGAGCGCGGTGTCGCAGTAGATGTCGGCGCCGATCTGCAGGAAAGGCGTTCGGCGGTAGCCGCCGGTGAGCGCCAGCACATCGGGCTTGGGCATGATGCGCGGAATGTTCACGCTCTTCCAGGCCAGCTTCTTGTGGCCCAGGATCAGGCGCACTTTCTCCGAGAACGGGGAGGTGGGGTAGTGGTGCAGGATCAGGTCGGACATGGTGTCTCTCAAAGTATCGGTTCGGGCTGAGCTTGTCGAAGCCTCATGCCGACGGGTGTGTGAAGGCTTCGACAGGCTCAGCCCGAACGGAAGTGGGCTCGGCTCGAACAGACGTGGACGGGTTCATGTGGGCATCGCTCGCGCAATGATGGCGTCGAAGTCGACACCGGCGCCCAGCGAACCGAAGCTGTGGCCCCACTCGCCGCCGAGGCGGGAATCGCAGAAGGCGCTGAACACCGCGGTGGGTGCGGTCTGCGCCAGCAGCGCGGCCTGCACGACCAGCGCCACGTCCTGCGCGAGCCGGCGGGCTTCCATTTCAGTGGCCATCTCTTCCACGCGAATCGGCAGTTGTGCAGCCAGGCGGTCCAGCGCGGGGTGCATGCCTTTGGCGGGTGCCAGCTCATGGGCCAGCGCAGCTGCGGCGTCGGCCTGTTTCATCGCCGGGCCGCCGGGGGCTCTTTTCAAGGCGCGCAGCAGGTCGATGGCCATGATGTTGCCCGCGCCTTCCCAGATGCTGTTGAGGGGCATCTCGCGGTAGATGCGCGCCATCACCCCTTCGCCGCCCTCCTCCACATACCCGTTGCCGCCCAGGCACTCCATGGCTTCCTGCGCGAAATGGCTGCCGCGTTTGCAGATCCAGAACTTGGCCACGGGGGTGAGCAGGCGGTTCATCACCTGCTCGTGGGCATCGTCGGTGCGGTCGAAACTGCTGGCCAGGCGCAGCGCCAGCGCGGTCGCGGCTTCCGATTCGAGCGCGAGATCGGCCAGCACGTTTTTCATCAGCGGCTGGTCGATGAGTGTTTTGCCGAAGGCCTTGCGTTGTGACGTGTGGTTGAGAGCGATGCTCAGCGCCTGGCGCATCAGGCCGCTGGTGCCCAGCGCGCAATCGAGCCGCGTCAGGGTGCCCATGGCCAGGATCTGCGGAACGCCCCGGCCCTCCTCGCCCACCAGCCAGGCGCTGGCCCCCACGAACTCCACCTCGGAACTCGCGTTGGCCTTGTTGCCGAGCTTGTCCTTCAAGCGCTGGATGAACAGCTGGTTCATCGAACCATCGGGCAGCACGCGCGGCAAAAACAGGCAACTCAGGCCGCTGGTGGTCTGCGCGAGGATCAGGAAGGCGTCGCACATGGGAGCGGAGAAAAACCACTTGTGGCCGGTGACGCTGAAGCGCTGGCCCCACGCGTCGGACCCGGCGGGTTCTGCGCGCGTGGTGTTGGCACGCACGTCGGAGCCACCCTGCTTTTCCGTCATGCCCATGCCCATGGTCAGGCCGGCCTTGTCGTGCCAGGGCTTGAGCGCGGGGTCGTAGGCGCGGCTGGTGAGGCCCGCTTCCCAGTCGCGGTGGATCGCAGGGTTGTCCTTGAGCGCGGGGGCCACCGCGTAGCTCATGGAGATCGGGCACAGGATGGAGGGCTCGAGCTCGGTGAAGAGCATGAAGCCGGCGGCGCGCTGGAGGTGGGCCCCCACGCTTCCCGCTTCGCGTGGTTCGCTGCCCCCCAGGGGGGCTGTCGCGCCTTGGGGCGGCCCGGCGTCGCGACGTGGGTGTCCATTCGCAGACCCCTCGCCCCAGGCCGCACCATGCAGCCCCGCCGCAACAGCTTGCGTCATCAACGCGTGGTAACTCGGGTGAAACTCCACCTGGTCCACGCGCTGGCCAAAGCGGTTGTGCGTCTTGAGCTGCGGCGTGTGCACATTGGCCAGCCGCGCATGCAGCTGCATCTCTGCGCTGCCCACCACCGCACCCAGCGCGTGCAGCGGTGCCGTGTCCAGCGCGGGCGCGTGGAACGCCAGCGCTGCCTGCATGGCACGGTTGGCAGCAAACAGGTTCAGGTTCACCAGCGGCGCAGGCTGATTGAACACTTCATGGGTCGCGTTCATCACAACACCTCCAACGAGAGCAGTGCCTTCAGACCAGGCCACCGCGGAACCGGCTCAGCCGGGCCGCCAGTGGCGCCCCCCGGGGGGTGACGCCGCAGGCGGCGCGGGGGGTCACACCAGCTTGACGAGCTGCTTGCCGAAGTTCTTGCCCTTGAGCAAACCCATGAAAGCCTCGGGCGCGGCCGCCAGGCCTTCTGCCACGGTCTCGCGGGGACGCAGCTTGCCTGTGGCCACCAGGGTGCCGAGTTCGGTCAGGGCTTCGGGCCAGACTTCCATGTGTTCGCTCACGATGAAGCCTTCGATCTTCAGGCGGTTCACCAGGATCAGCGCCGGGTTGGCCAGGGGCAGCGGCGCACCGTCGTAGCCGGCGATCATGCCGCACACCGCGATGCGGCCGAAGGCGTTCATGCGCAGCAGCACCGCGTCGAGCACCATGCCGCCCACGTTTTCAAAGTAGCCGTCGATGCCCTTGGGGCACACGTCTTTCAGCGCCTTGGCGAGCGACCAGGCGTCCTTGTGCAGCTTGTAGTCGATGCAGGCGTCGAAGCCGAGCTCCTCCACCGCGTACTTGCACTTGTCGGGGCCGCCGGCAATGCCCACCGCGCGGCAGCCGCGGGCCTTGGCCAGTGCACCGAAGGCACTGCCCACCGCGCCGGTGGCGGCACTCACCACCACCGTGTCGCCGGCCTTGGGGTTGATGATCTTCACCAGGCCGTACCAGGCGGTCACGCCGGGCATGCCGACCGCACCCAGGTAGTAGGACAGGGGCACATGGGTGGTGTCGACCTTGCGCAAGGCGCCGACCTGGTTGGCGTCGACCACGCTGTACTCCTGCCAGCCGCCCATGCCCACGACCTGGTCACCGGCCTTGAACTTGGGGTGCATGGACTCGACCACTTCACCCACGGTGCCGCCGATCATGACCTCGCCCAGGGCCTGCGAGGCCGCGTAGCTCTTGCTGTCGTTCATGCGGCCGCGCATGTACGGGTCCAGGCTCAGGAAGTGGTGGCGCACCAGCACCTGGCCGTCCTTGAGGGCGGGGGTGTCGGTGGTGACGAGCTTGAAGTTGTCGACGGTGGCTTCGCCTTGCGGGCGGTTGTCGAGCACGATCTGGTGGTTGGTGGGCATGTGTGTCTCCTGTGAAAATCAATCAGTGGAAATGCGGTTGAAAGCCTGAGTGCGGCCAGGACCGACGGGCAACCGGGCAACGAACTTGAAGGTGCCGGTGGCATGCGCGCAAAGCTTGCCCGCCGTATCAAAAATGCTGCCTTCGGTGAACGCCATGGTGGCGGTGCGGTGCAGCAGCCGGCCCTTGGCCAGCAGCGGGCCCTTGGCCGCACGCATGAAGCTGGTCTTCATTTCGATGGTGACGCAGCCCATGTCGGCTTCCACCGATCGCGCGGCGTGCGCCATCACCACGTCGAGCAGCGTCATGCTGGCGCCGCCGTGCACCACGTCGAACGAATTCAGGTGATCGTCCGATGGCTTGAAGGTGATCTCCGCCTCGCCGCCTTCGAACGTCTGGAGTTCGAAGCCGAGCAGTTCGACGAAGGGGATGCGGACGCTGAATTTCATGGCCTTGAAGTGGGATCCGTTCGCCCTGAGCCTGTCGAAGGGTTCTTGCAATGTGTGTGCGGGGGCTTCGACAGGCTCAGCCCGAACGGTGTTGGGCTCAGCCCGAACGGTGTTGTGCCCAACACGAAAAAGGTGTGTTCAACCACCTGTGATCACCGAGACGCCGCCATCGACCGCCAGCCACTGGCCGGTGATGTGCTTGCCGGCGTCCGACGCGTACAGCACGGTCAGGCCCTTCAGATCCTCGTCGTCGCCCAGGCGGCGCAGCGGGGCGTGCGCGGCCAGCTTTTCTTCACCCATGGCCTTGAGCGTGCCCGCCGTCATCTTGCTCGGGAAGAATCCCGGGCAGATCGCATTGACCGTGATGCCGTACTTGCCCCACTCGGCCGCCAGCGCGCGGGTGAAGTTGATCACCGCGCCCTTGGAGGTGTTGTAGGCGATGGTGTTCATGCCCGAGGGGTTGCCACCCAGCCCGGCGATGGATGCGGTGTTGATGATGCGGCCGCTCTTGCGGGCGATCATGCTGCGCCTGGCCACGATCTGGCTCAGGATGAAGTAACTGCGCACGTTGAGGTTCATCACCTTGTCCCAGGCTTCCACCGGGTGGTCCTCGGCCGGCGCGCCCCAGGCGGCGCCCGCGTTGTTGACCAGGATGTCGATCTGGCCCAGGCGCTGCAGGCTCTCGTCGGCCAGGCGCTGGATGTCGTCTTCCTTCGAGCAGTCGGCCGCGAGCCAGCTCGCGTCGATGCCGGCGGCCTTCAGCTCTGCCGTGGCGGCTTCCAGGTCTTCGGCCTTGCGCGAGCTCACCAGCACGCGGGCGCCGGCTTCACCCAGGGCATGGGCCATCTGCAGGCCCAGGCCGCGCGAGCCGCCGGTGATCAGGGCAGTCTTGCCCTTGAGGTCAAAAAGTTGGGGAATGGTGCGGGTCATGTTCAGGTCTCCTGTTGTTGTGTGATCAAAACGCTTCTTCGGGCAAGTCGGCACAGGTCTGGTCGCGGCTGCTCACCACCTGCAGCCAGGCACCGGTCTTGGGCAACTCGTAGTGGAAGAAGAAACGCATCGCGGCCAGGCGCCCGGTGCGCGCATTCGATGCGGGCGCGGCGTGCGCGGCCAGCGCCACATCGAGCCACACCCAGGCCAGCACCGTGTGGCCGAAGGCCTGCAGGTAGGGCACGGCGTTGGCGAGTGCATCCGTGGGCTCGCCGGTGGACCAGGCTGCCCGGGTGGCCGTACCCACTTGCGCAAGGGCCTCGCCCAGTGCCTTGGCATGCGCGGTGAACTCGGGCACCTGCATGGCCTGCTTTGTCGTGTCGGTGATGCGCCCGGCCAGCAGACTCAGGCCCTTGCCACCTTCCATGAGCACCTTGCGGCCCAGCAGGTCCATGGCCTGGATGCCGTGCGTGCCCTCGTGGATCATGTTCAGGCGGTTGTCGCGCCAGTACTGCTCCACCGGAAAGTCGCGCGTGTAGCCGTAGCCGCCGTGGACCTGGATCGCGAGCGAGTTCGCTTCCAGGCACCACTCGCTGGGCCAGCTTTTCGCAATCGGCGTGAGCACCTCGAGCAGCAGGCGTGCGTCGTCGGCCAACGCGGCTTCGGCCGTGTGCTGTTCGTCCACCAGCCGCGCGCAATAGAGTTCGAGCGCCAGGGCGCCTTCGCAATACGACTTTTGCGCGAGCAGCATGCGCTTCACATCGGCGTGTTCAATGATGCGCACGGGTGGCTGCGCCGGGTCTTTGCCCGCGGGACCCATCGGGCGCCCCTGCGGGCGGTTCCTTGCGTAGTCCAGGCTCGCAGAATAGCCCGCCATGCCCAGCATGGTCGCGGCCATGCCCACGCCGATGCGGGCCTCGTTCATCATGTGGAACATGCAATGCAGGCCTTTGCCCGCCTGTCCCACGAGGTAACCCACGGCACCCGTTTCACCACCGACGGGGTACTTGCCCTCGCCGAAATTGAGCAGTGTGTTGGTGGTGCCACGCCAGCCGCACTTGTGGTTGAGGCCGGCCAGCGCCACGTCGTTGCGTTCGCCGGTCAGCTCACCGGCGGGGTTCACCATCTTCTTGGGCACGATGAACAGCGAGATGCCGCGCGTGCCGGGCACCAGCTTGCCGTTTTCGTCGGGAATCTTGGCCAGCACCAGGTGGATGATGTTCTCGGTCAGCTCGTGCTCGCCCGCCGATATCCACATCTTGTTGCCCTTGAGGCGGTAACGCGGGCCCAGCGGGTCGTCGGCGAAGTCGGCCCCATCGGGCACCGCGCGGGTGGACACGTCGCTGAGCGACGAGCCGGCCTGCGGCTCGGACAGGCACATGGTTCCGGAGAAGCGGCCGCTGAATTCGTTGAGCGCAAACACCTGCTTCTGCATCTCGGTGCCGTGCACCATGAGCAGGTTGGCGTTGCCGGTGGTGAGCATGCCGCTGCCGATGCTCACCGAGGCCATGGCAAAGAAGGCATTGGCCGCCGCCTCCACCGTGTAGGGCAGCTGCATGCCGCCGATCTCGTAGTCTTGCGCGGCGCTCAGCATGCCCGAGCCGGCGTAGGCCTTCTGGGCATCGTGCGTGGCCTGCGGCAGGATCACGCGCTCGCCGTCGAAATGCGGCTCCTGCGTGTCCACCAACCGGTTGAAGGGTGCGTACTTCTCGCGCGCGATGCGCTCGCAGGTGTCGAGCACCGCATCGAAGGTTTCGCGGCTGTGGTCCGCAAAACGCTCACGCTGCTGCAGCGTTTCAACGTGCAGCCAGTCGTGCAGCAAAAAGTCGACGGTGGGGCGAAGGCTCATAAGAGTTGATCCATCTCGCAAACAGCAAAAAGCAACTGAAGACCCGCGCTCATCCGAAGCGCGTGCCCCAACCCAGGATGCCGTGGAACCGGCTCCGCCGGGCCACAGGCATCGCCCCCCTCCGGGGGGTGACGCCGAAGGCGGCGCGGGGGGCGGTGTTACAACACTTCGAACACACCAGCGGCACCCATGCCGCCGCCGATGCACATGGTGACCACGACACGCTTGGCGCCGCGGCGCTTGCCTTCGATGAGTGCGTGGCCGGTCAGGCGCTGGCCCGACACACCGTAGGGGTGACCCACGGCAATGGCACCACCGTTGACGTTGAGCCTGTCGCCGGGAATGCCGAGCTTGTCGCGGCAGTAGATGACCTGCACCGCAAAGGCTTCGTTGAGTTCCCACAGGTCGATGTCGCTGACCTTCAGGCCCAGGCGCGCGAGCACCTTGGGGATGGCGAACACCGGGCCGATGCCCATCTCGTCGGGCTCGCAGCCGGCCACGGCAAAGCCGAGGAAACGGCCGAGCGGGGTCAGGCCGCGCTTCTCGGCCAGGGTTTCGTTCATCAGCACGCAGGCACCACCGCCGTCGCTGAACTGGCTGGCGTTGCCGGCCGAGACCAGGCCGCCCGGCAGCGCCGAGCGCAGACCGTGGATGCCTTCGAAGGTGGTGCCGGCACGAATGCCTTCGTCGTTCTCCACCGTCACCTGTTTCGTCGTCAATCCCATGACCTTGTCGACCACACCGGCGGTCACGGTGATGGGGGCGATCTCGGCCTTGAACAGCCCGGCTTCCAGCGCGGCCGTGGCACGCTGCTGGCTGGCGGCGCCGTACTCGTCCATGGCGTCGCGGCCGATGCCGTAGCGCTTGGCCACCTGCTCGGCGGTCTGCAGCATGTTCCAGTAGATCTCGGGCTTGTTCTTCACCAGCCAGGGGTCGGCCAGCATGTGGGTGTTCATTTCCTGCTGCACGCAGGAGATGCTCTCCACGCCACCGGCCACATAGACGTCACCTTCGCCGGCAATGATGCGTTGGGCCGCCATGGCAATGGTCTGCAGGCCGGACGAGCAGAAGCGGTTGACCGTCATGCCCGAGGTGGTGATGGGCAGTCCGGCGCGCAGCGCGATCTGGCGCGCGATGTTGGCGCCGGTGGCGCCCTCGGGGTTGGCGCAACCCATGATGACGTCGTCCACCTCGGCGGCCTCGATGCCGGCGCGGGCAACCGCGTGCTGCACGGCGTGACCACCCAGGGTGGCTCCGTGGGTCATGTTGAAAGCGCCCTTCCAGCTCTTGGCCAGGGGTGTGCGGGCGGTGGAAACGATGACGGCGTTGGTCATGAAATGTTCTCCTGTTCGGTCTTGTGCTGTGGGATCAGTTGAAGGTTTTGCCTTCAGCGACCAACCTGGCCAGCAGCGGTGCCGGCTCCCAGAATTTGGCGTCGTCCAGCGGGTTCTTCGCAAAGCGCTTCATGCTCTGCACCACGTTGAACAGGCCCACCGTGTCGGCGTAGATCATCGGGCCGCCGCGGTGCGCGGGGAAGCCGTAGCCGAAGATGTAGACCACGTCGATGTCGCTGGCCTTGTTGGCAATGCCCTCTTCCAGGATGTGCGCGGCCTCGTTCACCAGCGAATACACCAGGCGCTGCACGATCTCCTCGTCGGAAATCTTGCGCGGCGTGATGCCCAACGACTTGCGGTGGTCCTCGATCATCTTCACCACCTCGGCGTTCGGGATCGCGTCGCGCTTGCCCGGCACGTAGTCGTACCAGCCGGCGCCGGTCTTCTGGCCGTAGCGGCCCTTCTCGCACAGCAGGTCCGCCGTCTTGCTGTACTTCATGTCCGGCTTTTCCTGGTAGCGCCGCTTGCGGATCGCCCAGCCGATGTCGTTGCCGGCGAGGTCGCCCATGCGGAACGGGCCCATGGCCATGCCGAACTTCTCCATCGCCTTGTCCACCTGCTCGGGCGTGCAGCCTTCGTCGAGCAGGAAGCCGCCCTGGCGGCCGTACTGCTCGATCATGCGGTTGCCGATGAAGCCGTCGCACACGCCGGAGACCACGGCGGTCTTCTTGATCTTCTTGGCCACGGTCATCACGGTGGCCATCACGTCCTTGGCGGTCTTCTCGCCGCGCACCACTTCAAGCAGCTTCATCACGTTGGCCGGGCTGAAGAAGTGCAGGCCCACCACGTCCTGCGGGCGCTTGGTGAACGATGCAATCTGGTTGACGTCGAGCGTGGAGGTGTTGGAGGCCAGGATCGCGCCGGGCTTCATCACGCGGTCGAGTTCCTTGAACACCGCCTCCTTGACGCCGATCTCCTCGAACACGGCCTCGATCACGAGGTCGGCGGCGCTCAGGTCGTCGTAGCTCAGCGTGGTGGTGAGCATCGCCATGCGCTGCTCGTATTTGTCCTGCTTGAGCTTGCCCTTTTTCACCTGGGCTTCGTAGTTCTTGCGGATGGTCGCCAGGCCGCGGTCCAGCGCTTCCTGCTTCATCTCGAGCATCTTCACCGGAATGCCGGCGTTGAGGAAGTTCATGGCGATGCCGCCACCCATGGTGCCGGCACCGATGACGGCCACCGAGGCAATCTCGCGTTTCGGCGTGTCTTCCGGCACATCGGGTATCTTGCTGGCCGCGCGCTCGGCGGTGAACAGGTGGCGCAGTGCGCGGCACTCAGGCGTCCACATCAGGTTGATGAAGAGGTCGCGCTCGAACACCATGCCGTCGTCGAACTTCTTCTTGGTGGCGGCTTCCACCGCGTCCACGCACTTGGCGGGGGCCGGGAAGTTCTTCGACATGCCCTTGACCATGTTGCGCGCGAACTGGAAGTAGGCGTCACCCAGCGGGTGTTTGCACGGCAGGTTGCGCACCTTGGGCAGTGGGCTGCCATCGGCGTGCTTCGCAGCCACCTCGCGCGCCAGCGCCAGCGCTTCGTCGGCCAGGCTCTCGGCCGAGGCGGACATCTTGTCGAACAGTTTCTGGCCCGGCAGCATGGCGAGCATCTCGCTCTTGACCGGCTCGCCGCTCACGATCATGTTGAGCGCCGGCTCCACGCCCAGGGCACGCGGCAGGCGCTGCGTGCCACCGGCACCAGGAATCAGGCCCAGCTTCACCTCGGGCAGCGCGACGCTGGTGCCGGGTGCGGCGATGCGGTAGTGGCAGCCCAGCGCCAGCTCCAGGCCACCACCCATGGCAACGCTGTGCATGGCGGCCACCACCGGCTTGGACGCGTTTTCCACCGCCAGGATCACCGACAGCAGGTTGGGTTCGGCCAGCGCCTTGGGTGAGCCGAATTCGCGGATGTCGGCACCGCCCGAAAACGCCTTGCCGGCGCCCGTGAGCACGATGGCCTTCACCGCCGGATCGGCCTCGGCCTTCTCCAGCCCGGCCGCAATGCCCTGGCGCGTGGAGAGCCCCAGACCGTTGACCGGCGGGTTGTTCATGGTGATGACGGCGACATCGCCGTGGACCTGGTACTCAGCGGTCATGGAATCTCCTTCGTTGTTGGCAGAAAACGGGTGCCCGGGGGGCATTGACTGTGACGTTCTTCATGAAAAAGAACGATCGTTCGATTCTAGGAATCTGCTGCGTTGCCGCAAGGGCTTGTTGTCGCCAGTGAGTCAGCCGACCAGGAGGACTCGCCATCGAGCGGGCATTCGCCAGAGATGCTGTGGAACCGCCCTTCGACAAACTCAGGACGGGCCACTGGCATCGCCGCCCAACGGGGGGTGACGCCGAAGGCGGCGCGGGGGGCCTCACACCTCCAGCCACTCCTTGCGAACCCGGGAATCGGCACGAAGGGTTTCCGGCGTTCCCTCGAACACGATGCTGCCATGACCCATCACCAGTACCCGGTCGGAGATGCTCAGGGCAATGGTGAGTTTCTGCTCGATCAGCAACACCGAAACGCCACGGGCCTTCAGCGTTTGCAGGTACTGCCCCACCAGCTCCACGATCTTGGGCGCCAGGCCTTCGGTGGGCTCGTCGATGATGATGAGGTCGGGGTCGCCCATCAGGGTGCGGCACAGGGTCAGCATCTGCTGTTCGCCACCCGAGAGCACACCGGCCTCGTTGTGCTGGCGCTCCTTGAGCCGAGGAAACATGGTGTACATGTCTTCAAAGCTCCAGCGCGACCCCTTGCCGCTGCCCTTCTGGCCCAGCAACAGGTTCTGGTGAACGGTGAGTGTGGGGAAAATGTCGCGGTTCTCAGGCACATGCCCGATGCCCAGGTGGGCGATCTCGAACGGCTTCTTGCCCATGATGTCCTGGCCGCGCCACTCAACGCGACCTGTGCTTTCAACCAGCCCCATGATGGCCTTGGCGGTGGTGGAACGGCCCGAGCCATTGCGCCCGAGCAGCGCCACGATCTCGCCCTTGCCCACCTCCAGGTACGCGCCATGCAGGATGTGGCTCTTGCCGTAAAAGGCGTGCAGGTTCTCGATTTTCAACACGTTGCTGCTCCTCAGTGGCCCGCGGCCTGTTCTTCCGGCGAGCCCAGATAGGCTTCCTGCACCCGCGCATTGGCGCGCACCTCGTCTGGCGTGTCAAAAGCCAGCACTTCGCCGTATACCAGCACCGCGATCTTGTCGGCCAGGCCAAACACCACACCCATGTCGTGCTCCACCGTCAGCAAGGTCTTGCCCACCGTGACCTCGCGGATGAGCTCGATGAAACGGCTGGTTTCGCTGGTGCTCATGCCGGCGGTGGGCTCGTCCAGCAGGATCACGCCAGCGCCGCCCGCAATGGTGATGCCGATCTCCAGCGCGCGCTGCTCGGCGTAAGTGAGGTTCATGGCCAGCACGTCGCGCTTCTTGTCCAGCCGGATCATGTGCATCAGCTCTTCCGCCCGCTCATTGGCGTCGTCCAGATCGGACAGGAAGCGGAACAGGGTGTACTTGTAGCCCAGGCTCCAGAGCACGCTGCAGCGCAGGTTCTCGAACACCGACAGCTTGGGGAAGATGTTGGTGATCTGGAAACTGCGGGACAACCCCATGCGGTTGATCTCATAGGGCTTCTTGCCGTTGATGCGCTTGCCGCCCAGCAACACATCGCCACTGGTGGGAGAAAAGCGGCCCGAGATCAGGTTGAACAAGGTGGATTTGCCAGCGCCATTGGGCCCGATGATGGCCACCCGCTCACCTGGACGCACCGCCAAGTCCACCCCGCGGATGATCTCGGTTTTGCCGAAGCTCTTGCGCAGGTTCCTGAGTTCCAGCGCGTAGTCGCCTGCGGCCACATGGCTCATGGATTGCTCGTGGGGTGTGGTGTTGCTCACAAGGTCTCCCGCCGCTTGATTTCCTGTTCGATCTCGGTCTGGATCGCGTTCCATTTGCGCTTGAACTGGCGCCGCGCCAGCTCGAACAAGGCCAGACCGGCCAGCGCCATCAAGGCCGATCCAAACCAGCTGTTGACGCTGCGCGCGTTGAGGCCGACGCCGAAGAACGTCAGCTCGTCGCCCATGGCCGCGTTGAGCTGCAGGTGATAGACCATTTCAATCATGGCGCCTGCGCCGCCGAAGATCACGAGTGCCAGCAGGCCCAGCACCAGGTAGCTGACCCAGATCCGGCGCAGCATGCCAAACGCCGCCACCCGCACATTCATCATGATCAGACTGGCAAAGCCACCCGGTGCATACATCACCATGAAGGTGAAGATCAGGCCCAGGTAAAGCAGCCAGGCCTTGGTGAACTCAGACAGCAGCACAAACGCCAGCACCATCAGAATGCCGCCGATGATGGGGCCGAAAAAGAAGGTGGCGCCACCCAGGAAGGTGAACAGCAGGTAGGCGCCCGAGCGGTAGGCGCCCACGACTTCCGATGTGACGATTTCAAAATTGAGCGTTGCCAGTCCGCCTGAAACGCCGGCAAAGAAAGCCGCGACGATGAACGCCAGGTAGCGCACCATCTGCGTGTCGTAGCCCACAAACTCGACGCGCTCCGGGTTGTCGCGCACCGCGTTCAGCATGCGCCCCAGAGGTGTGCGGGTGAAGGCGAACATCAGCGCCGTGCAGACGAAGGTGTAGATGCCGATCAGGTAATAGAGCTGAATCTGCGGCCCAAACGTGATGCCCATCGGGCTGGAGCCGGTGACCCGGTTGCCCGAAATGCCCCCCTCGCCACCAAAAAACTCCGGAAACATCAGCGACATCGCCCACACCAGCTCGCCAATGCCCAGAGTGATCATGGCAAAGGTGGTGGACGATTTTTTGGTGGTGACCCAACCCAGCAGCACCGCAAACAGGGCCGCCGACAGCCCGCCCACGATCGGAATCAGGCTCACCGGCAACTGGAACTGCCCATCGGTCACGCGGTTCAGGGTGTGGATGGCCAGGAACGAACCCATGCCAGAGTAGACGGCGTGGCCGAAGCTCAGCATTCCGCCCTGACCGAGCAGGATGTTGTAGCTCAGGCAGACGATGATGGCGATGCCCATTTGCGAGAGCATGGTGCGCGAGAGGCTGCTGGTGAACACCTGCGGCGCTGCGATGATCACCAGCAAGAACAGCCCCCAGATCACCCAGCGCCCGACGTTGATGGGCTCGAGCTTGACGTATTGGCGTTGTGAAGTGTTTGTGTTCATGACTCAGCCCTCCCGCGTACCGAGCAGCCCGCGCGGCCGGAAGATGAGGATCAGCACCAGAAAGAGGTAAGGAAGAATGGGTGCCACCTGGCTGATCTTGAGCTTCCACAGCGGGTAGCCGAACGTTTCCGGCGTCACCGACATGCCCAGATTCGCTGCCAGGCCCATCAGCGAAGCGTCGATCGCAACGGCAAAGGTCTGAATCACGCCGATCAGGATGGACGCGAGGAAAGCGCCCGAGAGCGAGCCCATGCCACCGACCACCACCACCACGAAGATGATCGAGCCCACCGTGGCGGCCATGCCCGGTTCCGTGACAAAGGCGTTGCCACCGATCACGCCGGCCAGACCGGCCAGCGCAGCACCACCGCCAAACACCAGCATGAACACCCGCGGCACGTTGTGACCCAGGGTCTCCACGGTCTCGGGATGCGTCAACGCCGCCTGGATCACCAGACCGATTCGGGTGCGCGTGAGCAGCTGCCAGATGGCCACCAGCATGAGCAAGGACACGCCCATCATGAAACCCCGATAAATCGGGAACTGGGTCCCCCACAGGGTGAAGAGCGGACCGCTCAGCTCGTCGGGCACCCGGTAATCAACTGAACTCGTGCCCCAGACCAGCTGCACCAGCTCCAGGATGATGTAACTCAGGCCAAAGGTGATCAGCAGCTCGGGCACATGGCCAAACTTGTGCACCCGGCGCAGCGCGTATTTCTCGAACAAGGCGCCCAGCAAGCCCACCAGCAAGGGCGCCACCACCAGCGCGGGCCAGTAGCCCACCACAGCGGTGACGGTGTAGGCCAGGTAGGCGCCCAGCATGTAGAAGCTGGCGTGCGCAAAATTGAGCACGCCCATCATGCTGAAGATCAGCGTGAGACCAGAGCTGAGCATGAACAGCAACAGCCCGTAGCTCACGCCGATGAGCAGCGATACGGTGAAAAATTCCATGTGCAGAAGTGGTTGGCAGTGGGGAATGGGTCAAAAAGAAGGCCCGCTCCACACCATGCGCCACGAGGCGGTGGGGGAGCGGGCCTGCAGATCAAGCCCGCAAGCGGCCACCACAATGGTCGCTTGTGGCGGCGGGCAGATCAGGGCCGCTTCATGTTGCAGCTGGTGGGCGTGCTGGCCACGTAGGGCTCCATCTGCTTGATGGGCACAAACGTGTAGCCGGTGTTTTCCACGCTGTAGGGGTACTTGGCGGACACCTTCTGCCATTTGGTCACGAACATCGACTGCTGCAGCTGGTGGTCGGTGTTGCGCATCTTCACTTCGCCCGAAAAGCTCTTGACCTCAAGCCCTTCCAGCGCAGCCGCCACTTTCACCGGGTCCGTCGACTTGGCCTTGGCGATGGCGCCAGCCATCAGGTTGATGCCGTTGTAGGTCGCGAAGGTGTAGTAGTCGTCGTTGAACTGTTTCTTGAAATCGGCCGAGAGCTTGCCAATTTCACCGTCGTGGTTGGAGTGACCGTAGGCGATCACGTAGACCTCATCTGCCCCGGCTGCGGCCAGCGCGGTAGGCGTGCCGGTCACGCCGGCGTAGTACGTGTACATCGGGATCTTCAGGCCTGCATCGCCCAGCGCCTTGACGAACAAGGTCAGGTCGGTGCCCCAGTTGCCCGTGACGATGGTGTCAGCGCCGGACTGCTTGATCTTGGCCACGTAGGGCGCAAAGTCCTTGACCTGCGCGATGGGGTGCAAGTCCTCGCCCACGATCTGGATGTCAGGCCGCTTTCGGTTGATGCCTTCCTTGAAATACCTCGCCACCTGCTGGCCGTGCGAGTAGTTCTGGTTCAGCAGAAACACCTTCTTCACCTTTGGCTGGTCCTTCATGAAGCTGGTCAGTGCCTCCATTTTCATGGTGGTGTCGGCGTCCAGGCGGAAGTGCCAGTAGTCGCACTTTTCGTTGGTCAGCGAAGGGTCCACCGCGGCGTAGTTCAGGAACAGCACCTCTTTGCCAGGATTGCGCGAGTTGTGCTTGCTCACCGCATCGGAGATGGCAGCGGCAGCGCCCGAGCCGTTGCCCTGGGCAACGTAGCGGAAGCCCTGGTCAATCGCAGCCTTCAGCGAGTTCAGGCTTTCCTGTGGGGAGCCTTTGTTGTCGAAGCCGATCACTTCAAACTTCACTCCGGCCGGGTTGGCCTTGCCGCTCTTGCGGTCGGCGACGAACTGCCAGCTCTTGAGCTGGTTCTGCCCCACGTTGGCGAACGGCCCGGACAGCGGGTCAATGAACGCGATGCGAACCGTCTCACCGCTCTGGGCATGGGCAGCGAAGGCGCAGGCGATCAGGGAGGCGGCGGTCAGGCTCTTGATGGCAAATGACATGGGGTATGTCTCCGGTGGGTTGAAGTTGACGATGAGCTTACAAGCCCGGACGCCGCGGGCACTCAGGGATAGCCCCTAGGGGCTATCGCACTGGCGACTTCGCGCTCCGCAAGGGTGGCCATCCCTGCCCGCCGCCCGTCGGGCGACCAGGATCAGATACCCGGCAACACGTAGTCCTTGAGCTGCTGTCGCAGCGTCATCTTCTGCATCTTGCCGGTGGCACCCAGCGGGATCGCGTCGACGAACACCACGTCGTCCGGGATCTGCCATTTCGCGGTCTTGCCTTCGAAGAAAGCCAGCAGTTCCTCGCGCGTCACTTCAGCGCCCGGTTTCTTGACCACCACCACGATCGGGCGCTCGTCCCACTTCGGATGGCGCATGCCCACGCAGGCCGCCATGGCCACGGCCGGGTGGGCCATGGCGATGTTCTCCACGTCGATCGAGCTGATCCACTCGCCGCCGGACTTGATCACGTCCTTGCTGCGGTCGGTGATCTGCATGAAGCCGTCGGGGTCGATGGTGGCCACGTCGCCGGTGGGGAACCAGCCCTGGCCCTGCGCGTCGTAGCGCAGCGGGTCGCCGCCCTCGCCCTTGTAGTAGCTTGAAATGATCCAGGGGCCGCGCACCAGCAGGTCGCCATAGCTCTTGCCGTCCCACGGCAACTCGTCCCCGGCTTCGTCGACGATCTTCATGTCCACGCCGTACACCGCACGGCCCTGCTTGAGCAGGATCTTGTGCTGTTCTTCGGGCGGCAGTGCGAGCTGCGCGTTCTTCAGCGAGCACACGGTGCCCAGGGGCGACATCTCGGTCATGCCCCAGGCGTGGATCACGGCCACGCCGTACTGGTCGTTGAAGGCCTTCATCATGGCGGGCGGGCAGGCCGATCCGCCGATGACGGTGCTCTTGAGGGAGCTGAAGCTCAGTCCACCGGCCTGCAGGTGGCCCAGCAGCATCTGCCACACCGTGGGCACGCCCGCAGCCATGGTCACCTGCTCGGACTCCAGCAGTTCATAGATCGACTTGCCGTCCATCGCCGGGCCGGGAAACACCAGCTTGCAGCCGGTGGCGGCGGCCGAATACGGCAGGCCCCAGGCATTGACGTGGAACATGGGCACCACCGGCAACACGCTGTCACGCGCACTCAGGCCGAGCGCGTCGGGCAACGCGGCGGTGAAGGCGTGCAGGATGGTGGAGCGGTGCGAATACAGCGCGGCCTTGGGGTTGCCCGTGGTGCCGCTCGTGTAGCACATGCTCGACGCGGAGTTTTCGTCGAAGGTCGGCCAGTGGTAGGTGTCGCTCGCGCTGCCGATCCAGGCTTCGTAGCTTTGCAGGCCGGGCAGGCCGCTGTCGGTCGGCAGCTTGTCGGCATCGCACAGCGCGATCCAGTGCTTGACCGTGGGGCAGCGGGCGGCAACCGCCTTGACCAGCGGCAGGAAGGTCATGTCGAAGCAGACCACCTGGTCTTCCGCATGGTTCACGATCCAGGTCAGCTGGTCGGGGTGCAGACGCGGGTTCAGCGTGTGCAGCACGTGCCCGGTGCCGCTGACGCCGAAGTACAGCTCAAGGTGGCGATAGCCGTTCCAGGCGAGGGTGGCCACACGGTCGCCAAAGGCCAGTTTCAGGCCGTTGAGGGCATTGGCCACCTGGCGCGATCGCACCGCAATCTGGCCCCAGTTGCTGCGGTGGATGTCGCCCTCGACGCGGCGGGAGACGATCTCGCCGCTGGCGTGGTGCCGCTCGGCGTGCACGATCAGCGTGGAAATCAACAAGGGTTGGCTTTGCATCTGGCCCAGCATGGGAGATCTCCTGTGTGGTTATGGTGGATTCAAGCGATCGGTGGATCATGCCGCAGTCGGTCGGCGCGCCCCCAGCGGGTTGGCCCGGATAGCCCGGCCTGCAGTGGGTGCAAGTCGTCTCGGTGACAATGGTCCACATGAGTTTTCTCCTGGCCTGGACCCACCGCTTCGCCGAGCTCGGCCCCGATTTCCACACCGAACTGTCTCCCACCCCGCTGCCCGATCCGCACTGGGTCGGCCAGAGCCCTGCCGTGGCGCGTGAGCTCGGGATCGACGAGACCTGGCTGCGGAGCGACGAGGCCTTGCAGGCCTTCACCGGCAACGCCGTGCTGCCCGGCATGCGGCCGCTGGCCAGCGTGTACAGCGGCCATCAGTTCGGCCACTGGGCCGGCCAGCTCGGCGACGGTCGCGCCATCCTGCTGGGCGAGCTGGCCGGGCCGCACGGGCCGCTGGAGGTGCAGCTCAAGGGCGCGGGCCTCACGCCCTACTCGCGCATGGGCGACGGCCGCGCCGTGCTGCGCAGCTCCATCCGTGAATTCCTCTGCAGCGAGGCCATGCATGCGCTGGGCATTCCGACCAGCCGGGCACTGTGCGTGAGCGGCTCACCCGGACGCGTGCGGCGCGAGGAGATCGAGACCGCGGCCGTGGTCACGCGGGTGGCGCCCAGCTTCATCCGCTTTGGCCATTTCGAGCACTTCTCGCACAGTGGCCAGCACGACCAACTGCGCACGCTGGCCGACTTCGTCATCGATCACTTCTACCCAGCCTGCCGCGAAGCCCCCGGCAACCCCTATGCCGCCCTGCTCGAAGCGGTGAGCGCGCGCACCGCCGCGATGGTGGCCCAATGGCAGGCCGTGGGCTTCTGCCACGGGGTGATGAACACCGACAACATGAGCATCCTGGGTCTGACCATCGACTACGGGCCGTTCCAGTTCCTCGACGCCTTCAACCCGGCCCATGTGTGCAACCACAGCGACACCGGCGCGCGCTACGCCTACAACCGCCAGCCCAACATCGCCTACTGGAACCTGTTCGCGCTCGGCCAGGCCCTGCTGCCGCTGATGGACGAGCAGCAGCAGGCACTCGACGCACTGGAGCCCTACAAGGCCCTGATGCCAGCCGCCCTGCAGCAGCGAATGAACGCCAAGCTGGGACTGTCCGACTCCAAAGACGGCGACGCCGAGCTCACCGACAACCTGATGAAACTCATGGCCGCCGATGCAGTGGACTTCACGATCTTCTGGCGCCGGCTCAGCCATGCGGGTTCGGGCGATCTGGAGCCGGTGCGCGACCTGTTCCTGCAACGCGATGCCTTCGATGCGTGGGCAGTGCAGTGGCAAGAACGCCTGCAGGCCCAGCCCGGCTTCGACGCCACCGCCACGCAAGCTCAGATGCTGCGCACCAACCCGCACGTGGTGCTGCGCAACCACCTGGGCGAAGTCGCCATCCAGCGTGCGAAGCAAGGCGACTTCAGTGAAGTGGCGCGGTTGCAATCTGCCATCGAGCGCCCATTTGAAGCACTCGCGGGTCAGGAAGACCTCGCCGCCTTCCCCCCCGACTGGGCCAGCCAGATCGAGATCAGCTGCTCTTCATGAGCATCCAGGAGACCCCCATGAACTTCCCCATCCAGAAAACCGACGCCGAGTGGCGCGAGCTGCTCGCGGCCAAAGGTGCCGAGCCGCGCGCCTTCGACGTCACCCGCCATGCCCACACCGAGCGCCCGTTCACCGGCAAATACGAGCAGGTCTGGAGCGATGGCAGCTACCACTGCGTGTGCTGCGGCAACACCTTGTTCGATGCCGGCACCAAGTTCGACGCCGGCTGCGGCTGGCCCAGCTTCTCGCAGGCCGTGCCCGGCGCGATCACCGAAATCACCGATCGCAGTCTGGGCATGGTGCGGGTGGAGACGGTGTGCAGCCAGTGTGGCGCCCATCTGGGGCACGTGTTCGACGATGGTCCGACCGAGACCGGCTTGCGTTACTGCATGAACTCGGCTTCACTCGAGCACTCACCCACCAAGGACACCCCATGAAGGCCGACAACATCCTGCAGACCATCGGCAACACGCCGCACGTGCGCATCCAGCGCCTGTTCGGCGACGCCACGCAACAGGTCTGGATCAAGTCGGAGCGCAGCAACCCGGGCGGATCCATCAAGGACCGCATCGCACTGGCCATGGTGGAAGCCGCCGAAAAGACCGGCGCGCTCAAGCCCGGCGGCACGATCGTGGAACCCACCTCGGGCAACACCGGCATCGGCCTGGCCATGGTGGCAGCGGTCAAGGGCTACAAGATCATCCTGGTGATGCCCGACAGCATGTCGGTGGAGCGCCGGCGCCTGATGCTGGCCTATGGTGCCAGCTTCGACCTGACGCCGCGCGACAAGGGCATGAAGGGCTCGATTGCGCGCGCTGAAGAGATCGTGGCCAGCACGCCCGGCGCCTGGATGCCGCAGCAGTTCAACAACCCGGCCAATGTGGCGGTGCACGTGCAGACCACGGCGGCCGAGATCGCAGCCGATTTCCCCGAGGGCATCGACGCGATCATCACCGGCGTGGGAACCGGTGGACACCTCACCGGCGTGGCCCGTGTGCTCAAGGCCCGCTGGCCGAAGCTCAAGGTGTTCGCCGTGGAGCCGAGCGCCTCGCCCGTGATCTCCGGCGGCGCCCCCTCGCCCCACCCCATCCAGGGCATCGGCGCCGGCTTCATCCCGGGCAACCTCGACATGTCGGTGCTCGACGGCGTGATCAAGGTCGAGGCCGAGGCCGCACGCGAAATGGGTCGGCGCAGTGCGCGCGAGGAAGGCATGCTGGTCGGCATTTCGTCGGGCGCCACGCTGGCCGCCATCGCCCAGAAACTCCCCGATCTGCCGGCCCATGCCGTGGTGCTCGGCTTCAACTACGACACCGGCGAACGTTACCTGTCCGTGGACGGCTACCTGCCGAACTGATTCATGAAAACACTCTCCGACATCCGGCTCTCCATGCTCGATCTGGTGGCCGTGCGCGAAGGCGGCACGGTGGCCGATGCGCTCGCCCTGGCGCTGCGCACCGCGCAACACGCCGAGTCGCTCGGTTTCACGCGATACTGGCTGGCCGAACACCACAACATGAGCGGCATTGCCTGCTCGGCCACCGCAGTGCTGGTGGGTCACATCGCGGGAGGCACCCGGCAGATGCGCGTGGGCTCGGGCGGCGTGATGCTGCCCAACCACGCGCCACTGGTGGTGGCCGAAGCCTTCGGCACGCTGGCCGAGCTCTATCCGGGGCGCATCGACCTCGGTCTGGGCCGTGCACCCGGCACCGATCAACCGACCATGCGCGCGCTGCGGCGCGACCGGGTGGAAACCGAGGCCGACTTCCCGCGCGACGTGGCCGAGCTGCAGCACCTGCTGGGCCCGGTGGTGCCGGGCCAGCGACTGATCGCCAACCCCGGCGCCGGCACCAACGTGCCGATCTGGCTGCTGGGCTCGAGCCTGTTTTCGGCGCGGCTGGCGGCGCAGCAGGGCCTTCCGTTTGCATTCGCATCGCACTTCGCGCCCCGCATGCTGCTGCAGGCGCTCGAGGTCTACCGCAGCCAGTTCAAACCCTCGGCCCAGCTGGCCCGGCCCTACGTGATCATCGGCGTGCCGCTGATCGCCGCGCCCACCGATGAAGAGGCGGAATTCCTGGCCAGCAGCACCTACCAGCGGGTGCTCGGCATCCTCACCGGCCAGCGCGGCCAGTTGCCACCACCGGTGCACGGATTCATGCAGAGCCTTCACCCCCAGGAGCAGGCCGGCATCGCCGACTTCCTCGCCGCTGCCGTGATCGGCGGGCCCGAGACCGTGCACGAAGGCCTGCAGTCGCTGGCCGACCTGACGCAGGCCGACGAATTCATGATCGTGAGCGATGTCTTCGAGCCGGCACTGCGCCTGCGCTCGCTGACCATCACGGCGCAGGCGATGGCGGCGCAGCGGCTGACTGCAGCCGCCGCCTGAGCCGCGCCATTCCTGAAGGGTGACGCCGCAGCCGGCGCGGGTGGTCAGCCCCTGACCATCTGCATGATCTGTCCGGCATCCAGCGTGGCCGCCTTCTGACGGATCTGCGGCAGATACTGCGTCTGCATCTGTTTGGCCGGACCGAGCAGGTCCTGGAAAGTCTGCTTGAGCAGCTCGGTGCTCATCACCCGGCCGCCGGCGTAATAGCGCTTGGCCACCTGGCCCAGTGCATAGGTGGTGGCAAACGAAAACGCCATGCCGGTGGCCGCGCTGCCAAGGCCGCCGATGGCGCGCCCGGCTGCCTTGCCCAGCAGCCCACCGAGCAGCTTGCGGCCGAACTGCTCCAGGTACTGCGAGGTCAGTCCCACGCCCACGGCGGCGATGAACTCGCGGATGTGGCCCTGATCGAGCTCCACCCCGTGCGCCTTGCCGATGGCGTACACCATCTTCACCTGCAGCGGAATGATCGCCATCGAGGCCCACGACTGCGGCAGCAGCTCCAGCGCGCCATTGAGCAGTGCGTGATTCAAGATGGTTTTGTCCAGATCGATCCCGGCTGCCACGCTGGCCGACACCACCGGCGCCGCTGCCGGGATGGACGCCGGGCTTGCCACCGCAACCGGCAGAGCCTGTTCTGCCGCGTCCACCAGGGCATCGGCCTCACGCTCGAAAGCCGCCGCCTCGGCCGGGTCGAGCTTCAGGCGCGACTTCAGGTCGGTCAGGAACGCCCGCTCGGCGTCGCTCTGTCGGCCGTCGGCATCGCACACGCACACCGCCATTTCGTAGGCGAGCTGGCGTTGACCGGCGTCCTGCAGTCCGGCCACGGCGTCCGGCAGCGACACCCGCTTGAGCAGCACGTCCTGGTAGAGCCGGGCCAGGCCCAGGCCCGCATCTTCACGCCCCAGCGACTCGGCCATGCGCCGGATCGCCTCGCGCTCGACGTCCGCCTTGTGGCCATCGGCAAAGCCCGCCATCAAGGCAATGGTGAGGATGGATTGTTGTTCTTGAGGGGACATGGGGGGTGGGCTCCTGGATGCGACAAAGGGAATGGACCAATGCTATCGAGCCGCCGCACGTGCCCCGAGTTCCAGCCCATGACCCCGATCAACGGCGACCCTGGTGCAAAGCGGATAATCCGCCGATGCGTTTCCTCATCGACTTCTTTCCCATCGCCCTGTTCGTGCTGGCCTACAAGATGGCCGACATCTACACCGCCACCGCGGTGCTGATGGCGGCCACGGTGGTGCAGACCGGCATCATCTACGGCATTGACCGCAAACTGCAGACCCTGCAAAAGGTCACGCTGGTGCTCATTCTGGTGTTCGGCGCCCTCACCCTGTTCCTGCAGGACGAGCGCTTCATCAAATGGAAACCCACGGTGTTGTACGCCAGCATGGCCATCGTGCTGGCGGCCGCGCTCTGGGTCTGGAAGAAGAACTTCCTGAAGATCCTGCTGGGCAGCCAGCTGAGCCTGCCCGACGGCGTGTGGGCCCGACTCACCGTGGCCTGGGTCGGCTACTTCCTGTTCATGGCGGCCATCAACGCCTGGGTGGCCGCCTACTACTCCACCGAAGACTGGGTCAATTTCAAGATCTGGGGCTATGTGTTCCCGGTGGTCTTCATCGTCGGGCAGGGTTTGTACATCTCCCGCTTCCTCAAGGACGATCCGGTGGAGAAATCATGAGCACGGCAGCGACCCCCACGGCGGCTGCGATCGAGGCGCAGTTGCGCGCCGTCCTGCAGCCCACCGAGCTCGAGGTGCTTGATGAAAGCGCGGCCCACGCCGGGCACTCGGGCGCCAACGGGCTGGGCTTCGGTACCCACTTCCGGGTGCGCATCGCAGCGCCCGGTTTTGCCGGTCTCAGCCGGGTTGCCCGGCACCGCCTTGTGTATGATGCGCTGCAAAATTTCACCGACGCGGGACTGCACGCGTTGGCCATCGAGATCAAGGCCTGAAGCGCCTTTTTCCTCCGCTACGTTCTGATACGAGTCTGCTGAACCCCGGCGGGCGCCGCAGCTCAAAACCCTTTTCACACCCGAGGATCACCATGAAATTTCCCCTCTCGGCCCTGACCGCGGCCGTGCTCGTTGCCAGCGCCTTCAGCGCCTCTGCCCAGAACATCGCCATCGTCAATGGCAAGGCCGTGCCCAGCGCCCGGCTCGAAGTGCTGGCCCAGCAGATCGCGGCCACCGGCCGCCCGGTCGATGACACCGTGCGCGCCCAGCTCAAGGAAGAAGTGGTGCTGCGCGAGGTGTTCATGCAGGAAGCACAGAAACGCGGCATCGGCGCCTCCGAGGAGTTCAAGAACCAGCTCGAGCTGGCCCGCCAGACCATCATGATCCGGGCCCTGTTTGCCGACTTCCAGGCCAAGAACCCGGTGACCGATGCCGACATCAAGGCCGAATACGACAAGTTCGTGGCGGCCAACGGCGGCAAGGAATACCGTGCCCGCCACATCCTGGTCGAGAAGGAAGACGAAGCCAAGGCCATCATTGCGTCGCTCAAGGGCAAGGGCAAGTTCGAGGACATCGCCAAGAAGCAGTCGAAGGACCCGGGCTCCGGTGCCAACGGTGGCGACCTCGACTGGGCCGCTGCCGCCAGCTATGTGCCTGAATTTTCCGAGGCCATGGTCAAGCTCGAGAAGGGCCAGACCACCCAGGTGCCGGTGAAGACCCAGTTCGGCTGGCACATCATCCGGGTGGACGATGTCCGCCAGGCCGAGCTGCCCAAGATGGAAGACATCAAGCCGCAGATCGCCCAGCAGATGCAGCAGCAGAAACTGACCGAGTTCCAGAAGACCCTGCGTGAGAAGGCCAAGATCGAATAAGTAGCGGGCGCGGTACTCAGGAAAAAGCGCGGATTTCCGCGCTTTTTTGTTTCAGGCGAGCTGCGTTCCCAGCCAGATCAGAGCCATCAGCACCGGCTGGTGCAGCAGGTAGTAGCTCAGGCTCCAGCGGCCCATGAAGGCCAGCGCCTTGCCCGCCCCCCGTGCGGGGGCGGTACCGCCCAGCCAGTGGGGTCGGTGGTGCAGCAGCCAGCGTCCCGCCGCCATGCCCCACCACATCGCACCGAGCCACGGCACCAGCGGCACGTAGTCTTCGGTCACCGGCTTGCTGCTGATGAGACCCAACCAGTTGAGCCACGGCGCGTTGAGCACTTCCAGTGCGGGAACCGCCTGGATCAAGAAGGGTGCAGCGAACTTGCAGCCGATGGCCACGGCGCCCAGCAGCCACAGCCAGGCGCCCCAGCCCGCGGTCAGGCGAACCACGACGAGCATGACCGCGATGCCGTGCAAAACACCGAAATAGATGAAGCTGTCGGGAAACACCAGCAGCGAGCTTGCGGTCACCAGCGCCGCCGCAGCGGCCACCTGCCACCAGCGGCGCCAGAAGCGCGCCCAGGTCTGCCCCTGGTGCAGCGCCACCGCCTGCGACAGGCCGGCGGTGAAAAGAAACAGGCTCACGATGGCCGTGCGCTGCCAGGTCCAGAAGGGGTCGCGGTAGAAGTCTTCGCGGATCAGGCGGAAAAAATGGAGGTCGAAACAGAAGTGGTAGGCCGTCATCCACAGCATGGCGACAGCACGCAGCTGGTCGATGCGGTCCAGGCGCTGCGACATGGACGCCTCAGATCGTGGCACGGCGCTGAATGTCCAGCAGGATCCGGCTGAGCGAGGCCGGCTCACTGACCATGGGGTCGTGGCCGGTGGCCATTTCCACCAGGTTCCAGCCCGGCTCGCTGCGCACCCGACGGCGCGACGCAGCGATGGTGACCAGCGCGGGCTCGGTGCAGTCGATGAAGGTGCGCGGCACGGCGGCCACGCGGGCGGCATCAAAATGCAGCGGCTGCTGGTACAGCCGGAACGGCTGGGGTGTCTGGCGCCGGTTGACCCAGTCGCGGTCGGGACCGACCAGGCCGAACAGGGCGGCGTCGGGCGGCGGGAAACTCAAGCCCGCGCTGGCCTGCGAGGCTGCGATTCGGGCCTGGCGGGTGGCTTCCTCATGGTGGCTGCTCCAGCTGTCGCCGGGGCCAGGCAAGGCCGCATCGAGGTACACCAGGTGCGCCAGCAAACCGGCGCGCTCGCGCTGCAGCCGATCGGCCACGCCGGTGATCACCATGCCGGCATAGCTGTGACCGACCAGCACCACCCGCTGCAGTTCTTCGGCTTCGATCAGGCCGATCACGTCCTGGATGTGGGTGTGCAGGTCGATCGCAGGCGAGAGCAGATGGGCCCGTTCGCCCACACCGGTGAGTGTCACGGCGTGGCTGTCCACTCCGGCCTTGCGCAGCAGCGGCAGCACCCGGCTCCAGCACCATGCGCCATGCCAGGCACCGTGCACGAGCACGATGGCGGTCGGGTCGGGTTGGGCGGTCGCGGTCAAAGGCGGTCTCCAGAGGTGGGGGGAACCTCCGGATTCTGCCTTGGGCGCGGCAGCGCGTCAGATGTAGGCGACCGGTTGCCGCACGTGCCTCATGTGCAGCGACAGGCCGAGTGCGGCCATGTGGTTGCTGTTGCGCCCGAGGATGGTCTGCGACAAGGGCAGGAACTCGGTTTCTTCAAACGCCGCGTGCGCCGAGTAAGCTGCCACGAGCTGGTGCACATCGTCCACGTCGAGGTCGGCGTCCTGGCCCTTGCCCACGCGCTTGAGGCCTTTTTCCAGCCCTTTCCACAGCGTCTCGATGGTGCGGTGTTCGTGGGTCAGACGCTCGGTCATGGCACGCACCCGGTCCCGCTCTTCGCCAGGTTGGGCGCTGGCAAGCACGGCCGGGAACAGATCGCGCTCTTCATCGAGGTGGTGCTCGAAGATGGCCTCGCGGAAGAACGCCAGCGAATCCGCCGCGATCTGCCGGGCCTTCGCGGCAGGCTCGAGCAGGGCCGGCAAGGCATCGAGCGACTGGAGGCGTCTGAGGATGCCGACATGGCAATCGGTGAAGGTGGTCAGCGGTGCGTCGGCCCGCGAGGCGGTGTCCGGATCCGGACGGGTTGAAGTCGTCATGCTGTCTCCTCACGGGTCACCGGGCGGTCCCCCGGCAGGTGCGCCCAGTCTAGGCAGACCGGCCTTCTGCGCCTTGATGCAGGTCAAGCGGCGCCGGATCAGCGGTGGGCCACCAGCTCGAACACATCCTTTTCAATCTCCCGGTGGTTTGCACTGATCACCCGGCGCTGCATCTTCACGTAGCGCTTGACCTCGGGCGCGTACCAGACCAGGTAATGGATGCGCACCGGTTCGATATCGGCCTGCGTGGGCCCACCGGTGCCGGGGCGGCTGCTCCAGACCTCGACCTTGAAGGCTTCGAAGCGTCCACCCGGCACGCTCACTGGCTCGCGGCCCAGCACCTTGGCCTGCGAATGCCACTGACCCCAGGTGTCCAGGTCGGGGGTGGCGAAGTTGCTCACCGAGCCCAGGGTACCCAGGTCGCGGAAGGCCCCGAGGTAAGGGCTGTACTCCAGGCCGATCTGGCTCCACTGAACGAACCCGGGCCGCGCGCCCACGCTGCGTTGCACGTCTCCCGCCAGCCGCGCTTGTGAGTCGGCCCGCAGCGCATCGGTCACCGCACCCTCACCCACCGATTGCACCGCGATCACGATCTCGCGGCGCGGACTGGTCGGCCATTTCCCGCTGGTCCGGTAGGTCCAGCTCTCTCCTGGCCGAGGCAGGCCGGTGTTGACGGCACCGGCGGGTTCGGCAGGGCGCACCGGCGCAGCGGCCACGACGGCTGGCGCTGGCGTCGGCGTCGGCGTCGGCGCTGCAGCGGGCATCTGGGCGGAGGCGGGTTCCACGGGCCGGGGCCTTGCCACCACCGGTGGCGGGTTGGGCCGGCTCGTGGCCGCGGGCGGTGGTGGAGCCGCACTGGCTGCCGCAACCCGGGGCGCAGGGGGCAACGCGGCTGCCGCGGTCGCCGAAGCGGGCGCAGCGGCCGGCTCAACCGGTGCCGCCGCCACTGGAACAGGTGCACCCGCAGCCGCTGGCGGGGGCGGCGCGGCGGCCACGGCCGGCGGTGTGTCGGCGGCTTGCTGGCCCCCGGCGATGAGCACGGTGCTGGTCGATTCCTGCGGCACCGGTTGCCTGTCGCCGGGCCAGAGGAGGGTCCACAGCGCCAACGCGAGCGCACCGGCTCCCAGCGTTGCCCATCCCAGCCGCGCGCTGCCACGGGCCGGAGCGACGGGTGACGTGTGCCCTGCCGAAGTTCCGCTGACCGGCGTCGGATCCTCCCCTGGGGCATCGGCTCCGTCACCGGGCCCGCTGTCAGCGAGGTCCGCACGCAGACCCGGCATGCCGGTCAGGGCCCGGATCAACTCCCGCGTGGACGACTCCAGCCTATGGACTTCAGTACATAGGCTGGACTATCTCCCGCAGCAGACTATG